>NZ_CP154630.1:2261071-2886428 GCF_039555535.1 Stenotrophomonas maltophilia | reverse complement strand
CTACCGTGCCGAAGCCCAGGCCGCCCTTCTCCAGCGGCTTGGTGAGCAGGTCGCCGAAGGTGGCGCCGAACGGGCGGGTGAGCACGAAGGCGATCCAGAACAGGATGACCCGGTTGATGCCCCCGATGCGGCTGGCCAGCGCAGTGAGCGCGATGAGGCTGCCGATCAGCAGTGCGCCGCCGGTGAAGCCCAGCCCGGAATCGTCGGCGAGGAAGTCGCCCAGCGCGGTGCCGAGCGTGTTGGAGAACAGCACGGCGGTCCAGTAGAAGCCTTCGGCGCGGCGCGATGCGATGTTGCTGACCGAGATCGACTTTTCCGACATGCGCCAGGCCAGCAGCACCAGCGCCAGGCAGCCGGCCAGCAGGCTGGCGCCGGTGGCGTAGCCCAGGCCAAGCGTGCGGTCGAGCAGGTCGGACATCGTCGTGCCGGCGGTGCTGGTGGCCAGCACCACCGACCAGAACAGCACCGGGTGGAAGCGCCGTGCCGACAACTGCATGCCCAGCAGGCCGGCAAAGATCGTCAGCAGGATGGCCGAGCTGGTCACGTAGCCCAGGTTGAGCGTCATCGACAGCAGATCGCCCGCAGTCTCGCCGAGGGTGGTGGCGGCAATTTTCATCACCCAGAAGCCAAGGGTGACCGCCGCCACTTTGCTGTGCAGGGAATCTGCGTCTGAAGCACTCATCGAACGTCGCCTGGGGAGCCTGCCGGCGATGCTGTGGCGGGCGCCGTCGGAGTGCAGTCGGAACCGGGTTCGGTGAGGGTGAGCGTGGGGTTGGCGTTCAGCCCGCGCTGGCGGGGGCCGAAAGGCGAGCCAGCAGAGCATCCCAATCGGCCACGAAGCAGCCATCGCGACCACGGTTGCATTCGGTGATCCACGCGTCCAGCGATTCACTCTGTGCGCGGTAGCCGCTGACATCGCCCAGCACGGCGAAGCGCAGGCGGTAGTTCACCAGCATCTGCAGCCATTGCCCGGCCGTGCCGGAGCGCAGCTCGAAGAAGTCTGCCGAAAGGCGCTGCACCGGCACGGCAATCCACTCGGCCTGATGCCCAAGGGCGTCGCCGACCAGATCGCGCAGGCCGTTGGCATCGAGTGCGGGGCCCTGCGGCTCGATGCGCAGGAGGCGGGTGGTGCCGATGTGTTCAATGGAATCATTCATGCTGGAGGTTCTGCAGTTGACGCAGCCGGGCGAGGATGTCTTCGCGCAGGCCGGGGATGTAGTGATAGGCGTCTGCGAGCAGGGTGACGTCCGCCGTCGGGACGAGCCGTTTCATGCGTTCGGCGGCGGCAGGGGTGTCGATGAGGGCATCACGCGCGCCCATGACAAGGGCTACCGGCGGATGCAACGCAGCCAGCCGCTCGTCGCTGATGGGGGGAATGCGCAGCGGACGTGGCCGAACCTCGGCACGGATCAATGCCAACAGGTCGAGCAGCGGCTGCGCACGTGCAGGTGCATGTAGTGGCGCGGGACCCATGACCGCACGGCGAAGGCGCTCGCGTCCCCATCGGCCAAGCAGCAACAGTGGCAGCGCCTTGAGCAGGAATGCACGCTGGCGCCCGATACCCGAGGGGCTGACCAGGACCAGTGCGTTGACCCGGGCAGGCCTTCGCAGCGCGTAGTCCAGTGCCAGGAAGCCGCCGAACGACAGGCCCACGAATGCTGCACTTTCCACGCCGAGTGCGTCGAGGACATCATCCAGCCATTGCGCATGCGCATCGCTGTCCAGCGCAGGTTGCGTGCCTTCGCTGAGGCCCGGTTCGCCAATGATGTCGACGGCATGCACGCGGTAGTGCTCGCTCCAACGTTCAGCATCGAACATCCAGCTGGCGGCATTGCTGAGGGTGCCATGCAGCAGCACCAGGGCAGGGCCGTGTTCCGGGCCGCAGCTGACCACAAATGTGGAACCGGCACGGGTGGCGAGATGGTGCGATTCGTGGGGTCCCGGCCAGTCCGAAAGCACCTGGCGGTAGGCGGCAAGTACGTGCTGCGTGGGAATGCCGGGGCGCTGCCGCTTCATGCGCTGCGGTCCTGCAGCAGACGCTGCAGGCTGACCAGCAGCGCCGTGGAACCTGCCAGGCCACCGATCACGATCAGCTTGAGCACATCGTGCTCAGGCGAATAGATCGTCTCCATGCGCAGCGGCTCATCGTCGGCCTCGCGGCCGGTGACGCGCGCATGCAGGGCACGGGCCAGGTCGGCGGCACGTGTCGCACCGCATCCGGGAATGTCCACCACGGTGGTGAGCTGTGGGCACGCAGCGGAGGGCTCACGCACGGTGCCGGTGAACACGTCGAGGTCTTCGGCGGTGATGCGATAGGACTTGCCGATGCGGGTCGCGCGCAGTTGGCCGCTACGGATATGCCGCAGGACGGTTTTGGGGTGCAGGCTGAGCTGCTGGGCAGCCTGATCGACGGTTAGCAACGCGGGGGACATAACGGAACTCGAGAACCATGTGCTCCCTATTGTTCCATGAAATGCAATTTGTGGGAGTGATTGGGGATTGTGCGGCGGCGGCAACAGGGGCCATCTCCCCGGTGCCGCTCGCGCGGGCCAACCCTCCCGACGACTACGCCGGCTTCGCAAACACATCCAGCCCCTTGCCCGTCTCCAACAACGACTTCAGGCTGGACAGCACGATCGGCCAGCCCTGGCGGATGCCGGTATCCATGCCGCTGCCCGGTTCCAGCTCCTCATGGGTAACCGTCAGCCGCACCATGTCCTGGTAGGGCACGATCTCGAAGGTCACCCGGCTGTAGGCGTCCGGGTTGTCGGCCTGCGAGGCGGCGGCCCAGGTGATGACCAGCCGCGAGGGCGGGGTGCGCTCCACCACTTCGCCGACCAGCTCGACCGAGCGCGTTTCGTTGGCGCGCACATGCTGCCAGCGCGAGCCGGGCTTCCAGTCCGAGACGTTTTCATGGCCCCAGTAGCGGCTGGCGATCTCGGGCCTGGTGATGGCCTCGAACACCTTCTGTGGCGTGGAGGCGATATAGATCACGTGGATGAAGCGGGTGGTCTCTGCGGACATCGTCATTCTCCTTCCAGTTCTCGTTTCAGGTCATGCAGCAGGCTCAGGCGCTGCTGCTCGAACTTGCGTACCCAGCGCTCGTAGACTTCATGCAGCGGCACCGGGTTGATGAAGTGCAGCTTCTCGCGGCCACGGCGCACGGTGCTGATCAGGTTGGCGTCTTCCAGCAGGCCCAGGTGTTGGGTGACCGATTGCCGGGCCATGTCCAGGTGTTCGCACAGCTGGCCCAGGGTCTGGCCGTTGTCCTCGCAGAGCAGGTCCAGCAGCGTTCTGCGCGTGGGGTCGGCCAGGGCCTTGAACACCTTGTCTGCATTCATGCGGGGCGTCTTCAGTTCCAGTTGTCGATCCTGATGTCGTGTGGGTTGGGCTGGCCCTTGCCGGTTTCCAGCAGGGCTTTGAGGCTCATCAAGAAGACCGCCCACTTGGTGCTGCAGTGGGAGGTGAACTCGACGCGTTCCTTCCAGCCTTCGTGGGTGAACAGCACGATGCAGTAGTCGCCTTCCTGTTTCAGTGCGAAACGCGCATGCGTGCCGATCCATTCGGCAGGGCCGGCCAAGAACTTCCAGAGCACGAGTTCGCCGGGAACGAGCTGTTCCAGCTGCATTTCCATGGCGCCTATTTCCTGGCCGTTGTTGGTGAAACGGACCTTCACCGTGCCGCCGACGTTGCGGTCGCCGTGGGTGTCTTCGGCCCACCAAGCGGCGACGCCTTCGGGGGTCGCCAGGGCCTGGTACACCTGGCTTGCAGGGGCCTTGATGCCGACCCGATGTGCGATATCCACCATTGCAGATTCCTCGCGATGGGCGGGCAGGTGCCGTCCTTGGGAGGAATATATGCAGGCAAATGCCTGCATGTCAATCATCGGTGTGGAGGGGATCTGCCAGGCATGGTCTGGCACTACTGCGTCACTGGGTCGCAGGCGGGCTGAAGCATGAGGGACACGGGTTCGGCGCTAGAGTGGGGTGGACCCCCTCCAGGAAGGAGCAGTGCATGTACTACAGCAGTGGCAACTACGAAGCCTTCGCGCGCCCGCGCAAGCCGGCCGGTGTGGATGGCAAGAGCGCCTGGTTTGTGGGCTCGGGCCTGGCTTCGCTGGCCGGTGCGGTGTTCCTGGTACGCGACGGGCGCTTGGCCGGTGAGCGCATCACCATCCTGGAGCAGCAGCAGATTGCCGGCGGCGCGCTGGATGGCCTGAAGGTGCCGGAAAAGGGTTTCGTGATCCGTGGTGGCCGCGAGATGGAGAACCATTTCGAGTGCCTGTGGGACCTGTTCCGCTCGATCCCCTCGCTGGAGATCGACGACGCCAGCGTGCTGGACGAGTTCTACTGGTTGAACAAGGACGACCCGAACTATTCGTTGCAGCGCGCCACCATCAACCGCGGCGAGGATGCGCACACCGACGGCCTGTTCACGCTGACCGAGCAGGCGCAGAAGGACATCATCGCGCTGTTCCTGGCTACCCGGCAGGAGATGGAGAACAAGCGCATCAACGAAGTGCTGGGCCGTGATTTCCTGGACAGCAACTTCTGGCTGTACTGGCGCACGATGTTCGCGTTCGAGGAATGGCATTCGGCGCTGGAGATGAAGCTGTACCTGCATCGCTTCATCCATCACATTGGCGGCCTGCCGGACTTCTCGGCGCTGAAGTTCACCAAGTACAACCAGTACGAATCGCTGGTGCTGCCGCTGGTGAAGTGGCTGCAGGACCATGGCGTGGTGTTCCAGTACGGCACCGAGGTGACCGACGTCGACTTCGATCTGCAGCCGGGCCGCAAGCAGGCCACGCGCATCCACTGGATGCGTGATGGTGTAGCCGGTGGCGTGGATCTGGGCGCGGACGATCTTCTGTTCATGACCATCGGCTCGCTGACCGAGAACTCGGACAATGGCGACCACCACACTGCGGCACGCCTGAATGAAGGCCCGGCGCCGGCCTGGGACCTGTGGCGGCGCATTGCCGCGAAGGATGCAGCGTTCGGGCGCCCGGATGTGTTCGGCGCGCATATCCCGGAAACCAAGTGGGAATCGGCGACGGTAACCACGCTGGACGCGCGCATTCCGGCTTACATCCAGAAGATTGCCAAGCGCGATCCCTTCAGCGGCAAGGTGGTGACCGGCGGCATTGTCAGCGTGCGCGACTCGCGCTGGCTGATGAGCTGGACGGTAAACCGTCAGCCGCATTTCAAGAACCAGCCCAAGGACCAGATCGTGGTCTGGGTGTATTCGCTGTTCGTGGATACGCCCGGTGACTACGTGAAGAAGCCGATGCAGGACTGTACCGGCGAGGAGATCACCCGCGAGTGGCTGTACCACCTGGGCGTGCCGGTGGAGGAGATCGACGAGCTGGCCGCGACCGGTGCCAAGACGGTGCCGGTGATGATGCCGTACATCACCGCGTTCTTCATGCCGCGCCAGGCCGCTGATCGTCCGGACGTGGTGCCGGAGGGGGCGGTGAACTTCGCCTTCATCGGCCAGTTCGCCGAATCGAAGCAGCGTGACTGCATCTTCACCACCGAGTATTCGGTGCGCACGCCGATGGAGGCGGTGTACACGCTGCTGGATATCGAACGCGGCGTGCCGGAGGTGTTCAATTCCACCTACGACGTGCGCTCGCTGCTGGCCGCGACCGGGCGCCTGCGTGACGGCAAGGAACTGGATATTCCGGGACCGGCGTTCCTGCGCAACCTGCTGATGAACAAGCTGGACAAGACCCAGATCGGTGGCCTGCTGCGCGAGTTCAAGCTGGTGCAGGGGGACTGACCGGGAGTGGGTAGCGCCGGGCCATGCCCGGCGAGTCCAACAGCGGGGAGTTGACAACGCCTCAACCTACTAGTAGATTGAGGCGCATGAAAGAGTCGCTCTCGCCCAAGGCCCAGGAGATCCTGTCCCACGCCCGTTCGCTGCTGGAGGCCGGTGGCTACAACGGCTTCAGCTATGCCGACGTGTCGGCGCGGGTGAACATCAGCAAGGCCAGCATCCACCACCATTTCCCCAGCAAGGCGGATCTGGTGCGCACGGTGGTTGAGCTGTACCGGGCCGAGGCGCGTGAGGGCCTGGCGCTGCTGGACCGGCAGCTGGGCGACCCGTTGCAGGAGCTCAACGCCTATGTGGACTACTGGTCCAGTTGTATTGCGGGCGGCACGTCGTCGTTCTGTATCTGCGCGATGCTGGCGGCAGAGGCACCGATGATCCCTGCGGAGATTGCCGAAGAAGTACGCGGGCATTTCGAGGATCTGAGCGGGTGGCTGACGTTGACGCTGGAGAAGGGCGCCGCGCAGGGCCAGTTGCGCCTGCAGGGCTCGGCGGCGGACGAGGCGAAGGCCTTCATGTCGTCGGTACATGGCGCGATGCTGGCCGCGCGCGGTTTCGCCGATGCGGCGACGTTCGCGGCACTGGCGCGGTTGGCCATTGCGCGGGTGAGCGCGACTGCCTGACATGACTGTGGTGGGGCCCGCGGCGACGCGGGTCATTTTTTGAATCATGCACCTACCTACTAGTAGGTTTATTTAACTCTGGAGATGTTCCATGTCGCACTCTCTGTCCACGCTGGGCTTGATCCACACGGCCGTCAGTCTGGTACCGGCTATCGCCGGCCTTTATGCCCTCATTCGCCATCGCGCGATCGACCCCGCCACACGCTCGGGCAAGCTGTACCTTTTGGGATTGGTGCTGTCGGTCGCTACGTCATTGACCGTCTCCAGCACGGGGGGGCTCAATCCAGGCCATGCGTTCGGCGTGATCGTGCTGCTGGTGGCGTTCGGCGGCGTGCAGGCCGCCCGGCTGCGCTGGCTGGGTCGCGCAGCGCGCTACGTGTCGACATTTGCGCTGTCTTTCAGCTTCCTGCTGTCGCTGGTGCCAGGCGTGAATGAAACGCTGACACGTTTGCCGGTGAACCATCCCATTGCGGCTGCGCCGATGGCGCCGGTGGTGCTGCACACGTTGCTGGGATTGGCGGTGGTGTTTGTGATCGGCTTTGCCGCGCAGTGCTGGCGCATGCGGTTTCAAACGGTTCGCAGGCGCCCTTGAGCAGAGGCGCCTCAGTCCCGCACCGCGAGCGCAGCCAGCAGCGACTGCGGTTCGATCAGCGAAGCCGAACGTGTGGCATCCACCCGAACGTGCCGGCTGCAGAAGTTGAACGGTCGACTCTGGGCCGGCGAGGCTGCGTCTGGAGATGCGTCCGGTGTTTCGATCTCGAGCACTTCATCTACCGCCAGCGCCAGGGTTGCAGTGCCGGCGGTGATCAGCAGCATGGCTGGGCTGCCGCCATCGAATGCCGGTTGCCCGCTGAGCCTGCGCAGGTCGGCCACCGGCAACGGCTGCCCTCGTACCTCCAGGTTCCGCCTGCCATGTGGGTCTGCAGGGCCGAAGGTCTCGGGGCCGCGTATTTCCACGGCCACCTGTACGTCGATCGCGAACAGGGCCGTGCCTGCACGCAGGACGACGACCTCGAACAACTCGGCGGGCGAGGCACGTGTTTCCGTTGAAGGTTGAGCGGGTACAGGCATGCTGTGGATCTGGCAGGAACGATGGGTAACGCGGCTTGAATGATGACGTGTGCTGGGAGCACGCGGCCGCGTGGGAGTACGCGCGCAAGGCGGCGGTTCATCTGGATCCGACGGACGCATGGTGCGCACTGAGCGGGCCGATGCGCGGAAAGTGCGGACGCAGCAGGCCGACGAGCTGATCCATGCCCGGAACGGCATGGCCAAATTCGTCCCATCGCGCATTGACCAGGCCGGACACCATGATCTGCCCGGTGTCGATGCGGGTCATGGCCCAATAGGGAACAGCACGCGCGCTGATGGCCATGTCCAGTACCGGTACGACGGCAGCATGCGAGCGACTGTCATGGATGCGGCGCTTGACCGCCTCCAGGCCGTCGGGCGGGCCTTCGACGTACTGGAAAAACCGCTGCCCGTCGACGAGCAGTGCTCCGGTGACGTCCACCCGGCGATTGAACGCGGCAGAGCCCGAGACGATCTGGCGGAGGGTTTCATCGGAAAGCCCAGCCGATATGTGGCTGGAGTAAGCAAATGCGTGGAGCATGGAAGGGGCTTCGTGTGACGCCCATCACTATACGTGGGTCTCTACCGTCCGCCGTGAGCCTTTTCTCACGTAGCGCTGGGGAGCGCTGAGTTGGATCAGCAGCCCACCAACCGATCCGCGCCAATACCGCTGCGATGCTGGCTGCGGTACTCGGTGGGGCTCGCGTCGACCTGGCCACGGAAGTGGCGACGGAACGATTCCTGTGAACCAAAGCCGGCCTGCTCGGCGATCCACTGCAGCGGCCGGTCGGTGGTCTCCAGCAGCTCGCGGGCAAAGGCCACGCGTTCGCGGATCAGCCAGTCGATGGGTGACAGGCCGGTGGCTTCCAGGAACTGCCGCTGCAGTGTGCGCTGGCTGAGCGCGGCCTGCTCGGCAAGACTGCCCAGCGAGTGCGGCTCGCGCAGGTTGCGGCGCATCCATTCCATCAGTTTTGCCAGACGCGAGGGCTCGCCATTGGGAATGGCCCGGCTGACGCGCTGGCTGCGGCCGGCATCACGCCACGGTGCCAGCACCAGCCGCTCGGCCACCAGGTTGGCTACCCGTGCGCCGTAATCCTTGCGCACCATGTGCAGCATCATGTCCATGCCGGTGGCCGAACCTGCGGAGGTGATGATGCTGCCGGTGTCCACGTACAACACATCCTCGCGTACGTCGATGCGCGGGAAGTCACGCGCCAGCGCTTCGGTGAGGCGCCAGTGGGTGGTGGCCTGGCGGCCGTCGAGCAGCCCGGCCCAGGCCAGCACGAAGGCACCGGAGCAGATCGAGGCGATGCGCGCGCCACGTGCGTGGGCACGGATGAGGGCTTCGAGCAGCGCCTGTGGTGGACGCTCGCTGGGCTCACGCCAGCCGGGAATGACGATGATGTCAGCGTCATCAACTGTGCTCAGATCGTAGGGAAGCTGCACCTGCGTGCCGCCGAGCATGCGCAATGCGCCGGGCTCGCCTGCGCAGAGCTGGGTGCGGTACCAGGCCACGCCGAGTTCCGGCCGCACGGGTGCGAACAGGCCAACCGCACAGCCGAATTCGAACAGCCCCTGGCCGTGGCAGGCGACGATGGCGACGAGCGGTGCGGCGGGATCGGCAGGTGGGCTGGGCATGGCCTGATGCTACGGGCGGTGATGCGCGGTGCGGAGTGGTGTACGGGCATGAGGTGATGCCGGGCAGGCATATGGAGCGGTCGTTCCCCTCTTGTAGAGCCGAGCCCACGCTCGGCTCAATACCGGCAGGGGGGATGCATCTGACGCCGTCACGAAGAGCAGCCGAGCGTGGGCTCGGCTCTACAGACAGCAGTGCACCGGCAATGCCGCCTAACGTCATTACCAGCAGTCATGTGGGTGGCCGGATGTTACGGCTGGGTGACGCGTTCATGCCTGTCGCGGTGGGTGAACAGGCCCTTGAATGGAAGCGTGTTTCCGGCCTACCCCCACGAGCCCCCATGCCTGCCGCCCACACTCCTGTCCTGAGCTCTCTTGCCGTCCTGATCGCGGCCACCCTGGCCACGTCGCCCAGCCATGCCGCTGAAGCCGATACGGATCCTGCCACCACGGCAGCAACCGCCAATGTCGCGGCATCCACGTTGGATGCCGTGGTGGTGACCGGCTCGCGCACCAGCACGCGTACGGTGAAGAACAGCTCCACGCCGATCGATGTGATCTCGGCCGAAGACCTCACCGCCACCGGCCAGGCCAACCTGCTGGAAGCACTGCAACGCGCGCTGCCGTCGCTCAGCCAGATCGGTGGCTACCAGAGCGACCAGGAGAGCCTGATCCGTGGCTACCAGCTGCGCAACCTGTCGCCGGGCTACACGCTGGTGCTGGTGAACGGCAAGCGCCGCAATGCCAGTGCCTATGTCAGTGGCGCCAACGGCGGTGGCTTCCCCGGCCATGCCTGGGCCGATCTGGCGTTGATTCCGGTCTCGGCCATCGACCATGTGGAAGTGCTGCGCGATGGCGCTTCAGCCATCTATGGCTCGGATGCGATTACCGGTGTGGTCAACGTGATCCTGAAATCGCAGGCACAGGGTGGCGAACTGGCTGTGGAAAGCGGTCAGAGCATCGACGGCGATGGTTCGCGCACCAGCGTGCGTGCGAATGTGGGACTGCCGTGGGGCGCCGATGGCTTCGTCAACCTGTCGGGCGAGACCACGCGGCAGCACCACGCGATCCGTACCCGCCGCTACATCGATGGCTATCTGAGCTATCCGGCGGTAGATGCCAACGGCAATCTGGTTGCGCTGCGCCCGAACAACCGGTTGCCGGCCGGCGCATCGCCGAACCCGGCCGAGGCCAACCGCAATGCCGAGGCCAACACCATCCTCAGCTCGCCCTCGTATGCGCTGAAGGCGTTTGCGGTGAACGTGGGCCATGGGCTGGGCGACAGCGCACAGTTCTATGCCAATGCCACCGCCAGCGATCGCACCGCGCAGGCGATCCAGAACTTCCGCCTGCCGGCGACCATCTTCACCACCTACAAGGCACCCGGCGTGTTGAGTGTGTTCCCCGATGGCTTCCTGCCGGTGCTGGAAACCAAGGAGAAGCAGTACACCGGCACGGCGGGCGTGAAAGGCCAGATTGCGGGGTGGGACTACGACGCCAGCCTGACCGGCAACCGCAGCACGGTGCGTACCTACACCCGCAACTCGGTGAACTATTCGCTGCCGTACCCCGGCTCGCCGACCGACTTCTACGACGGCAAGCTGGACTACCAGCAGGGCATCGCCAACCTGGACCTGCGCCGTGGCTTCGAGGTGGCGGCGTTCGCTTCGCCGCTGGAAGTGAGCGCGGGCGCGGAGTACCAGCACGAACGGTACGAACGTGGGGCAGGGCAGTGGGAGTCGTACACCGGCTTCGGTGCTGCTGCATTCGTGGGCTACTCCACCGCCGATGCGGTGAAGGCTACGCGCAACAGCAAGGCGGTCTATGTGGGCGCGGCCACCAACATCACCTCGCGCTGGTACCTGGATGCGGCCGCTCGCTGGGAAGACCATTCCGACTTTGGCAGTGTCTCCACCGGCCGCCTGACCACGCGATTTGACTTCACCGACGCGCTGGGTGTGCGGGCCACGGTCAGTAACGGCTTCCATGCGCCCAGCCTGGGCGCGCAGTTCTACCAGGCCACCGGCAGCTGCCCCTGCGGCACCACGCTGGTGGCGCAGGTGTCGTCGCCGGCAGCGATCGCACTGGGTGCCACACCGCTGAAGCCTGAGAAAGCCACCAACTACAGCCTCGGCGTGACCTGGGACCCGAGCCCGGCCTTCCACCTGGCCGTGGATGCGTACCAGATCGATATCCGTGGCCAGCTCGGGCAGTCCAGCCAGATCGGCTACAACGCGCAGGATCCGGCGCGTATCACCGACAACAGTGGCACGGTGCTGAGTGCGGCGCAGAAGAACACCATCGATGCGCTGCTGGGTTCGGCCGGTATCAGCATCCTGCCGGGTGATGCGTTCTACGCCAGCTACTTCACCAACGTGGGCAACACCCGCACACGCGGCGTCGAATTGACCCTGGAAGCGAACCAGGAAACGGCATGGGGCAAGCTGCGCTGGAGCTACGCGGCCAACGTAGGGCGCACCACCATCCAGAAGGTCAGCGACATTCCGGCGGTGCTGCAGGGGCTGCCGAACATCAACCTGCTGACAAAGAGCAGCGAGTACGCGCTGCGCTTCCGTACGCCGAGCTACACGCAGGTGGCCGGGCTGGGGTGGCAGAACGGGCGCTGGCGTTCGAATGTGGACTTCACGTATTACGGCCCGATCAAACGCCTGAACAATGGCGTGGAGTACAAGCAGCCGCCGGTGCTGGTGACCAATCTCTCCGGTGCGGTGGAACTGGGTGCGGGCTGGAGTGCGGCGCTGGGCATCAACAACGTGTTCGACAAGCGCACCCGCAAGGTGCCGGAGTACGCGCGCAGTGCCACCGATGTGGCCAGCATCGAGACGACCTGGGACAACGGCGACGTGCTGGGCAACGTTGGGGCGTACTGGTATGGGCGGGTCAATTACCGGTTCTGACCTGGAGCAGTCGAGCATGGCTCGACTCTACAAGGGCGGGAAGCAGCCGAGCATGGCTCGGCTCTACAAAAGGCGAAAGGCGGCCGGACGTAGTCCGGCATCATCGAGGAGCAGTTCATGTCTTCTGCATTGAAGGTGGTTGCATTAGTGGGGTCGCCGACCAGTTCGGCGACGTCGCGCACGTTGCTGCTGGTGCGGTATCTGCTGGAGTCGTTGCAGCAGCGGGTGCACGCCAGTGTGGATCTGGTGGAGCTGGCGCCGATCGCGCGCTCGCTGGGGCAGTCGTTGTCGCGCGACGAAGTGGAGCCCGCCGTGGAGCAGGCGCTGCAGACGATCGAGGCGGCCGGGCTGCTGGTAGTGGCTGCGCCGGTCTATCGGGGATCGTTTCCGGGGCTGTTCAAGCATCTGGTCGACTTCATCGGGCTGGAAGCGTTGGTGGACACGCCGGTACTGCTGGCGGCAACCGGTGGCAGCGAGCGCCATGCGCTGGTGATCGACCACCAGCTGCGGCCGTTGTTCAGTTTCCTGCAGGCGCACACACTTCCAGTCGGGGTGTACGCCACGCCGGCCGACTTCGATGGCGAGCACATCAACAGTGCGGCCCTGCAGGCGCGGATTGCGCTGGCGACCGAGCGTGCGGCCGGGCATCTGACCGCACAGACGCTGGCGGTACCGGCTCCGCTGCGACGCATCGCCTGACGGCATAACCGGCGGCGCTTTGCTTATGGCCAAGGCGCATCTGCATGGCCGGATCTGACCGTCGATTGTCGCTTCGCATCGCTGCTGCGGTCGCAGCCATCTCTAGCATCGATATCGAAGCGGCATCGCATTGCCGCCCCCGCTGAGGACAACCCCGTGAGTCTGGACGCAACCGACAAGCCCATCCTGTTCCTGCTCGATCGTGAGTTCGAGGACGGACAGATTCCCGGCCAGCGCTTCTTCTGCCGGCACAGCCTGCTGTTGGAAGGGGCGCTGTCGAGCATCGACGGCCTGGACGCGCAGCTGGACGTGCGCCGCATCGGCTTCGCGCGGCCGCGCCGCGAGGTGATCGCCGAGATCGGCGAGCAGGACCAGTCACTGCCGAAGCTGGTGCTGCCGCAGGGCGTGCGCAGCGACCTGGCCAGCGGCGCGCACCAGGACCGCCAGTACATCTCCGGTGCCGAGCCGATTCTGGCCGCGCTGAATGGATTGCTCGGCATTCCCGTGGCCCACCCCTGAGCGAGGACGCGACCATGAGCTATCAGATCAGCGTACTGGACAAGAGCCCGGTGGCCGAAGGTGCCTCGCCAGAGCAGGCGCTGCGCAACAGCCTGCAGTTGGCCCAGCGCGCCGAACAGCTGGGCTATCACCGGTACTGGTTTGCCGAGCACCATGCCACGCCGACGTTGGCGAGTCCCGCACCCGAGGTGATTGCGGCGTGGGTGCTGGCGCAGACCCGGCGCATCCGTATCGGCAGCGGCGGGGTGATGCTGCGCCACTACGCGCCGTACAAGGTGGCGGAGAACTTCAACCTGCTGGCAGCGTTGGCGCCAGGGCGCGTGGATCTGGGCGTGGGCAAGGCGCCGGGCGGCCTGCCAGCGTCGACTGCCGCGCTGGCGGCCGGGCGCCCGGCGTTCGCCGACTTCGACCAGCAGCTGCGCGACCTTGAGGGCTATCTGTCCGGCGCTGAAGCCGATGTGCTGGCGCGTCCGGTTCCGCAGCAGGCGCCGGAGCGCTTCCTGCTCGGTGCCAGCCCGCAGAGCGCGAAGCAGGCGGCCGAGCTGGGCTGGCGCTTCGTCTACGCCGCGCACTTCGATGGCGACCCGAAGCATATCGAGGCGGCGTTCGACGCCTACCGCAGCGTCTCCTCGCAGCCCCCTCTGTTGGCGACGGTGGCCTTCGCCGCACCTACGGCCGAAGCGGCTGCGCGGCACATCGGTGCGCTACGCGTCTACAAGCTGCACCTTGGTCCCGGGCAGGCGGTGAACCTGCCCAGCCCCGAGGCGGCTGCCGAGTACGCACGCCAGGTGGGCGTGGCGGACTTCCGCATCGAGGAAACGCGCCCCAGCGTGCTGTCCGGCGATGCGCAGCATGTGCGTGACGAACTGGACGCGCTGCACCGGCGCTTCGGCGTGGGTGAGTTCATTCTCGATGCGCCGGTGGCCGACCTCGACGCACGCCTGACATCCCTTGAACTGCTGTCGCCCGCGCCACGCGCGGCGGTGGCCTGACCAGCAGGAGCGATCCCCATGAGCACCACCCCGCGCCACATTCCGTTCGGCATCATGCTGCAGGGCCCTGGCAGCCACATGCATGCCTGGAAGCATCCATCCAATCCGGCCGATGCCAGCGTCAACCTGCAGTTCTACATCGACATCGCGCGCACCGCCGAGAACAACGGAATTGCCTTTGGCTTCGTGGCCGATGGGCTGTACATCAACGAGAAGTCGATCCCGCATTTCCTCAACCGCTTTGAGCCGATCTCGCTGCTGTCGGCACTGGCCACGGCAACGAAGAAGATTGGCCTGGCCGGCACGCTGTCGACCTCCTACAGCGACCCGTTCACCGTGGCCCGGCAGTTTGCCTCGCTGGATCTTCTCAGCGGCGGCCGCGCCGGTTGGAACGTGGTGACCTCACCGCTGGAAGGCTCCGGCCGCAACTACGGCCGCCCGCATCCGGAGCACGCTCTGCGCTACCAGATCGCCGATGAGTATCTGGACGTCGTGCAGGGGCTGTGGGATTCGTGGGATGACGATGCCTTCGTGCGCGAGCGTGACAGTGGCACGTTCTTCGCACCGGAGAAGTTCCGCCGCCTCGATCACAAGGGCCGCTTCTTCCAGGTGGAAGGGCCGCTCAACATCCAGCGTTCGCCACAGGGCCAGCCGGTGATCTTCCAGGCCGGTTCGTCTGATGATGGTATCGCGCTGGCCGGCAAGTACGCCGATGCGGTGTTCACCCATTCGCCGTCGCTGGAAGAAACCCGCGCGTTCACCCAGAAGGTGAAGAACTCGGCGATCGCGCACGGCCGCAGCGGCAACGACGTGAAGATCTTCCCGGGCATCGGTCCCATCGTCGGCCGTACTGCCGAGGAGGCCGAAGCCAAATACCAGGCGATTGCCGCGTTGGCGACGCTGGAAGATGCGCTGGCCTACCTCGGGCGCTTCTTCGATCACCATGATTTCAGCCAGTACGACCCGGATGCACCGTTCCCGGCGCTTGGCGACATCGGCAGCAATTCGTTCCGCTCCACCACCGACCGCATCAAGCAGGACGCGCGCGAGAAGGGACTGAGCCTGCGCCAGGTGGCGCTGGAAGCGGTCAGCCCACGGCCAAACTTCATCGGCACACCGGAGCATGTGGCCGATGAGCTGATCCGCTGGTTCGATGCGGGTGCCAGCGATGGCTTCATTCTCGGCTTCGCCGCACAGCGCGAAGGCCTGGACGATTTCGTGACCCAGGTGCTGCCGATCCTGCAGGCGCGCGGTTACCACCAGCGCGAGCTGGAAGGACAGACCCTGCGCGAGCATCTGGGGCTGCCGTACAAGGCCAGCCGCTATTCGACCGATGCCGAACCGGCGCGGAAGGTAGGGTAGGGCGATGAGCGGAGAAAGCGCGGTAGCGCCGGGCCACGCCCGGCGGACTTCCCCAACAACCGGCGTGCTGCCTGAGATCGCAGCACGCGCCGAGGCCGCCATCGCGATCCGCCATGACCTGCATCGGCACCCTGAGCTGGCCTTCGAGGAGCATCGCACCAGCGCCCGCGTGGCCGAACTGCTGCAGCAGTGGGGTTATGAGGTGACCACCGGGCTCGGTGGCACCGGCGTGGTCGGCACGCTGCAGCGCGGGCACGGCAGCCGTCGCCTCGGCCTGCGCGCCGACATCGACGCACTGCCGATCCATGAGGACTCCGGCCTGGCCTATGCCAGCCAGACCGAGGGCCTGATGCATGCCTGCGGTCATGATGGCCACACCGCCATCCTGCTGTCTGCCGCGCATTACCTGGCCCACCACGGACGGATCGATGGGACCCTGCAGCTGGTATTCCAGCCGGCCGAGGAAACCGGCTCGGGTGCATCGAAGATGATTGCCGACGGCCTGTTCGAGCGCTTCCCGGTGGATGCGATCTATGGCCTGCACAACTGGCCGGGCGTGCCGGTGGGCCATTTCGGTTTCGTCGACGGGCCAGCGATGGCCTCGGTGGACTGGGCGCGACTGAAGGTGATCGGCAAGGGCGGCCACGGCGCCGAGCCGCAGGGCAGTGTCGACCCGATCCTGGTGGCGGCACACATCATCACCGCGCTGCAGAGCGTGGTGTCACGCAACGTCGACCCGCGGCAGATGGGCGTGGTTACCGTGGGCTCGATCCATGGCGGGCAGGCCGCCAATGTGATTCCGGACGTGGTGGAGCTGAAGCTGACGGTGCGCGCCTACCTGCCCGAGGTGCGCGATACACTGCGGCGCCGCGTCACCGAACTTGCCGAGCAGATCGCGGCGGCGTTCGGGGCACGCGCCGAGATCGAGTTCCCGCGCGGCTTCCCGAGCGTGATCAACCACCCGCAGCAGACCGCCTACATCCGCGAGGTGGCCGTGCAGGGCTTCGGTGCCGAACAGGTGGTGCCCGAATTCGCGCCACGCACCGCCAGCGAGGATTTCGCCTTCCTGCTGCAGGCGCGGCCCGGCAGCTTCGTGTTCGTGGGTAACGGTGACAGCGCCCCGCTGCACAGCCCGCGCTATGTGTTCAACGATGCGGCCATCGCACCCGCCGCCAGCCTGTGGGCGCGGCTGGCCGAAGACTATCTGGTGAAGGACGCGACATGAGCAGCAACGAACGCTTCCTCTATACCTCGGTGGATGATCCGCTGGCGCGGCCTTTGTTCGATGGCCTGGAGCAGGAGTACGACAGCCGCTACGCCGACGTGCGCCGCCGCATCGGCGGCAGCGCACGCGAGGAGCTGCAGCGCTATCCGGCGCAGGCCTTCGCCGCACCGGTAGGGGCGTTCGTGCTGCTGCTGCGTGATGGCGCTGCCATCTCGGGTGGCGCCTTCATGCCGCATCGTGATCCGGATACCGCCGAGTTCAAGCGTATCTGGACGCTGCCTGGGCTGCGCCGCCAGGGCATCGCGCGACGCGTGCTGCAGGAGCTGGAAGACCAGGCGGCACGGCAAGGGTACCGACGAGTGTTCCTGACCACCGGCTTCCGTCAGCCTGAAGCCGTTGGCCTGTACCTCAGTCATGGCTACACCGCGTTGTTCGATCTGGAGGCCGACCCGGAAACGGTTGCGCATCTGCCGTTCGAGAAGCACCTGCGGGCGACGACGCCTGTCGTTACCGCTGCACAGGCACTGCTGCACGGAGCCCACGCATGAGCACACCGTCGACCGCGCTGGAGGGCATCGCCGCTCGTCCGGCGCCCGGACCGGCACTGAAGATCGTGCCGGCCCGGCATCCGCTGCAGGTCTTCGGCACGGTGCTGGCACTGGCGCTGATCCTGATCGGGCTGCAGTCCGTGCTGGGCAATCCGCGCTGGGGCTGGGGCACCTTTGCCGAATGGTTCTTCGCACGCCCAGTGCTCGAGGGCCTGGGCCGCACGCTGCTGCTGACCGCGCTTGGCACCGGACTTGGTTTCGCATTGGGTACCTTGCTGGCGTTGGCCCGTGTGTCCGGCTCGCCGCTGCTGTCGGCGGTGTCGTGGGGCTACGTGTGGCTGTTCCGCTCGATCCCGCTGCTGGTGCTGTTGTTGCTGCTGAACAACCTGGGCTACCTGTACAGCACCATCGAGCTGGGCGTGCCGTTCACCGGCATCAGCCTGTTCTCGTACCCGACCACACAGCTGATCGGTGTGTTCACCGCCGCGGTGCTGGGCCTGACCCTGAACCAGGCAGCGTTCTCGGCCGAGGTGATCCGCGGTGGCATCCTCTCGGTCGACCACGGCCAGTACGAGGCCGCGGCCGCGCTCGGCCTGCCGCGTGGTCGCCAGGTGCGGCGCATCATCCTGCCGCAGGCGATGCGCTCGATCCTGCCGGCCGCGTTCAACGATGTGATCGGCCTGGCCAAGAGTACCTCGGTGGTCTATGTGCTGGCGCTGCCGGAGCTGTTCTACACCGTGCAGGTGATCTACCGGCGCAACCTTGAGGTGGTGCCGCTGCTGATGGTCGCCACGGTCTGGTACCTGGTGATCCTGACCGTGTTGTCGCTGCTGCAGCGGCGCGTGGAGCAGCGCTTCGCGCGCGGCCAGCTGCAGCGCGAGCGCTCCGTGTCGCGGGTGTCATCCCCCCCGCGTGTGCAGAGCGATGCCGCGCCGCGCGTGGCAAGCCGCCCGCGCATCGCCACGCAGGTGGAAGCGGGCGAGGGTGCTGCGGTGTCGCTGCACGGCGTAGGCAAGGTGTTCGGCGACCAGCCGGTGCTGGAAGACGTGAACCTGGACCTGCGCGCCGGCAGCGTGACGGTGCTGATTGGCCCGTCCGGCGCCGGCAAGTCCACGCTGCTGCGGCTGATCAACCACCTGGAACGCGCCGACGGCGGCTACGTGACTGTCGGCGGCCAGCTGATTGGCTACCGCCGCGAGGGTGACACCTTGTACGAACTGCCCGAGCGTGAGATCCGCCGCCGTCGTGCGGAAGTGGGCATGGTGTTCCAGGGCTTCAACCTGTTCCCGCACCTGACCGCGCTGGAAAACATCATCGAGGCACCGATCGCGGTGCGTGGCGTGCCGCGCGCGCAGGCCGAGCAACAGGCGCGGACGCTGCTGGAGCGGGTTGGCCTGGCCGACAAGGCCGATGCCTTCCCACGCCAGCTGTCGGGTGGCCAGCAGCAGCGCATCGCGATCGCCCGCGCACTGGCGCTGCAACCGAAGGTGCTGCTGTTCGATGAACCGACCTCGGCACTGGACCCGGAACTGGTGGCTGAAGTGCTGAGCGTGATCGAGGAGCTGGCCAGTTCCGGCACCACGCTGGTGATCGTCACCCATGAACTGAGCTTCGCCCGCCGCGTGGCCGACCACGTGGTGATGATGGACCAAGGGCGGGTGATCGAGCAGGGCACGCCCGAGGCCCTGTTCGAGCGCCCGCGCCAACAACGCACGGCCGATTTCCTGGCCAAGACCCTGTAGCCCCGGAAGGAACACCATGAGCCCTGCAGCACCGCGTCGCCCCTCGCGCAGCACCCTGTTGATCGTGGGCGTGCTGGTCATCGGCATCGCCGGTATCGTCTATTCGCGCGTACGCCAGGCACCGGATGCCGGCGCCGTGGCCGCGACCAGCCTGGCCGGTGCGAACACAGCCGTGCTGAAGGGCACGTTTGACCCGAAGGCGCAGGCGTTGATCCCGGCCGACTATCGCTTCGTCACCCCCGGTACGTTCACCGTGGCCACTCATCCGGGGCAGCTGCCGCTGGCCGACTATGGTGCCGACAGCAAGGACGTGGTCGGCATCGAGCCGGACATCGCGCGGCTGATCGCCGATGGGTTGGGCCTGAAGCTGGTGATCGTACCGGTGGCCTGGCCCGATTGGCCGCTGGGGCTGGAATCGGGCAAGTACGATGCGGTGCTGTCCAATGTGACGGTCACCGAGGAGCGCAAGAAGAAATTCGATTTCTCCAGCTATCGTTACGACCTGCTGGGCATCTACACGCGCACTGATGGGCCGATCCAGAAGATCGAGAAGCCGGCGGATGTCGCGGGGCTGAAGGTGGTGGTGGGCGCCAGCACCAACCAGGACCAGATCCTGCGTCAGTGGGATCAGCAGAACATCGCCGCGGGCCTGAAGCCGGTGGAGTACCAGTACTTCGACGACGCGGTGGTCGGCCGCTTGGCGGTGATCACCGGCCGCGCCGATGTCTCGTTCGAGCCCAATGCCACCGGCGCGTACTCGGCACGCGATGGCAAGGTTCGGCGCGTGGGCCTGTTCCCCGGTGGCTGGCCGAACGCCGCGGCGATCTCGGTGACCACGCGCAAGGGCAGTGGCCTGGCCGAGGCGGTGACGCAGGCGCTGAACACCCAGATCGGCAGCGGCACCTATGCGCAGGCGCTGAAGCGCTGGAATGTGGCCGAGGAAGCGGTGCCGCAGTCGCAGACCAATCCACCGGGGTTGCCGACGCTGCAGTGACGCCGGGCGTGGCCCGGCGCTACCTCCGCTTCTGTAGAGCCGAGCCATGCTCGGCTGCGGTTCGCGCGGTTCGCGCGGTTCGCGCGGCTCGCGACGAGTCGAGCATGGCTCGACTCTACAAGAGCATCCACGCATGGCGTGGATCTACTCGCGGAATCTGCCTTCTGTAGAGCCGAGCCATGCTCGGCTGCTCTACCAACGCGCCTCCAGCGTCTTGAAGGGCTTCGCCAACCGCACACCCTCGGCATCGAAGTCGGAAACGCTACGTCCATCCACACGCACCGTTTTCGGCATCGTGCGCGCCGGCCACCAGACCTTCACCGCCGTCCCGTTGCGCAGCCCCTCGCCAAGCGCCACCGTCAGCACGCCGTCGCGCTGCCGCGCCTGCATCTGCAACGTGCCATACGCCGTCGGCAGGCGTTCCACCGCCAAGCCATCGCCCGCCACCCACGACGGCGGCGTGCCTGGCAGCAGCGACAGCGCATCATCGTCTTCGCGCATCAGCATGCCGAACAGCGTGCGGCCGTACTCGGCGCCGATCCAGGTATGGGGCATATCGCCGAGATAGCGCGGGAACCGCAGCCGCGAATGCACCACTTCGGCCAGCACCTGCCACTCAAGCGGGCGCCGATCGTGCAGAAGCCCCTGCAGCAGCTCGTCGGCCACCTGTGGCTGGCCAAGGTGCACGTAGCTCAGCACATTGCGGATCTCGTATGGCGTGTAGGCGTACAGCGCGCCGGGCTGGCTGCGCTTGCGCACGTCATCGAGATAGCGGGCGAAGGTGATGCGCAGCGCTTCGGCGGGCAGCACGCTCTGTGCGCCGGTCGGATCCAGCGCGATCGATACCCCGGTGGGATCGCCATCGCCCAGGTCGGCCGAGGAGGGAATGAAGTCGATGCCCTTCCACGCCATCGTCGCCCGGATCGAGGCGTGCAGCGCGTCGTAAAGCAGTTTGTACTGTTCCCGTGCCCACATCGCAGTCTCGTGGTCGCCCAGCGATTCAGCCAGCCACGCGCCGTCGTGCCAGCCCTTCAGTCCCCAGTAGTCATCCCAGTAGCTGTGGGTGGGCGAGGGATAGCCCTCGTGGCTGATCGATGGCGCAAGAATGCCGGCGAAGCGCTCCGGCGCTGGCTGGTCGGCCTTGTAGCCGGGCACCAGCGTGCGCTCGCGCAGTTCCTGCAGAAAACGCAGCGCCGCCTTCACTTTCGGCAGATAGGCACGCACCGACCCGGGCCCGCCATCGAGACGCGCGACATCGGCCACCAGCGCGACGTACTGGCCCTGGCTGTCGTACTCGATGTCAGAGCCGAAGCCGGTATTGACGCTGCCATCGTCGTTGAGGATGGGCGAGACCAGGCCGTTGGCATGCACTCCGTGTTTGCTGTACCAGGCCAGGTAGTCACGCGCTACGCGGGCTTCGCCCATGCGCAGCAGCACCGCCGAGGTGGCCATGCCGTCGCGGATGAAGGAACGGTTGTAGTTGCGCGGGCCAGGCTGCATGGCTGGGCCGGTCTGGTTGATCAGCATGTAGGCGGCCTGCGCGCGCAGCATGTCCACCAGTGAGGGATCGGGCAGGCGCAGGCCGACCTGGCCCAGCCGTGCCTGCCAGTCCGCAGAGGCCTGTGTGGCCAGGGTGTCGAATGCCGTGTTGGCGTCGCGCGGCAGCGAGGCCAGATCGAGCGGTGGTGCCTCGGGCAGCACACCCTTGGTATCGGCGGCGGCAGTACCCAGCGGGAAGGCAACCACGACGGCATCACTGGCACCCGGATCCAGCGAGATACGGTAGTCCATAGCGGCGGCGGCAAGACCCTGCTCATCGCGTGCCTGCTGGGTGGAAGGCAGCTTCCCAACGGCGAGGGCCGAGGTGATTTCCGTGGCCCCCTCCTTGCCGAAGGGCGCCGCACCAGACGCCCATACCGGCGTGAGCGAATACAACAACGTGCGGCCATTGATGCGCACGGCCTGACGGTCTACAGCAACGTCGCGGATCGGCGACAGGCCACCGTTCTGCCACGGCGGATTCATCTGCATCGGGCGCACGACAAGGCTGAGCGTGCCTTCGATCCTGGTGCTGCCGGTGTTGTGCAGGCGGTGGCGCAGGAAGGTCACCGGCTGGCCATCACGTTCGATGGCGAACACTTCGCTGCGCAGTTCCAGCCCAGGCTGCGGCGACCAGGTGGCGGAGGGCATCGGCTTCCAGCCATCACGCAAAGCATGCTGCACGTTCTGCCCGGCGGCACCTGCAGTGCTCCCACTGGCGCTGCGCCAGATCGGCTGCACCAGCGGCGCGCCCTTGAACGCTTCCAGGTTGCCGTACTCGTCGAAGATCGATTTCTGTCGCCCGGCATGCACCCCAACAGCGGTCCAGTAGGTCTGCTGCATCTGCAGCGAGGCCGGGAACAACGCGCGTTGCGCACCGCTGGCGGCAATCTGGTACTGCTTCATCGGCGTCATCACCGCCTTCGGCCCGAGCAGGCGCAGGCGTGCCACCGTTGGTGCAGGACCCTCCACGCTCAGGCGGAATGCACGCACGGATTGCGCGGTATCGGCGGCGAGCCAGCTCTGCTTGTGATCTGCCGCCTGCGCATCGTGGGTCAGTTCCTGCCAGCGGCCTTGGGCGTCCTGTGCCTGCAGGCGGGCCGCACCGCGCGCGCCGTCGGCCCATTCCACTGCCAGGCCAGCCGTGGATTGCGTGCGCGGCAGCGTGATGTCGAGCGTGTGGCTGCCACCTTTCCCGGTCGGCAAGGCGACCGGACTGCCGCCTTGCCAGAGTGCGGCTGCCTGCGTCGCATCGACACCGCCGATGCGCGCGCTGAGTGTGCTGTCCAGTGGCTCCATCTCGAAGATCGACACGCCCCAGTCGGAGGTGCGCCGTGGACTGGCCAGCCGCAGGTAGCGTGCCTGGCGTGGTGCGAAGTACAGCGTTTCAACGTCGCCCAGCGAATCGGCCATGGTGTACGCGGTCTGCCACTGCGTGCCATCCAGCGAGGTCTGCAGTGAATAGCCTTCCGGATTGGAGACATCCCAGGTGAGGCGCGCGCCGGCCAGCAGGGTGGGCGCGCCCAGGTCGATCTGGAACCAGTGGCCGGGGCTGAAGGCGCCGCCGGTGACGGTCTTCGGGTCGCCGTCGATCAGGTGGCTGATCGCCATCGCCGGCACCTGCTGCGAGGAACTGCTGGCCTGCCATTGACTGCGGGGGGGAAGGGGCTGTGCCTGTGCGGCAGCGGCGAGGGCGGCCAACAGCAGGGTGGCGGCAGATTGCCACGGGAAGGCTGAGCGGGAGACCTTGGAGCGTTCGGCGCGCAACGTCATTACGGACAGCCTCGCAGGTTCGACCGGTATCGGGCGAGCGCTACGCTAGCAAGGTATGTAATCGGTTACATGACGCGTTGCAATAGGTTGCGGATGATCCCCGGTCGCCTCCTTCGTGGGCTTGAGTCACGATTCATCGATGGGACTGACGCATGTGGCTCTGGACGCCTGCCGGCTAGGTCATACGCTGATTGATAGCGACCTCAGGTCTGAAATGGATTGATGATGGAATTCAGCTTCACGCTGATGTATCGGGTGCCCGATACCGGAGAAGATCTCAGTGCATTTGAGCGATGTCTTGCAGAGTCGGGATGTGACGATGCATTGCTGGGCAGCGGTTTGCCGGGCATCTTGGCGTTGCGATTCTGGCGAGAGGGAACGGCCGCAAACGATGTCGCGCGTGACTCATGCGCGCAGGTCCAGAAGGCGCTCCCGGAAGCCGAGTTGATAGCGGTGCATTCTGATGTCAGCAATGCTGCCAGCGTCTCTACCTGCAGTTTCGCCAGAGCTGAGCCTGCTTGACTTCCACTGAACACGTTTCAGAAGCAGCCGAGCATGGCTCGGCTCTACAGGGCCTTGGGATACATGACGCCCCGTCACGCCGGTTACAACTCCACCGTCTCCCACCAGCGCGTGCCCGCCTGCGGCGACTGCATGTCCAGCGCTTCACCCATCATCGGGGTGGCCACCGGCACGTTGTTTGCCTTCGCCAGCGCGGTAATGCGCTCGAGCGGCTGCTGCCACGCGTGCAGGGCCAGGTCGAAGGTGCCGTTGTGGATCGGCAGCAGCCACTTGCCGCGCAGGTCCAGGTGCGCCTGCAGGGTCTGTTCCGGCTGCATGTGCACGAACGCCCATCGCGGGTCGTACGCACCGGTTTCGATCATGGTCAGATCGAACGGGCCATACTTTTCGCCGATGGCCTTGAAGCCGTCGAAGTAGCCGGTGTCGCCGCTGAAGAAGATGCGGAAGTCGCCGTCCTGGATCACCCACGACGCCCACAGGCTGCGGTCGCTGTCGCCCAGCCCGCGGCCGGAAAAATGCTGGCCCGGGGTGGCGGTCAGGCGCAGGCCGTTGGCTTCGGTGGATTGCCACCAGTCCAGCTGTTCGACCTTGGCGGCGTCCACGCCCCAGGCGATCAGCTGGTCACCCACGCCGAGCGGTGCGATGAAGCGCGCGGTCTTGCCGGCCAACTGCATCACGGCGGCGTGGTCGAGGTGGTCGTAGTGGTTGTGCGAGAGGATCACGCCGGCAATCGGCGGCAGCTCGTCGATGCTGATCGGCGGCGCATGGAAGCGGGCCGGTCCCATCCACTGGACCGGCGAGGCGCGCTCGGAAAACACCGGGTCGGTCAGCCAGTACTGGCCGCGAAGCTTCAACAGGATCGTGGAATGGCCGATGCGGAACAGGCTGCGGTCCGGCGCAGCGTCCAGCGTGGCACGGTCCAGCGGCTGCACCGGGATCGGATGATTGGGCACGGTGCCCTTGGGCTTGTTGAACAGGAAGGTCCACCAGATCTCCAGGCCGTCGCGCAGGCCCATTGCCGGCTTCGGCAGGGCGTTGCGGAACTTGCCGTCGCGGTACTGCGGCGAGTCGGGGAAGTCGGGGAGGGACCAGGACTTGCAGAAGGTGTAGGCGGTCACGGCGAGGATTCCAAGCAGGAGGACAAGGAGCAGGCGCTTCATGGGTGACGTCCGCTGAGTACACTGCACAGTGTAGTTTCCGTTTTTTGAAAAGTACACTGACGGGTGTAAAATGTCGGTGTCCGTTCAGCTATCCGGTTTCCGCCATGCCCCGTGCCCCGCAACGCCTGACCGACCGCAAACGCGAAGCCATCGTGCGCGCGGCGGTGGAGGAGTTCCGTGCCTCGGGCTACGAGGCGACCAGCATGGACCGCATTGCCGAGGTGGCCGGGGTCTCCAAGCGCACCGTCTACAACCACTTCCCGAGCAAGGAAGCGCTGTTCTCGATGATCCTGGAGGAGCTGTGGGAACGCAGCGTAGCCAGTGATACGTTGCCGTACCGGCCTGACCAGACGCTGCAGGCGCAGCTGCTGCAGTTGGTAGGGCAGAAGCTGGAACTGCTCAGCGATGCCAACTTCATCGATCTGGCGCGGGTGGCGATGGCCGAGATCATCCATTCGCCGGAGCGCGCGCAGGCCATCGTCTGTCGCATGGGCGAGAAGGAAAGCGGCGAGAGTGCCTGGATCCGCGCGGCCATCGCCGATGGCCGGCTGCGCGAGGTTGATCCGGAATTTGCTGGCCACCAGCTGCACGGCCTGGTGAAGAGCTTCGCGTTCTGGCCGCAGGTGACGATGGGGCAGGCGCCGTTGAATGCGCATGAGCGTGCACGCGTGGCCGAGTCGGCGGTGGCGATGTTCCTGGGCTTCTACGCAGTCTAGTTGGCGGCGAAACGGCGGAACTCGTCGGCCGGCAGCGCTGCCGAGTACAGATAGCCCTGGCCGACATCCACGCCAAGTGCACGTAGTTGTTGTTCCTGCGCCAGGGTCTCGGTGCCCTCGGCCACGACAACCGCACCGCAGCGGTGCGCGACTTCGACGATGAAGCGCACGATCGACTGCGACTTGGCGTCGGACAGCGTGGCGATCAGCGCCTGTTCGATCTTGACCTCGGCAATGGCCAGCTGCGAAAGCAGGATCAGGGTTGAATAGCCGGCGCCGAAATCATCCAGCGACAAGGTGACCTCGGCCGCCAGCAACTGCGCGATGTTGGCATCGACCACGTCGCGCTCGACGATCTCGGTCCATTCGACAATCTCCAGGCGCAGCATCTCACCAGGCACATCGTGCAGCTGCAGCAGTTCCTGCAGGCGCTGGCCAAAGCCGGGCTGGCGCAGGGACTCGGCGGAAACGTTGACGGCAACGGTCAATGCTGTGGCATCACGCCGGCACTGCTGCAGGAAATGGATGGCCGACTGCAGCGTGGCCCATTCCAGTTCGGCCAACCGCCCATGCCGACGCAGCAGGGAGATCACGCGCATCGGTGCGATCATCCTGCCCTCGGTATCGCGCATGCGCAGCAGTGCTTCGGCGCCGACCAGCCGGCGATCCTGCAGGCGATGCTTGGGCTGGTAGCACAGCGGCGCATCCCCCTGCTGCAACCAGCGTTCGAGTGAGCTCTCGATCAGGGCGTCGATCTCGCTGTCGCGCTGGATCGGGTCATCAAAGAACACCACGCCCGATTCGATCGCGCTGAGCGCCAGGGTGATCGCGCGGAACGGCAGGTGGCCGTCGTCTTCAGGGGTTGGGGGCTTGAGCTCCACCACCGCGCAGCGGAACAACGGGCGGAAGCCCGGCCAGTCACGGCCGACCCGGTCAGCCAGGTTGCTGGCCAGCTCGGTGATCTGTGGTTGCGTGCGCAGTTCGGGCAGGGTCAGGTCGCGTACCAGGATCGCCAGCGCGGCGTCGCCGAACTGATGGATCTCCAGCTGTCCGGTCGGCAGCGCGGGCAGCAACCGATGCACCTCGTCGGTGGTGTCGCGCTGCCACAGGCCGTTGTCCTGCAGAGGACCATAGCGCAGGCGCAGATCGCGCAGGTTGCCCATCTCGGCCACGATCAGGCAGGCCTTGCCGATGCCGTCGTTGTCGCGCCAGAAGTGCTGCAGGCGTTCGCCGAGCGCGCGCATGTTGGGCAGGCCACTGATCGGATCGATACGCAGCCAGGCCTGTTCGCGTTGGCGCTGCACGTCGATCTGCGCATCGTTGTAGACCAGTGCGAACACCGCGCCCAGCATCAGCAGTGACAGCGGCAGCGCCAGCAGGCGCTGGATCGCCAGCTCTTCCACCGGCAGCAGGTCGGCGCCGATGATCGCCACGCCCAGGGCCAGGCCGAACGCGGTGACGGCGATGCGTACGCCCCAGGCCTGCAGGATCATGCGCAGCGAGAGTTCATTGAGCATGCGCGGGTGCAGGCGCCTGCGCAGCCAGACGCCTGCCAACATCTGCAGTGCGGCCTCCAGGCCAGCAGGCAGGAAGTACAGCGTGCCTGCGAACTGGTAGCGGGCCAGCAGGCTGGCGCCGAGGCAGGCCAGGCCGCCGCGCCAGCCGCCAAGCAGGCCACTGACCAGCAGGATGTCGAAGCCCAGATGGAGCTTGACCACCCCTTGCGTATAGCGGGCCACGAACCACGAGTTGAACAGGTAGATCAGGCCCAGCGCTACGCCTACGTACAGGCGGCGGCCTTCAATGGCGTGGCCGGCGCGACGGGTGGCGATCAGCAGCACGCCGATCATGCCGATCACCGCCGTGGCCTGCAGCAGGTACAGCGGCAGGCTGGGCAGGGCGCTGTCCAGGACCTGGGCCGCAACCCGTGAAAGCGCATCCATAGCAGGTTCCCGCCTGTGACCGACGGCCAGTGAGGAGCAGGGTAAACCACGGCCGCCTGTGCGGCCACCGCGAGTGCGCTGCGCTGCCCCTGGGGTCAGTAGCGCGGGTCGGCGATGGCGGGCAGTACCAGTTCACGTACGAAGCCGGACGGCGACAGCTGCAGCAGCGCACGCACCATGGTCACCACGTCGTGCACCGGCACCAGTTCGCCATCGCCGCGCGCTGCCGCCGCTGCCACGGGAACCGACAGTGCATCGTCGGTATTGAGATAACCCAGCTGCAGGCTGGTCACCGCCAGGCGTCGATCACGGAAGCCTTCGCGCAATGCGTCGGCGATGCCGTTGAGTGCGAATTTCGAAGCGCCGAACGCCACTTCCGGGCGGCCGCTGCGTGGCAGGGCCGAGGTTGAGCCGGTCAGCACCAGTTGCGGGCGCGATGCCTGCAGCACGCGAGGCAGCAGGCGGCGCAGCAGCATCAGGGTGGCGGTGACGTTGACGTCGATCAGCTGTGCGAGGGCACTGTCGGATTCATCGAGGAAGGCGTAATCGTCGCTGAAGGCGTTCGCTTCCCAGATGCCCAGATTGTGGATCAGCACGTCGATATCGGCTGGTGCCTGCGTCGCGATATGGTCGGCGGCCAGGGTTGGTTGGGCCAGGTCGGCTTCGATCCACTGTAGGGTGACGCCCGCAGGGCATTGGATTTCGCGCGGGCGACTGCGGGAGACGCCGACAACGGTATCGCCGGGTTGGCACAGGCCTTCAACGAATGCCCGCCCCAGGCCCCTGCTGGCGCCGATGACCATCAACTTCATGCTGCTTCCTTGTCGTTGGGAGTTGCAGCGGCCGCTGCTGCCTGTACGGGGCCGGCTACTGTGGACGGCGCGCGGCAATTCGTCCATTGCGTGCGCGTCGGCGTACTCATTCCGTTCAGCACTGTGCCACGCCAGGCGCACCTTTGCAGGGATGGGCGCGAACCGGCAGGGTGCGCGACAATCGGCAGTGCCATCCACCTGCCTGGGTCGTTGAATGCACATGGACGAAAACGAAGCGGTCCCCTGCGGGATGCAGCTGCCGCAGGCATGGCAGGAAATGCTGACCGACGCATACATCGAACGGCAGTCGATCGGTGTGTCGCGTGCCGACGTCGCCCGCGTCCATCGATCGGGCCAGGCGGATGCCTTCCTGAAATCGGAAGTGATCGATGCCTTCAGTGAACTGGGTGATGAGATCGCCCGGCTGCGTTGGCTGCAGGCGCAGGGGCAGTCGGCGCCGACGGTGATTGCCACGACCGAGGAGGGCGGTCGGCGCTGGTTGTTGATGAGCGCGCTGCCCGGCCGCGACCTGGCCTCCTCGCCGGAGCTCGCGCCGAGGCAGGTGGCAGAACTGCTGGCTGACGCACTGCGTGGGCTGCATGCCGTGCCTGTAGCCAACTGCCCGTTCGACCAGCGGTTGGCATCGCGCCTGCAGGCCGCACAGGCACGCGTCGAGGCGGGGCTGGTCGATGCCGATGACTTCGACGACGAGCGGCTGGGCCAGAGCCCGCAGCAGGTTTTCGCCGAGCTGCGCGCTACCCGGCCCGCTCATGAAGACCTGGTGGTCAGTCATGGCGATGCCTGCCTGCCCAACCTGATGGTGGCCGATGGGCGGTTCACCGGCTTCATCGATTGTGGCCGGTTGGGCGTGGCCGACCGCTATCAGGACCTGGCCCTGGCCGCGCGCAGCCTGGTCCACAATTCCGGTGAGACCCGCTGTGTCGCCACGCTGTTCCGGCGCTACGGTGCGGTCCCTGATGAGCGGCGGCTTGCATTCTATCGGTTGCTTGACGAGTTCTTCTGAGACCGCGCACGGCTTGCGATGGCTGCGCAGATCAGGCCACCCACCACGCTCAGGTGTTCCAGCGCGAAGAACAGGGCCAGTTGCTGTTCTGCACCTTGCTTGGCCCAGAAGGTGTGCACGATGACGATGGTCAACAGCATGAACACCGCAAGTGCGCCGCTGCCCAGCCACAGCAGGCGATCGAGCAGCAGGCACAGTGAGCCGCCCAGCAGCACCATGGCGCTGGCGATGTTGAACAGCGCAGGTGGGTGCAGCCCGGCCGCCTGCATCTCGGCGACGCTGTTGTCCCACGCCATCAGTTTGGCCAGGCCCGAGGACAGGAACACCACGGCCAACAGCAGGCGGGCGAGGAACCACAGCGCGCGGCTGTCGAGCAGGGTGGAGATCATCCGTGGCATGCAGCAGCTCCGGGTTGAGCGTTGGGCAGGGCGGGCAGCATCGGGCCTCAACAGCGGTTGAGGTCAAGGCTGCCTGAACGAAGCCCGGTGGTGGCCGGGCTACCCTCTTCAAAACGGACGAACGTTCGTTCACTATTTGTGGCATGAGCAGAATCGACCGCAATGAGCAGCGCATGATCCTGATCCTGCAGGCGGCACTGCAGTGCTTCCTCGCAAAGGGATTTCACCAGACCAGCATGCGTGACATCGCGCAGGCGGCCGGCGTCAGCCTGGGCAATCTCTACAACCACTTTCCGGGCAAGGAAGCGATCATCCTCGCAGTGGCGGTGGCCGAGAGCGAAGAACTGGCACCGTTGTTGCAGCGACTGGTCGCGTCCAATGGCGAGCGTGCACAGGTACTGGTTTTCCTTCAGGACTTCCACGCACTGTGCCGCCAGCCGGAATGGGCGGCGCTTGCCGTCGAAGTGCTGGCCGAGAGCGCACGCAATCCAGCCGTGGCCGAGGCATTTGCGGCCAATCGCAGGCAATTGCAGGCGACGCTGGCCGAAGCCCTGCAGCAGGTGGCTCAGCGCGAGCGGCGGCGTCCCGTGCTGGCAGCGGCACTGCAGGCTCAGGTGCTGCTGGATGCCATCGAAAGCGATGCACTGCGTCGGGGGCTGGGCGAAGCCGATGGCACCGATGGGGCATCGCTGGATCTTGGCCTGCTCGCGCGGCTGCTCGGGGCACGCGCATGAGCGCCGATGACCGGCGATTGCACGGCCTTGATCTGGCTCGCTACCTGGCTTTGGCCGGCATGGTGCTGGTCAACTTCCGCCTGGCGATGGCCGGTCCCGCTGAAGAAGCGGGCTGGCTGGCGGGATTCTTCCATCTGCTGGAAGGCAAGGCGTCGGCGACCTTCGTCACCCTGGCCGGTCTTGGCCTGGTGCTGGCTACGCAGCGGCAGCAATGGTGGCCAGCCAGCGTGCAGACCTTGCGGCGCGCGCTGTTCCTGCTGGTGCTGGGCCTGCTCAATCTGACCGTGTTCCCCGCCGACATCCTGCATTACTACGCGGTGTACTTCGCGCTGGCCGTGGTGTGGCTGCGCGCCTCCCCGCAGGTATTGCTGGCCAGCATTGTTGGCCTTGCCGCCTGTTCGTTCTGGGCGCTGCTGCACTGGGACTACAGCCAGGGATGGAACTGGCAGACGCTGGAGTACGCCGGCCTCTGGCAATGGCCAGGTGCCGCGCGCAACCTGCTGTTCAATGGCTTCCATCCGCTGCTGCCCTGGCTGTGCTTCTTCCTGCTGGGCATGTTGCTGGCGCGGCTGCAGTTGTCGCAACCGCGGGTGCAGCGTGCACTGCTGGTGCTGGGCGTGCTGTTGATCGGTGCCGGCCAGGGCGTGCAGCATCTTGCGCAGGGAACGCCATGGCAGGCGTGGCTGGGTACGCAACCGATGCCGCCGGGCCCCGCCTACGTGCTTACCGGTGCGGGCGCGGCCTGCAGTGTCATCGCCGCCTGCCTGTGGCTGGCACGGGTACATCCGGGCGACTGGCTGGAGCCGTTCACGGCGGCAGGGCGCATGACCCTCACGCTCTATGTCGGCCACATCCTGCTGGGCATGGGAACACTGGAAAGCCTTGGCCTGCTTGATGGGCGTGCTTCGCTTGCGTCGGTGCTGTTGTGGGCGCTGTTGTTCCTGATGCTGGCGACAGGCGCGGCGTGGCTGTGGTCGTGGCGGTTCGCACGCGGTCCGCTGGAAGCGATGATGCGGCGCATCGCGGGCTAGTCCTTTGGTCGCGCCGAGGTGATGTTGTGACGGACATGTCTGTGTCGCGGCGATCGCATCTGCGATAGTGGCGGCAGGTATTACTTTCCGCTTGCATCCATGTCATTCGCTTCGGCGCAGCATCTCGGCGAAGTCCTGCAACAATCCTATGGCATTACCGCCACCGCCGTGGTGCCGCGCCCGGTGGGCGCCGACGCCAATGCCAGCGTGTATCGTGTGGACGCGCGCCACGGGCAATGGTGGCTGAAATGCCGCACGTACCAGGTTGATCCGGCGGTATGGGACAGCCTGCACTGGCTGCGCGGTACGCTGGGCATCGATGAAATCGTTGCCCCGTGGCCGGCGTTGACCGGTGGCGCGTCGGTGCAGCGTTGGGGATTGCAGTTCACCCTGTTCCCTTACATCGAAGGCCAGTCCGGGTTCGAGGCGGCGTTGAGCCATGGGCAGTGGCGGCGCCTGGGCGAGGTGCTGCGGCGCCTGCACGCGTCTCAGCTGCCGACCGAACTGCAGGGTGCGCTTCCGACCACGCGGCTGGAAACTGCGGCACTTGAGACCGTTGGGCAGTGGCTGGCCGGCGAGGGCCTTGCGGCTGCAAAGGATGGACTGGGCCGTGCATTCGTTTCCGTATGGGACCGGCAGCATGCGCGCATCACCGCGCTGCACGCGCAGGCACTGCAGCTGCACGCGGCATTGCAGGAGGTTCCGGTTGACCTGCACCTGTGTCATACCGATCTGCATGCCGGCAATCTGCTGATGGGCAATGACGGTGGCCTGCACCTGATCGATTGGGACGGCCTGTCGCTGGCCCCGCGTGAGCGTGACCTGATGTTCATCGGTGCCGCGGTTGGCGGGCGCTGGGGGCGTGAGAATCCGCTGGGCTTCGAGGAGGGTTATGGCAGCGACCGCGGCGACCCGCGCTGGATCGCGTGGTACCGGCACTGGCGCATCCTGCAGGACCTGATCGAGTTCCAGCAGGTGTTGCTGGGCAGCGATGGAGAGGAGCGTTCGCCTCCATTGCGGCGGCAGTCGCTGCACTATCTGGGCGAACAGTTCGCGCCGGGCAATGTGTTCGATGCTGCGGAGCGTGCGTATCGCGCGCTGGCGTAGGTTCCGGGCCGTTGCCAGGATCGCCCCGGGTTGCCAGGATCGCCCGGGTAGAGTCGACTGTTAGTCGACTGCTCTTCGAATGAACCAGCAATGCCCGCGATGCGCGCGATAGTCGACTAACAGTCGACTCTACCCGCAGCCTGTCCGTGCACGACCCATGGGTTGTCCATGCAGGTGGTTTTCATTCTGCGGGCTTGGCCGCTGCCGAGGCCGCCGCACTTGCGGCACGCCGCGACAACACCGCTTCGCGGTGGGCGATGTAGGCGTTCGCGGCGAGGATGATGCTGGCGCCGATGAGCGTCCAGCGATCCACGCTTTCGTTGAACAACAGCCAGCCGAAGAGTGTTACCAGCGGCAGCTGCAGGAAGCTGATCGGGGTCAGTGCCGAGACTTCACCGAGCCGCAGTGCCCGCGTCCACAGCAGCTGGCCGATAGTGCCGAGTACGCCGGTGGCCAGCAGCCACAGCCAGGCGATGCCGGTCGGCCAGACCCAGACGAACAGGGCCGGCACCAGCGACAGGGGTACCCAGAACACGTAGGTGTAGAGCACCACGGTGTCGGCGCTGTCGACGCGGGTCAGCTGCTTGATCTGGATCGCCACCAATGAGCTGAGCACGGCGGCAGCCACCGCCACCAAGCTGCCCGCGGTGAAGCCCGCGGTACCGGGCCGCACGATCACCAGCACGCCGATGAAGCCGACCACGACCGCAGCCCAGCGCCGCACGCGCACGGTTTCCCCCAACCACAGCACGGCGGCAATCGTGACGAACAGCGGCGTGGAATACGACAGCGAAACCGCCTGCGCCAAAGGCAGGTGGCCCAGCGCCCAGAACGCGCACAGCATCGAACCGAGGCCGATCGCACTGCGCACGAAATAGCGCGGCAGCTGCTGGGTCTTCAGCGGCGCATGGCCCGGGCGCAACAGCATCGGCAACAGGGCCAGCAGGCCGAAGGCGTTGCGGAAGAACGCTACTTCCTGGGTCGGCACGTAGCGCGTGGCATAGCGGATCGCCACCGCCATCAGGCCGAACGCCATCGTACTGCCGAGCATCAGCAGCGCCGCCCGCATCGGAGTGGCGCTTGGGGAGAGGGCGGGGGTGCTCACCACTGGGCGCCGAGCAGGCGGGGCTCCGGTTCGATCGGCACGCCGAACTTCTCCAGCACCGAGGCCGAGATGCGGCGTGCAAGTGCCAGCAGTTCAGCGCCGCTGGCGTTGCCATGGTTGACCAGCACCAGCGCGTGGCTGGCGGCCACGCCGGCATCGCCTTCGCGGAAACCCTTCCAGCCGCAGGACTCGATCATCCAGGCCGCCGAAACCTTGCGCTTGCCGTCCTGGTCGGACGGGAACACCGGCAGGTCGGGGAAGTGCTGCAGCAGCACGTCAACCTGTTCCAGCGGCAGCACCGGGTTCTTGAAGAAGCTGCCGGCATTGCCCAGCACGTCCGGGTCGGGCAGCTTGCGGCGGCGGATCGCGATCACCGCATTGGCTACGTCCACCGCACCCGGCAGTTCCACGCCCTGTGCCTGCAGTTCCTCGCGGATGCCGGCGTAGTCCATGCGCAGGTCATGCAGCAATGGCAGCTTCAGCTCGATGGCAGTGATCAGGTAACGGTCCATCTGCTGCTTGAACACGCTGTCGCGGTAGGCGAAGCCACACTGTTCGTTGTCCAGCCGCACCCAGGCCTGTTCCTGGCAGTCCCAGGCCTCGACGGACTGGATGAATTCGCCAACCTGCGCGCCATAGGCACCGATGTTCTGGATCGGCGCGGCACCGGCGGTGCCGGGAATCAGGGCCAGGTTTTCCAGGCCGGACAGGCCTTCCTGCAGCGACCACATCACCAGGCCATGCCAGGGCACACCGGCGCCGGCGCGGATCACCGCATGGTCGGCGCGGTGTTCAAGGAAACTGATGTCGCGGTTGCCGAACACCAGCACGGTGCCGGGCAGGTCTTCTGCGATCAGTACGTTGCTGCCGCTGCCCAGCACCAGCAGTGGGCCGCTGGCCACTTCGGGCAGCGCCAGCACTTCCGGCAGCAGGGCAGCGTCGTGCAGTTCCAGCAGCTGTGCCGCGCTGGCCTGCACATGGAAGGTGTTCAGTGCCTGCAGGGGCGCATTGCGGGTGAGCGTCCAGCGCAGCGGTGCGGCTGCATCGGTGGTGTCCATGGGCGCGCTCACAGCGGCGCCACCGCGCCGCGGCTCGGCGCTTCGCGGCGGCGACGGATCGCCTCCACGCATTCGGAGACCAGGGCGGGGCCACGGAAGATCAGGCCGCTGTAGCACTGCACCAGCGCGGCGCCGGCGGCCATCTTGGCCACGGCATCGGCACCGGACAGGATGCCGCCGACACCGATCAGCGGTACCGATTCGGGCAGGCGCGAACGCAGGCGGCGCAGCACCAGCGTGGACTGCTCCAGCACCGGCGCGCCGGACAGGCCACCGGCCTCGTTGGCCAGCGGATCGCCGGCCACCTTGCTGTGGTCGATGGTGGTGTTGGTGGCGATCACGCCGTCCACCTGCAGTTCGCCCAGCACGCGCGCGGCGGCATCGATGTCGCGTTCACTGAGGTCCGGCGCCACCTTCACCAGCATCGGCACGCGGCGACCGTGCTGCGCAGCCAGGGCTTCCTGGCGGTCACGCAGCTGGCTGACCAGCTGGCGCAGTGCGGTCTCTTCCTGCAGCTCACGCAGGCCGGCGGTGTTGGGCGAGGAGATGTTGACCGTGATGTAGTCGGCCAGCGGATACACCTTGTCCAGGCAGGCGATGTAATCGTCCACGGCCTGTTCGTTGGGGGTGTCCTTGTTCTTGCCGATGTTGATGCCGAGCAGGCCGCGACGGTTGCGCGCGCGTTCGACATTGCGCACCAGCGCATCCACGCCCGCGTTGTTGAAGCCCATGCGGTTGATGATCGCGTTGTGCTCCGGCAGGCGGAACAGGCGCGGCTGCGGGTTGCCGGCCTGCGGGCGCGGGGTGATGGTGCCGATTTCGACGAAGCCGAAGCCCAGCGCGAACAGCGCATCGATATGCTCGCCGTTCTTGTCCAGGCCAGCAGCGAGGCCGACCGGATTGGGGAACGTCAGCCCGAACACGGTGCTCGGCATCGGCGCGATGCGGGCGGCCAGCAGCGGCGTGGTGCCGGTGCGATAGGCCAGGTCCATTGCGGACAGGCCGAGGCCGTGGGCGCGCTCGGCGTCGAGCGAGAACAGGAAGGGGCGGGCAAGCGAATACATGCGTCGGTTCAGTCCAGCGTGCCGAGGAAGGCTCGGGTTCGATATTCAAAAGCAACCTGGCCGTCGACCGCGTGGGCGGCGAACAGGTCCTGCAGAGCGGCGATCATCGGCGCATGGCGCGGGTGACCGGGTTGGGGGGCATAGGAGGAGGACAGCAGGCGCCCTTGCAGGGCATCCAGATCCAGGTACTGCACGTTCGGCAGCTGCACCATGCCGCGCAGCCCGGCGCCGAACCAGGCCTGCATGGTGGCGTCGTCCTGGTAGCGCTCGGCCACGGCGGTGTAGTCGGTGCCGTAGTCCAGCAGCAGCTGTTCGTAGCCGACCAGGAACGGGCTGGCATCGAGCAGGCGCGAGTTCCAGTAGATCAGTGCCTGGCCACCCGGGCGCAGGATGCGCTGCCACTCGGCGCGCACCGCTACGGTATCGAACCAGTGGAAGGCCTGCGCGACGCTGACCAGGTCAACGCTGGCATCGTCCAGGCCGGTGGCCTCGGCGCGGCCGTCGATAGCGCTGAATCGTGGGTACTGCGGTGCCAGCCACTGCTCGGACGCAGCGCGCATGGCGGCGTTCGGTTCCACCGCAATGACCGGATGGCCGGTGGCCAGGAACAGGCGGCTGGAAATGCCGGTGCCGGCGCCGATGTCGGCGACCACGGCCTCGTGGCCCACGCCCATGGGGCCATGCAGCCACTCCAGCAGGGCGGGCGGGTAGTCGGGCCGGTAGCGGACGTAATCGGCGACGCGACTGCTGAAGCGTTCAGTGCTGTCGGAAACGGTCATGGCGATCAGTTCGACATCGCGGCGAGCCAGGCCAGGCCGCCGAAGAACAGGATGAAGACCAGGATGGCGGCGACTACCGCGCCGACCATCACCCAGCCCAGCACAAGACCGGTGACGGCAAGGCCATCGCCTTCCAGTTCCTGCGGGCGGCGGCGGATCTCGGCGCGGGCCATGTGGCCGGTGACGATGGCCACGATGCTGGCCACGAAGGGCAGGACGGTCCAGCTGGCGATGCCCATGACCAGGCTGACTACGGCCAGGGCGCTTGTCTGTCGGGGTGCCACGCTCATCGGGGTCCTCCTTGGCAGTGTGCACATGATAGTGCCTCTGCCCGGGCAATCCCATGGGCAGCGCCCTGTAGAGCCGAGCCCATGCTCGGCTGGACCCTGGACAATGCAGTGTCGACCGCGCCTCGCGCGCTAGCCGAGCGTGGGCTCGGCTCTACAGATTCAGCCCATCAACACCTGGCCGCCGTCCACATTGAGCACATGGCCGGTGATCCAGCGCGCCAGCGGCGAGCACAGGAACAGGGCCGCGTCGGCAATCTCGCGCGGATGGCCGAAGCGGCCGAACGGGATCTTCGCCACGGTGCCGTGGTACAGCGCGGGGTCTTCGGTGCGGCGGCGATCCCACAGGCCATCGTCGAATTCGATGGAACCGGGTGCGATGGCGTTGACCCGGATCCGGTCCTTGGCCAGCGCCAGTGCCTGCGAGGTGGTGTAGTGCGACAGCGCGGCCTTGGCGGCGGCGTAGGGTGCGCCGCCGGGGCGTGGCTGCTGTGCGGCGATCGAGGACAGGTTGAGGATGCAGGCATCGCTGGATGCGCGCAGCCAGGGCAGTGCCAGGCGCGAGGCCCGCACCGCCGCCATCAGATCGATCTGCAGGCTGGCGGCCCAGCCATCTTCGTCATCGGCCATGCCGTAGCCGGTGGCGTTGTTGACCAGCACATCGATGCCGCCGAGTGCGTTGGCGGCAGCGTCCAGCCACACCTGGATCTGGCCAATGTCGGCCAGATCGGTGGCAAACGTGTGCAGCGACGTGCCTTGGGCATGGGCGTCGGCCTGCAGGGCGTCCAGCCCGGCCTGTCCGCGGGCGCAGGCCGATACCTGCGCACCGGCAGCAGCGAATGCCAGCGCCATTTCACGGCCAATGCCCTTGCTGCCGCCGGCGATCAGCACGCGGCGGCCGGTGAAATCAATCACCGGCTTGCGACCTTGTAGAGCCGAGCCATGCTCGGCTGCATTTCCAACGGTGTTCATGGCGCATCCTGCCGAGCATGGCCTGGCACTACAGAAGGCATCACAGATCGAACTTGATGCCCTGGGCCAGCGGCAGCGAGTCCGAATAGTTGATGGTGTTGGTCTGGCGGCGCATGTAGACCTTCCACGCATCCGAACCCGACTCGCGGCCACCGCCGGTGTCCTTTTCGCCACCGAACGCGCCGCCGATTTCCGCACCGGACGTGCCGATGTTGATGTTGGCGATGCCGCAGTCGCTACCGGCCGCCGACAGGAACTTCTCGGCGGTCTTCAGGTTCTGGGTGAAGATCGAGGACGACAGGCCCTGCGGCACGCCGTTCTGCATGTCGATGGCTTCGTCGATGCTGTCGTACGGCATCACGTACAGTATCGGTGCGAAGGTCTCGTGCTGGACCACGGCGTCACTGTTCTTCAGACCGGAGACGATGGCCGGCAGAACGAAGTTGCCCGCGCGGTCGATGCGGGTGCCGCCGGTTTCGATGGTGCCGCCAGCGGCCTTGGCCTGGGCGATGGCATCGAGGAACTGCTGCACGGCACCGTCGCTGTTCAGCGGGCCCATCAGGTTGGCGGCATCGGTCGGATCGCCGATCTTGCCTTCGACCTGCTTGTAGGCCTTGACCAGGGTGGCCAGCACGTCGGCGTAGATCGAGCGGTGCACGATCAGGCGGCGGGTGGTGGTGCAGCGCTGGCCGGCGGTGCCGACGGCGCCGAACACGATGCCCGGAACGGCCAGCTTCAGGTCGGCGGTTTCGTCCAGGATGATGGCGTTGTTGCCGCCCAGTTCCAGCAGGCAGCGGCCGAGGCGGCGCGCGACCTTCTCGTTGACGGTGCGGCCGACCTGGGTCGAGCCGGTGAAGCTGATCAGCGGCACGCGACGGTCATCGACCATCTTTTCCGACAGCGCGGTGCCCGCATCGTTGATCAGGAAGAAGATGTCCGGGAAACCGGCTTCGCGCAGGGCGTCGTTGCAGATCTTCAGCGAGGCGATGGCGGTCAGCGGCGTCTTGTTGGACGGCTTCCAGATGCACACGTCGCCACAGATGGCGGCCAGGAACGAGTTCCAGCTCCACACCGCGACCGGGAAGTTGAAGGCAGAGATGATGCCGACCAGGCCCAGCGGGTGGTACTGCTCGTACATGCGGTGGCCGGGGCGCTCGGAATGCATGGTGTAGCCGTACAGCATGCGGCTCTGGCCCACGGCGAAATCGGCGATGTCAATCATCTCCTGCACTTCGCCGTCGCCTTCCGGCTTGCTCTTGCCCATTTCCAGCGCCACCAGCGAACCCAGGGCGTCCTTGTGCTTGCGCAGTGCTTCGCCGCACAGGCGCACGGCTTCGCCGCGACGCGGGGCCGGCGTGGTGCGCCAGACCTTGAAGGCTTCCTGGGCGCGGGCGACGACGGTCTCGTACTCGGCCTCGGTGGTCGCGCGGACCTGCGCGATCGGCTCGCCGGTGGTCGGGTTGACCGGGGTGATCAGCTCACCGCTGGTCGCGCTCGACCACTCCCCGTTGCCCAGGTACGTGCCAGCGTTGATCGCGTCCAGGCCAAGGGACTTGAGCAGCTCGGAAGACATGCAGACTCCTGTGTTTCGTTACGTTGTTTGGTGCCATCGCGGGCAGGTGGGGGGCGCGATGAACTGAATCGCCGATGGTAGCAGAGCGGCCTGTCCGGCCATGGTGCAACGCGCCAGCGCCGCCGTGTGGAGCACGAATGCTTGGAGGGCAGGGTGTGTTGCCTGTAAACTTCCCGGCTGCATGGCCCCGTAGCTCAGCTGGATAGAGCGTCCCCCTCCTAAGGGGAAGGTCGCCCGTTCGAATCGGGCCGGGGTCACCAGAATCAACAACTTAGGCGGACTCAGTGGTGAGCATTTCCCACTGTTTCCCGCATATCCACAGGATTTGGTCCCAGTAGGCCCAGCGCTCCTGCTCAGTACCTGAGCTTCGCCACCGCGCCATCGTCGCCCTCAGGCGTCAGATGGGCGTAGAACTTCTCGGTCGTGGCGTAATCGGCATGGCCGGCCAGAATCTGCACCCTTCGCAATGGCACTCCGGCCATCACCACGTGGGCGCAGAAGGTGTGCCGTAGCCGGTGGAGGCTGCCGCCGATCCCAGCCCGCTTGGCATCGGACGCGAACCAGTCGGATACGGTGTCTTTGTGCACGGCCACCAGCGGATCGGGTAGGCGGCGCAGCGCCCAGCGCGCATACCGGTTAAGCTGCACCTCGCGCCACTTGCCTGACTTCGTGCGCCCCTGGCCATCTTCGTCTGGCTCGCTCTCGACCCTGAGTCTGCTCCCTGCCGCCGAATCCTTGCCCAGTCCAACCAGCTCACCACGGCGCAGACCCGTGTGGGCCATGAAAAGCCACAGAGGCGCCCGACCGGGGTTCGCACGATACAGCTTGCGCATCGCGGCCCGGTCGTAGAACCGCACCGCTACGCTGCGGACGCCGCGCGTGCCTGGGTTTCCTCCAGCGGGTTGAAGTACAGTTTCTTCCACTTCACGCCACGCCGGAACGCGGCCTGCAGCCTACGCACCTCCTTGCCCACGGTCTCTGGTGCCACCTTGTCCTTGGTCAGGCTATCTGTCTTGTATGACTCCATTTCCATCGGGCGCAGGGTGTCGATCGATCGATGGCCGAAGCGAGCAATGAACAGTCGGACCTCGCTCTTTGCCTTGCCGTGCGTAGTCGGGTCTTCCACCTTGTACCAGTCCAGGTACGCCTCCAGGAAATCCCTGACAGTGGGCAGCCGGGGAGGATGCGCACACCATGGGTCAGTTCCGCTTCTTTCGCTGCTCATACGCGCTCAGTCTCGCGTGGGCTGACGCGACCAATGGCGACACGGCTTCGCTTGCCGCCTTCCCGCCAGTTGAGGTACGCGGCGCCATCGCGCCAGACGATTGTGACCTTGACCATTGCTTGGAGCCGTAGATTGCAGAGTAGAGGGCAGCCTTCTCGTAGAGCTTCTTGCCCATGAAATTTCGTGGTTCGATGCCGTAGTCGGCGATGTTCGAATCGAACTGGCTTCGTGACACCCCGCAGTAGTGCGCGGCCTCGTCCACGGTCAGCCAGTCCTTTCCGACGATGTCCAGCTTTTCAGCAGCTCTCATCCGGTCCTCCTTTAGTTCGTGGCCAGCGGAGCGCGCAGCTGCTTGGTGGCCTGGGTTGCTGCATCGCGCATGCGCAGAACCTCTGCGCGAAGGCAGATCACTTCATCGGCCGCGACCACCAGCTGCTCGCGCAGCACGTCCTTGGCCGGCTGCTTCATGCGGCGCGGTTCGCGGGGGAAGAGCTGGGCGTTCATGCGGCAGCCCCGAACAGGTCATCGTTCTTTCGAAATGCCGGTTCGAGCTTCATGCAATACCCTTCGAGCCCACAGGCGGCCAGCTGCCGCGCGTTGGATTCCCCGTAGGCTATGAGGACGGACGGTGCCCGTCACTCATTGCTGGTTTGCCGTCTGGTGAACAGAACGCGATGCGGCCGCGCAAGAACAGAACTGCGTGGGCCCGTGGCCAGACCTGATCCTGGAACATGGTCGTCTCGGTTCGTGCAAAAACCAGAGCCACACCGTTCCCATGTTCCGCCATCCGCTGAAGCCAGCGAACGGCTTGGGCCCCATATGGCGGATTGCACCACACCCGACCTTGCCACTCCGCCGTCAGGCCGTCCCCGGGCAACTCGATGTGCCTGGCGGCCGACGGCCAAGGGCGTGGCGAAGGGGCTGCGCAGGGGTCGAGGTCGAAGGGACCGAGCGCGGCGAGGATGTGTGGCGGCGTGAGCCACGTTTCCTTGTTGAAGCCGCCGCCGTCGGCGTTTCCAAACTTATTGGCCATGAGCTCACCTCCGCCAGCACCAGCGCAGCCCGGCGCGCGCGGCAAGGCATGCGCGGCTGATCGCCCACAGGGTGGCGATGCCGGCCGCAAACCCGGCCAGGGCGAACACGTGGACCATTGCGGCGGTGAGCAGCTGGTCAGTCATGGGCAATCTCCGAGAGACGCGCAGTCGTGGCAAATGGATTACTAGGCAGGATGGAGCAGTGGGCAGCCCCAATGTGCAGATTCCGATGGTTGCCCGTCGCCGAAAGCGCGCCGTTATCTGGTTTAGCGCTGAGCGCCGTGTCAGACACGGCGGCTCTCCATGGCAGAATGGCGTCTCCACCATATGGAAATGGCCAGATGATCGTTGCTGAAGTCATGGTTCCTTGCTTCAATTTCGCGCCCACCTGTCGACTTGACTGGACGGCCGTGTCTGCTATCGGTGGTTGGGCTGCTGCCATTGCCACATTTCTCGCGGTGTACGTTCCCGCTCGCAACTACAAGGTGGATAACGAGAGGCGTGCCACGCGAGAGCGTCAGATCTCGTTTATCGAAATCAATCGTCTTCTTCCGAAAATCCTCGACGTGCGGGATCAAACTAAGACGATTAAGAACAAGATCCTGCCTGAAATACCGAAGGCCTTGGCCGCTGGGGCCGACGCCAAGACTGTCTCAGGTCTTCTGAGGGTTAAGGGGCAAGTTCCATTTGTCATCCTCTCTGATGGCCTGGAAATGATCTCTATTGGTGTCTCCAATTTGCAGTCCAGCCTTGATGTGCTGAATGCCTTTCTGGACGCCGGCGAGGAGATTGATATGTATGGTAATCATCCTTTTCATAGACTCTCTGATTACACGACGGCTCTTGACAACGTGGAGCTCGCCGCCCAGAACGTCTTGCTCGCGATAAAGAAGCTCACCGGTATTGACCTTGGAGGCCACGAACAAGGGAGTTGAGTGTCTGTGGTTCAGCGATCAGCATTGATTGGATCGCATGATCGCGCGCCGCGGCGGTCGGTCAGGATCATGTCGCGGTTGCTGGTCTCGCTCCAGACGACGGTAGTTCGTCAGAGCCGTTCCTACACTTAGACCCGCTCGTTCCGATGGATGAAGGTCATGGCAGAATCGGCTCCAGCACAGAGAGGGGGACCATGGGATGGCTCTGGGATTTGGTGAATGCCTTTCGATGAAGGCGGAGTGCGCGACGTTCTGGGCGGGGTGGGGAGCCATCGCCACCGCAGCCGTGGGTCTGGTGACTGTTCTGGTTGCTTTCCTTGCGTGGCGCACATCCCGGCAAGCCGCAACTATCGCTGCGAGGCAACACCTGGACTCTCAGGTTCTGTGGAAGGCACAAGCCCGAATCGTTGGACGCCTTTTGCTTCACGAAGTGACCGCTGTGCCGAAGAAGATCCAGACCTACGCGGCTGAACTTGACGCATTGCCCACACTCGACCCGAGCAGGGTCAAAGATTGGCGCGCCGTGAAAAACGCAGTTGAGCGCCTCGCCGAACCTTTGTTGCCCAGCGCGGAAGCCATCGCCGAGCGGATCCACTACCTGTCCGTAGATCTCGGCGCGGACCTGGCGACGATGATCAGCCACAGCAGGGATATCAACGCGGCTGCCTGCCACATCGCCGCGCACATCCACGAGCACCAGCCGATACCGACGATCATGGCTACACGTATCAGCGTCTCGTACACCGGCAGGCGGATGGCTTTGGAGGTGCTGCGGCAGCAACTTCAATTCGTGGCTAGCATCGCTCCTGATCTGGTCGATCGCTTCCGCGAGGAGGTTCTCAGCGAAAGCGAGCGCACCGAGGGACAGGAAAGAATCCCGGTCGCTTAAATTGCTTACTCTGCCAGCCCCATCGCAACTAGGTCGATCTCATCCACCTGGTCGCGAAGGTGGCGGCGCGCGCGGCGCAGGTGCCTGGCGATCACTGCGCGGTCTTCTTGGGCAAAGAAGGTCTCTGCGTGCATGTGCAGCGCACGGCGGTGGTCGCGGCGGTACAGGCGCCAGGTGATTGCGCTGCCGTCGACGGTTGGGAACCGGCCCCAAGCGAAGCCCAGCGTCTCCTTGGGCGCGCGGCGTTCGATGTGGCGGCTCATGCCTTTGCTGCCTTCTTACCACCGCGGCGACCGTGTCGAGCCTCAACCACCTGCCTGCGGCTGATCGTGCTCTTGTCGATGCCGCTTGTGCCCGAGATTTCGACCTTGCCGCCGGCGGCCTTGAAGCGTGCGATGTCACTCGCCAGCTTCTGCCGGGCCTGGTCCTTTTCGCGGTCGGTCGCGCCACTGAAGACGGGCTTCACGTGGATGCTGGTCATGCTGCTGCTCCTTCGTAGACCCAGCGGCGCACCGTCCCGAACGGGACACCCAGCGCGGCGCTGATCTGGTTGACGGTGTTGCCGCTGGCCCGGAGCTGCCGGGCGCGGCGTTTAGTGGTGGCCGGCCAGTACCGGGCATGACGCTGGCGCGGTACCGGCATCCCTTGGCAGCGGGCCATGTCTTGAACCGCACGGGGCGAGCGTCCGAGGGCATCCGCGACGGTCATCGCGTCGCGGCCCTCCATCTGGCGCAGGGCCTGCAGTTCGCTGGTGCGCCAGAGCTCCATCACGCGGCCAGCGGGTACTGGTCGGCCGCATCCTGCAGACCGTGGATCATGGCCCGGCACATGTCCGGGAACTGCGCCTGGTCGTAGAGCTTAGTGGCACCGGTGGGATTGATCGGCTTGAACCCCAGCAGGGCCAGACCGTCGGCGCTGATCAAGAGCGGGGCGATGCGCGCGTTGATGTCGCCCAGCTTGATCTTGGCGACCTCGCGCGGCGCGGCGTTCGGTGCCGGGGTGCTGGCCATTGCCGTCGGAGCGCTTCGCGCCGGTGCCGCAGTCGCTGCCGGCGCGGCTGCCACCGGTTCGGTCTGCTGCTGGGCCGCTGCCTCTGCCGCGGCGTCGGCTGCCGCCTTCTGTGCGCGGGCAAGGCGCGTATGGTGGCTGAGAGGTATGGCGGTTCGTTAACGATTCGACAGTATCGCTATGAGCTAGTCAAGGCCCTAGACTGGATCCGGGGCCGAATGGCGGTGTGACGTCAGGGGAAGATCATGGCAGGCGATCCTGCGGCGGAGAATGCAGCAAATGTGAAGAGTGGCACTCCAACGTCCGGTGGAGGGGCATTCTATGGTTTTGGCCGTTGGCTCGTAGGAGTGGTTAGACCTTGGGGAGTATTCCTGAAGGTCGTTCTGGACCCCTATACTTTTCTACTCATAGTGGTCGGCGTCGTGCTGGGCTGGTTCGGACCCAAAGCTGTAGGTGAGAACTACAATGCCTTGCTGCAAATCGTTGTCGCTGTGGTAACGGGCGTGGTCGGGGCGAGGATCTCGACAGCGATGGCAGCTATCAACCAAGACGGTAAGCTATATGCAAGTGGCCGGATGGCTGTGCGTGGTCTGCGTTTGATTCTGACCAAAACGCTTGCGCTGGAGCGAAGGGTCGCCACTTTCGTTGCTGACTCTCAGAAGCAGCAGGTTCCAGAGGTCCGAGCTCAAGTCGCTATGCGCAACCTTGATGAAGTGCTCGAATCAATCCGGACGCTCCAGCTAGAAGTAGTTGGGTCGATCGAGAATTGGGTGGATGTCGTCCCCGATGCTGATGTTTCGAAGATATTCATGGCGGTAGGGGAGCTCCGTGACCAGCTGACCCAGAAGGACGAACAGCTCCGCGAAGCTGTGGAAAGCAAAGAGCGGCTCGAGAGTAAAGGTGAGACTGACACGCAGGCACTCAAACATGCAGAAAACCGCATTCGTGAGCTTGAGCGCGACAAGGCCGGGCTAGCAAATCAGATGCATTCGCTCAAGCAAGCCGCCACCCAGGGGTCGCAGTCCACCAGCGTCATGAATATGCTGACATTGGGCGATTACTTGAATCGAGTGGAGAATTCGCGCAAGGTCAGAAACCAGCGTTCTGAGATTACAGATCTTTCGCAAGCCATCCTCCCGATGAACGAGACTGGCGAGAAGGCCGGCTTGCATGAGGAGCTGGGTCGCCCCATCCCGAAGTGATTGACAGTGACGTTAGGAAATGAACTAATTCTGCAACTGTCAATAATTGTCCCTGAAGCCCCGGCCCTGCGCTGGGGCTTCTGCGTTTCCGGGACCCGAACACCGATCAACCTCCGCGCCGAAAGCCCCTCCGCTCGCCGTGAGGCGATTGGGGTTGGCGACAACGCAGGCGTGCGGTCTGCGCACGGCCTTTAGAGGCCGGGCAGCGCCTAGGCAGCGGTGGTGATCGGCCCTCTGCGCCCGCAGCCCCCCCCGGACCAACCACATCCTCGCGCATCAGCCGGTTGCGGGGCGGGCACCTATGCAGGAGAGACCATGGTGAGCACCGAAACCGTAGCGGCCGCCATGGGCGCCGGCCAGTACGCGCAGCCGCTGGGGGATGCGTGCATCCAGTTCGGTACTGTGACCGTGCTTCAGAAGGCGCACTTCTTGGCTCAGGAAGGCCGCAGGAGGCGCCAATGGGCGCCGCTGAAAGGCTCGATTTATCAGTGGAGGATTGGCTGACCGTTGACGAAGCCGCCCACTACTGCGGCGTCTCCAATAGCCAGTTCAGGAAGAACGCCATGTGCTATGGGCTCACTCCCGCCGCTTCATGGGAAAGCAGTTGTACGAAAAGGCGGCGCTCTATGCCGCGATCGAAGGTGCAGAGGAATGGCAAAGGTTCGACTCTACTGGCGCGGCAGCAAGGCCCACCTCGACTGGGCGGAAGGCGGCGAGCGCTTTCGTTGGTCCATTGGGCAACCTGACGCCCGTGAGGCGGAGAGAATACGTGCCGCGAAAGAAGCAGAACTGACCCAAGGGGGGGGCGGATCTCGGCGCGCCTGCCAAAGGTCCGCGACTACTTGGAGTGGTATCTGGACTGGTACGAGGCCAGGTTGCTAGACGACAAGGCGGCAAAGGAAACTGTGGGGAAAGGCAGCAGATCCGAGCACCGTGGCTCCTGGCGCTGACCGGTCGCTCGCCGATTTGTTGGATGCACTGGCTAGGCAGGTTCACCACGGTGAGCATCTGGAGGGGGATGCGGCGCAACAGCTTCTGGAGCCGGGCGCAACTCTGCTCATGGTGTTCGGCCCTCGGCTCGCGAATGGGTAGAGGAATGCTCGCCACTAGGTAGTTCTGGAAGCGGCAAACCTGGTGCTTCGGACGTGGGCGATGGAATGGCTCAACTCGGGAAAGCCTGGGGAGACCCGGCATGATCGAGCGATTGCCAGCAATCGCGGCTTGGCGGCTGTGCTGGGGGAGCTTGAGGCTGAGCGGAAACGCTAGAGCGCTCATGCGAACAGATCCAGTTGGGCCGGCAGTGCCGGTGCGCGCGGCGGCTCCGGCAGTGGGGCGGGGCGGTGGCGCGCAAACGCGCGCGCTGAGCGGCGTTGAACGAGAACCAGTAGCCCCGAGGCCATGCCGCCGCGCTCGCGCCTCGCTGAGGAAGACGCGCGCTGTGTGCTTGGCCTGTACAGCGGTGAGCAGCCGGTCACCCATGGCAGCTCTCCACGCGCCATGGCGTGGCAGAATGCCGGCGAATCCACAGGGGGATCAGCGAATGAGTATGCTGGATGGCGTCAGTCAGTGCTGGTGGCTCGGCAGTAAATGTCTGGTTGACTGGGATGCATGGTCGGCAATTGGGACGTTCTTTGCCGCGTTTCTGGCGCTGCAAATATCGCTTCGAGAACAGAGACGCAGACGGGAAGAAGCGCTGGAACGAGCCCTTGGCCTGTCCACGCTCTTGGAGCCCGATGTTCAGGAGTGGCACGAACGCATTCGGAAGTTGCGGCACCACATCCAACACGATCACGCCCAAGCGATTAATGAAAGCTTTGAGGCAGAGGGCGGTGACGTTCTTCAAGCTCCGGCTTCCGTACGAGAAAACCTCCATCGCATCCACGAGCTGCACAAAGCGGCCCAAGGACTTGCGGTCGCGGTGGCCTGCGCTGTCGCGGCCAGGAAAATGAAGTACCAAGTTAGAAGTGCGCTGCGACCTGGCGCTGAAGATCGGATTCTGATTTTGAACATTCTGGACACGCATCTGGAGATTGCGGACACGGAGCTGGAGAAAGCCCTCGAAGAGATCAACGCACGTATATTCGCGGGGCCTAAGAAGAGGCCGCGGTGGGCTCCATGGCGGCGCTGGTGAGAGCCGTTGAAGCCATACGGAAGAAAGGTCGCTTGCGTCGCTGTAGGCCTTGTAGGTCGTCCACGGTAGCGGTGGCAGCACATGCTCCAGCCTGGCCGTCCCACCGAGCCACACGTCCGCTTGGGTCGTCTTGTGGTTGCTCATGCATGCATGTCCTTGCTGTTGGTGGAGCGCTCGCTGTGCGCGGGGAGGTGTTCCCAGCGTTCGGCTTCGCCCAGGTAGTACTCATGGCGTTCCTGTCGGACGGTGGCGGTGAACTGCACGTGGTGCAGTGCGCGCTCGGCGGCTGCTCGGTTGGCCGTTGCCATGCGGGCTGGGTCGTGATCGAGGATGTCGAGCTGGCTATGCACAGCACGCCTCCGGGCACCGGGCCATGGCAGAATGCGGCCGAGTCCAAAGGGGGATCAGGGAATGAGCATGCTGGACGGCGTAATTCAGTGCTGGCCGCTTAGCAGTACTTGTGAGGTGTGGTGGGACGCTTGGGCTGTTGGTGTGGCAATGGGTGCTGCGGAAATTGCTCTCCTCGGCGCTATCGCGGTTGCGTATCTCGCTTATCAGGCCAACGAGCTCTCTCAGACTAGTCAACGAGAGGCTAGGGAAAAGGCGGCGACTGCTGAGCAACGTGAAATGGAAGAGAGAGCTCGTCAGGAGCGGGTCATTCTTTCCTTTCTTTCTGCTGAGCTCGAAGCCGTCGTCCGATGGTCGACGGCTTGTATTAGCTTGATGGAAGACGGGAGAGCTTTCGCTTTCGAAGAGTTCATTGCGAGCAAATCTGCACGTAAGACAATGTCCGATCAGGCGCATAGCCTCAGTGTCGAGAATGCTGGGCGGATGCTTCCGAGTTTCCACGTTTGTAGCCCCGCCATAGGGCTGAGGCTTGGACGGTTGCTGGGCGACCTCTACATTCAAAGGAGCTCGTTTTCTTCCTACAGCAATTGGCCCGACGTTGGACAAACGGAGGATGGGTTCACTGTGAGGCGAGCGGAGTGGCAAGTCTCGTTCAATCTCACCCTGTCCAGGCTTCGACGGATCCGATCCGACGCAGAGCATTGCTCTGCCGCCGCATTCGAAGTTGCGCTGCAGGACCCCGCCTGAGGTTCCTGCGCTCAGACCGCAGCATGCTGTGGCGGCAGTAGGCAAGCGCACCGCTGCTGCAATGCGGGCGAGGTCGTGATCGAAGATGTCGAGGTGGTTGCGCACGCTGGACTCCTGGGATGGGTTGCCGGCCGGTGGAGCCCGGCCGGCGCGGGCTCCCTGCGCTACAGGGGGAGAGCGCAGGGCAGGGGGGCAGTGGGTGGGGTGATGGGCGGGGTGCCGCCGGCCATGGCGGCGAAGAAGTCGTAGTCGGTCACGGCTGGCCGCCTATAACGCGAACGCTCGGCTTGCCGGCGACTTCGACGGGCCGGCCGATCTTCGTGCCGGGTTACGAGCAGGACAATCCGGGCGGTGCGCCGGATCGTCTGCTGAACCGCGATATCCAGATCAACCAGCACGCCCCGCCCCGGCCGCAGGCGCCACCTCGATCGCGTTCGGCGACTTCAGCTACTACGAGATCCGCGACGTGATGGCAGTGACCCTGTTCCGCTTCAACGACTCGGCCTATGTGAAGAAGGGCCAGGTGGGCTTCATGGCCTGGATGCGCTCTGGCGGCAACCTGGTTGACGTGGGCGGCGCGGTGAAGACCTTCAAGCACGGCGCTGCGGCTTAACTGCCTCGGCCCACGAACGGAGGGACGCCCCAGCGCGGGCGTCCCTCGGAGACCATCATGGCAAAGCAGAAGAACACCTCCGCGCAGGCGGCCAATGCCGTCGACCAGCGCCTGCTACGCGATCGCAAGTTCCGCGTGGGCCGGGAGACCCGCGGCGAGCTGAAGCAGCCGCGCGAGGAATCGCAGCACCGCCTCATCCACAAGATCGGACACCTGATGGTCGACATCGTCGAAGGCGGGGAGCAGCTGGGCGCGCACGATGCGGTGAAGCGTCTGCAGCTGGACGCTGACGTCTGCTGCGAGATCGTGGAAATGGACGCCACCCCAGTGATCGCCGCGGTGCTGGACGCCTGCGAGGCGCCTCTGGGTGCAGGCGCCCGCAAGGTGCCGGCCGGCGCGCTGCCGGAAATCCGCACCATCCCGGTCAAGCGCGCAGAGAGCCTGTCATTCGGCGAGATGGAACAGGCCCGGTTCCAGGAGCTGTTCGACGGTCTGACCGAGTACATCGGCCGCCGCTACACCCATGTGATGCTCGACGACGTGCGCGCCGAGTTCTGGAAAATGGCCGGGCAGAACAGGAGAGTGGCGTGAAAGAATCAATCAGAGGGATTAAGCGCGGAAGGGCGGAAGAAAAACGCCTCGATGCGATTCTGCGAAGTGGTCAGAGCCGCCAGCGTGTCCCAGAGCAGGCCATAGAACTTGCTCTTGCTGTAGGTGGCCATTCGAGATTTATACAGAGGGCCGCTTTGAAGGTGCTCGACGGTGGCGCCGGTGACGATCATCAGCTCGCGAGCGCGTGTGACGTTGTAGATCGCGCGCTGGAGGCCTTCGGCTGCAGGGCCAAGTTCATGAATTCGCGAAATCACTGCGGTGATAGCTGGTGGAATGTTCAGTGCACTCTCAGCGAGCGGACCGATCACGCAGGCATCTTCACCGAGAGACTGCGCGTGTTCGTCCGGATCCTCGTCGGTCCACACAGCATTGTTTCTTTCGGCAAACTCTTGGATGTGTGGCAGCAGCATCAGCCCCAGGCTGCGCGCCTTATCGGCCATCTCGCGCTCTTGTTTTCTCTCAGTCAGATAGTGCTGAGCCGAAGGAACTGCAACAGCGATAAGGATGGCCACGATGCTACCAATGGCCTGAACCCACGCGGGCGCGTCTTTGCCAAGCGATATCTGTCCGGTCAGGGACAGCAGCCCAAGAGCTGCACCGAAGCCCGCCGTGATCAGCGCGACGTACAGCAGCACCGTGATCCAGTTGATCCGATTCCTCGAGCCCATGTCGATATTTCCCCCTATCCATGGCGGGAGGATACGCACTCCCCTGCCGATCTGGGAGGGCTGCTGATGCGCTCGAAGAACTAGAAGGCGTTCACTCCTGCAGAGGAGCGGCACGTGGAAGCAGTAAAGCTGCTGCCATGCAGTGTCTGTAGCCGACCAGGACCGAGCGACGCCCACCACATCAAGTAGGGGCAGCACTACACCACCGTGGCCTGTGCAAGGGCTGCCACCTGGGCAGTTTCAACGGCATCCACGAGCAACGCCGCATGTGGCTCGTCATGAAGATGGACGAGCTGGCCGCCCTGAACGTCACCCTTTCCCGGCTGCAGCTGAAGGAGGCCGCACGATGATTCACCTTACCCTGCCGTAAGGGCTTCACCGGCCTGTTCAATGCCGCTGGCGTGATTCCGACTGCTGCCCCGACTGGCAGCTGGACAGCTTTTACCGACTCCGAGCTGATCGTGGGTATGCTCAATCAGGCACTGCTCAACGTGTTCAACGGCACGAACACGGCGTTGATCGCCAACACGCTGCTGCTGCCTGGTCGAAGTTCAACCTGCTCGCCACCCGCAAGATGTGCGAGCACAGCGACAAGACTATCATCCAGCGGTACCTGGAGAACAACCTGCACACCGATCTGCCCGAGACCGAGTTCAAGGCCCTGACCTTCGCGCAGGTGAAGAAGGTCGGCAGCATCGGTGAGCGCGGCATCAGCACCAACATCGTCCAGTACGACACGCTGGACACCCTGGTGGCGCTGAAGGGCAAGGGCATCACTAACGCCGGTGACCCTCAGGTGGAGGTGGCCGAGGACCTGACCGACCCGGGCCAGGTTGCCCTTCGCGCTGCGGGCGACCCCAATGTGCCGGACGCCTATGCGTTCAAGGTGGAACGCGCCGACGGTTCCATCGAGTATCGGCTGGAGGCGCGTGCGAGGGTGACCTGTCGATTCAGGCGAGAGAGCACTGGTGCTGTAGGGCGCAGCCCTCATGAGGAAATGTGAGCCCCACCGCCATCACGACGGCAGGGCTCAGTCATCAGAAGGGTGCTACTGAAAGAACAAGCCCAACTGCGCAGGCAATCCAAGACAGAGTAAGCAGGAACAGCGTCCGTGGCTTATTGGTGAACCATTCGGCATTCCGCACCCTCGCTCTATAGGAAACGATGAGCGCGATGAAGACGAGGGATGGAATGATGTACGGCCAGACAAGAGCGCCCTTGGCACCCCTTCCGATCGACAGTCCGGCCAGCATCCATACTGCAGAGCTCATCGTCAGGATCAAAAATGCCCGGATAAGAATGCCGTTTCCGTGGATCAGTCGCTCTGATCCACGTTCTATGGGGTTAGGGAGTTCACTTGGCATTGTGCACCTGAGGGAGTGTAGGAACAGCCGATTCGGAAACCAACATATACCGGTGGAGAGTTTGCGCCGATCCAACGGACACCCAGGTTGTCGAGGTGTCTTATCATCTCACCACCCGGGCCTGCCGCAAGTGGGCCCGTCGGATAAATGTACGTTTGGGAAGCTTGATCGGGGCTCGCAATATCCTTCTGCCCGTCAGGAATCACATTGCCTGCTGCGTCTCGCCCGGATCCACGGATGTATCTGTACCCGTGATCTTGATAGGTGTATTGCACGAGAATGTAAGAGCCGTCAGGGAAGGGAATAGTGGTTACGATGCTGAAGGGGCTCGGCAGCTTTGTGATGTTGACGGCTTGAGAGAAGCCTGAAACGAGAACACGAAGGGTCTCTCCCACAAACCGCAAAGGCCCGAGATTGTCGTAGGATAGTGTTTTCGCAATAGCCGCCTCACGCCAAGCCGGTGTCGTCACCGCATCCATTGCATTCATCGGGTAGGTCTGAGGTGGATCGGCGAGTGGTATAGCCTGGGTGGGCGCTGCGGCGATCGCGCCACCGAATGAGTTGAGCGCAGCGCGGCTGTCATATACAGGCGCTTGGACTCTAACCGTCTCAGACCGGCCATTCGCGTCGTAGAGCTGCATGCCCGCATTGAACATTGCTTGTTCGTCCGCAGTCAGCATGATTTCCTTTACTTTTGTTCCGCCTGGAGCGGCAGCTGCGCGATAAAGCGGGCCGCCACTACCGGATACGTTCATGTGGTACAGGCGTCGATTCTTGAAATCCCAGAAGTAGTAGTCTCCGTCTCCTCCTGCCTTTGACTGCATCTGACGCTTTGTCAAAGTGCAGTCATCACAGGTTATTGAGTCGATTGCGTGTGCGGAGAGGGCACTTGTGAAAAGCGATATTCCGAGAATGACCTTTGCAGCCTTCAAACGCATTTCAGTTCCTTCCTGGAGTTGTAGATTGGCGTGCAATGTAAGCGCAGCGTGAACGTGCTGGCGCTTCACTTATACTCTTCAACCAAGCGCGAGCTTTTGCCGATTTTGGCGGGAGAACTCTTTGGTCACGTAGCATGGGTTGTTGGGAAAGGTGGACATTTGCCAGCCCTGCCTCTTGGGTTCCCTGATGGGGCAGTAATCACCAGCGTCGTGTGATCGAGTGGCAATGGACCCACGCTGGTCCCAGGCACTTCGTAAGTTGCTGATTGAGCGGGCGACGAAATCCCCTCCCAAGGGGAAGGTCGACCGTTCGAATCGGGCCGGGGTCGCCAGAATCAACAACTTGCGAAAGCCGCTATATCGCCACAGGCCATATCGGGCCATCAAAAGGCGCCATTTGGTCACAGTGGTGGTAATGGCGAATCAATAGGTTGGCTTCGCCACCGCACCGTCATCGCCCTCAGGGGGAGAGGTGCTCGTAGCACTTCCAGTAGTGGCGTAGTCGGCATGCCCGGCCAGGATCTGCACCTGTCGCAACGGCACTCCGGTGATGGCCATACCGTGTTCTTGTGCACGGCGACAAGCGGATCGGATAGACAGCGAAGTGCCCAGCGCACATACCGGCCCAGCGGCGCCTCGCGCTACTTGCCGACCTCGTGCACCCCCGGCCATCTTCGTCTGGATCGCTCTCAACACTTTGGCTGCCCACCTCTGCCGGGAGGCTTGGTGGGCGGCTGGAGTTGGATTGCCGCGCGGCAATTGAATCGCAATGCCGTAAGGTAATCTTTCTGCCGATCCGTTCGGAATTGCGCAAGTGCGGACGCGCAGTAGAATCAGCCAACAATAACGGAGGGGATCATGCGGAAAGGAATGCTTGGTGCTGCGGCCGCAATGGCCACGTTAATCGGCTGTTCCACGGTCCCCGTCACGGAGGAAACCGCCAGGCCGGTGCCTCCTGATCGTATCTACAAGGCCGAACGCTTGGCGCCGTCGCCGGACCGTAGTGCGCAGATCTACATCATGCGGGACAAGGGTTTCCATGGATCTGCCTGCACGCATGCCATCTCTCTCAACAATGAGAAGGTGATGGACATTCGCCAGTCCGAAGCCGCCACTCTGTATGTATCACCAGGCTCCTACTTCGTGAAGCTCGACACAGGCGGCGGCGCCTGCCCGAACATTTCAACGTCTCAGAACCTGACCATCAACGCGGGCGAAAGGCAGGTCTATCGAATCCTGCTGCCGTCCGATGGGAACCTTCGCCTGACCCGCGAGCAATAACCAAGCGCGGCAGGTCATGCAACGCCATGCAGGTGCTGGGTGAGGCGGACTCGGCCGCCGATGATCGAATCGTCAATCAGACGGAATGACGGATAGAGGCCATCTTCGACGAACCCGGTGTACCCCGTGTCGACCAGCACTACTACTGGCGCAGTGCGTCCGGGCTGGGTACCTGGCCCAGGTGGAGGCTGGATTCACGCGGCCGCAGGCCATGCAACCGGTGTCCGCCAAACTGGGCCCCGGCAAAATGCAGGCAGCGTCGGATTGTCGGTCCCGTGAAAACCGCAATCCTGTGGTAGTAAAGGCCCCAGCGGTGGCATGACGCCGCCGACAGGGGGCAACATGAAGGCGATGACCGCTGTTCTGGTTGCGGCTGTGCTTTGCGTTGGTTGTTCAACCAAGGGGGGGGCCACTGCACCCTACAACGTCTCTTTCGTTGGCCATCCTTCCCGGGCCGCCGTAGCACCACCTCCACCTCCACCTCCACCTCCGCCGCCCCCCGTTGACGGTCAGGCCCAGGCGCCTGATCCCAGCGGAGTCAAGCCTCCGAGGAGGCTTCCCCGCGACGGATGGTATGAGCCTGGAGAGGAGGTGGATGACGCCTCGGACGTTGAGGAGGCGTTGCCAGCGGTACTGGCGGAATGCAAGAAGCTCATCCTCGGGATGGAGAACAAATCCGTTGATCAGCGAAAGGCGTCCCTCTGGGTGTACGGCATCGGGCTGGTCGCGGGCACGGTCATCGCACCTGCACTTACGGCGGCGAACGCTGCCAAGCACGCCGGTGCAATAGCGGGACTAAGTGCATTGGGGGGCGCCTCTGGTATGGCGGGAAAGGCGCTGGAGGACTCTGGGTTCGGGGGATCCGCGGCAATTGCTGATCGTAGAGCTGTCGCTGACGTGATTCGTCTGAAGCTCCCAGTGATCACGGATCGCAGAGAGGCGTCGCACGATCGACGGAAGGCGCTTACGGAAATGCAGGCTGCATGCTTTGCCTACGATCTGACCACCCCGAAGCCCATCCAGTCGTCAACAACCGGCAAATGAACAAGGAAGGGCCCGCTCTCCGATGGGCCCTTCTCTTTTACACCCCGCGTTAAGTTCGCTGCCGTCACTTTGCTCCGGGTGAAGAAGGTGGGCAACATCGGCGAGCGCGCCATCAACACCATCGTCGTGCGGTACGACATGCTGGATACCCTGCTGGCCCTGAAGGGAAAGGGTATCGGGAGGAGGCGCCCGAAGACCCTGAAGTCGATGGACGACACTTTGCGTCTGTGGGTGAGGCCGATTGAATTTTCTGCTGGGGCAGTCGGCATGTGTTCCAGATATGGCAGTAGAATCCGCGCGTGCCCCTCTCTTTCGGGTCATCATGTCGATACGAGTAGCGTGCCTGTGCGGGAACGTCGCCATTGAGCTGGGTGGAGAGCCGGTCGCACGCGCCAACTGCCACTGTTCATCGTGCAGGGACTTCTACGGTGTCACCGTGTTCTCCGCGACGGCATGGGAGGCTTCGTCGGTTCAGATGGCCTCCTTCGATGCGCGAAGCTTCAGCCATCCCCACAAGCAGCTGAAGAAGACCTTCTGTGCTACGTGCGGCGAGGTTGTGTTCGGCACGAACCGTCTGTGCATGCGTGTCGTTCCCAACGCCATGCTCGCCCGCGCTGGCGGCGGATGGCTGGACGTTGCCATGGCGCCCACAATGCATCTCTACTACCGGCAACGCGTAGTTGAGGTTCGCGATGAGTTGCCGAGGTACCTTGATGGCTGGGACGGCCCTGCCTACCTGCAGGGCTGAAGCTGCGACTGTGATGGTGCAAGGGCATTGTCGCAGGACAACATTCAATGGCTGCCGCGCAGCGTGACGGCGCCGGGCGGGCCGCTCACAATCAGTGGACCAGACCACACAGGCTTCCATATGCCCGCACAGTTGCAACCGGTTCAACCTCGGCATTACCCGCGTATCGCTGGCTGGCTCGATTCGGTTGCAGCGACGCAACGCTGGGCTGGCCCGGGCGTTGCGTTTCCTCTGCTGCCTGAGGCATTCGCACAGGCTCTTGAACTGGCCGAGCGCCCGGGTTGGGTGCTGTTGGACGGGGAGGGTGCGTGCATGGGGTTCGGCCAGTACTGGTGGACCGCGCCCGGCACTGCCCACCTGGGCCGCATCATTGTCTCGCCGCAGGCGCGTGGGCGCGGCCTGGGGCGGGTGCTGATGCAGTTGTTGGGTGCCGAGGCCCTCCGGTCGCCGGGGGTGCAGCGCCTGACCCTGCGTGTCTATCGTGACAACGTCGCGGCGGTGGCCCTCTACCGTGATCTCGGCTTCCAGCCGGTGGAAGACGCTTCAACGCCGGAGCTGCTGTTCATGCAGCGCAGCGGGGGCTGATCCACCCCCAGCGTCGGCTACTGCGGGTGGGGGCGGCATCTTGATCATTTCGGTACTTTTCACAAGTCTGGCATCGGGCCCGATATGCTGGGCCCCGGAATCCAGCCGGATCGGCCCATGGATCGAATCCCCCAGCTTCTGGAACAGGACGAATCCATGCGCCTGGAGGTCAGCACGTTGGCTGAAGGCTTGGGTGTTCCACTGTCGTTCGGGCATACGTATCTGGCGGTGCTGGTGTGCGTGTCCGGGCGTGCGCGTTTCGCACTGAACTTCCGCGAGGTGGCGGTGCAGCGGCACGACGTGCTGGTGCTGGCCGAGGATACGCTGGCGCTGCTGCGGCAGCGTTCGCGCGGTTTCCTGGCGGTGGTCTGCCTGATGCCGAAGGCGTTGGCCTCGGAGGTCGCCTATGTGCTGCCCAATGCATTGTTCAAGTTCCTGCACGAGCATCCCCATTGCGTACCGTCACCGCTGGAGGTGCCGCTGCTGCAGGGTTGGCTTCAGCAGTTGATGGATGCCCAGCACAACGGTGGCCGCCATCGGCACGTGATGCTGCGCAATCTGCTGCAGACCTTTTTCCTGAAGTTCGCCACGCTGCTCCCGGCACGCTACGAGGCCGCGCCGCAGGTTGGCCGGCGCGAGCGCCTGGCCTGGAACTTCTGGGAGCTGGTCGGCCGGCGCAGCATGCGCCAGCGTGACGTGCAGTCCTACGCCGAGGCGCTGTGCATTACCCCGTTCTATCTCTCGCAGTTGACCCGGGAATGCTTCGATGAAACGCCGAAGGCGTTGATCGACCGCCAGGTGGTGCTGGAGATCAAGGCACTGCTGAGCTACAGCGAACTGTCGATCGGACGCATCGCCGAACGCCTGTGCTTCGAGGATGCGTCCTACCTGTGCCGCTACTTCCGGCGGCATACCGGCCAGTCGCTGACCGGCTACCGCCGCGCCGGCCAGGGTGGCGCTAGTGCGATACGAACAGCGGCGCCGGAACTTTGGCCAGCAGATCCTCGGTGACGCCGCCGAGCACGCGTTCGACCACGCGGCTGCGGCTGTACGGCCCCAACACCAGTAGATCGGCTCCGGCATCGAGCACATGCTGGCGGATGGTGGCGGCAACGCCGCCCTGGCTGGAGCTGATCGCCTGGATTTCGACCTCGACACCGTGCCGCGCCAGATGCTGGGCCATTTCGGCGCCGGGTGCGGCTTCAGCCTTGGGCGTGTCGACCATCAGCAGGTGCACGGCCTGCGCCCGGGCCAGCAGAGGCAGGGCATCTGCCACGGCACGACGGGCCTGTTTGCTGGCATTCCAGGCCACCACGATACGCCGGCCGACCTGCTCGCCCTTCCAGTGCGGCGGCACCAGCAGCATCGGCACCCCGGTCTGGCGGAGTGTGCCCAGCGGATGCCAGCCGGAAGGAGCGCCGGGCGTATGCGGATAGCCGGCGACGATCAGGTCGCAGTACAGCGACTGCAGGGCCAGATCGGCGCCGCCCAGATAGTCCGAGACGATGCGCAGTTCGGTGCTGATCTGCAGCGGTTCGGCGGCGTCGCGCAGGTTCTGCATCAACTGCGCGGTGCAGGCGGCGTCAGCGCGGGCTTCATGGTCGAGTGCGGCGGCGATGCCCGCGCCACGCGCGAAACCGTTGGCGATGTCGGTGGGATGCTGGGCGGTTGATACCGCGACCAGATGCGCCTGCTGCGCCTGCGCCAGGTGCGCGGCAATGTTCAGTACGCGGTCCCCGGTATCGCTGGCGTCGAACAGAACGGCGATGTCGCGTAGCGGATGCAGCATGGCGTTGTCTCCTTCGATGCCTGTGACGCGTTCCCTGCCGTGCGCCGACCCGGGTGCACCGGACGCAGGTCTGTTGTAGCGCATCCGTGATTCGAGTGAATCAAATATGATTCAGTTTATTAATTGATGATTCATGCTAGCGTGACCGGACCCCGCATCCAGGCCCCTCCATGCGACCTGCCGCTGCCCGCACACGCCGCGACCTGCACCACGCCCTTGCTGCCACCCTGGTCAGCCATCCTCGTTGCACGCTCAGCGAACTGGCGCGCGGGGCAGGCATCAGTCGCGCGACCCTGTACCGGTTCGCGCCAACGCGGGAGGCGATTGACGAGGCCTTGTTCGCGGCGGGATTCGAACGCCTGGAAGCAGCGGCAAGCTCGTTCGATGGCAACGTGGATGCGCAGCAGGTGCTGGAGCAGGTCACGGCGGCACTGCTGGCCGACTGGGAGCTGGTGACGCTGGTGTTCGCGCGGATGATGGAAGAGCAGCAGCGCCAGGGTGACCTGCATCTGCTGCCGGAGCGCTGGGCCCCGATCGGTGAACGTTTCGAGGCGTTTTTCCTGCGCGGCCAGCGAGCGGGTGAGTTCAATGTCGAGTTCACCGCGGTGTGGTTGGCCGACTTCTACTGGACCTGCTTCTACGGCATCACCTGGTCGCTTGCGCGCGGCCGTCTGGCCCCGGCAATGGCCGCATCCACGCTGTTGGCCTCGTTCCGGCATGGGGCGATGAAGGGCTGATTCCCGATGGCGCGCAGCGCGCGCCACCTTGTCGCTGGCCCCACTGTGCGCCGAATTCGCATGGCAACTTGCCGGAAAGGGCGCTGCAGCTGCCGGAATCGTGCACGGGCCGCCGGGGCCGTGTTGCTACAACTGTGGCCAGGCGATTGGCGCCAGAGTTGGCAAATATTAATGTGATGAAGGTCACACATTTGTGCGAAATGTGTTAACTTGGTCACAGATATGTGTGCCCAACCATCCGGGTGCAGGGACGAAGGCAGGTGCCACGGAGTCGGCAGAACACGTAGTTGCGTGCGTCGCCGGTGCCGGGATTTCGTCCCAGGTCACCCATTGAACTTCGGCCCGTCTGAGGGCTGAGCGGGGAAATCAACATGTGGCAGTCGACGACGTCGCGCATTCGCGCGGGCGGTGGATGCGTTCATCCCGGAAAAAACCTGCAGTACCTGCACCCCGGCCGCTGGATGGCAGCCGGCCTGTTGCTGTTGCTGGCAATGCTGGCACCCTCGCTGGCCTGGGCTGCGGCCTATGCCACCGGCGGTAGCAGCCCGTATCGCAACACCGTGCTGTGGTTGACCTGGGGCGGCGGTGCCAATGGCGTGAACAACGTCGCGCTCAACGACGGCGCGACGTCGTCCATCGATATGCCTGTGGCGGCGGGAGTGAACCTGCGCGTGGACTGCCGCCTGAACACCGCCGAGACCGGTGTGCTGCGCAGCTATCGGCCTGGCAACTTCGGCGGTGACAGTCTTGACGATCTGTACAACATCGGCGGCACTGGCACCAGCAACCAGCTGATTGCCGGCATCGCACGTGCGGGCGGCACCTCCAGTTTCAGCATCACCTGCACGTCGACCCTGGGGGGCGCGCCCTACCGCCTGCGCGGCGTGGTGATGGCCGATGCCGAATCGATCAACAACAGCGGCGAGTTCGTCGAAGCCAGCGCGCAGGGCACCTGGAACGTGGTGGAGGTTCGCAAGAACCTGGCCAATGCCACGCCCTATCTGGTGAACAAGTCGACCAGCGGCGCCAACCAGGTGATCCGCTTCGGTCCCGGCAACGACGACAACACGGCGGCCGTTACCTTCCTCAGTTTCGACAATGCCGCACACGCGCCGGGCAACCTGGTGGTGAACATGGGCTTCTCGATGCGCGGCGGCGGCACCACCGCCATCGCCATCGGCCTGCTGGTGCCGTATGCCGACTTCGGTGACGCACCGCAGAGCTACGGCGATGCCATGCACGTGGTGGACGATCTGCAGTTCCGTTCCGATGGCATTCCGCAGGGCGCCAGCAACTTCAACATCAATACCGCCGGTTATACGCCGGGTGGCCTGGCACCACCGTTGACTGATTTCCTCGGCAGCCTGGGCCCGGATACCGAACAGAAGAGCAGCTACAGCGCGGACGCACTGGGCGATGACAACTTCCCGCAGGTGGGGAGCCGTGAAGAAGATGCCTGGCCAACCAGCTACCGGTTGACGGTGATGCAGGCCGGTACGCTGATCACCCAGTCAGTAGCCTGCGCGGGCAATGGCAGCGTTGCCGGCTGGATCGACTTCAACCGTAATGGCACCTTCGATCTCAACGAACGCAGCACGACCGCCGCCTGCAGCGGAGGCCAGGCGAACCTGAGCTGGACGGTACCCAGCGCGGTCAGCGCCGGCACGAGCTACGTGCGGCTGCGCTACTCCACCATCGCCGCGCAGATCCAGAACCCGACCGGCGTGGCCGATGACGGCGAGGTGGAAGACCACCGCATCACCATCACCGCTCCCTCGCTGAAGGTGGTCAAGGGCAACAACGCCACCGGTGGCATCTGGAACTACGGGCAGGCCGGCACCCAGTACACGCTGACGGTGAGCAATACCAGTGATGTGCCCACCGGTAATCCACCGAATGTGCCGGTGGGTGCGATCATCGTGCGCGACCAGCTGCCGGCCGGGATCGTGCCGAACTGGACGGGTGCCCATGTGAGCGGCAGCTGGAGCTGTACGGCCAGTGGCCAGGACGTCACCTGCACCAGCAGCCAGGTGCTGGCTGCAGCCGGCAGCGCCGGCTCCAGCTCGGCGTTCACGTTGCCGGTGACGGTCACTGCGGCTGCTACCGGTGTGCTGACCAACCATGCCAGCGTGGGCGGCGGCTACGATCCCTTCAACAACGGCAATCCGCCGGCACCCGGCAGCAGCTGCACCGACGTTGACCACTGCACGCGCAGCGATGTGACCGTGCCGGTGACACGGGTGGGCTACGCCAAGCGTTCGAACACCGCCGGCCCGGTCGCGGTGGGTGCGACCGTGAACTATACGGTGGATGTCACCGTGGCCGACGGCAACACCCGCGATGTGCTGACCTTCACCGACACCCTGGGCACCGGCCTGGATTTCGCCAGCGTCAGCAGCCCCGGTGCATTCACCTGCAATGCGGCCAACCCGCTGGTGTGCACGCTGCCGGCAGGCACGGTGCCGGGCACCTACAGCCTGAGCTACACGGCCACGGTCAATGCGCAGGCCAGTGGCCAGGTGGTCAACACCGTGGCCGGCACCGGTACCGATACGCCCACCTGCAGCAGCAACTGCACCACCACCACGCCAGTGGCGGCGCCGCGCATCTCGGTGTCCAAGGCCAGCGGCACCGCCGGTCCGGTTGCCATCGGCGACAGTGTTGCCTATACCGTGACGGTGCTGGTGGCCGACGCGCGCACCACGGCGGTGACCACGCTGACCGATACGCTGGGCACCGGCCTGGACTTTGGCAGCGTCACCAGCGCGGGTAGCTTCAGTTGCACGCCAGGCAACCCGCTGGTCTGCACGCTGCCGGCCGGGACCGTGCCGGGCAGCTATGCATTCTCGTACACCGGCGTGGTCAACGCGCAGGCCAGTGGCCAGGTGCGCAACGCGGTGGTGCCCAGCGGCACCGACAACCCGTCCTGCGTGGGTGCGTGCGATACCACCACGCCGATGGCCGCAGCGCAGGTGGTCTATGCCAAGCAGGCCTCCACAGGTGGGCCGGTACGGGTGGGTGACCGCATCGACTACACCCTGACTGCAACCGTGACGCGCGCGCGCACCAGTGCCGTGGTCACCCTGACCGATACGCTGGGCAATGGCCTCGATTTCGCTGGCGTGAGCAGCGCAGGCATCTTTACCTGCAACGCCGCCAATCCGCTGGTGTGCACGCTGCCGGCCGGCACCGTGCCGGGTACCTACAGTGTTACCTATGGCGCCACCGTCAATGCGCAGGCGAGCGGCAGTGTGCGCAATGCCGTGCTTGGTAGCGGCACCGACAATCCGTCGTGCAGCGTGAACTGCGATACCACCACCCCGGTGGCGACACCGGGGGTGAGCTATGCCAAGTCGGTGAACAGCACCGGTCCGGTTTCGATGGGCGATCGCCTGACCTACACCCTGACTACGGTGGTGACCAACTCGCGCACCACCGATGTGGTGACCCTGACCGATACGCTGGGTACCGGCCTGGACTTCGGCGCGGTGACCACTGCGGGGGGCTACACCTGCAATGCCGCCAATCCACTGGTGTGCACGCTGCCGGCTGGCACCGTTCCGGGCAGCTACAGCCTGACCTACACCGCCGTGGTGAATGCGCAGGCCACCGGGCAGGTCACCAACGCCGTGCTCGGCGGTGGTGGCGACAATCCGTCGTGTACCGCCAACTGCGGCACCAGCACGCCGGTGACCGGCAGCGCGATCGACTATCGCAAGACCTCGGCCGCCGCAGGTTCGGTGAAGGTGGGCGACAGCATCGCCTACACATTGACTGCAGTGGTCAGCAACTCGCGCACCACGGCGGTGTTCACCCTGACCGACACGATGGGCCCCGGCCTGGACTTCGGTGCGGTGACTGCCAGCCAGGGCTTCAGCTGCAATGCCGCCAATCCGTTGGTGTGCACGCTGCCGGCCGGTACTGTGCCGGGCACCTACACGGTGGACTACACCGCTCGGGTGAATGCCCGGGCCAAGGGCAGCGTCAGCAATGCCGTGCTCGGTAGTGGCACCGGCGTCACCACCTGCACCAGCAACTGCGGAACCACCACGCCGGTGCTGTCGGCGGTGGTGACCTACCGCAAGCAGTCGACCACCGTCACTCCGGTGGGCGTGGGCGATGCGGTGGACTACAGCGTGGAAGTGACGGTCGCCAACTCGCAGACCCTCGATACGCTGACCCTGACCGATACCCTGGGCACGGGCCTGGACCTGCAGTCGGTCACCCAACCGGGACCGTTCACCTGCAACGCCAGCAATCCGCTGGTCTGTACGCTGCCGGCCGGTACCGCGCCCGGGACTTATGCGCTGGGCTACCGCGCGCTAGTCAACGCCCAGGCCAGCGGCAGCGTGCGCAACGCCGTACTCGGCACCGGCGGTGACACGCCCACCTGCAGCGGTGACTGCAGCACCGAGCACGCGCTGGCCGAACCGCGCGTGGTGCTGGAGAAGCATTCCGGACCTGCCAGTGGCACCGAAGTGCGACCGGGCGACCGCCTGCGCTACACGCTGGTGGCCACGGTCGAGCGGGCGGCGCTGCGCCAGCCGCTGCAGCTGGTGGATACGCCGGACGCCGGCTTGAGCATCGAAAGCCTGCCGTCCGGATGCGTCCAGCAGGGGCCCGACATCGTCTGCACGGTGCCGACGGGTACTGCTATCGGTCGCCACGAATTCGCCTACCAGGCCGTGGTCAACCAGGAGGCCCGCACCGAGGTGCTGAACCGCTTGCGCGGACAGTATCCGGATGGCTCGCCGCCGCCGGACTGCACGACCTGCGAGACGCGCCACAAGGTGGTGTCCGACTTCGCCCTGCGCATCACCAAGACCGCCAGCCCGCGCCGGGTGAAGGTGGGCGACCTGGTGCGCTACCAGCTGGTGGTCGAGAACGTGGGCGGCAGCCATTGGCGCAACGGCGTGGTGGTCGATACGCCGCCGCCGGGCTTCAGCTACGTCGACGGCTCGATGCGCGTGGCCGACGATGACGGCGCGTTCTCGCTGGCCAGCAGCCAGGTTCCGCTGCGCATCGGTGCGGTGGACATTGCCGTGGGTCGCAGTGCGACCATCACCTACCTGTTGCGTGTGGGCGCCGGCGTGCGCGCGGGCAACCACGTGAACCAGGCCGTTGCCACCGCCGACGATGGCACGCCGCTGTCGAACATCGCCACCGCCGAGGTGGCCATGGATGCCGATCCGCTGCTGGAAGACAGCCTGGTATTCGGCACTGTGTTTGATGATCGTGACGGCGATGGCTGGCAGGACAGTGCCGAGCTGAGCGGCGTTCGCGTGCAGGGCGGCTTCGCTGCTGCGGCCTACGTGCCGGGCTCGACCACGCTGGATCGCGGCGATGGCCCGCAACCGCTGGCCGATGCCAGTGCACCGTTGCTGCACGGAGTGCAGATTGGCGTGGTGCATGGCCGCGCGTCCACGTCCGACACCGCCGAGGCGCATCAGGTGGTGCTGCGCCAGCGCCTGCGCGAACTGTCCTTCAGCGATGACTTCGTGCTGGAAAGCGCGCAGGGCCACCGCCTGCGGATGGACGCGCAGGGCGCCACGCGCGTGGAACGCAGCGGTGAGGCCGGCAAAGGCCTCACCGCAGCCGAGCCGAGCGTGCGCCGCGAGATCGCCCGTGTCGCCGAGGGTTACGAAGTGGCTTATGTGATCGGCAACGAAGGCATCCAGGAGCAGGGCATCCCCGGTGTGCGTCTGGCCACGGTGGAAGGCCTGCTGGTGGAGACCGATCCGTTCGGGCGCTACCACCTGGCTGACGTGCACGGAGGTGACGCGCGCCTGGGCCGCAACTTCATCATCAAGCTGGACCCGGCCACGCTGCCGGCCGGGGCTGAACTGACCACCGAGAATCCGCTGCTGCGGCGGGTGACGCAGGGCGTGCCGACCCGCTTCAGCTTCGGCGTGCGCTTGCCGCCATCGCCGCAGGCCGCCGCCGAGCGCATGGAGATTGCGTTGGGCGAGGTGCTGTTCGCACCGGACAGCAGCGAGCTGCAGGCCAACTATCGCCCGGTGCTGAAGAAGATGGCCGAGGTGGTCGACCGCTACCAGGGCGGCGACGTGGTGATCGCTGCCAATGGCGAGAGCCAGGCACTGGCCTTTGCCCGCGCCGCAGCGGTACGCGATGCACTGCAGGCCGAGGTTGCGGAAAGCGCACGCGCCGGCCTGGCCGTGCAGCTGCGCACCGATGTGCGCGATCCCCACTCGCTGCTGGCCGGTGTGGATGCCGGTGGCGCGCTGCTGGGCAACGTGCTGTTCGACACCGACAAGGCCACCGTACGCGACGAGTTCAAGCCGCTGCTGGCCGCCATCGCCGCGCGTCTGGAAAAGCTGGGCGGTGGCCAGGTCAGCCTGGTCGGCCACACCGATGTGCGCGGCAGCCATGCCTACAACCAGGCACTGGGCCTGCGCCGTGCCAACGCCGTGTTCGAGGCGCTGCGCAGCCAGCTCAGCCCCGCCGTGCAGCAGCGCCTGCGCGTTCGCAACGAGGGGAGCGCCGCCACCCGTGCGGCTGCCCGCCAACAGGAGGCACGCCCATGAGCGCGCATCACTCTGCCGCCCGCCGTGCGGCCCGCCTGCCGCGCGCTGCGCTGTATCAGGCCCTGCTGCTTGGCCTGGCCGGTGCCGCCCATGCCGAGCCGCCCGCCGCCGAGCCGGCGCCGATCCGTTGTGACGGCACCCAGTGCAATGCCGAGGGCGAACTGTTGTTCAGCCTGCGCTCGCGCAGCTATGACGAACCGGTGACCGAGGGAACGTCCACGCGTTCCAGCTCGCAGGCCCTGCAACCGGACCGCCGGGTCAGTGTGGCGATCGATGAGCCGGGCAAGGCCACCGTGCGTGGCGAGTTCATGATCCGCCTGCCGGAAGGCGGCGCGATCTGGGCCACCGAAGACCCGGCGATGGGCCAGCCGGAACTGTCGGTCTCTGCACCGGGCATGGTCGCCTTCGACGAAGGCCGCATCGTGCGGCCGGTCGAGTTCTACGTGCGTGGCAACTACACCGCCTTCATCCAGCGCCTGGAAGTCAGCGTTTACCGCGGCAGCGACACGGATCGTGTGGCAGCACTGGCGACGTTCGAACTGCCGGTGGCCGCCGTTGCCCAGGGCGTGTGGGATGGCGCGTTGCCGGCCTCGACGCCGCTGCGTCGCGGCGACCGGCTGGTCTACGTGCTGCGCGCCTTTGATGCCGAGGGCAATGTCGATGAAACCACCGCGCAGTCGATGCAGCTGGTGACGCCGGCGGAATTCGAGCGCGGCAACCAGCAGTTGCGTGACGCGCTGGAAGACCGCCGCGGTACCTCGGTGGACGCCAACCAGGCCGCGTCGTTGTCACTGCTGCAGCAGGTGTTCGATGGCAATGGCCTGCGCCAGCAGAACATCCCGGTGTATGGATCGCGGGTGCGCCTGCGTGGCCGCGACCTGCCACTGGGCGCGTCGCTGAAGATCAATGGCGACAGTTATCCGCTGGACCAGGATCGCAAGTTCGCCGCCGAGTACCTGATGCCGATTGGCCATCATGCCTTCGACGTGCGCGTGGAGCGACCGGATGCGCCGGCCATCGCGCGCACGCTGGAAGTCGATGTCAGCGGCCAGTATCTGTTTGGCGTCGGCCTGGCCGACATCACCGTGTACCAGAACAAGGCCAGTGGGGCAGGGCAGGACTTCGCCCGGGGCGAGCGCAATGATGACGTGCTCAGCGATGGCCGCCTGGCCTTCTACCTGAAGGCCAAGACCCGTGGCCGCTACCTGCTGACCGCACAGGCCGATACCCAGAACCGTCCGCTGGACGAGCTGTTCACCGGCTTCACCACGGCCGATCCGCGCGACCTGTTCCGCAGCCTGGACCCGGACCTGTACTACCCGACCTATGGCGACGACTCGCTGACCCAGCGCGATGTTGACAGCATGGGCCGCTTCTACCTGCGCATGGACTGGGACAAGAACCAGGCGTTGTGGGGCAACTACAACACCGGCCTGACCGGCACCGAGTACGCGCAGTACGTGCGTTCGCTGTACGGTGCGGCACTGTCGTGGCGCTCGCGCGGAGCAAATGCCTGGGGGGATGCACGCAGCGAGCTGCGCGTATTCGGTTCACAGGCCGAAACGGCGCCGGGCCACAGCGAGTTCATCGGCACCGGTGGCAGTCTGTACTACCTGCGGCATGCAAGCATCCTCAGTGGTTCGGACCAGGTGGTGCTGGAAATCCGTGACCGCACCACCGGCCGCGTCGAGCAGCGCGTGCCGATGGTGCGCGGTGCCGACTACGAGATCGACGCCCTGCAGGGCCGCATCCTGCTGACCCGGCCGCTGGCCCAGGTCAGCCGTGAGAACCTGCGCCGGATCAGCCGCTACGTGCCGCTGGACGGCTATGAGCAGCGCCTGATCGTGGACTACGAATGGGTGCCGACCGGATTCGACAGCGATGACATCACCGCTGGCGTGCGCGGCAAGCACTGGTTTGGTGATCACGTTGCCGTGGGCGCCACCTACGTGGACGAGCAGCGCTCCGGCCAGGACTATTCGATGAAGGGTGCGGACCTGACCCTGCAGGCCGGCCGTGGCACCTACCTGAAGGTCGAGCACAGCCGCAGCGAGGCGACCAGTGCGCCGGTGTTCTTCTCGGACAACGGCGGTCTGAGCTTCAGCCGCCTCAACCCGGAGGGGCTGCGCGAAGGTGAAGCGACCGCCGTTGAAGCACGCGTCAATCTGCGCGAACTGGGCTGGACCCAGCGCGACTGGAGCGCCGGCGCCTGGTGGCGCCAGGTGGACGGCGGCTATTCGGTGGGCCGCTTCGACACCGGCCAGCGCGTGCGCGAGCAGGGCGCCGAGCTGCTGGGCTACGTGACCGACGACTTCAGCCTGTATGCGCGCTACAGCGAGGCCCGCCGTGGCAATGCGTCGTTGATCCAGGCGCAGGCCACCGCCGAATGGCGGATCGGCGAAAACGACCGACTGTCGGCCGAACTGCGCCGTGTGCAGGAGGACCGCAGCCTTGGCGGCAATGTGGCTGGCGTGCTGGCTGCGGCGCGCTACACGCACCGCATCGGTACGTCGCTGGATGTCTACGGCGGCGGCCAGCTGACCGTCGACGACGACCATGGCCGCTACGCCGACAACGACGCGGTGGTGGCCGGTGGCACCTGGACCTTCGCCAACCTGTCCACCATTGGTGCGGAAGTCTCGGACGGCGACCGTGGCACCGCCGCGCAGGTCAACGCCGAGTACCGGCTGACCCCGCAGCACAGCTTCTACGGTGCATTCACCCAGTCCACCGACCGCAGCGAGTACGACCCGTTGTTCAGCCCGAACGCACAGGATGGATGGACTCTGGGCCAGCGCTGGCGCCTGTCTGACCAGGTCAACGTGTTCAACGAAAGCCAGTTCCTGAAATCCGGGCAGGAGTCCGGCCTGGCGCACACCTTCGGCATGGACTTCTATCCGGCGGTGGGCTGGAACGCGGGCTTCACCCTGAGCAACGGCAAGCTGGACGCCAGCAGTGGCCAGGTGGATCGCAAGGCGGTCAGCCTGTCCGGCGGCCGCACCGCGCCCGGTACCGAGTGGCAGAGCAAGCTGGAATGGCGGCGCGATACCGGTGCCGAGCGGCGCACGCAGTGGGTCAGCACCAATCGCCTCAGCCACCGCCTCAGCGACAGCTGGCGCATCGCGGCGCGCTTCAACTATGCCGACACCGACGATGCGATCAATCCGGTGGCGGGTGCGCGCTTCATCGAAGGCAACCTGGGCTTCGCCTACCGGCCGTGGGACAACGACCGCTGGGCGTTGTTCGGTCGCTACAGTTACCTGTACGACCTGTCGACGATGGGCCAGGTGAACGGCGTGGACTACGATCAGCGCACGCAGATCCTGTCGCTGGAAGGCGTGTACCGCATCGACCAGCGCTGGGAGGTGGCGGCCAAGGCGGCGCGGCGCGAAGGCGAGGTGCGTTATGGACGCGGCAGCGGCCCCTGGTTCGACTCGGCCACCAACTTCGCTGCGGGACAGCTGCGCTATGACCTGTACTACCAGTGGCACGGCCTGCTGGAGTATCGGCTGCTGGATGTCCGCGACGGCGGCAGCAGGCAGGGTTGGCTGGCCGGTGTCGATCGCGATATCGGCCGCAACTTCCGCGTGGGTGTGGGCTACAACTTCACCGACTTCAGCGATGACCTGACCAGGTTCGATTACACCCATCGCGGGTGGTACCTGAACCTGGTGGGGCGCTATTGAGGAGCGCAGCCGGGCATGGGCCCGGCTGTACATGAGCGGATACGCCGGGCGATGCCCGGCGACGGATCATTCCTGCCTGAGCAGCTGCACCAGCTGGCGCAGGCGATAGGGCTTGGGCAGGAACTCCACCTGCTCAGGCAGGGGCGGCAGCTGCGAACGCGCATAGCCGGAGGACAGGATCATGCGTGCCTGCGGCTGCTCACGCGCGACGTGCTCGCTGAGCTCGATGCCGGACATGCCGTTGGGCATGCTGATGTCACTGAACACCACGTCGAAACGCGCGTCGCCCTTCAGCAACGCTGCGGCTTCATGCCCGTCGGCGGTGGTGGCCACCTCGATGCCGAAATCGCGCAGGGCCAGGCCGATCATTTCGCGAAGATCAGTCTGGTCTTCCACCATCAGAACGCGGATCGGGTCATCGGTCATGGATTGCTTCCTCGGTTGCGGGTAGCAGCAGGCTGACCGTGGTGCCGACACCGGGCGTGGTGGACACGTCGACGAAGCCGCCGCTCTGGGTAGTGAATCCGAACACCTGGCTCAGGCCCAGGCCGCTGCCCTTGCCGATGTCCTTGGTGGTGAAGAAGGGCTCGCTGGCCTGCTCGGCGATGTCGGCGGCCATGCCGTGGCCCTCGTCGCAGACGCTGAGGGTGACATAGCCGCGTTGCAGCGTGGTGTCCGCATCCGGGTCGAGGCGATGTTCCAACGCGGTACTGATCAGGATGCGGCCGCCATCGGCGGTGGCCTCCACGGCATTGGCCACCAGGTTCGCCAGGGCGGTCTGGAGCTGCATCGCATCGGTGCTCACCTGCGGCAGGCCTGGGGTGAGATGGGCTTCCAGTACCACCGTGGGCGGGCAGGCGCGTTGCAGGTCCGGCAGCCACTGCCGTACCATCGCATTGATGTCCACCGATTCCCGGATCAGGGTCTGGCCGGTGCTGAAGGCCAGCAGCTGGCGGGTCAGCAGCGCGCCGCGGTCGGTGGCTGCCTGCGCGGCATCCAGCAGCTCGGCTGCGCGCGCATCGTCACTGCTGACACGCAGCGACAGCAGGTCCAGCGCATTGCCGATGGTGGTCAGCAGGTTGTTGAACTCATGCGACAGGCCACGGCTGAGACGGCCAACGGTCTCGAACTGCTGGGTGTTGCGCAGCGCACGCTGGGCATCGCGCAGCAGCCGCTGCGCTTGCCACTGCTCGGTGATGTCACGGGTGATCTTGACGAAGCCGAGCAGTTCGCCGGCTTCCACGACCGGTTCGATGACCACGCTGGCGCGGAACGACGAGCCATCGCGGCGAACGCGCCAGCCTTCACTGGCGACATGCCCCTGCTGCGCTGCGACGCGAAGCAGGCGCTGGGGTTCACCGGCCTCGCGGTCGGCGGCCAGGTAGAAGCGGCTGAAGTGCGTTCCCACCACTTCATCGGCTGAATAGCCCTTGATACGTTCGGCGCCCGGGTTCCAGCTGCACACGATGCCTTCAGGATCAAGCAGGTACAGCGCATGGTCGCGCACGCTGTCGATCAGCAGTCGCAGTTGTCGGGAAGGGTCCGTCAGCACGGACGTCGTAGAAGCGGCTGCGTCCACGTGTAAATAAGTGTTACCCCTGTGAGGGACGTGAAGCTAGGCACTCAAGTGTGAAGGATGCGTGCACACCTGACACGTGCCATTTGTCCTGTGCGGCTGAATGCGACACGGAGTACCATCTTCCACCCTTTGCCTTCTGGAACCGACCTGCATGCGTCCTGGTGCGACTACGCGTGACCGCTGGATCTGGATGACGTCCGCCTTGCTCCTGGCCGCGACCATCGCGTTGGAACTGGTCGTCCCGCTCGGCTACGCGGTATGGCTGGCCTACTTCCTCGCGGTCGGCGTGACGGTGTTCCAGCGCAGTGCACGCGCGCCGTTCGTGGTCGCGGTGATCGCCTGTGTCCTGCTGGTGATCGGCTTCAACGTTGCGCCAGCCAGCAACAATTCGTCGTTCTCGCTTGTCAACCGTACCGTGGGTGGCTGCGCCTTCCTGATGATCGCACTGATCGTCTCGCGCGCGATCCAGGTCCGGCGCCAGGCGATGCGCGCGCTCTGGCTGCAGGAGGCTGAGAATGCCGTGGCGATGAGCCTGCGCGGTGACCTCGGGCCGGAGCAGATCGCCGAAGCGGCAGCAGTGAGCCTGGCCGGGCAGCTGGGCGCAGAGGTCGGTGCGGTCTATCGGCTGGACGGCGGTCGGCTGCAGCTGACCGGTGGCGTGGCGCTGCCCTCTGGGACGCCGGCCTCCCTGGCCCTGCACGAAGGACTGGCCGGGCAGGTTGCGCGGGACGAACGCATCCGCCACCTGCGCGGCGAAGACGCTGCCGTGCTCGAACTGCAGACCAGCCTGGGCCGGCTGCCGGTGCGCGAGCGCATCCTGGCGCCGATCAGCAGCGATGGTGCGGTGGTCGGTGTCGTCGAGCTGGGCCGCGCGCGGGCGGGTGAACAGCGTGATCTGGATCGTGAGCTGCTGGAGCGCTGCGCCGAGACGATCGGCATGGCCCTGCGCGCTTCGCTGCTGCGCGCACAGCTGGTCGTGCTGCTGGAAGAATCACAGCGGCAGGGCGAGGAACTGCAGGCGCAGCAGGAAGAGCTGCGGGTGGCCAACGAAGAGCTGGAAGAGCAGAGCCGCAGCCTGCAGCAGTCGCAGAGCCATCTGGAAGAGCAGCAGGCCGAGCTGGAACAGAGCAACGTGCAGCTGGAAGAGCGCACCCACGAGCTGGAAGCGCAGAAGCAGGCGCTGCTGGTTGCACAGTCACAGCTGGTGCGCAACAGCAACGAGCTGGCGGCTACGTCGCGCTACAAGTCCGAATTCCTGGCCAACATGTCGCACGAGCTGCGCACGCCGCTGAACAGCTCGCTGATCCTGGCCAAGCTGCTGGCCGACAACAAGGACGGCACGCTCACCGAGGAGCAGGTGAAGTACGCCCGCGCGATCCTGTCGTCCAACAACGACCTGCTGGCGCTGATCAACGACATCCTCGACCTGTCGCGCATCGAGGCCGGCCATGTCGAACTGTCCGATGAAGTGGTGGTGGTCGAGAGCGCGCTGCAGCGCCTGCGCGAGACGTTCGAGCCGATGGCGCGGCAGAAGGGCCTGGCCCTGCAGATCGAGGCCGACGCCCTGGCACCGAGCCAGATGGTGGTTGACGGCCAGCGGCTGCAGCAGATCCTGAAGAACCTGCTGGCCAACGCGGTGAAGTTCACCGAGCATGGCAAGGTCAGCCTGCACGTGCGTGCCGGCGGCAACGGCCGCATCCGGTTCGAGGTCTGTGACACCGGCATCGGCATTGCCCGCGAGCAGCTGGATGTCATCTTCGAAGCGTTCCGCCAGGCCGATGGCAGCACCCGCCGTCGCTACGGCGGTACCGGCCTGGGCCTGTCGATCTCGCGCGATCTGGCCGAGCGCATGGGCGGCGGCATCCAGGTCGACAGTGAGCCCGGGCGCGGCAGCTGCTTCATCCTGGAGCTGCCGTTGCAGGGTGCGCCCGCGGCGAGCGCAGCCGACGCTGCCGAGGTCCCCGTGGCAGCGCCGCCGACGGCGCCGGTCGTGCTGCCGGCCGCGCCCGTACGCGCTGCGACCGCGGCAGCGCCGGTTGCTGCGATGGCCGGCGTAGCCGACGACCGCGGTCGCCGCCAGCGCGCCGGGCGCCTGATCCTGGCGGTCGAGGACGATGCCACGTTCGCCGAAGCACTGGTGGCCCTGGCCCATGAACTGGACTTCGACTGCGTGGTGGCAGGCACGGCGGAAGAGGCGCTGGCGCTGGCCAGCGAACTGCGTCCGAACGGCATCCTGCTCGATATCGGCCTGCCGGACGTGTCGGGCCTGAGCGTGCTGGAGCGCCTGAAGCGCAACCCTGATACCCGGCACATCCCGGTGCATGTGGTCTCGGCGACGGACCGCAGCCAGGTGGCGCGCGAGCTGGGCGCGATCGGTTTTGCGATCAAGCCGACCACGCGCGAGCGGCTGGTGACGGCCATCGAGCAGCTGGAACAGACCAGCCAGCGCGACGTGCGGCGCCTGCTGATCGTCGAGGACGACAACGAGCTGCGCCACAACCTGGAACTGTTGCTGGGTCGCGACCAGCTGCAGATCGTCGCGGTGGGCACCCTGGCCGGTGCGCTGGAACAGCTCAGCACGGTCACGTTCGACTGCATGGTGATGGACCTGTCGCTGCCCGATGGCAGCGGCTACGACCTGCTCGAACACATGGCCGGCAACGATGACGTCGGTTTCCCGCCGGTGATCGTCTACACCGGCCGCGCGCTCAGCCGCGAGGAAGAGCAGCGCCTGCGCCGCTATTCCAAGAGCATCATCATCAAGGGCGCACGTTCGCCCGAGCGACTGCTGGACGAGGTGACCCTGTTCCTGCACAGCGTGGAGGCCAGCCTGCCCAGCGACCAGCAGCGCCTGCTGCGCGAGGCCCGCCGTCGCGACACCGTGCTCGACGGTCGGACGGTGCTGCTGGCCGAGGACGACGTGCGCAACATCTTCGCACTGTCCAGTGTGCTCGAACCGCTCGGCGTCACGCTGGAGATCGCGCGCAATGGCCAGGAAGCGGTGGATCGGCTGGCCGAGCGCGAGGTCGACCTGGTGCTGATGGACATCATGATGCCGGAGAAGGATGGCCTTGCCGCGATGCGCGAGATCCGTGCGCAGCGCCACCTGCAGGACCTGCCGATCATCGCGCTGACCGCCAAGGCCATGCCCGACGATCGCGAGCGCTGCCTGCAGGCGGGCGCCAACGATTACATCGCCAAGCCGATCGACGTCGACAAGCTGGTCTCGCTGTGCCGGGTCTGGTGCTCGCGGCAATGAACGAACAGGCCCTGTTCGACCTGGAGTTGAAGGTCCTGCTGGAGGCGCTTTACCAGCGCTACCACTATGATTTCCGCAGCTACGCGGTATCGTCGCTGCGCCGGCGCATGCGCCAGGCCATGCAGCGTTACGAATGTGAGCGCCTGTCTGACCTGCAGCACCGCCTGCTGCACGAGCCGGAACTGTTCGCCCAGGCCATGCAGTTCTTCACGGTGCAGGTCTCGGAAATGTTCCGTGACCCTGCGTATTTCCGTGAGCTGCGCGAGCAGGTGGTGCCGGTACTGCGCACCTATCCCTCGGTGAAGCTGTGGGTGGCCGGCTGCAGCACTGGTGAGGAAGTGTGGTCGCTGGCGATCCTGCTGCACGAAGAGGGTCTGCTTGATCGCAGCATCGTCTATGCCACCGACATCAATCCGGCCGCGCTGACCACCGCCGAGGCGGGTGCCTATGGCATCGACCGGATGGCCCAGTTCAGCCGCAACTACCTGGCCGCCGGTGGCACGGCGTCGCTGTCCGACTACTACGCCACCGCGTACGATGGTGCGGTGTTCGACCGCCAGCTGCGCCGCAACGTGGTGTTCGCCGATCACAGCCTGGCCACCGATACCGTGTTCTCCGAAGTGCACCTGGTGTCGTGCCGCAACGTGCTGATCTATTTCAACCGCGACCTGCAGGACCGCGCCGTCGGCCTGTTCCGCGAGGCGCTGGTGCATCGTGGCTTCCTCGGCCTGGGCAGCAAGGAGTCGCTGCAGTTCGGGCGTCACCACGATGCCTTCGAGGTCTGTTCGCGCGAGCACCGCCTGTACCGGAAGGTGGCCTGATGGTGGTGCCGGCGCGTCCCGCGCTGCTGGTGATCGGTGCGTCGGCGGGTGGGGTCGCGGCCCTGCAGGCCGTGCTGGGTGCGTTGCCGTCGGGGCTGCCGGCGCCGGTGCTGGCCGTGCTGCACCTGCCGCGTGACCGCACCAGCCGCATCGCCGAGGTGCTGGCGCCGTACTGCGCGTTGCCGGTGCGCGAGGCCGAGGACAAGCAGCCACTGCAGCCCGGTACGGTGACGTTCGCGCCACCGGACTACCACCTGCTGGTGGAAGACGCCGGTTCGCTGGCGTTGTCGGTGGATGAGCCGGTGCTGTTCTCGCGGCCGGCCATCGACCCGTTGTTTGAATCCGCCGCCGCGGTGTTCGGCCCGCAGGTGCTTGCACTGTTGCTGACCGGCGCCAGCAGCGATGGCAGCGAAGATGTCGCCGCGGTGCGTGCTGCCGGTGGCCGTGCCTGGCTGCAATGTCCCGAGGAAGCCGAGGCGTCGATGATGCCGGCGTCCGCCCTGCAGTACGCCGGTGCCGATGCCGTGCTGCCTCTTGAAATGATGTGTCGCCGCCTGAAGGAGTCGTTTGCATGAACCTGCTGCCACCGGACCCTGCGCACTCGCAGACCCGGGTCAACCTGCTGATCGTCGACGACGTGCCGCAGAACCTGGTAGCCATGCAGGCATTGCTGCAGCGCGAAGGGGTCAACCTGCTGCTGGCTGGCTCGGGTGCGCAGGCACTGGAGTTGTTGCTGGAGCACGAAGTGGCCCTGGCCCTGCTCGACGTGCACATGCCCGAGATTGATGGCTTCACCCTGGCCGAGCTGATGCGCGGTTCGCATCGCAGTCGCGACGTGCCGATCATCTTCCTGACCGCCTCGCCTGACGATCCGCTGCGCGTCTTCAAGGGCTACGAGAGCGGCGCCGTGGATTTCCTGCACAAGCCGGTGGCGCCACAGGTGATCCTGAGCAAGGTCAATGTCTTCATCGAGCTGTACCAGCAGCGGCAGTTGCTGAAGGCGCGCAACGAGGCACTGGAGCGCGCGTTGAAGCTCAACGAGACGATGGCCGCGGTGCTGACCCACGATCTGCGCACGCCGCTGTCGGCGATCCTGCTGTGCACCGACAAGCTGGCGCTGGAGCTTCCGGAAGGCAACGCAGGCGCGCAGCAGACTCTTCAGCACCTGGAAGCCAGCACCCTGCGGATGGCGCGGATGGTCGAGCAGCTGCTGGATTTCTCGCGGATCCGCAGCGGTGGCCTGAGGCTGGAGGCAAGTGCCTGCGATCTGGCCGACGTGACGCGCGCGGTAGTGGCCGAAGCAGGCAGCGCGCATGGGATGGACCGGATCCGCCTGGACATGCAGGGAGACACGCGGCTGCAGGGCGATCTGGATCGCCTTGGCCAGGTCGCCGCCAACCTGGTCGGCAATGCGCTGACCCATGGCAGCGAGGCCAGGGTGGAGGTGGATGGGCGCGACCCGCGCAGCGTGCTGCTGCGGGTCAGTAACGCCGGCCGGATCGATGATGCGCTGTTGCCGCGACTGTTCGAGCCCTTCAAGGCCAGCTTCCACCAGAGCAAGGGCCTGGGCCTTGGCCTGTACATCGTCGATCAGTTCGTCCGCGCGCACGGCGGGCGCATTGCGGCCCGCAACGAAGCGGGGCAGGTGGTGTTCGAGGCAGTGCTGCCACGGCGTTTCGACGGCGCGGTCATGGCGGCAACCTGAACTCTTCAGGCAACGGCCCGGCGGACTGAGACGGACTCGTCCGCAACTGCTACCGTGGGTGCACATCCTGCCAGGGAAGCGCCATGCCATTGCGCGTCATCGCCTACGTCAGCCGGGCGCTGCCGGACCTTTCCGCCGAGCGCCTGCATCGGCTGGTGGAAGACGCGGCACGTTTCAACAAGCTGGCAGGGGTGACCGGCGTGCTGCTGCATGACGGCGAACGTTTCCTGCAGTACATCGAGGGTCCGCCGGACGGCATCGATTCGGTCTACGAGCGCATCCTGCAGGCAGGAAGCCACATCGACATCATCGAACTGGCACGCGGGCGCCTGGGCCAGCGCCAGTTTCCCTATTGGGCGATGCGGTCGCTCCCGGTCGACGCGGCGATGCTGCGCCAGCTTTCTTCCAGTGACTGGTCAGGGTTCACCCGCACCCTGCAGGGCGACCGTTCGGCACCGACGCCGGTGGACCTGCTCGATCAGGTGGTGCAGCCGGTGCTGCACGCTGGTTGAAGGCCTGCGCCGGATTCAGCGCGAAGTACCACCGCAGTAGGCCGCATGCAGCGCCTGCAGCACGCCCAGCGCCGGCCCTTCAATGACCCGGTAGTGGATTGCCTGTGCTTCGCGCCGGGTCGCCACGATATCCAGTCCGCGCAGTACCGCCAGGTGCTGTGACAGCGCCGATGCGCTCAGGCCGGTCAGTGCCTGCAGTTCCGGCACCGGTGCCTCACCTTCTACCAGGCGGCACAGCACCCGCAACCGGGCCGGGTGGGCGAGGCTTTTGAGCAGCGTGGCTGCCTGTGAAGCGTGTTCGGCCATCGCGGCGCTGTCGAGCTGGGTGCGGGCCATGGTTGACCATTTTGTTTAGGATGATCTAATTTAGAATAATCTAAATAAATGGACAATCCCATGTGCGGCAGTGAAGAGGGCGGGGCATGAACGTGCCATGGAGTGCAGTGGCAGGTGGTGCGTTGATCGGCGCCGCTGCGGTGCTGTTGCTCGCCACCATCGGACGCGTGGCGGGCATCAGCGGCATCGCCGCGGGCAGCCTGCACGCAGCCAAAGGCGAGCGTGGCTGGCGCTGGGCCTTCCTGGCCGGACTGCTCGCGTCGGCTGGGCTGGTCCTGTGGTGGCAATCGGTGCCCGAGGCATCGCCACGCGTGTTGCTGCGTGATGCTTTGCCGGCCTGGCAGTTGATCGGAGCCGGGCTGCTGGTCGGCTTCGGTACACGGCTGGGCAATGGCTGCACCAGTGGTCACGGCGTCTGCGGCATGGCCCGCGGCTCAAAGCGTTCGCTGGCAGCCGTGCTGGTGTTCATGGCCTGCGCGATGCTGACCACCTTCCTGGTCCGTCATGGCGGAGGCCTGGCATGAGCCGCGCAGTCTGGGCCGCCGGCGCGGCGGGCGCATTGTTTGGCATGGGGTTGGCGCTTTCGGGAATGACCGACGCGCGTCGTGTCCTCGGCTTCCTCGACATCACGGGCGACTTCGATCCCACGCTGATGTGGGTGCTGGGCTCGGCGCTGCTGGTCAGTGCGGTCGGGCAGCGTTGGGTGCTGCGGCGCGTGCAGCCGTGGTTCTCGCTCCACTTCCAGCTGCCTGCTGCCCGGGGTGTCGATGCTCGCCTGCTGCTGGGTGCCGCGCTGTTCGGCATCGGCTGGGGCTGGGCGGGCTATTGCCCGGGCCCGGCCATCGCCGGGCTGGCCGTGGCATCGCGCGAATCCCTGTGGTTCGTGCCGGCGATGCTTGCAGGATTCTGGCTGCACGACCGCTTCGTCCGTTGAGGCTTCACCCTTGTGTCACCCTGCTTGGGGTCCTATCTTCGGATCACGGGGAAAGGAGTGCAACGACATGGCACGGATGAAGTGGATGGGAAGAGGGATGCTGGTGGTCGCGCTGGCCGCAGCCGTGGCACCGGCTCTGGCCTGCACGCGCGCGGTGTACCTGGGCGACAACGGTGATGTGATCACCGCGCGCTCGATGGACTGGAAGGTCGATGTGGCGACCAACCTCTACATACTGCCGCGCGGCATTGCGCGCACCGGCCAGGCAGGCCCGAAGTCGTTGGCCTGGACCGCGCGCTACGGCTCGGTGGTGGCGACCGGCTACGACGTGTCGACCACCGATGGCATGAACGAAAAGGGCCTGGTGGCCAACCTGCTGTGGCTGGTCGAATCGGAGTATCCACAGCAGCGTGGCACCAAACCGGGCCTGGCCATCTCGCTGTGGGCACAGTACGTGCTGGACAACTTCGCCACGGTGGACGAGGCGGTGGCAGCGCTGAGGCGTGAACCGTATTCGATCGTCACGGACAAGGTGCCCGGTGAGGATCGCCAGGCGACGCTGCACCTGTCGCTGTCCGATGCCAGCGGCGACAGCGCCATCGTCGAGTACATCGGCGGTCGTCAGGTGATCCATCATGACCGGCGCTACCAGGTGATGACCAACTCGCCGATCTTCGAGCAGCAGCTGGCGCTCAACACCTACTGGCAGCAGATCGGTGGCACGGTGATGCTGCCGGGCACCAACCGTTCCGCCGACCGCTTCGCGCGCGCCTCTTTCTACATCAACGCCATTCCCAAGGCCGAAGACCCGGTCGTGGCGCTGGCCAGTGTGTTCAGCGTGATCCGCAATACCTCGGTGCCCTACGGCATCACCACGCCGGGCGAGCCGAACATTTCATCCACGCGCTGGCGCACCGTGGCCGACCACAAGCGGAGGCTGTACTTCTTCGAATCCGCACTGACCCCGAACACGTTCTGGGTCGATCTGAACAAGGTCGATTTCGGTGGCAAGGTGCTCAAGCTGGATCTTGGCCCGGACCAGCGCAATACCTTCTCCGGCGATGCACTGGGCCAGTTCGTGCCCAGCGCACCGTTCACCTTCCTCGGCGTCGACGGTTAGTTCGACGCCTGGCCGGAGGCCGGGTAGACCGCCTGGATCGTGCAGCTGCCGCGGGTGTACTGCGGCAGCGGCGCGATCCCGTCATGGCGCAGGTCGCCTGCTTCGAACCCGGCGGTCGTGACCCGGTCGCCGGGATTGCCGCAGATCAGGCCATTCTGCAGGCCGGAGTGGAAGCTGAGCTGTGGCGCACGATCAAGCTGGCGGCAATGGCTGCCGAGTTCCACGCGGTAGTAGCGATGCCCGCCATTGCGGCGCGGATTGGTCTCCACCAGCATGCCCTGCGGATCGGACGACCATGCGCGCACGTTGCGGGTCGCGAAGCAGTACGAGGGCGAGCCGCCGAAGCTGCGGCGCACCTCCTTGCGTTCGCGGATGGTCATGGCGGGCAGGGTAGCGGTGCGCAGGCGGTCGCTGTCGCGGGTCACGCTGGCATAGTCGCGGTTCTGTACCGGCGTGACCGCGCTGACGGCGCAGCTGCGGCCGTCAACCACGACGCGCTCGCTGGGTCGGCCGCAGGCCCAACCGGCGGGCGCTTCCAGCTTCAAGGTGGTGGCTGCGCGGACCCCGGGGCAATCCTCGCTGAAATCGATGCGATAGGCCTGGCCGGACGCAGCGCGCAGGGCAATCGAGCGCGGCGAGGCCTGCTCCACTTCCTGCACTCCGACAGCGTCCATGCAATGCGGTGCCGGTGGCATACGTTGCTGTGCGGAGGCCGTCGCGGCGAGGGCCAGGCCGAGGCCGGCAGCAAGCACCAGGCGCACGTACTGATCGGTCATGACCTGCATTCCCTGCGTTGGATGACGGATCGACTATAGCAGCGGTTTGCGCGGCCGGTATTACACGCGCACACTGCGCCGATGGGCGCCATCTTCCACCTGCGGCACTACGGCCAGGCCACCGGCCTGGACCGCCATGACTATGCGCAGTGGGTGCTGCCGCTGCGGGGTGAACTGCAATTCGAAATGGAAGGCCGCGGTGGTCGCCTGGACGTCCTGCAGGGGGCATTCGTTGCCGCCGGTGAGGCGCATGACCAGATGGCGGATGGGCCGAATGGTTTCGTGATCGTCGATTGTGCCCCGGGTGTGCTCGATGACGGCACGCAGGAGCATCTGTGCCGCCAACGCTGGCTTTACCTGCCATTGGCGCTGCGCCGGCGTCTTGCCAGCGTACAGGCTGGGCAACCGATGCCGGCGCTGTTGCCGCAGTTGTTGCAGGTGTTTGCCCCCGCCGGCAGTGGCGCACGCATGCAGGGGCTGTGCGCGGCAGTGCAGGCGGAGCCCGGCCAGGCGTGGCCGGTGGCGCGCATGGCCGCGTTCGTGGGTGTCGGCGAGAGCCGCTTGCATGCGCTGTTCCAGCGTGAGTTCGGGCTCAGCCCGCAGGCTTGGCTCAGTGCGTGCCGGTTGCGCTGGGCCAAGCACCAGCTGCGCACCAGCACCGCGTCGATCTGCGATATCGCACTCGCTGCAGGCTATTCCGAGCAGAGCGCACTGACCCGAGCGCTGCGCCGCGAGTGCGGCCAGACCCCCGCAGCGTGGCGCCGGGGCGCCATCTGACCTGTAGAGCCGAGCCCACGCTCGGCTGCCTTTATCTACACAGCGGGCAATCGCAGCCGAGCATGGGCTCGGCTCTACAGATCAGCGACAGCGCAGGGCAGTAGCCTGGGTCAAGAGCGTGCACCGGCCAGCGCTTACACTGCGCGGCCTGTTCTCTCTCCCCCGAAGAACCCGAATGCGCAACAACCCGATGGCCCTGGGCATCGCCAATGGCGTTGCCGCCGGCGCGCTCTGGGGCGTGGTCTTCCTCGCGCCCGCTGTGCTGCAGTCGTTCAACGCCCTGCAACTGTCCGCCGGTCGCTACCTGGTCTATGGCCTGATTGCCGTAGCCCTGTTGCTGCCGCGCTGGAAACGGCTGGCGCCGAAGCTCGGTCGCGCCGAATGGATCGGCCTGCTGTGGCTGAGCCTGGCTGGCAACCTCGTGTACTTCCTGTTGCTGGCCACCGCGGTGCAGTGGGCAGGCGGCGCGGCGGCGTCCCTGATTGTCGGCCTGATTCCGGCGGTGGTCACCCTGGTCGGCGTGCGCGAACAGGGTGCAGTGCCTTTGAAGCAGCTGCTGCCGGCGTTGGGCCTGTGCGTGCTCGGCGTGGCCTTGGTCGGCTGGGAGGCACTGATGTCCGAGCACCTGGCAACCCCGTGGCGGCAGCGCCTGATCGGCCTGTTGTGCGCGTTTGGCGCGCTGTTCTCGTGGGCACTGTACTCGATCGGCAACAGCCGCTGGCTGGCGCGCCGGCCGGACCTGTCCAGCCACGACTGGTCACTGCTGACCGGCGTCACCACCGGTGGCCTGGCCCTGCTGCTGGTGCCGATGGCCTTCATCGGTCACACCGGCAGCCATTCGGCGGCGCAATGGAGCGGGTTCTGGGCCATCAGTGCGGGTGTGGCAGTGGTGGCCTCGATCCTCGGCAACGCATTCTGGAACCGGGCCAGTCGCCTGCTGCCACTGACCCTCACCGGGCAGATGATTGTGTTCGAGACGCTGTTCGCGCTGCTGTACGCCTTCGCCTGGCAGCAGCGTTGGCCGACGCTGCTGGAGGCGCTGGCAATCGTGTTCCTGGTGGCGGGTGTGATGCTGTGCGCGCATGCACATCGCACGCCGCGGGCAATCGCCGAACATGCCGGCTGAATACGGCCCGCAAGCGCGCTGATGTCCACTTTGTCTCAGTTGCAACCAAATGCCGGCACGTTGGCCGATGATCGCCGCAGAGAAATTTTGCATCGCAGCACTTGACAGCCGCCCGGCGTGCAGTGTTTTCTGTACGCCATGGTCCTTGATGCCGCCCACGCCAGCCTGATCGCCCCCGCCACTGCGGGCCGTTCGACTGTGCCGGTCGCCATCACCACCATTACCACCACCACCGTCACCACTCGCCTGGTGCGGCCCGTCGTCTTCGTGTAACTCCCGAAAACCACGGCCCCGCACCATCCAGGTGGCGGGGAGACTCGACACTTGCATGCGACGGGGCCTCCTGCCGAGGTCTGCATGTCTTCCCACGCCCCCGCCCAACCCGTTGCCCCGGCCGATCTGGCCGCACCGTCCATCGTCGTGCACAAGTTCGGCGGCACGTCGGTGGCCGACGCCGAGCGCTACCGCCATGTCGCCGGCCTGCTGCTGGCGCGTCCCGAATCGCTGCAGGTCACTGTCGTTTCGGCAATGAAGGGCGTCACTGACGCGCTGATCGAGCTGGCGCAGCTGGCGGCCAAGGGCGACGAAGGGTGGCGCGAGGCCTGGTATGCGCTGCGCGCACGCCATCGGGGCGCCGCCGTGGCGCTGCTGGGCGAGCAGGTGGGCGAGACCGTGGAATGGATCGATGCCCGCTTCGAGCAGTTGGCCGAGGTACTGGCGGCGCTGGCGGTGATCGGCGAGCTGCCGCGCGAAGTACTCGACCGCGTGCAGGGCCTGGGCGAAGTATTCTCCGCGCAGCTGCTCGGCACGCACCTGCAGGCGCTGGGCGAAGACTGCGCGGTGCTGGATGCGCGCGATGTGCTGGTGGTCGGCCATGGCGAACTGGGTGTGGATGTCGACTGGGAAGCTAGTGCGGACCGCTTGGCCAAGTGGCGCCTGCAGCATCCCCAGCCGCGGGTGGTTGCCACGGGTTTCGTCGCCCGTGACCGCCACGATCGCATCACCACGCTCGGACGCAATGGCAGCGACTATTCCGGTGCGATCTTCGCCGCGTTGTTCAACGCCGATGAACTGCACATCTGGACAGATGTCGATGGCGTGCTGTCGGCCGACCCGCGGCTGGTGCCCGAGGCGGTACAGCTGGAATCGCTGAGCTACGACGAAGCCTGCGAGCTGGCCTATTTCGGGGCCAAGGTTGTGCACCCGCAGACGATGTCGCCGGCGATCCGCCTGGGCCTGCCGATCTTCATCCGCAATACCTTCCAGCCGGCGCATCCCGGTACGCGCATCTCGGCAGAGCGCTCACCGCGTGGGCCGGTGAAGGGCCTGACCCTGAGCCCCGGGCTGGCCCTGCTGAACCTGGAAGGCACCGGCTTGATCGGCGTGCCCGGTACGGCCGAGCGTGTGTTCGCCGCGCTGCGCCAGGCGCAGGTGTCGGTGGTGATGATCTCGCAGGGCTCGTCGGAACATTCGATCTGCTGCGTGGTGCGTGCCGCCGAAGCCGCGCGGGGGCGCGAGGCGCTGTTGCACGCATTCGCGCATGAACTGTCGGTCGGCCAAGTGCAGCGCGTCCAGGTCAGCGGGGGCGTCAGCGTGCTGGCCGCGGTGGGCGATGGCATGGCCGGCCAGCCGGGCGTGGCGGCCCGCCTGTTCGAAGCCCTGGGTCGTGCGCAGGTGAACATCCTGGCGATCGCGCAGGGCTCGTCGGAGCGCAACATCTCGGTGGCGGTGGACAGTGCCGATGCCACCCGCGCATTGCGCGCCGCACATGCCGGCTTCTGGCTGTCGCCGCAGACGTTTGCGGTGGGCGTGATCGGGCCGGGCAATGTCGGCGCGGCACTGCTTGACCAGCTGCTGGCGGCGCGCCCGCAACTGCTGGCCAAGGCCAATGTCGACCTGCGCCTGCGTGCGCTGGCCTCGCGCTCGCGCATGCGGTTGGAAGTGGATGGCCTGCACGCCGATTGGCGGGAGGCACTGCAGGACGCGGGCGAGTCCAGCGACCTCGATCGTTTCACCGAACACCTGCTGGCCGCGCACCTGCCGCATGCGGTGGTGATCGATTGCAGTGGCAGCGCCGAGGTGGCCGAGCGTTATGAGGGCTGGCTGGCGGCCGGCATCCATGTGGTCACCCCGAACAAACAGGCCGGTGCCGGGCCGCTGCCACGCTACCAGCGCATCCGTGCTGCTGCGGCCGCCAGTGGTGCGCGCTTCCGCTACGAGGCCACGGTGGGCGCGGGCCTGCCGGTGATCACCACACTGCGTGATCTGATGGATACGGGCGACGAGGTGCTGGCAATCGAAGGTATTTTCTCCGGCACGCTGGCCTGGCTGTTCAACCGCTTCGACGGCAGCCAGCCATTTTCTTCGCTGGTCGCGCAGGCGCGGTCGATGGGCTACACCGAGCCGGACCCGCGCGATGACCTGTCCGGCGTGGACGTGGCACGCAAGCTGGTGATCCTGGCGCGCGAGGCCGGCCATGCGCTCAGCCTGGAGCAGGTGCAGGTGGAAAGCCTGGTGCCGGCGCTGCTGCGCGAGGGCAGTGTGGATGACTTCATGGCGCGCCTGGGCGAGTCCGATGCCAGCCTGCTGCAGCGGTTGCACGATGCGCGGGCGCGCGGTGCCGTGCTGCGCTATGTGGCGCGGCTTGGCGCCGATGGTGCTTCGGTGGGTCTGCAGGAGCTGCCGGCCGATCACGCCTTCGCCAACCTGCGGCTGACCGACAACGTGGTGCAGTTCCGTACCCGCCGCTACTGCGACAACCCGTTGGTGGTGCAGGGGCCGGGTGCGGGTCCGGAAGTGACCGCCGCCGGAGTGTTCGCCGACCTGCTGCGGGTGGCTGCCGGTGAAGGAGCGCGCCTGTGATCGCACGTGCGTTTGCGCCTGCGTCGGTGGCCAACGTGGCGGTGGGCTTCGACATTCTTGGTCATGCCATCGCCGGGGTTGGCGATACTGTGAGCGTGCGCCGCATCGATGAGCCGATGGTACGCATCGAGGCGATCCGGGGCAGTGCGGTCGAGCTGCCGTTGAAAGCGGCCGGCAATACCGCCGGAGCTGCGCTGATGTCGCTGCGCGCAGGGCTCGGACTGGACTTCGGTTTCGCCATCGAGATCGACAAGGGCATTCCGTTCGGCTCGGGCATGGGCGGATCGGCGGCATCGTGCGTGGCGGCGCTGGTGGCGGCCAACGCACTGCTGGATGCGCCGCTGTCGCGCGAGGCGCTTTACCCGTTTGCGCTGGATGGCGAAGCAGTGGCCAGCGGTGGCCGCCACGGTGACAACGTGGGTCCGTTGCTGCTGGGCGGCCTCGCGCTGTGCACGGCCGATCGCCTGCTGCCGATCCCGGTGCCGGCCACGTGGCACAGCCTGCTGGTGCACCCACACGCGGTGCTTGAGACGCGTCGCGCCCGCCAGGCGCTGCAGGGCAGCTATGCGCTGGGTGAGTTCGTGGCGCAGAGCGCGAACCTCGCGCTGGTACTCAGCGGCTGCCATCGCAACGACGCCGCGCTGGTCCGTGCTGGCCTGCGTGATGTGCTGGTGGAGCCACGACGCGCCGGCCTGATTGCGGGCTTCGAGGCAGCACGCGATGCGGCGCTATCGGCACAGGCGATGGGGGCAGGCATCTCTGGTGCCGGTCCGAGCGTGTTCGCCTGGTTTGAAGATGCCGAGCGGGCCCACGCTGCCGTGGCGCCGGTGCAGGCGGCATTCGCCGTCGCCGGTTTCGACAGCGATGCCTGGGTGTCGCCGCTGGATGCGCCGGGAGCCCGGCTGTGCTGAATCCTTCCCCCTTACTGGATACCCAACCCATGCAATTTGTTTCGACCCGCGGCCAGTCTCCAGCCGTTGGCCTCAGCGCGGCCATCGCCGCAGGACTGGCGTCCGATGGTGGGCTGTATGTGCCCCAGGTGCTGCCGGCGCCGCGTGAGCTGCAGGCCGGTGCGGCGCTGGCCGATACCGCCGCCGACCTGCTGGCGCCGTTCTTTGCCGGCGACGCCCTGGAGTCTGTGTTGCCATCGATCTGCCGGGAAGCGTTCGATTTCCCAGTGCCGCTGCGCCCGCTCGGCAACGGTGATCACGTGCTGGAGCTGTTCCATGGACCAACGGCAGCGTTCAAGGACATCGGCGCGCGCTTCCTGGCCGGTACGCTGTCGCGGCTGCAGGCCGGCAAGGACCGCGACCTGACCATTGTCGTCGCCACCTCCGGCGATACCGGTGCCGCGGTGGCGGCGGCGTTCCATCGCCAGCCCGGTGTGCGGGTGGTGGTGCTGTATCCGGATGGCCGCGTGTCACCACGCCAGGCACACCAGCTGGGCTGCTTCGGCGACAACATCCAGGCGCTGCGTGTGGCCGGTGCATTCGATGACTGCCAGGCCATGGTCAAGCAGGCGCTGGCCGACCGTGAACTGCAGGCGCAGGTGCCGCTGAGCTCGGCCAACAGCATCAGCCTGGGCCGCCTGCTGCCGCAGATGAGCTACTACGCGCATGCGGCACTGACCCATCATGCTGAAACCCGTCGCCGGCTCAACCTGGTGGTGCCGACCGGCAACCTTGGCAACGCAATGGCTGCGGTGCTGGCGCGTGCGCTGGGGGTGCCGATCGGGCAGATCGTGCTGGCGACCAATGCCAACGCGGTGTTGCCGGCCTACTTCAATGGCGGTGATTACCAACCGCAGGCCAGCGTGGCCACCGTGGCCAATGCGATGGACGTGGGCGCACCGAGCAACTTCGAGCGTCTGCGCTGGCTCTACCACAGCGATGACGCGGAGCTGCGTGCGGCCTTCCGTGCGTTTGCGGTGGACGACGTGACCATCCGCGCCACGATTGCGGCTGCGCATGCCAGCAATGGCGAGCTGTTCTGCCCGCACACGGCGACGGCGGTGAAGGTGCTTCAGGACCTGCGCGCACGCGGTGCCAAGGGCGACTGGGCGGTGGTGGCCACCGCACATCCGGCCAAGTTCGAGGCGGTGGTGGAGCCGTTGATTGGCGAAGCGGTGGCGGTGCCGCCGGCGCTGGATGCACTGTTGCAGCGGCCTGCGCACGCGGAACCGTTGGCGGCCGATTACGCGGCGTTGCGTGAGGTGTTGTTGGGTTGAGCAAGAGCCGCCGGGCATGGCCCGGCGCTACCGAAGGTCAGCGAGCGGGGTAGCGCCGGGCCATTCCCGGCGAGCGCTGGCGGAGGTCAGGCCAGGCCTTCGCCCGCCAGTCCGCGCAATCCGTCCTCGTCGAGGATCTCCACGACGTTCAGGTGGGGCAGGGCAATCAGCCCCTGCTGGCGCAGCTTGGTGAAGGTGCGGCTGACCGTTTCCATGGTCAGGCCCAGATGGTCGGCGATGTCGCCACGGCCCATCGGCAGCGAGACGCGCAGGCCATCGCCGCCCAGCTTGGCCTCGCGCGCGGCCAGGCGCAGCAGGAAGTCGGCCAGTTTCTCGGCCGGCTGTAGCCGCGCCAGTGCCAGTGCGGCGTCCTGTGCGGCGTCCAGTTCCTGGCAGGCACGCTGCAGCAGCTTGCGCTCCAGGTGCGGGAAGCGGCTGCGCAGCGCCTTCATCTGCGGCAGCGCAACGCGGCACACGCGGCTGTCGGCGATAGCCTCGATATCGTAGCGGTGGTGGTCGCTGCCGCTCAGCCCCAGGTAGTCGCCGGGAAGTACGAAGCCATTGATCTGGCGGCGGCCGTCGGCCAGGGTGCGCACCAGGCGCAGGGCGCCGCCAGTCAATGTATAGACATGGTCGCGCTCTTCGCCGGTGCGGGCCAGGGTGCTGCCCATGCTGACCTGCTGGGAAACGGTGACCTGTTCCAGTGCCTGCACTTCATCGGGCGACAGCGCCGAGCACACCGCAAGGTGGCGAACCGAGCAGTGCAGGCAGTCCAGCGTGGTGCAGGACGGCGAGGCGGGATCGTTGGTGGCGGGCGGGGCGCCGGAAGGCCGTGACATGTTGCGGGGGCGTATCGCGGGCGGGGAGGGCCTTATGATACTTCAAGCGGCCGTTCGACCCTGCCCGAGGCGGGGGCGCTAGAATGTCGCCCCCTCCCACGTCCCGTTCCAGCAGGAGTTCCGCCCGTGATCAAGCCCCGTACCCCGCCCGGCACCCTTGAACTGCTGCCGCGCGAGCAGATTGCGTTCCAGCGCATGCTGGACGTGATCCGCCGCAACTACGAGCGCTTCGGGTTCCTGCCGGTGGAGACGCCGGTGTTCGAGCTGTCCGACGTGCTGCTGACCAAGTCCGGTGGCGAGACCGAGCGCCAGGTGTATTTCGTGCAGTCCACCGGTGCGCTGGCCAACGCCGCCGAATCGGGTGATCGTTCGCTGCCGGAAATGGCGCTGCGTTTCGACCTGACCGTGCCGCTGGCGCGCTACGTGGCCGAGCACGAACATGAACTGACCTTCCCGTTCCGCCGCTACCAGATGCAGCGCGTGTACCGTGGCGAGCGCGCCCAGCGCGGTCGTTTTCGCGAGTTCTACCAGTGCGACATCGACGTGATCGGCAAGGACAGCCTGAGCGTGCGCTACGACGCTGAAGTGCTGGCGGTCATCCAGGCGGTGTTCTCGGAACTGCGCATCGGCGACTTCAGCATCCAGCTGAACAACCGCAAGCTGATGCGCGGCTTCTTCGAAAGCCTGGGCGTGGCCGAGGGTGAGCGCCAGCTGGCGGTGCTGCGCGAAGTGGACAAGCTGGACAAGCGTGGTGCCGATTACGTGCGCGAGACGCTGGTAGGCGAGGGCTTCAACATTCCGGCCGAACAGGTCGAGAAGATCCTCGCGTTCGTGGCCGTGCGTTCGCAGGGCCATGCCGATGCACTGACCCAGCTGGCTGCGCTGGAAACCGGCGCAGCTTCGTCGGAAACGCTGCGCACCGGTGTTGCCGAACTGCGCGAAGTGCTGCAGCTGGTGCAGGCCCTGGGCGTACCGGAAAGCGCCTATTGCCTGAATTTCTCGATTGCGCGTGGCCTGGATTACTACACCGGTACCGTGTACGAGACCACGCTGACCGACCACCCGCAGATCGGCTCCATCTGCTCGGGCGGCCGTTATGAAGACCTGGCCAGCCACTACAGCAAGTCGAAGCTGCCGGGCGTGGGCATCTCCATCGGCTTGTCGCGCCTGTTCTGGCAGCTGCGCGAGGCGGGCCTGATCGACGGCATCGAAGCCAGCAGCGTGCAGGCGCTGGTGGCGCTGATGGACGAGCAGGGCATGCCGCAGTCGCTGGACATCGCCCGTCGCCTGCGCGCCGGTGGCATCAACACCGAAGTGCAGATGGAGCCGAAGAAGATCGGCAAGCAGTTCCAGTACGCCGCCAAGGCCGGTATCCGCTTCGTGGTGCTGGCGGGTGAGGATGAGCTGGCGCGCGGCGTGGTGGCGGTGAAGGACCTGCTGCGCGAGCAGCAGTTCGAAGTCTCCCGCGATGAGCTGGCCAGCACCCTGCAGGTGGAGCTGGAGCAGTCGAAGGCGATGGTGTGATGCGGGTCGCGGCAGGAGGGCTGTTCGTCCTCCTGCTGGCCGGCTGCCAGAGTGACCCGTCGCTGCACAGCACGCGCATCGGTCCGGACCACTACCGGCTGCAGGTTGATCGTTGTCATGTGATCGACCGCGCGCAACTCGAAGGCGACCTGCAGGCCCTGGCCGCACAGAAGTGCCCGGCGGGCGTGGGTGCGTTGGAAAACATCCAGTCCCTGCCGAGCCGGCAGGGCAGCCTGCTCGGCGAATGCCTGCGGCGCGGGGCGCTGCAGGCCGAGGTGCGCTGCTTGAAGCCCTGAGTTGTGCCGAATCTATGATTAAAAAGAAAAACGCCCACCTTTGGTGGGCGTTTTTCGTTTCCGGCTGCCCGTTAAGGGGTCAGATCCGTTTTCCGCAGGAAAACGGATCTGACCCCACGCCGCCCGGATTTGACGCACCGCGCAAGAATGCGCTAATGTACTAACGCGCTATTACATTGATGCATGGAAACGACCCCGTGAAAGCCCGCCCCGAAATTGCCGCCAAAGACCCGAAGGCCGACCTGGAAGCCCTGGCCCGGGCCTTTGCCGCCCTGCGCGAGCCTGAGCAGGTGGAAGCGTTCCTGCGCGACCTGTGCACCCCCGCTGAACTGGAAGCCATGGCCGACCGCTGGAAGGTGGTGCCGCTGCTGCAGCAGGGCGTGCCGTATCGCGAGATCCACGAGCGCACCGGGGTCAGCGTGACCACCACCGGACGGGTGGCACGCACGCTCGAGCATGGCCATCGAGGCTATGCCGCCGCCATAGACCGCCTTGCTTCGCGCTGATCCGCGCCCCGTTCCGACCTTCGAGACCTCCCCCATGAGTGCAACCCAGGCAGCACCGGCACGAGACCGGTTGCGTATCGCCATCCAGAAGAGTGGCCGGCTGGCCGAGCCCGCCCGCAATCTGCTCAGTGCCTGTGGCCTGAGCTGGCGCGAAAGCCGCGACAAGCTGTTCTGCTACGGCGAGTCGCTGCCGGTGGACCTGCTGCTGGTGCGCGACGATGACATCCCGGGCCTGATCGCCGACGGTGTCTGCGACCTCGGCATCGTCGGCCGCAATGAACTGGATGAGCAGGCCGCCGCGCGCCGCCAGATCGGCCTGCCGGATGCTTATCAGGCGCTGCGCGGACTGGGCTTCGGCCAGTGCCGGCTGATGCTGGCGGTGCCCGAGGAGTGGCAGTGGCAGGGTCCGGCGCAGCTGGCTGGCACACGGATCGCCACCAGCTATCCGGCCATCCTCAAGCAGTGGCTGGATGAGCAGGGCGTGGATGCGCAGGTGGTCGAGCTGTCCGGTTCGGTGGAGATCGCGCCGCGCCTTGGTACCGCCGACCTGATCTGCGACCTGGTCTCCAGCGGCGCTACGCTGCGCGCCAACCAGTTGACCCCGGTGCACAACCTGCTCGACAGCGAGGCAGTGCTGGCGGGCGCGGTGCGCGTGCCGGATGACGCACGCGCGTCGCTGCGTGCGATGCTGCTGCGCCGTCTCGACGGCGTGGTGCAGCGCCAGGACCGCAAGCTGCTGATGTTCCGCGCCAGCGAGGATCGCGTCGATGCGCTGGCACAATTGCTGGCCGATGCCGAGCCGCTGGTGCGGCTGCCGGCCGATGGCGGCGCACTGCGCCTGCAGACCATGTGCCCGGGTCCGTTGAGCTGGCAACGCATGGAAGAACTCGAGCGCGCCGGTGCACAGGGTCTGATGGTGTTGAGCGTGGAGCGGTCGCTGGCATGAATCGTCTGATCTGGTCGCAACTTGATGAGGCCGCGCGCAGCGCGGCATTGACCCGCCCGGTGCAGACCGTGGCGCAGCAGACCCGCGATGCGGTGGCGGCGCTGATCGCGCAGGTGCGCGCGCAGGGCGACGAGGCGCTGCGTGCGATTACCGCTCGTTTCGATGGCGTGGAGCTGGCGTCCTTCGAAGTGTCCGATGACGAGTTCGCGGCCGCCGAAGCGGCGGTACCCGTGGATCTGCGCCAGGCCATGGGGGAAGCTGCCGAGCGCATCACGCGCTTCCACGAGGCTGGCATGGGCAAGGGCTATGTCGTGGAGACCGCGCCGGGCGTGGTCTGTGAACGCATGCTGCGGCCGATCGGCCGGGTCGGCCTGTACGTACCGGCAGGCAGTGCGCCGCTGCCGTCCACCGCGTTGATGCTGGGCGTGCCCGCGCAACTGGCTGGTTGCCCGCAGGTGGTGCTGTGCACGCCGCCACGCGCCGATGGCACGGCCGACCCTGCGGTGCTGGTGGCCGCGCGCCTGACCGGCGTGCAGCGCGTGTTCAAGCTCGGCGGCGCGCAGGCGATTGCCGCGATGGCCTATGGCACCGCCACCATCCCGGCGTGCGACAAGCTGTTCGGGCCCGGCAACAGTTTCGTTACCGAAGCCAAGCAGCAGGTCGCACAGGACGGCGCCGCCGCCATCGACATGCCGGCCGGCCCGTCGGAAGTGCTGGTGATTGCCGATGCGGGCGCAAACCCGGCGTTCGTGGCTGCCGATCTGCTGTCGCAGGCCGAGCACGGCCCGGATTCACAGGTGCTTCTGTTGACCGACGATACCGCGATGCTGGTGGCGGTCGAGGCGGAAGTGGAACGCCAGGTGGCCTTGCTGCCGCGCCAGCAGATCGCACGCCAGGCACTGTCGGCGTCGCGCCTGATCGAGGTCGATTCGCTGGCTGACGCCTTTGCAATCAGCAACCGGTATGCGCCCGAACACCTGATCCTGGCGCTGCGCCAGCCGCGCGACTGGCTGGACAAGGTGCAGGCGGCCGGCTCGGTGTTCCTAGGCGATTTCACGCCGGAAGCACTGGGTGACTACTGCAGCGGCACCAACCACGTACTGCCGACAGCAGGCGCTGCACGTGCCTACAGCGGTGTCAGCGTCGCCAGCTTCCAGAACCTGATCAGCGTGCAGAGTGCCAGCGCTGCAGGACTGGCAGCAATCGGCGGCTGCGCACGCATCATCGCCAGCGCCGAAGGCCTGGATGCGCATGAGCGTGCAGTGGCCCTGCGCATGGAGGCCGCCGCATGAGCGCCGCCATTGATGACGTGCTGGCACTGGTGCGCCCGGATCTGCAGGCCTTCGCCGGCTACAGCTCGGCGCGTAGTGCGGCGGTGCAGGGCGAGGTCTGGTTGAACGCCAACGAGTCGGCCTGGGCCAATCCGGCCGATGCCGACGGCAGCAGCCGGCGCTATCCCGAACCGCAGCCGCTGGCGCTGCGCGAGAGCCTGGCCGCACTGTATGGCGTGCAACCGCAGCAGCTGCTGGTCGGCCGCGGCAGCGACGAAGCCATTGATCTGCTGGTGCGCGCGCTGTGCGTGCCCGGACGTGATGGCGTGCTGGTCACGCCGCCGGTGTTCGGCATGTACGCCGTGTGTGCACGGTTGCAGGGCGCCGCGCTGATCGAAGTGCCGCTTGTGGACAGCGAGGATGGCCTGCGCACCGATCTGGATGCGGTGATCGACACCGCCAAGGCGCGCAATGCCAAGCTGGTGTTCCTGTGCGCACCATCGAACCCGGCCGGTAGTGATATCGCCCTGGACGAGGTCGAACGCGTGGCGGTTGCGTTGCGCGGGCAGGCGCTGGTGGTGGTGGATGAGGCCTATGTCGAGTACGCGCAACGTCCGTCGGCGACCACGCTGTTGGCCGTGAACCCGAATCTGGCGGTGCTGAGAACGTTGTCGAAGGCGCACGCTCTTGCCGCCGCGCGCATCGGAACACTTATCGCCGCACCGGAACTGATTGCCGTCCTGCGTCGCTGCCAGGCGCCGTACCCGGTGCCGACGCCATGCGCGGAACTGGCGGTGCAGGCGCTGCAACCGGCCGTACTGGGGCGCACCGCCGAACGCGTGACCACGGTCATCGCCGAGCGTGAACGCCTGTTCGCGTCGCTGCCCGGCCTGCCCGGCGTGCGCCGCGTGTATGCCTCGGCCGGCAACTATCTGCTGGTGCGCTTCGCCGATGCCCAGGCCGCGTTCGATACGCTGCTGGCTGCTGGCGTGGTGGTGCGCGACCAGCGCGCCGCGCCGCAACTGGGCGATGCCCTGCGCATCAGCATTGGCAGCCCCGAAGAGAACGACCGCGTGCTTGCGACCCTGTCGGCGCGGAGGGCCGCAGCATGACCCCGATCCTGTTCATCGACCGCGACGGCACCCTCATCGAGGAGCCGTCCGATTTCCAGATCGATGCCTACGAGAAGCTGCGCTTCGTGCCGCAGGTGATCCCGGCGCTGCTGAAGCTGCGGGATGCCGGCTACCAGTTCGTGATCGTCACCAACCAGGATGGCCTGGGCAGCGACAGCTACCCGCGCGCCAGCTTCGATGGCCCCAATGATCTGATGCTGCAGATCTTCGAGAGCCAGGGCATCACCTTCCGTGACGTGCTGATCGATTGCAGCTGGCCGCAGGACAATGCACCGACCCGCAAGCCGGGCATCGGGCTGATGACCGCCTATCTGCAGGACCGCAGCATCGACTGGGCACGCTCCGGCATGGTGGGCGACCGCATCACCGACCTGCAGTTCGCCGACAATCTCAACATCCGTGGCTTCCAGTTGCGTACCGAGCAGTTTGGTGGCGAGTGGGACTGGCCGGGCATCGCCCATGCGCTGGCCGACGCGCCGCGTACTGCCGTGGTCCAGCGCAACACCAAGGAGACGAAGATCCGCGTTGAACTCGATCTGGACCGTGCCGGTGATGCGCGCATCGCCACCGGACTGCCGTTCTTCGACCACATGCTGGAACAGATCGGCAAGCACGGCGGTTTCGCCCTGGACATCCAGGCCGAGGGCGACCTGCACATCGACGAGCACCACACCATCGAAGACACCGGGCTGGCTCTGGGCCAGGCCCTGCGCGAAGCACTGGGCGACAAGCGCGGCATCGGCCGCTACGGTTTCACCCTGCCGATGGACGAGACCCTGGCCAGCGCTGCGCTGGATTTCAGCGGCCGCCCCTACTTCGTGTTCGACGGCGAGTTCAAGCGCGAACGGGTGGGCGACATGCCGACCGAACTGGTGCCGCACTTCTTCCGTTCGCTGTGCGATGCCAGTGGGCTGAACCTCAACCTGCAGGTACGCGGTGACAACGACCATCACAAGGTGGAGGCCTGCTTCAAGGCGCTGGCGCGCGCGCTGCGCCCGGCGCTGGCCCGGCAGGGCACGGCGTTGCCGACCACCAAGGGGGCGCTGTGAGTGACGTAGCGCTGATCGACGCGGGCGGTGCCAATCTTGGTTCGGTGCGCTATGCGCTCGAACGCCTTGGCGCCAGCGTTCGGCTGGTGCGCGATGCCGATGGGCTGGTCGGCGCGCAGCGGGTGATCCTGCCCGGCGTCGGTGCGGCGGGTCCCGGCATGCAGCGCCTGCATGCGCAGGGCCTGGTCGAGCCGTTGCAGCGGCTGGAAGTACCGTTGATGGGCATCTGCCTGGGCATGCAGCTGTTGTTCGAGCGCTCCGAGGAAGCCGGCGTGGAAACGCTGGGGCTGATTCCCGGGGTGGTGCGCAAGCTGGTACCGGCCTGCGGCATCCGGGTGCCGCACATGGGTTGGAACCGCCTGCTGCCGCTACGTGAGTCGCTGCTGTTGCAGGGTGTACCAGAGCGGGCCAGCGCCTATTTCGTGCACAGCTATGCGGCGCCGCTGAATACCCACACCGTTGCTGCCTGCGATCACGGTGGCCTGTTCACGGCCGTGGTGGAGCAGGGGCGCTACTACGGCGCGCAGTTCCATCCCGAGCGTTCCGGCGAAACCGGCTCGCTGATGCTGCGCAACTTCCTTGAGGGCACTGCTGCATGAGTTTCATCGTCTACCCCGCGCTGGATATCCGTGATGGCCGCGTGGTGCGGCTGCGCCAGGGCGACTACGCGCAGGAAATCTCGTATGGCGACGACTGCCTGCCGCGCGCGCAGGCCTTTGCTGCGCAGGGCGCGCAGTGGATGCACCTGGTCGATCTTGATGCGGCGCGTGCCGGCGGCTATACGCTGGCGCCGTTGCTGGCAGCGATTCGCGCGCAGACGCCGTTGCGGGTGCAGACCGGCGGTGGCGTACGCGGTCGCGATGACGTGGCGCGCATCCTCGATGCCGGCGCCCACCGCGTGGTGGTCGGTTCACTGGCCGTGCGCCGCCCCGACGAGGTAGTGGGCTGGCTGGAGGAATTCGGCGCCGAACGCATCACCATTGCGCTTGATGCCCGCCAGGATGCACAGGGCCAGTGGCAGCTGCCGGTGCACGGCTGGACCGAGAACGCCGGGGTGACCCTGGATGATCTGGCCCAGCGCTACGCACGCGCCGGCATGCACCACCTGCTGTGCACCGACATCGCCCGCGACGGCATGCTGGCCGGGCCCAACATCAGCCTCTACCAGCACCTGTCGGCGCTGCTGCCGGGCGTGGCGGTGCAGGCTTCCGGCGGCATCCGTGACGTGGCCGACGTTGCCGAAGCGCGACGTGCAGGCTGCGGTGGCGCGATCCTTGGCAAGGCGCTGCTGGAGCAGCGCATGGACCTGGCGGAGGCACTGGCATGTTGAGCCGGCGCATCATTCCCTGCCTGGACGTGCGCGATGGCCGCGTGGTCAAGGGCGTGCGTTTCCGCGACCACGTCGACATGGGCGATATCGCTGAGCTGGCGCAGCGCTACCGTGACCAGGGCGCCGACGAGCTGGTGTTCTATGACATCGGCGCCAGCCCCGAGGCGCGTTCAGTGGACGTGGCCTGGATCGAGCGCATCGCGCGACTGATCGACATCCCGTTCTGCGTGGCCGGTGGTATCGACAGCGTCGAAACGGCACGCCGCGTGCTGTTCGCCGGTGCCGACAAGGTGTCGATCAACTCCCCGGCGCTGGGGCGCCCGGAACTGATCACCGAGCTGGCCGACGAGTTCGGCGTGCAGTGCGTGGTGGTGGGCATCGATTCAGTGCGCGAGGCTGATGGCCAGTGGCGGGTGCGCCGTTTCAGTGGCGACCCGGACAAGACCCAGGCAGTGCCGCTGCGCACGCTGGACTGGATCGTCGAAGCACAGCGGCTTGGTGCCGGCGAAATCGTGTTGAACTGCATGGACAGTGACGGTGTACGCCGTGGCTACGATGTCGCCCAGCTGCAGCAGGCACGGGCACTCTGCCAGGTGCCGCTGATCGCCTCCGGTGGCGCCGGTGCGATGGAACACTTCGCCGAGGCCTTCGACCAGGCCGATGTGGATGGCGCGCTGGCCGCCAGCGTGTTCCACAGTGGCGCCATCGCCATTCCGGAATTGAAGCGCTACCTGCGCGAGCAGCAGATCGAGGTGCGGGATGTCTATTGAAGTGAGGCCGTCACTGGATGCGCTGCAGGCGCTGGACTGGGGCAAGGGCGAAAGCCTGCTGCCCGCTGTCGTGCAGGATGCCGATACCCTGCAGGTGCTGATGCTGGGCTATGTCAGTGCAGAGTCGCTGGCGGCCACGCTGGCCATCGGCCACATGACCTTCTTCAGCCGCAGCAAGCAGCGGCTGTGGACCAAGGGCGAGCAGTCCGGCAACGTGCTGCTGGTGCAGTCGATCAGCGTGGACTGCGATGCCGATACGCTGCTGGTGATGGCGCGCCCGGCCGGGCCGACCTGTCACACCGGTGCGGAGAGCTGCTTCGATGGCGCGCCGAAGGACTTCCTTGGCGGGCTGGGCCAGCTGGTGGCGATGCGCGAGGCGCAGCGGCCACCGGGCAGCTACACCACGAGTCTGTTCGAGGGTGGTATCCGCCGCATCGCGCAGAAGGTGGGCGAGGAGGGCGTGGAAACCGCGCTGGCGGCGGTGGCGCAGGATGACGAGGCGCTGCTGGGCGAGGCCTCGGACCTGCTGTACCACCTGCTGGTGCTGCTGCGCGCGCGTGGTCTGTCGCTGGAGGATGCGCGGGCAGTGCTGGAAAAGCGCCATCGTTGAAGGAGGCGTGCGGACCAACGGTCCGCACCTACCTTTTCAATGCAGCCGAGCATGGCTCGGCTCTACAATAGGGAGTCTTCTTCTCTCCCGGACCGTCCCATGAAACTGCCTGCCGCGTGGCTGTGCTGCCTGTTGCTGACCTCGCCGGCCTGGGCCGCGGACACCGTGGTCACCGGCAAGGTCTATCTGGAGCGCGACGGCAAGCCAGGCCGAGGTGCCACCGATCCGGGCCTGGCCGGGGTGCAGGTCTCCAATGGCGAGACCATCGTCAAGACCGCCGCCGATGGCAGCTACAGCCTTCCGGTGCGTGACGGCCAGACCGTGTTCGTGATCAAGCCGGACGCCTACGCCTTCCCGAAGGCGACCGATGGCCTGCCGTCGTTCTGGCGCCACTACCGCCCGAAGGGTTCGCCGGCACTGAAGTACGGCGGCATCGCCGCGACCAGCGACGTCACCCGCAACTGGGATTTCGCGCTGCATCCGGACCGCCATGACAGTCGCCGTGGATTCCAGATGCTGGTGTTCACCGATTCGCAGACGGCCAGCCTGAAGGACATCGGCTACTACCAGCAGTCGATCGTGGCGCCACTGGTTGGCCAGACCAGGGCGCGCCTGGGTACAACCCTGGGTGACATCGTCAACGACGACCTGACCCTGTACCCGGCGATCAACAAGGTCACCACGTCGCTGGGCGTGCCGTGGTTCCATGTGCCGGGCAACCACGACCTCGACTTCGATGCAGCCAGCGACGACCATTCGCTGGACAGCTGGCGCAACATCTATGGCCCGGACACCTACGCGGTGGAAGAGGGCGGCGCCAGCTTCGTATTCCTCGACGACGTGGTGTACGACCCCAGGGCCAGGCCGAAGTATGTCGGCGGCCTGCGCGAAGACCAGTTCGCTTTCCTCGCCAGCTATCTGAAGGGCCTGCACAAGGACCGCCTGCTGGTGCTGGGCATGCACATCCCGCTGTTCGACGCCGCGCCGGGGCGCGAGACCTTCCGCCACGCCGATCGCCAGCGCCTGTTCGACCTGTTGAAGGACTTCCGCAACGTGCTGGTGCTCAGCGGCCACAGCCATACCCAGCAGCACGTCTACCATGGCAAGGCCGACGGCTGGAAGGGCGACAAGCCGCTGCACGAGTACAACGTCGGTGCCAACTGCGGCGCGTTCTGGTCGGGCGTGAAGAATGCCGCCGGTGTGCCGGACAGCACCATGAGCGATGGCACGCCGAAGGGCTATGCGCTGCTGGATGTGGCCGGCAACGGCAGCTACACGCTGCACTACCGGGTGGCGGGCAAGCCGGCCAGCGAACAGATCGGCCTGCATGCACCGAAGGTGCTGCGCCAGGGTGCCTACCCGGCGTGGGGCATCTATGCCAACGTCTACATGGGCGAGGACGCCAGCGTGGTCGAGTACCGCGTCGACGGCGGCGCCTGGCAGCCGATGAAGCAGGTCAGTCAGCCCGACCCGCGCCTGATGGTGGAAAACGTGGCCGACGATATGGCAAACAGCCTGCGTGGCTACGATCGATCGCCGGAGGCCACCGCATCGCCTCACCTGTGGCGTGGCGCGCTGCCGACCGATCTGGCGGTGGGCAGCCACAAGGTTGAAGTACGCTCCACCCAGCCCGATGGCGCAGTGTTCACTGCCACCACCAGCTACAGCCTGCAGACTGCCCAGCCCTGACACGCCGCAAGGCCTCTCCAGCGAAAGGACCCCGCATGGATATCCGCTTCATGGCCGGCACCACGCCGGTGACCCTCAGTCGCCACTGGTTCACCGGCGCGATGCTGCTGCAGAGCGCCACCGAGAAGGTCTGGGTGCAGCACCCGCTGCATCCGGGCACCCACTTCTCGTTCTCGCTGGTACAGTCGTGGCTGTGCCACATTGCTGGCCATGAAGTGCTGGTGGAACGCACCCGGCCGCTGCTGTTCGCCGGCTTCCGCCCGCAGCGCCTGCGCGTGCTGGTGGACGGCGTGCAGGTGGCCGAACAGGAAGGCATGTAGGCCAACCTGAACCACCGGCGTGCTAGGCAAAGCCGCCCTGATGCCTGAGAATCGGGGCGATTCGATCGATCCAAGCAGGCCAGCGTGACCATCGCAGCAGCGTCCCCGGTTTCCTCCGACTCCGCCCGCGGCGGTCTTCCGCGCCATCTGGTCGTCGCCGATGTCGGCGGCACCTTCGCCCGTTTGGCGTTGGCTGAAACGCAACCCGGCCAGGCGCCGCTGCTGGGCAGCCATCGCACCTACGCCTGCGCCGAGCATCCCAGCCTGGCGGCGATCCTTGCTGATTTCACCGCTGGCCTCAGCCAGCCGGTGCAGACTGCCGTGGTGGCCATCGCCGGCCTGCTCGATGGCGATGTGCTGATCAATTCCAACCTGCCGTGGACCGTATCGCTGTCGGCCACCCGCGCGCAGTCCGGGCTGCGCGAGCTGCAGCTGATCAATGATTTCGAGGCGGTGGCACTGGCCATCCCGTACCTGCAGCGCGAGACGTTGGTGCCATTGAACGGCGACGCCGATCCGGCGCAGGCGTTCCCGGCGCTGGTGCTGGGCGCGGGCACCGGCCTGGGCGCCGCGCTGCGTTTCGCCGATGGCGAGCGCCCGGTGCTGGCCAGTGAGATCGGCCATGCCGCGCTTGCCGCCGGCAACGCGCTGGAACTGCAGGTGCTGGGCAAGCTGCTTCAGCGCTGGGCGCACGTGGACAACGAGCGCGTGCTTTCCGGCAGCGGCCTGATGAACCTGTATCCGTGCCTGTGCGAACTGCGTGGCGTCACCCCGGTGTGGTCCAGCACCGAGGCGCTGATCGGCGCCGCCCGCAGCGGCGAGGATGCGCTGGCGGTGGAGACGCTGCAGGTGTTCTGCGCCTGGCTGGGCAGCCTGGCCGGCGACGCAGCGATCGCCGTCGGTGCACGCTCGGTGTACCTGGCCGGAGGCATTTCCGCGCATGTGCAGGATTTCCTGGCCGATGGCCGCTTCCGTGAGCGCTTCCTCAACAAGGGCGTGCTGACCGAGGTGCTGCGCCAGGTGCCGGTATGGCGCGTGGAGCACGGCCAGCTGGGCGTACTCGGTGCAGCGGTCTGGCACGCCGCACGACAGCCCGCGCACGACTGATCGCTGCGACCGGCATAGGGCCGGCCGCACATTGCAGACTGGGAGGGGAAGATGGTGGATCGCAGGCAGTTCCTGCAGGCCGGCGCACTGGCCGCAGGCATGGCAGCATTACCGGGCGTACTCGCGCGCGCGCAGGGTGGAGCCAAGGTGGTTTCGACCTGGGACTTCGGAGTGCCGGCCAACCAGGCTGCGTGGAAAGTACTGACGCAAGGTGGCAGCGCGCTGGATGCGGTCGAAGCCGGTGCACGCTGGGCCGAGAGCGAACTGTGCAACCCCACCGTCGGTTATTGCGGCAACCCGGATCGCGACGGCGTGCTGAGCCTGGATGCCAGCATCATGGATGGTGATGGCCGCTGTGGCGCGGTGGCCGCGCTGGTCGACATCCTGCATCCGGTCTCGGTGGCCCGCAAAGTGATGGAGAACAGCCCGCATGTGCTGCTGGTGGGCGAGGGCGCACAGCAGTTTGCCGTGCAGCAGGGTTTCGAACGCCAGCGCCTGCTGACGCCGCAGGCCGAAGCGGCCTGGCGCGAGTGGCTGAAGACCGAGAAGTACCAGCCGCAGATCAACGCCGAGCGCCGTGGCATCCCCGGCAACAGCGACAACCACGACACCATCGGCATGCTGGCGCTGGATGCCAAGGGCCATCTGGCCGGTGCCTGCACCACCAGCGGCATGGCCTGGAAGCTGCACGGCCGGGTCGGCGACAGCCCGATCATCGGTGCCGGCCTGTATGTCGACAACGAAGTGGGAGCGGCCACCGCCTCGGGCGTAGGTGAGGAGATGATCCGCAACGCCGCTTCGTTCCTGGTGGTCGAGCTGATGCGCCAGGGGCGCTCGCCGGCGCAGGCCTGTCGCGAGGCGATCGACCGCGTGGTGCGCAAGCGCCCGGAAGCGAGCAGAACGCTGCAGGTGTGCTTCCTGGCCATGAACAAGCAGGGCGAGGTGGGCGCGTACGCGTTGCACCGCGGTTTCGTCTACGCGGTGTGTGATGCGCAGCGCCAGGACGACCTGCGCGATTCGCCGTCGATCTACACGAGCACGCAGGCGTGAGCAAGCTGCGCACCCTGGAGATCGCCAGCAACTCGCTGGCCTCGGCGCTGGCCGCCCAGGCCGGCGGCGCCGACCGCATCGAGCTGTTCGACAACCTGGCCGAGGGTGGCACCACGCCGTCGTTTGCCAGCATCGCCATCGCCCGCGAACGCCTGTCGATTCCGCTGTTCGTGCTGGTGCGCCCGCGTCCGGGTGATTTCCACTACGACGCGCTGGAAACCGAACTGATGCTGCGTGACATCGCGCAGTGCCGTGCCCTCGGCTGCGATGGCGTTGTGATCGGCGCACTGGATGTGCAGGGCGACATCGACCTGCCGCTGTGCCGCGAACTGGTGCAGGCCGCCGGGCCGTTGCAGGTGACCTTCCACCGCGCCTTCGATGCCGCCCGCGACCTGCCTGCCGCACTGGAGCAGGTGATCGGGCTGGGATGCCAACGGGTATTGACCTCGGGGGGCCAGGCAAGCGCCGAGGCCGGTGCCGAGGTGCTGGCGGGCCTGGTTACCCAGGCGGCGGGGCGCATCACGGTGATGGCTGGTGCCGGACTGGGCCCGGCCAACATTGCCACGGTCGCGCGGAAGAGTGGCTGCAGCGAACTGCACGCCTCGGCCAAGGGCCTACGGCGCTCGGCCATGCAGTTCCAGAACCCGGCGCTGCGCGGCCTGGACCCGGACTGGAGCCAGACCGCCACCGCCACCGTGGCTGCACTGCGTCAGGCGCTGGACGGCTGATTGCAGGCGCGGGGTCGGATCCCTTCGCAGAAGGGCTCCGACCCCGACCGCGCACGCAATTGGGTCAGAGCCCTTCTGCGAAGGGATCTGACCCCTGCAGCAGGCTTGCCGCGGACAGAACCGTTCCGCGCGTGATTGTCGCAATCGTGTCACGCATTCCTGCGCTGCTCTCTCAGCGATAGTCCGCAACCCATTGATTGCTCTCGATACCGGTAGCCAATAACGGCACGCCGTCGCCGGTTTGTGCGTTGCGGCATGCTGCGCATAGTTCAGCTGTGCTTTAGTTTGGATCGATCCACAGGGGAGGGCGCCGGGTCGGTCTTGAACCGATCCAGGTGCCCGGATCAGCCGTAGTGCCGCGCCACCACCCGTCCGTGCGTCCACACTTTCGAAGAGCAACCACCCATGGCTCAGATCGTCCGCAAGCGCCGTCACCTGCTGTCCCAGGCCTTGGTCCTGGCCCTGCTTCCCCTGGCTGCCAATGCGCAGGAAGCCTCAAGCTCGTCCACCAAGGATCTCGACGCGGTCACCGTCACCGGCTCGCGCATCAAGCGCGCCAGCGTCGAAGGCCCTGCACCGGTCAACGTGATCACCGCTGCGCAGATCCAGAAGGAAGGCTTCGTCAGCGTGTATGACGCACTTAAGACGCTGACCGAAGCGACCGGCACTGTCGAAGCCGCTTCGCAATGGGGCTCGCATACGCCCAATGCCAGTGGCCTGAACCTGCGCGGCATGGGCCCGAACCGCTCGCTGCTGCTGGTGAATGGTCGTCGTGTGGCCGACTACCCGCTGCCGTACGGCGGCGAGACCAACTTCTCCAACTACGGCAACATTCCGGCTGCTGCGGTGGAACGCATCGAAGTACTGACCGGAGGCGCCTCGGCCATCTACGGTTCCGATGCGATTGCCGGTGTGGTCAACGTCATCCTGAAGACGAACTACGACGGTGATGAAGTGCGCGTACGCGGCGGCACGTCGACCGAAGGCGGCCGTGATACCTGGGATCTGTCCTGGGCCGGCGGCAAGACCGGTGACAACTGGAGCGTGACCTACGCGCTGCAGTACACCAAGCGCGATCCGTTGTTCGGCCGTGACCGCCCGCAGATGGACGACGCAGACGATGCGCCGTACCCATCCTGGAACATGGAACAGCGCAAGGTCGGCTTCCGTCCCGCTGCCGGCCTGGCGCTGATTGATCCGAGCAACGGCCAGCGCCTGGCGCCACCGGCCGGCACCTGCGAGAAGTTCAACGGCGAGTACTACACCGCCGACCGGCTGGTCTACAACTACGCCGCCAACACCATCACCAATACCGGCCGCCTGTGCGGCATGAGCGCCGACTACGCCAACTGGCTGCTGACCGGCGGTGCCGAGAACGTGTCCGGCAACCTGTATGCCACCTTCGATTTCAGCAACGACCTGCAGGCCTGGACCAACCTGGCGGTGTACCGCTCGGAGGCGATATGGGGCACCAATCCGCCCGGCGTGTCGCTGATCGACGATGACAACGGCTACTACTGGGATGCCAACCGCAACCGCCCGATCCTCGGCGTGCGCCAGTTCACGCCAAACGAGGTGGGCGGCCTCGATACGCTGCGCAACACCAATCGCGAACTGTCCTGGGACTGGAGTGCCGGCCTGCGCGGGCGCCTCGCCGACCGTTTCGACTGGAGCGCAACGGTAGGGCGTTCGTACTACCGTGTGGAAGAGCGGCAGAACGTGGTCGACAAGCAGAAGTCGTACGACTACTTCCTCGGCCCGAAGCTGGGCACCACTGCCGATGGCGAGGCGATCTACGCGTTGAACGAATCGCGCTGGTGGAATCCGCTGACGCCGGACCAGTACTGGCAGATGGGTACGGTGGCGAAGAACCGCGCGACCTCCTGGGTCAACCAGGCGTCGGCGGACATCACCGGCGAACTGTTCCAGGGCTGGGCCGGCCCCATCTCGTTCGCAGCCGTGGCTGAAGTCGCGCAGCAGGGCTATCACCTCAGTCCTGACCCACGCGCCGGCATCGACTTCGATCTGCAGAATGTCGACCGTGGTGGTGGCGAGCGCACGCGCTATTCGGCCGGCGTCGAGTTCAAGATCCCGCTGCTGGAGAGCGTGACCGCCACCGCGGCCGCGCGCTATGACCGTTATGGCAACTACAAGGCCGACGACAGCAGCGAAGCGCTGAACATCGGCAGCCAGAAGGAAACCACCTGGAATGTCGGCCTGGAATGGCGCCCGGTGGAATCGCTGCTGGTGCGTGGCTCGTATGCCACCAGCTTCCATGCGCCGGACATGCACTACCTGCTGGGCCAGCCGAGCAGCTCCGAAGTGCAGACCTATGACCGCCTGCGCTGCATCCAGAGCGGCGCCTATCTGGTCAACAACTGCGGCGTCGGCAACACCGATGTCTGGTACACGTTCGATGTGAACCGCCGTGGCACGCCGCTGCTGCGCTCGGAAACCGGTGATTCGTGGACGGTCGGCTTCGTCTGGGACGTGCTGCCGAACCTGTCGGTCAGCGCCGACTACTGGGCGATCAAGCTGGAAGACATGATCGTCGACGTTGGCGCCGACGAGGTGCTGGCCAGCGAAGCGGGCTGCCTGACCGGCAAGAACATGGACGGTACGCCGTGGGCCAATCCGGCCGGTGGCGAGTACTGCGCCGGCATCCTGGCCCGCGTGAACCGTGACAGCAACGGGCGCCTGGTATCGATCGAGCGCGGTCCGTTCAACCTGGCCAGCCGCGAGGTGCGTGGCATCGACCTGACCGCACGCTATCGCCTGGACACCGCGCAGTGGGGCAGCTTCCAGCTGGGCCTGAACTACACCAACCAGATCTCCACCAAGGAACAGCGCTACGCCAACGACCCGAATCCGGAGCGGCGCGATCGTGACCTGCGCAGCAAGCTGCGCGCGAGCCTGGCCTGGCAGCGTGGCAACTGGAACGCCAATGTCTACGCAGACCGCGTCGGCTCGGTGCCGGGCGTGCGCTACCACTGGGGTACCGACCGCCTGGACAATCCCGGCGGCTGCCTGCCGTTCGCCGATGGCTACGTGCCCAGCGACAGCCCGTCGCTGAACTGCCTGGAGCCGGCGACGCGTCCGGATGGCTCGCCCAACCCGAATCCCAATGCCGGGCAGCAGACCGCACGGTACTTCGGCCGGGTCGGGCCGTTCATCACCTGGAACTTCAACGTGGGCTACCAGGTGACCGAACACGCGAAGGTGAACGTGTACGTCAACAACGCGTTCAACTCGGCCAGCTGGAACCACAAGGATCCGTACAAGCTGGACTACGACTTCGCCCCGACCCGCCTGCTGGGTGCGGTGGGCCGTGAGTTCGCGCTGGAGTACGTGTTCACCTTCTGAGGCGGGTTGCAGGCGGTAGGCCGGACATGGCCCGGCGCTACCGGTCGGTCCCGGGGTAGCTGGATTTGACCTTCCCACAATGGCAAGGTTTAGCCTGTCCGCATCCAGAAGGAACCCCGGGAATCCGATCATGAGTACGCCTCGCGCCACTGCAGTCCCCGCCAGCCCCTCCACCATCAGCCTTCCCATCGAGGGCATGACCTGTGCCAGCTGTGTCGGCCGGGTCGAGGCAGCGCTGTCCAAGGTCGAGGGCGTCGGCAGTGTCTCTGTGAACCTCGCCACCGAGCGCGCGGACATCCGGCCCTCCGGTCCGGTTGATCGCGCGGCGCTGATCCAGGCGGTTGAGCGTGTGGGCTACGACGTACCCGCCGCGACCGTTGAACTGGCGGTGGAGGGCATGACCTGCGCATCCTGCGTTGGTCGCGTGGAGCGCGCGCTGCGGGCGGTGCCCGGGGTCAGCCAGGCCAGCGTGAACCTGGCCACCGAGCGTGCCACCGTACGCGGCGTGGCGGGCGTGGACGCGCTGGTGGCTGCCATCGACAAGGTCGGCTACGCCGCCCGCCCGATCGAGGCCGGTGTGCAGTCCGATGATGAAGCCGCTGAAAAGAAGGATGCCGAGCGCGCCGAACTGAAGCGCGACCTGATCGTGGCGTCCGCGCTGGCGCTGCCGGTGTTCGTGCTGGAGATGGGTTCGCACCTGATTCCCGGCATGCACCAATGGGTGATGGCCAACATCGGCATGCAGACCAGCTGGCATCTGCAGTTCGCACTGACCCTCCTGGTGCTGGCCATCCCCGGTCGCCGTTTCTACCAGAAGGGATTCCCGGCGCTGCTGCGGCTTGCGCCGGACATGAATTCGCTGGTGGCGGTGGGCACCGCCGCAGCGTTCGGTTATTCGGTGGTGGCGACCTTTGCACCGCGGCTGTTGCCGCCGGGCACGGTGAACGTCTACTACGAAGCGGCAGCGGTGATCGTTGCGCTGATCCTGCTCGGCCGCTTCCTCGAAGCCCGGGCCAAGGGCCGCACCTCCGAAGCGATCAAGCGCCTGGTCAACCTGCAGGCCAAGGTCGCCCACGTGATCCGTGACGGCCGCGCAGTCGATATCCCGGTCAATGAAGTGCAGAGCGGCGACGTGGTGGAAGTGCGGCCGGGCGAGCGCGTGCCGGTCGACGGCGAGGTGGTTGAAGGCCGCAGCTACATCGATGAATCGATGATCAGCGGCGAGCCGATTCCGGTCGAGAAGCAGCCGGGCAGCGGCGTGGTGGGCGGTACGGTCAACCAGAAGGGCGCACTGACGGTACGTGCCACGGCGGTGGGCGCGCAGACCATGCTGGCGCAGATCATCCGCATGGTCGAACAGGCGCAGGGCTCGAAGCTGCCGATCCAGGCGGTGGTCGACAAGGTCACGTTGTGGTTCGTGCCGGCGGTGATGCTGGCTGCGCTGGCGACCTTCCTGGTCTGGTTGATCTTCGGCCCGTCACCGGCACTGAGCTTCGCGCTGGTCAATGCGGTGGCGGTGCTGATCATTGCCTGCCCGTGTGCGATGGGGCTGGCAACGCCGACCTCGATCATGGTCGGCACCGGCCGCGGCGCGGAGATGGGCGTGCTGTTCCGCAAGGGCGAGGCGCTGCAGCTGTTGAAGGATGCGCAGGTGGTGGCGGTGGACAAGACCGGCACGCTGACCGAAGGCCGCCCGCGCTTGACCGATCTGGAGATCGCCGACGGGTTTGATCACGGTACGGTGCTGGCAGCGGTGGCGGCAGTGGAGTCGCGCTCGGAGCATCCGATAGCCCGCGCCATCGTCGACGCGGCTGCCGAGCAGGGCATCGCGCTGCCGGCGATGGCCGATTTCGAATCGGTCACCGGCATGGGCGTGCGTGCCAGTGTTGATGGCGCGCGCGTGGAGGTTGGTGCTGATCGATTCATGCGTGAGCTCGGCGTCGACATCGGCCCGTTCGCTGAACTGGTCAGCCAGCTTGGAACGCAGGGCAGGTCGCCGCTGTATGCCGCCATCGACGGCCGCCTGGCCGCGATCATCGCGGTGTCCGATCCGATCAAGCCGAGCACGCCGGCCGCGATCGCGGCGCTGCACCGGCTTGGCCTGAAGGTGGCGATGATCACCGGCGACAATGCCGGCACCGCGCAGGCGATCGCGCGGCAGCTGGGCATCGATGAGGTGGTGGCCGAGGTGCTGCCGGAAGGCAAGGTTGAAGCAGTGCGCCGGCTGAAGGCCGCGCATGGTCATGTCGCGTTCGTCGGCGATGGCATCAACGATGCGCCGGCGTTGGCCGAGGCCGATGTTGGTCTGGCCATCGGCACCGGTACCGATATCGCGGTGGAATCGGCCGACGTGGTGCTGATGTCAGGCAACCTGCAGGGCGTGCCGAATGCCATCGCGCTGTCGAAGGCGACGCTGGGCAACATCCGCCAGAACCTGTTCTGGGCCTTCGCCTACAACACCGCGTTGATCCCGGTGGCGGCCGGCGTGCTGTACCCCGCCTGGGGCGTGCTGCTGTCGCCGGTGTTCGCGGCCGGTGCGATGGCCCTCTCCAGCGTGTTCGTGCTGGCCAACGCGCTGCGCCTGCGCCGCTTCCAGCCGCCGATGGCGGATGCCCCCGCTGCGAGCCACTGAAGGAGAACCGTATGAATATCGGTGAAGCCGCCAAGGCCTCCAGCGTGTCGGCGAAGATGATCCGCTACTACGAACAGATTGGTCTGATTCCTGCGGCCGATCGCACCGAGTCCGGCTACCGGGCATATTCGCAGGCGGACATCCACCGCCTGCGCTTCATCCGACGCGCGCGTGATCTCGGGTTCCAGGTGGCCGAGATCGCCGATCTGCTCGGCCTCTGGAACGACACCTCACGCCACAGTGCCGACGTGAAGCATCTGGCTGAGCAGCACATCGCCGACCTGGAACAACGCATCGAGCACATGCGGCAGATGGCCGACACGCTGAAGTCGTTGATCAGCTGTTGTGCGGGGGATGAGCGCCCGGAGTGCCCGATCCTGCAGCGGCTGGGCGAGGACGACGAAATGCAGTTGCCGGTTGATGCACCGAAGACCGGCGCGGTGCGTCGGCGCGCGCACAAGCACTGAGACGCTGCCATGCGCATGAAAAAGCCCGCCCGATGCGGTTGCACCGGGCGGGCTTCGTTGTGGATGCGACGCTGCGGATCACGCGGTGCGCGGCGGGAACCCGGCGTCGTTCACCGCGGCGAAGACCTGCTCCTGCGATGCGGTGGTCTGCACCTTGACCAGGCCGGTCGGCGGGTCGGCCACAACGCTGGCGTTGGGATCGATCTGCTGGATCGCACGGGTCACACTGCGTGCGCAGCCGCCGCAGGTCATGCCGTCGACATGGAATTCCATCTGTAGCTCCTTCGGTGCTCTTGGGTGGAGCCAGTGTGCACCTTCCAACGATGGCAGGGTCAAGCGCCGGACTGAACGCCGGGCATATCGGAGCCAATGAAAACGGCAGCCACCTGTACCAGCGCGGCTGCCGTGGAGGAATGGCCCCGCACGGAGCGGGGCGGGGCCATGCCGGGCAGGACCCGGCACGCCCGGTCGGGCCTTAGAACTTCCAGGTGGCGCCGAAGTACAGCTGGCGGCCTGCATAGGTGTTGGAGATCAGGCGGGCCTTGGTGTCATTGCCCAGGTGCACGCGCTGCTCGGACTTGGTGGCATTGATCACCGAGGCGGTCAGCGTCCAGTCCGGGGTCAGGTTGTAGGCCACGTTCAGATCCAGCTGGTCATACGGCTCGGTGTAGACCGTCATGCCGTTCTGCAGGCCCCCCACAACTTCGCCGCGACGGTTGAACGAGGCACGCGCAAGGAACTTGTCGTTCTCGTAGAACACCGTGACGTTGGCCTGGTTCTTGGCGCTGCCGACCAGCGGCGAAGAGCCGATGTTCTGTCCGTCAATCACGATCGATGCCAGGTTGGTGTCATTGTAGGTGTAGTTGGCCTGCACGCCGAAGCCGGAATCGAAGGTGTACTGGCCATACAGTTCCACGCCCTGCGAAACACCATCCTGGCCATTGGCCTTGGTCTTGTAGTTCTGCACGGTCACCACTTCGCCGCCGACAGTCATCTGCGTGTCGCGCACGACCGGCACGGTGAAATTGCTCACGTCCTTGCGGAACAGGCCGACACCGGCCACGGCGCCCGGCTGGAAGTACCATTCCAGGCCCAGGTCGTACTGCGTGGCCTTGAACGGCTGCAGCTGCTTGTTGCTGCCTTCGCCGGCCCAACCCGGGTTCGGCGCACCGCCGGCGACGCGACGATCGTCGACGTATTCGGCGCTGTAGAAGCTCAGAGCGCCCGGGGTGGCGATATCGGTGTAGCCCGGACGGGCGATGACCTTTGACACGGCGCCGCGCAGCACCAGGGTGTCAGTGATGTCCCAGGCGATGTTGAAGCTCGGCAGGATATCGGTATACGTGCGGTCGACGCCGATCAGTTCATGGGTCTTGCTCTGCGCCAGATCATACGGCAGTCGCACGAAGCCACTCTCGCAGCCATAGCCCGGGTAGGCCGCAGCAGCCGGGTCGGTGCACGCCATCGGCGCGCCGGACGCGTTGTCCAGGAAGTAATCGTTGAACTTCTCGATCGAGTCGGAGGACTGCGCGAACTGCTTGGTGCGTACTACGCGCACGCCGACGTTGCCGCGCAGACGCTCGGTGCGGAAGTTGGCCTGGAAATAGCCCGAGTAGATCTTTTCGTTGACGTTGTAGACGAAGTCTTCCTCGGTACGGTTGTGCGAACCGCCGTAGGTCTTGTTCAGGTAGTCGATGTAGGCCGGGTAGTTGATGCCCGGGAACACATTCGCATTGAAACCGCCGGCGATGTTGCTGATCGGATTGGACAGGAAGAAGCCGGGCTGCGCGTCGCCGGCAGTCGGGTCGCAACCCGCTTGGTAACGGCCGTCCTTGTAGTCGGCCGGATCACGGCCCTGGCAGGTCCAGTAGGTGTTACCGGTATTGCGGTGGACCTTGCCGTCGCGGTACTTGGCACCAAACTGGATCGAGTCCAGCCAGCCCGATTCAAACAGCTTGGTGACGTCGGCCTGGAAGTAGTTCTGCTTGACCTCGGTGCGCTTCCACGACGAATCGGTCGAACCGGTGTCGACTTCGGCGATGCCGTTCATCAGCTGCTGCTGCAGGTCGGGCGAGAAGGTGGCCGAGGGCGTGCCGGTGAGGTCCCAGGCGCTGTACTGGTTGCCCGACAGGTAATCGCTGCCGACCTTGCGGCGCGGCTTGGCCGACATCCGGAAGTTCATCGACGGGCCACCTTCGGACCAGGTGCGGCCGCCGGTGAACGAGGCCTTCCACAGCGGGCTGATATCCCATTCGATGGTCAGGTCAGCGGTCTGCGATAGTGCCTTTTCCTTGCTGTAGCCGCCAGTCAGCTGCGGCGTCGGAACCGTGCAGTCGTCCGGGCCCCAGCCACCGGGCTTGAGTCCGGCGGCCTTGGCCTGGTCTTCGCTGCAGTAGTAGGTCTTTCCGGCCAGCTTTTCGAACTGTGCACCGGTGACGGTGTTGCCGCTGGGGTCGAAGTCCAACCCATTGAGCAGGCGTCCGCCCGCCCAGTTTCCATCGCCGTTGAAACGAGCCATGCTCCATTCCGGAATCTTCAGCATGTTCTGGGTGTAGTCACCCTGCAGCTCGAAGCGGAAGTAGTTGGCCGTCATCGTGACGTTGTCGACTGGCTTGAACTGGAACGTCAGCTGGCCGCCCTTGCGCTCGCGCTTTTCTTCCTTCACCGCGAAGTTGGCCGAGGTCGGCATGAAGAAATCGCTGTAGTTGCCGCCGGTCTGGTTGTTGAATCCGGACTTGCCCCACCAGTAGTGGATGCCATCCTGCGACTGCACGTTGCCATAGGCATCGCGCGCCTTGCCGGCGCCATACCACTGGTAGTCCTCGGTGCTGGCTTCCATGGTGCGGGTGGTGCGCTTCTGCTGCGTCACGCCGACCAGCACGCCGAAACGCTCATCCTTGCTGTGCCAGGAGTACAGGGCCGAGGCCTGCGGATCGATATCGTGATGGGTGTCGGAAGACGTGCCCTCGAGCGTGACGAAGCCCGAGTTGGATTCCATGTCCAGCGGACGACGGGTATGCAGGATGACCGTGCCACCGATGCCGCCTTCGTCGATGCGTGCTTCCGGCGACTTGAACAGCTCGGCGCTGGACAGCATGTTCGACGGCAGCAGGGTGTAGTTGAACGAACGGGTGGCCTCGTCGTTGGTTTCCGAGGTGGCGACGTAGTTGCCGTTCAACTGGGTCAGGGTCAGGTCCGGGGCCAGGCCGCGCACACTGACGGTCTTGCCTTCGCCGCCACTGCGGGTGATGACCACGCCGGGCACGCGCTGCAGTGCGTCGGCCACGTTCTTGTCGGGGAACTTGCCGACGTCCTCGGCGGTGATCACTTCGACCACGGCATTGGCGTCGCGCTTCTGCTCAAGGCTCTTTTCAATGGCGTAGCGGTAGCCGGTGACCTGGACGCTGTCCAGGTTGGTGGCTTCCTGCGAGCCGGTGGTGGTTGCCTGCTGCGCGGCGGCGCCGGCCGGAACGACGGCGGCGGCCAGGGCCAGCGCGATGGCCAGCGACAATGCATCCTGGCCATGCTTACGTGTTGAATGCTTCATTCCCATCTCTCCCTCTCTCCTGGATTGATCCGGTGACGTGGCACGGACAACTTGAATCGATCTAATTTGAAGTGACATTGTCGCTATCGCCATGCAGTGGCAGTAGCACCGTGCGCGTGGCCTGGTACGTCCTGTTGCTGCTCCCCCAACTCCCGGCCATCGCAATGTCGTCTTGGATCGATCTAAGCGATGGGCGGGCGTTTTTTAGCATGGGTCGCCCGCGGACGCATGCTGCTGCGCAATATGGTACTGGCGTGGCGAGGGGATGACGGTTTGCTGAAAACAGTGGAAACGTTTTCGTGCGCAGGGGAGGGTGGGTCGGCAGGGCTGCGCCCTGCACCTGCAGAAGCCTTCAAGCCAGAGCAACGTCAAAGGCAACAGCCGGCTCTGGGGTGTCTGCTGGTTGGGCGGGGCGGTGTGGGCTTGCAGGACACGCCGTAAACCCTTCCATGGGGGCTCGATGGCGCCATCCATGGCGCCAACGGTCCTGCCAGCCCACACCGCCCCGCCTTCGCCAGTCTCCCGGTGACGGATGGATGGGTCTTCGAGACGGCATGGGGTAACGGCATGGGGTCAGATCCGTTTTCCTTTGGAAAACGGATCTGACCCCGATTGATTTCGTTATCTGTCAGAGGTTCATCCACGCGTGGCGTGGATCGGTTGCAGATCGCGGAAATCTGTCGAAGGCGGGGTGGGTCCGGTTGCGGGGGTGTCCGCGGCATGGATGCCGCGGCCAAGCCCCCAGGGACGGGTTTACGGCGTCCCCCGCAACCGGACCCACCCCGACTCCCCACAGGAAACCGGCTTCTGCTGTTGCTGTTGCTCCAGCTCGTAGCAGGTGCAGGGCGCAGCCCTGCCGAACACCCCTTTCATGCTGCGCCGCAGAATGCATTCGGCTGAACCTGCATGCTCTACTTGAATCGATCTAAATTCACGGTCGAATGGGTCGGGCGTCATTCCAGGGGGAGCTCTCTGCCGGTCACGGCGGGGCTCAGCGGAACGGTGCCGGACGGCCCCGGCCGTCTGCCTCCGCATCATCGACTACAGGAACCCGACATGCGTCCAGTGCCGTCCGCTCCCGCCGTCCCATCGACCTCGCGCCCGCTGGCGCGCCTGGCCTGCCTGCTGGCGCTTTCGGCCATGCCGATGCTGCTGCAGGCTGCGCCGGCAGCGCTGGAGCGCGAGGTCAACACCTTCATCGGCAGCAAGGACGACGGCAATACCTTCCCGGGCGCGTCGGCACCGTTTGGCCTGATCCAGGTCAGCCCGATCGGCAGCCACTATTCCGGCTGGCGCTACGACGACGAGAAGATCCGCGGGTTCGGCCACTCGTTCATCTCCGGCGCCGGTTGCTGGGAGCAGGGCGGGCAGGTGTCCATCCTGCCGGTCACCGGCAGCATCGGCCCCGGTGGCGATTTCGATACCGGCAACGCCAAGCAGTTCGACCACAAGGCCTACGCATCGAACTACACCCATGACGGCGAGATCGGCCAGGCCGGCTACTACAAGGTGCGGCTGACCAGCTACGGCGGCATCGACGCCGAGGCCACCGCGCGTACGCGCGCCGCCGCCGAGCGCTACACCTTCAGCCAGCGCAGCGGCGATGGCCACGTGCTGGTCAATGTCGGACAGGCCAACGAGCGCCATTCGGTCATCGGCAGCGTGGTCGACGTGGTCGGTGACCGCGTGGTGGAAGGCAAGCTGGTCACCAAGAGCTTCTGTGGCGGCCACCAGTACACCACCTGGTTCCGCATCGAGTTCGACCGTCCGTTCAAGGCGCATGGCACCTGGGGCGAGGGCGGTGGCCTGCCCGGTGCGCGTCACAGCATGGAAGGCGAGCAGAAGCCGAATGGCGCCTGGCTCAGCTTCGATCTGGCCAAGGGCCAGTCGGTGACGGCGGTCAGCGCGATCTCGCACGTGGATGCCGAAGGCGCGCGCACCAACCTGCGCGCCGAGGGCATGCAGGGTGGGGCGCTGCTCGGTTTCGACCGCATGCGTGCCCTGTCGCAGCAGTCCTGGCGCGAGCAGCTGGGCCGGGTGCGCGTGCAGGGCGGCAACGCCGACGACCGCGCCGTGTTCTACAGCGCGGTCTACCACGCACTGCTGCAGCCGATGACCGGCAACGATGCTGATGGCCGCTATCGCGGCTACGACGATCGCATCCATCGCGCCGATGGTTGGACCTACTACGAGTACTTCTCGCTGTGGGATACCTACCGCGCGCAGAACCAGTGGCTGGCGCTGACCCGCCCGGACGTGGCGCGCGATATCGGCCGGACCCTGCTGGCGATTGACGAACAGGGCGGTTGGCTGCCGCGCTGGGGCTATGCCAACTTCGAGACCAACATCATGACCGGTGATCCGGTTACCCCGTTCATGGTCGACCTGTGGCGCTTCGGTGCGCTCAAGGGCAGTGAATCGCAGGCCTGGGATGCGCTGCGCCGCAACGCCTTCGGCACGCCGCCGTTGAACTCGCGCATGGCCGGCCGCTCCGGCAACCCCACCTACCTGGACAAGGGTTACGTGGTCTACGACCGTGCGTTCCCATCCAAGGGCATGGACGTCGATCCGCACCACGGTGGCTCGGCGACGCTCGAATATGCGCTGGCCGACTGCGCGCTCTCGCAGATGGCCGATGGCCTGGGTCACGCGCAGGACGCGGCGACGCTGCGTGAGCGCGGCCGCAACTGGCGCAAGGTGTGGGACCCGCAGGTGCGCGATGCCGAGACCGGCTTCACCGGTTTCCCGCGCCCGCGTACCGAGGACGGCCAGTGGTACACCCCGGCCGATGGTCACTACAGCCCGCGTTCGCACCATGGCTTCCATGAGGGCACCGCGTGGCAGTACCAGTGGCTGGCGCAGCAGGACGTGCCAGGCCTGGTCGAAGCGATGGATGGCCGCGAGCAGGCCGGTCGCCGCCTCGATGCGTTCTTCGCGATGGATGCGCTGCAGGCCGACCCGCTCAACGCTGCCCGCAAGGAGTGGGTGGTCGGGCCGTACAGCTACTACAACCAGTTCCGCTACAACCCGAACAACGAACCGGACCTGCACTCGCCGTGGCTGTACACGCTGATCGGCCAGCCATGGAAGACCGCTGCCGTGGTGCGTGCCGCGCAGCAGCTGTTCACCAACGCCCCGAACGGCGTGACCGGCAACGACGACCTCGGCACGATGTCGGCCTGGTACCTGTTCAGCGCCATCGGCGTGTACCCGGCGGTGCCGGGCAGCGGCCAGTTCCTGCTGCACACCCCGCGTTTCAGCAGGGTGGAAGTGGACATGGGCAATGGCCGCACCCTGCGCATCGACGCGCCGGGCGCCGATGGCCGCCGCCTGCAGTACGTGCAGGGCGTGCAGGTCGATGGCCAGGCACATGCAGCGGTGTGGCTGGACTGGAGCCGCCTGCAGCAGGGCCCGCGCGTGCGCTTTGCGCTGGATGCGAAGGTGCCGGAGCAGGGCTGGGGCACGGCGGTGAAGGACCTGCCGGTATCCTGGTGCGCGGCACCGGGCAGCCAGCTGCGCTGAGCCGGACTGTGCCGTTCGCGGTGACCCAGCGAACGGCACGGCACGACACGGCCCTGATCCATTAGGCTTGAGCCTCCAGCGGAGTCCGGGAAGACGATGAACGACAACGGCAGCAGTCCCAGCAAACGCGCCGGCAAGGCAGTGACGGTGACCGACATCGCGCGTGCCATCGGCGTGTCACGGGCGACCGTGTCGCTGGTGCTGCGCGGCAGCCCGCTGGTCAATGTCGATACCCGGGCCAAGGTCGAGGCCGAGCTGCGCCGGCAGCGCTATGTCTACAACCGCGCGGCCGCCAACCTGCGCCGTCGTACCTCGTCGAGCATCGCGCTGGTGATCAACGACCTGTCCAACCCGTTCTTCGCCGAATTTGCGTCCGGCGTGGACGAGGCGTTGGGCGGGCGTGGTTATGTGACCCTGCTCGGCAGCACCGGCGAATCGCCGGAGCGCCAGCAGGCGGTGCTGTCCACGCTGATGGAGCACACCCCGGCCGGCCTGATCCTGTCGCCGGCCGAAGGCAGCGACACCGCGCAGCTGCGCCAGGCATTGGGCGCCAATGCCAACGTGCTGCTGTTCAACCGCGAACTGGAAGGGGCCGACTGGGACTTCCTGACCCTGGACAACCAGCACGGCGCCTATCTGGCGACGCGCCACCTGATCGAGCGCGGCCATCGCCAGATCGCCTTCTTCGGCGGCCACGCCGCATCGAGCTCGTGCCACCAGCGGCGTGCCGGGTTCCAGCAGGCGCTGGCCGAGGCCTGCCTGTCGCTGCCGCCGGGCTGGATGATCGAGTCGGCGCCGAACCGGCTGGAAGCCGCTGCGCGCACCGATGAGCTGTTTGCCGATGGCCATCGCCCCAGCGCGGCGGTCTGCTACAACGACACCGTCGCGCTGGGCCTGATGCTGGGCCTGAACTCGCGAGGCATTCGTCCGGGCGGTGACTTTGCCGTGACCGGCTTCGACGATATTTCCGAGGCATCGGTCGCGGTGCCGCCATTGACCACGCTCACCGCCGATCCGCGCGAGCGGGGCCGGCAGGCGGCCGCGCTGCTGCTGCAACGATTGGACGAACCGGACGCGCCACCACGGCGCACGGTGGCGCCGGTGCAGTTGCGCATCCGCGAAAGCAGTGCCGCACGGCCGAACTGATTCCTTCCACGTACCCCTTCCACGCAACAACGACCTTCCGCGCATCGAGGCGCGTACCGCATGCCGATCTCCGCAACGCCCCGTCCATCGGGTTCTTCGGGCAACGCACCCGCCGTCACCAACGGCAAGGCGCTGGCCGTGGTCACCACGATCTTCTTCATGTGGGGCTTCCTGACCTGCCTCAATGACATCCTGATCCCGCACCTGAAGGCAGTGTTCGAGCTGAACTACGCCAAGGCGATGCTGGTGCAGTTCACCTTCTTCGGAACCTATTTCCTGATGTCGCTGCCGGCCGGCCGCCTGGTGGCGGCGCTGGGTTACAAGAAGGGCATCGTGGCCGGCCTGGTGATCGCCGGTATCGGCGCACTGGGCTTCTGGCCGGCGGCCGAGCTGCGCGTGTATGGCGCCTTCCTCGGCGCACTGTTCGTGCTGGCCACCGGCATCACCGTGCTGCAGGTTGCTGCGAACCCCTACGTCGCGCTGCTGGGCCCGGAGCAGACCAGCTCCAGCCGCCTGACCCTGGCGCAGGCACTGAACTCGCTGGGCACGGCCATCGCCCCGATCTTCGGCGGCATGCTGATCCTGTCCAACACGGTCAAGAGCGCCGATGAACTGAGCGCGCTGCCGCCCGCCGAACAGCTGGCCTACCGCGCCGCCGAGGCGCAGGCCGTGCAGGGCCCGTACGTGGGCCTGGCCGTTGCGCTGGTGCTGCTGGCGCTGTTCGTGTTCCTGTTCCGCCTGCCGGCACTGAGCGATGCCACCGAACAGGCCGACCAGGGTCACCGCCACAGCTACCTGGATGCGCTGCGCAAGCGCCACCTGCTGCTGGGCGTGCTGGGCATCTTCTTCTACGTCGGTGCCGAAGTATCGATCGGCAGCTTCCTGGTCAATTACCTGTCGATGCCGAACATCGGTGGCTTCAGCGAACAGGAGGCCACCCATTACGTGTCGGCCTACTGGACCATGGCGATGATCGGCCGCTTCGCCGGCTCGGCGCTGTTGGCGCGCTTCTCGCCCAGCCGCCTGCTGGCGATCTTCGCGCTGGTCAACGTGGCACTGCTGGTCACGACCATGCTGACCTCCGGCAACATCGCGCTGTACTCGGTGGTGGCGATCGGCCTGTTCAATTCGATCATGTTCCCGACCATCTTCGCGCTGAGCATCGAGCGCCTGGGCCCGCTGACCAACAAGGGCTCCAGCCTGCTGATCATGGCCATCGTCGGCGGTGCCGTAGTGCCGTACCTGCAGGGCGTGCTGGCCGACCACATCGGTGTGCAGGCCAGCTTCATCCTGCCGCTGCTGTGCTACGGCTACATCATTTTCTACGGACTGGTCGGCGCACGTACGCCGGCTTCCGCAACGCAGGGAGGCTGAGTCCGGAATGGGTTCCATCGTTTGCTTCGGCGAAATTTTGATCGATCTACTGGCGCAGCCGCCGGCCTCGGCCGACACGCCGCGCGCGTTCCTGCAGTACGCCGGCGGGGCGCCGGCCAACGTTGCGGTGGCGGCAGCGCGACTGGGTGCGAAGACCCAGTTCGTCGGCATGCTGGGCCGCGACATGTTTGGTGACTTCCTGGCCGAGAGCCTGGTCGAACACGGCGTAGGCACGGATTACATCGTGCGTACCGATGCGGCCAAGACCGCACTGGCCTTCGTCGCGCTGGATGCCAGCGGCGAGCGCAGCTTCAGTTTCTACCGCCCGCCGGCCGCCGACCTGCTGTTCCGTGACAGCGACTTCCAGGCCGCGTGCTTCGACAGCGCGCAGTGCTTCCACGTCTGCTCCAACAGCCTGACCGAGCCGTCCATCGCCGAGGCGACCTTCGCCGGCATGGAGCGCGCCCGTGCCGCCGGTGCGGTGGTCAGCCTGGACCTCAACCTGCGCCCGGCACTGTGGCCGGCCAGCGAAGATCCGACGCCGCGCCTGTGGCAGGCGCTGCAGCGTGCCGACCTGGTCAAGCTGTCGCGCGAGGAGCTGGACTACCTGGCGGCACCGCTGGGTGCCGATGGTGAGGCAGTGGTGCTGAAGCGCCTGCTGGCTGCGCAGGCACGCTGGGTCATCGTTACCGATGGTGCGGCCACGCTGCACTGGTACACGCGCGACAACCACGGCACGGTCACCAGCTTCCGCGTAGCCACCGTCGATACCACGGCCGCCGGCGATGCCTTTGTCGGTGGGGTGCTGGTCGGACTGCTGGAGCGTGGCGGGGCGGGCGCAGGCTTTGCCGCGTTCTGCCAGGACCCCGAGGCGATCACCGCCACGCTGCGCTTCGGCGCCGCGGTCGGCGCGCTGGCTGTTACCCGCAAGGGCGCGTTCGCCGCGATGCCCTCGCTCGATGAAGTGCAGCAGCTGCTGCAGGCCCAGGACATTACCGCATGAACACCTCGCCCGATTTCCGTTCGCCCGCGTTCCTGCGTGCGCATATCGCCGACACGATGGCGTTCTACCACCCGCGCTGCATCGACCCGAACGGCGGCTTCTTCCACTACTTCCGCGATGACGGCAGCATCTACGATGCCAGCCATCGCCATCTGGTCAGCAGCACGCGCTTCGTCTTCAACTACGCGATGGCCTACCGCGAATTCGGCAACGCTGAATACCGCGACGCGGTCGAGCACGGCGTGCGCTACCTGCGCGAGGTGCATCGCAATCCGGTTACCGGTGGCTATGCCTGGACCCTGCGCGACGGCAAGGTCGAGGACGACATGAACCATTGCTACGGCGTGGCCTTCGTGTTGCTGGCCTACAGCTGTGCGTTGAAGGCCGGCATCGAGCAGGCCCGCGCGTGGATGGACGAGACCTGGCAGCTGCTGGAAGCGCGCTTCTGGGAGCCGGAACACGGCCTGTACAAGGACGAGGCCGATGGCCAGTGGAACTTTACCGGCTACCGTGGCCAGAACGCCAACATGCACATGTGCGAGGCGATGCTGGCGGCGTTCGAGGCCAGTGGCGAGCAGCGCTATGTGGAACGCGCGCTGCAGCTGGCCGACAACATGACCCGCCGCCAGGCCGCCAAGGCCGGTGGCCTGGTCTGGGAACACTATGACGTGAACTGGGAGATCGACTGGGACTACAACCTGGACGACCCCAAGCACTTGTTCCGCCCGTGGGGCTTCCAGCCCGGTCACCAGACCGAGTGGGCCAAGCTGCTGCTGATCCTGGACCGCCATGTGCAGGCCGATTGGCTGGTGGCGACCGCGCAGCATCTGTTCGATGTCGCCGTGGCCCGCAGCTGGGATGAGGCGCGTGGTGGCCTCTACTACGGCTTCGCGCCGGAATCGCGCCGGCAGCCGGGCATGGAGGGCGCCCCGATCGGTGGCGACAGTTTCGTCTGCGACGACGACAAGTACTTCTGGGTTCAGGCCGAGACCCTGGCCACCGCCGCACTGATGGCCCAGCGCACCGGCGATGACCGCTACTGGCAGTGGTACGAGCGCATCTGGGCGTACTCGTGGGAGCACTTCGTCGACCACCAGTACGGTGCCTGGTTCCGCATCCTCGATGCCGACAACCGCAAGTACAGCGACGAGAAGAGCCCGGCAGGCAAGGTGGATTACCACACCATGGGTGCGTGCTACGAAGTATTGAACGTCGTGCGTTGAGATGGGTACGCCGGGCATGGCCCGGCACTACCTCGAATCAGACTTGCAGGTAGCGCCGGGCCAGGCCCGGCGGAAAAACAGGAGCATCCCGTGCATCGCCTTTCCCTCGTTGTCCGCCTGCTCCTGCTGCTGGTCGCAACCTCTGTGTTCCCTGCACTGGCGGCCCCGTTGCAGGCGCAGTGGGAGTTCCGCATGCTGCCCGGCGACGCGCAGGGTGCAGCCCATCCGGGCCTGCAGCAGTGGCGTGCGGCGAAGGTGCCGGGCAGCGTGCACACCGACCTGCTGGCCCACGGGCTGATCCGCGATCCGTACGTCGGTGCGCCCGAGGCGGAGCTGCAGTGGATCGGCCTGGCAGCCTGGGAATACCGCGCCCGCTTCGACGTGGATGCGGCGACGCTGGCCAAGCCCAATGCCGAGCTTCGCTTTGACGGGCTGGATACCTATGCCGAGGTCAGCCTCAACGGCAAGCCGCTGCTGCGTGCAGACAACGCGCACCGCACGTGGCGTGCGCGCGTGGACCGGCGCCTGCGGGCGAATGGCAATGAACTGCAGATCGTGTTCCGATCGCCCATCCGCACCCTGCTGCCGGGCGTGCAGGCGATGCCGCACAAGATCGCCGGCAACTATCCTTCGCCCTATGGGGATGAGCCCAAAGACGCGATGGTCGGCAACTTCGCGCGCAAACCGGCCTACCACTTCGGTTGGGACTGGGGCCCGCGCTATGTCACCGCCGGCGTCTGGCGCGGGGTCGACCTGCAGGCCTGGGATGCGCACCGCCTGACCGATCTTGCCGTGCGCACCGATGCATTAAGCGCGGAACAGGCGAAGCTGGCGGTGTTGCTGCAGGTGGAGCAGGGCAACGCTGCCGGTTCTGCGGTGGTCAATGTCGATGTGCGCGATCCGCAAGGCCGCAGCGTGGCCCAGGTGCAGCGCACGGTGCTGTTGAAGCCCGGCCAGAACGCTGTCGAAGTACCAGTCGAACTGGTCAAGCCGCAGCGCTGGTGGCCGGTCGGCCACGGTGCACAGGACCGCTACACCGTGCAGGCCCGCCTGGATGATGGCGCCGATGCAACGCGGGTGCGCGAGCAGCGCATCGGCCTGCGCACGGTTGAGCTGCGCCGTGAGGAAGACGGCAAGGGTGGACAGGGCTTCGCCTTCGTCATCAACGGTGTGGAGATCTTCGCCAAGGGCGCCAACGTCATTCCGTTCGATGCCTTCCCCGCGCGCGCCGATGCCGCACGCCTGCGCCAGGTACTGACGGCCGCGCGCGACGCCAACATGAACATGCTGCGCAACTGGGGCGGCGGCTACTACGAGGATGATGCGTTCTTCGACATCGCTGACGAGCTGGGCCTGCTGGTCTGGCAGGACTTCATGTTCGGCGGCGGCATGCAGCCGGGTTACGATCCGGCCTTCCGTGCCAGCGTGATGGCCGAGGCGCGCGACAACGTGCGCCGGCTGCGCCATCACCCCAGCATCGTGCTGTGGTGTGGTAACAACGAGGAAGAAACCGCCTGGAAGGACTGGGGCCACGGTCGCGACCTGAAGGCGGCCGACCCGGCGTTTGCAGCGAAGGTGTGGCAGGGCTATGTCGACCTGTTCGGCAACGACCTGCGCCAGGTGGTGGGTGAGGAGGGGCTGGGCGTGCCGTACTGGTCCAGCTCGCCCAGCAATGATCTGGACGAGAAAGCCAACGATTCCACCCGCGGCGACAAGCATTACTGGCAGGTCTGGGGCAATCCGGCGCTGCCGGTGCAGGCCTATCTGCGCGAGACCCCACGCTTCATGTCCGAGTACGGGCTGCAGGCGTGGCCGTCGGTGGCGACGGTGGACCAGATCGCCACCCGTGCCGAGCAGCGCATCGACAGCCCGGTCATCCGCGCGCACCAGAAATTCATGGCCGGCGAGGGCAACAGCCGCCTGCTGCATTACATCGAACTGGGCTACGGCACGCCAAAGGACTTCGAGGACTTCGTCTACCTGAGCCAGGTGATGCAGGCCGATGGCATCGCCCTGGCGGCGCTGCATCACCGCGCCTCGCGTCCGTACACGATGGGTTCGCTGTACTGGCAGCTCAACGATGTCTGGCCGGGCGCTTCATGGTCCAGCGTGGACTACTTCGGCCGCTGGAAGGCGCTGCACTTTGCCGCGCGGCGTTTCTTCGCGCCGGTGACGGTGGCTGCGCTGCGCGACGAGGGCAATACGCGGGTGCGCCTGATCAATGATGGCGCCGCGCGGGAGGCACGTTTGCGGCTGCGGGTGATGGACGTGGAGGGCAAGGTGCTGGGCCGCCGTGAGGAGGCGGTCACGTTGGCGGGGGAAGGTGTCACCTCGATCGGTGATTTCCGCGACGCCGAACTGCTGGCCGGTGCCGACCCGAAGCGCACGGTGGCGGTGTTCGAACTGCTGCAGGACGGCAAGGTGAGCGCGAGGCAGGTGGTCGGTTTCGCCGAGGCCAAGGACCAGGTGTTGCCGCGGCAGAAGCTCAAGGCCACGTTGTCCATAGAAGGCGACCACTATCGACTACGGCTGGAAAGCGCGGCATACGTGCGCGCGACGTGGATCGATTTCGGTGCGCTGGATGTGCAGATCGAAGACAACCTGCTGGACCTGCTGCCGGGTGAAACCCGGGACATTGCAGTGCGTGGTCCGGTGGATCTGACGACGCTGCGAGAAGCGTTGAAGGTAAAAACACTCAACGATCGTTGAGGGCAGGCGAACCATGTTCTGGTAGGTGTCAACCTTGGTTGACACATCGGCCGTATGCCAACCAAGGTTGGCATCTACCGGACCATCGGGCAGGCATATTCTGCTCTGGTAGGTGCCAACCTTGGTTGGCACGCCGGGAGCATGCCAACCAAGGTTGGCATCTACCCTTTTCGAGTTACAGCTGGATCTGCTGGAAATTCTCGACCCGCTCATGGCCGTTGGTGGCCTGGCCGGTGCGCGGCAGCGGGTAATCATCCAGACGGTCGATCAGGCGGGTCTGCAGGCCGGCTTCGCGGGCGGCGTCCAGCTCTTCCACCACATCCGACAGGAACAGGATCTCGCCGGCCGGGACGCCGATCGCCTGCACGATGCGGCGATAGCTGTCGGCCTCACGCTTGCCGCCGACTTCGGTATCGAACCAGCCCGACACCAGCGGGCTGAGGTCGCCGGCGTCGCTGAAACCGAAGAACAGCTTCTGCGCCGGCACCGAACCGGAGGAGTACACGTACAGCGGCAGGCCCGAGGCGTGCCAGCCCTTCAGTACCGCCGTCACTTCCGGATAGAAGTGCGCGGTGTAGTCGCCGCGACGGTAGCCGGCGTCCCAGATCCGGCCCTGCAGGGCCTTCAGCGCGGTGTGCTTGCGGTCCTGGTCGATCCAGCCCTGCAGCGTTTCGACCACCAGGCTGTCCTGGCAGGCGCCGCCGATCTCGGTGGCTACCGCGTCCAGCCAGCGGCGCACGTCCGGGTCCTGGCCGTGTTCGGCGACGAAGCCGGGCAGCGCCTGGCGCGCATAGGGAAACAGCACGTTCTTGACGAACGAGATGCTGCTGGTAGTGCCTTCGATATCGGTCAGGATGACGCGGGGCTGCATGGATCAGGATGCCTGGGTAGGGACGTAACGGGGGAACTTCTGTGCGATGTCGGTGCCGGTGAAGTGACCGACCCAGCCATCCGGCTCGGTGAAGAAGCGGATCGCCACGAAGCTGGGCTCATCGCCCATGTCGAACCAGTGGGTGGTGCCATCGGGCACGGCGATCAGGTCGTCCTTCACGCACTCGATCTCGTACACCTTGTCTTCCACGTGCAGGGTGAACAGGCCGGAGCCGGCGACGAAGAAGCGCACCTCGTCTTCCTTGTGGAAGTGCTCGTCGAGGAACTTCCTGCGCAGCTCGGCGCGGTTGGGGTTGTCCGGGGCGATCGAGGCTACGTCCACGCTCTTGAAGCCGCGCTCGGCGACCAAGCGGTCGATGTCCGCACGGTAGGCGGCGAACACTTCATCCTGGCTGGCGCCCGGCGCGACCGGTGCGGTGGCCTGCCAGCGCTCGAAGGTGACGCCGATCTGCTTCAGTTCGGCAGCGATGACAGCGCCGTCCTGGGTGTCCAGCAGCGGCGATTCGGGGCGGGTGTCGTCGTAGATGCGCAGTCGGCTCATGGCGGCAGCTTGAACGTCTCGGGGGAAAGACAGGGTAGCAGGGTGGGCGCAGGGTGCAGATTCCGGATCGGCATCTGCACCTGCGCGCGGGTTCAGCCGCGCAGCTTGCGCAGTTCCAGCTCGCAGTGGAACAGGAACTCGAAGGCCTCCAGGTGACGGCGCGCTTCGGCCATGTCGCGGCCCCAGGCGTACAGCCCGTGGCCATCGATCAGGTAGCCCCACAGGTTCTGGCGGTCGAGCAGATCATCGACCTGCTGCGAAAGCACGTTCATGTCCTGGGTGTTGGCGAACACCGGTACGTCGATGGCCATCTCGTGGGTGCTGTTGCCGGCGAAGGCCTTCAGCAGCTCGTAGCCTTCCAGGTGCACATGGCCCTGCGGCGCGTACAAGCGCGAGGCGATGGTCTGCACCGGCGAATGGGTGTGCAGCACGCAGCCGATTTCCGGGAAGCGGCGGTACAGCTGGGTGTGCAGCAGGGTTTCGGCGGAGGGGCGCAGCGGGCGGCCGACGGCCTTGCCATCGAAGTCCACCACCATGATGTCGTCCTCGATCAGGCGGCCCTTGTCCTTGCCGGAGACGGTGATCGCGGCGTGGCGGTCGTCCAGGCGGTGGGAGAAGTTGCTGCTGGTAGCCGGGGTCCAGCCGGCCTGGGCCAGCTCGCGGACGTTGTCGATCAGCAGCTGGGCCAGTTCGCCCAGGCGGGCGGTGTCGTAGGGGAAGGTGGGGGCGTTCATGCGGGTGATTTTACTGGATTCGGCCAACGGCTGAGCCCCTCGTGGCGGGTCGTGCAGAGCGGTTCATGGGTTTGGCGGGGCGGGTGGGCCGTGCCGGGGACGCTGCAAGTACGTCCCTGTAAGCTCGATGGCGCCATCCATGGCGCCAACGCCCCTGCACGGCCCACCCGCCCCGCCTCGGACAGGTTCCGGCTGCGGCCGGCCACGGAGTGAAGAAGGAAGAGCGAAAAGCGGGTCGCGGCGCTGCGCTTGCTCGCAGCCGAGCATGGCTCGGCTCTACAGAAGATTCGTCCCGATACATTCGCTTCCGGGAACGCTTCATCCACGCATGGCGTGGATCTACCGGACACGCCGGGAGACTGTCAGGGGTGGGGAGGCATGGGCACGTGGCGTCCCCCGCGTACCCATGCCTCCCCGCCAAACCAACACACCCGCTCTTGCCGTTGCTCTGGCTTCAGACGCGGGTGCAGGGCCGCAGGCCCTGCAAAACAAAAAACCTCACTGACCCCGCAGGCGGCTGTGCCTGAACCCGTAGCAGAAATAGATCACGAAACCGACGAACGTCCACACGCCCATCAGCATCCAGTTGTGCATCGTCATCGCCGACAGCAGCGCCAGGCAGCTCAGCACGCCCAGGCCGCAGATCAGCCACGCCATCGGCATGCGGAACGGGCGCGGCAGGTCCGGCTGGGTGCGGCGCAGGATCAGCACGCCCGCGCACACGGCGGCAAACGCGATCAGCGTGCCCATCGAGGTCAGTTCGCCGAGGATGTCCAGCGGGAACAGCGCCGCCAGCAGCGCGATGCCGATGCCGGTGATCACGGTGTTGATGTGCGGGGTGCGGTACTTCGGATGGATCCTGGTGAACACCGGTGGCAGCAGGCCGTCGCGGCCCATGATCATGAAGATGCGCGGCTGGCCGATGATCATCACCAGCACCACCGAGGACAGGCCGACCAGCGCGCCGACCTCGACCACCCAGCGCAGCCAACCCAGCTGCGGATGCGCGGCCACCGCGGTCACCACCGGCTCATCGGTGCCCAGCAGCTGGAACGGCACCAGGCCGGTCATCACCGCGGCCATCGCGATGTACAGCACGGTGCAGACCACCAGTGACAGCATCATGCCGATCGGCATGTCGCGCTGCGGGTTCTTCGATTCCTGCGCCGCCACCGACACTGCCTCGAAGCCGATGTAGGCGAAGAACACCATCGCCGCGCCGCGCAGCACGCCTTCCATGCCGTACTTGCCGGGGCCCTCGTTGGCCGGGATGAACGGGGTCCAGTTGCTGGTATCCACGTACTTCCAGCCGACAACGATGACCAGCACGATCAAGCCGGTCTTGAGCACGACCATGGCCATGTTCATCGCCGAGGACTTGCTGATGCCGACGTAGCACAGCCAGGTCAGCAGCATCACCAGTGCCGCGGCGGGCAGGTTGGCGATCGCGCCGGTGGGGCGCAGCTGTGCGTCCAGTGGCGCGCTGACCAGCGCGGCGGGCAGATGGATGTCGAACTGGCTGAGCAGGCTGAGGAAGTAGCCGGTCCAGCTGACCGCCACCGCCGAGGCGGAGACGCCGTATTCGAGCACCAGCATCCAGCCGATGAACCAGGCCGAGAGCTCGCCGAAGGTGGCGTAGGTGTAGGTGTAGGCGCTGCCGGAAACCGGCACCATCGAGGCGAACTCGGCGTAGGCCAGCGCGCAGAAGGCGCAGCAGATGGCGGCCAGCACGAAGGACAGCATGATGGCCGGGCCGGCGTGGTTGGCGGCGGCCTGGCCGGTGATGACGAAGATGCCGCCGCCGATCACCGCGCCGATGCCGAGGGCGGTCAGCCCCCAGGGGCCGAGGTGGCGGCGCAGGCTCAGGCCATTGGCGTCTTCATGGGCGGCGTGCGGGTGCTTGGTGGCCCACAGTTGCTTGAACATGTGTGGTGGTCTTGTCGAAGCGCGCCGTGGCTGGCGCGCGGGGAAAACGGACGGGCCGGCGCGAGGCCGGCCCGTAGGCGGATCAGGGCGACTTGGCCAGCTTGCTGTTGCGGATGCCGTAGCCCAGGTAGATCAGCAGGCCGAGCAGCGTCCAGCCCACGAACAGGTGCCAGTGCACCACGAACGCCTGCCAGAACAGGAACAGGCAGGTGGCCGCGCCCAGCGGGCAGATGATCCACACCATCGGCACGCGGAACGGGCGATGGATTTCCGGCTTGGAATAGCGCAGTACCAGCACGCCGATGCAGACCGTGGCGAAGGCCAGCAGGGTGCCCATCGACACCAGCTCGCCCAGCACGTTCAGCGGCACCAGGCCGGCCAGGGCGGCAGCGATCACGCCGACCACGATGGTAGCGACATACGGGGTGCGGAAGCGGGCGTGGACCTTGCCGAAGAACTTCGGCAGCAGGCCGTCGCGGGAGATCGTGTAGGCGATGCGGGTCTGGCCCATCATCATCACCAGCACCACCGAGGACAGGCCGGCGATGGCACCGATCTCCACGAACGTCTTCAGCCAGGACAGGGTCGGGTAGGGCTCCAGCGCGGTGGCCACCGGCTTGTCGGTGCCCAGCAGGTGGTAGGGCATCATGCCGGTCAGCACCGCACAGACGATGATGTAGACGATGGTGCACACGGCCAGCGAGCCGAGCAGGCCGATCGGCATGTTGCGCTGCGGGTCCTTGGTTTCACCGGCTGCGGTGGAGACAGCATCGAAGCCGATGTAGGCGAAGAACACGATGGTGGCCGCGCGGAACACGCCGCTCCAGCCGAACTCACCCGGCACGCCGGTGTTTTCCGGGATGAACGGCTGCCAGTTGGCGGGGTCGATGTGGGCCGCGCCGATACCGATGAACAGGCAGATGACGGTGACCTTGATCGCCACGATGATCGCGTTGACGAAGGCCGACTGGGTCACACCCACGTACAGCAGGCCGGACACCGCCGCCACGATCAGCACCGCCGGCAGGTTGAACAGCTTGCCCGAAGCGATGAACTCGCTGCCGGTCCAGGCAATCGGGGCCGCGCTGAGGGCATCCGGGAACGGCATGTGCAGCGTGGTGGTGATGAAGCTGATCAGGTACGCCGACCAGCCCACCGCGACCGAGGCCGAGGCGAACAGGTATTCCAGCACCAGGCACCAGCCGATGAACCAGGCCATGCCCTCGCCCAGGGTGGCGTAGGAATAGGAGTAGGCACTGCCGGAGACCGGCATCATCGCCGCGAACTCGGCGTAGCACAGGCCCGCCAGGGCGCAGGCGAAGCCGGCGATCACGAACGACAGCATGACCGCCGGGCCGGCATGGTTGGCCGCGGCCTGGCCGGTCAGCACGAAGATACCGGCGCCGATCACCGCACCTACGCCAAGCAGGATGAGGTGTTTAGCCGTGAGGGTCCGTTTCAGCGTGGCTTCGCCATCCAGGCTGCCTTCGATGGGTTCGCCGGCATCGACGTGCCCGGCCGGTTCAACCGGCTTGACCCTCAACAGAGCTTTCAGCATGCAGTACTTCCTAGTGATCGGATTGGGTGGGCCGCCGATACGTTGCCGGCAACCCTGGAATGGTGAAGGCCGCGCGAACGGCCCGCTGTACCTTAGCCAAAGCTGAAGCCAACGCACAAGCGCAATCGCAACAATGAACGGCGATAATGAGCAGTATTTTTCCAAACGCCGCCCATTCATGAGCCAGACCGCCGAAACCCTTGCCGTGCTTGACGATCGCCTGCGTGGCCTGCTGCGTGACTATGCCCGCCGCGAACCGGCCCACGACGCACTGGCTGCCGAATTCGGCACATTGCTGGACGATCCGGAAGATCCGTTCCGCCGCGAGCGCCTGGCCGGCCACTTCACCGCCAGCTGCTGGCTGGTCAGTGCCGATGGCCAGCGCCTGCTGCTGACCCACCACCGCAAGCTGCAGCGCTGGCTGCAGCTGGGCGGCCACGCCGACGGCGACCGCGACCTGGCCCAGGTCGCGCTGAAGGAGGCCGAGGAGGAGTCCGGCCTGAGCGGCCTGGTGCTGGAAGACCCTGCCATCTTCGACATCGACAAGCACTGGATTCCGGAACGCAAGGACGTGCCGGGACACTGGCACTATGACGTGCGTTTCGTGATCCGGGCACTGGGCGGCGAGGCCTTCGTGCTCAGCGAGGAGTCGCTGGAGCTGGCCTGGCGGCCGGTGGCGGAGGTCGCCGCAGACCCGGAATCGGATGAGTCGATGCAGCGCATGGCGCGCCGGTGGTTGGCGCGCTAGCAATATGTGGAGCCGAGCCAATGCTCGGCTCAATGTCGGCCAGAAGCGCAGCCGAGCATGGGCTCGGCTCTACAAGTGCAAGGTGGAACGCGCGTCAATACAGGATGCGCGTACGCAGCGTGCCCGGAATCGCGGCCAGTTCGTCGCGCACGGCCGCGGCCTGTTCCTCGCTGGCGGTGATGTCGATGACCACGTAGCCCACCTTCGGGTCGGTGCGCAGGAACTGACCGTCGATGTTGACGTTGTGGCGCGAGAAGATCTCGTTGACCTTGGACAGCACGCCCGGCACGTTCTGGTGGATGTGCAGCAGGCGCAGGCTGTCGGCGTGCTCGGGCAGGGTCACTTCGGGGAAGTTGACCGCCGACAGGGTGCTGCCGTTGTCGCTGTAGCGCACCAGCTTGGCCGCCACTTCCACGCCGATGTTGTCCTGCGCCTCCAGCGTGCTGCCGCCCACGTGCGGGGTCAGGATCACGTTGTCGTGGCGGGTCAGCGGCGATTCGAAGATATCGCCGTTGCCCTTCGGCTCGACCGGGAACACGTCCAGCGCGGCGCCGCCGACGTGGCCGCTGGCCAACGCCGCGTCCAGTGCATCGATGTCGACCACGGTGCCGCGTGCGGCATTGATCAGGTGCGCACCCTTGCGCATCTTCGCCAGCTCGGTGCTGCCGATCATCCACTGCGTGGAAGGGGTTTCCGGCACGTGCAGGGTCACGATGTCGGCGCGCGCCAGCAGGTCGTCCAGGCTGGCGGCAGCACGCGCATTGCCCAGCGCCAGCTTGGTTTCCACGTCGTGGAAGATCACCTGCATGCCCAGCGACTCAGCCAGCACGCCGACCTGGGTGCCGATGTGGCCGTAGCCGATGATGCCCAGCGTCTTGCCGCGCACCTCATGGCTGCCGCTGGCCGACTTCGACCAGCCGCCGCGATGGCATTCGGCGTTCTTCTGCGGAATGCCGCGGGTCAGCATGATCGCCTCGGCGATCACCAGCTCGGCCACGCTGCGGGTATTGGAATAGGGCGCGTTGAACACCGGGATGCCGGCCAGCTCGGCCGCGTCCAGGTCGACCTGGTTGGTGCCGATGCAGAAGCAGCCCACCGCGATCAGGCGCTTGGCCTCGGCCAGTACCTCAGCGCTGAGCTGGGTGCGCGAACGGATGCCGACGATGTGCGCCTCGGCGATGCGCGCCTTCAGTTCGTCCTCGGGCAGCGCCTTGGTGTGCGCCTCGATCTGGCTGTAGCCGGCGGCGCTGAACACCTCCACGGCGGTCTGGCTGACCCCCTCCAGCAACAGCACGCGGATATCCTGCTTCGGGAACGAGGTCTTCTTCGGCGACATGGGGCAACACGGCCAGTGGGACAGGGGCCAATCACTATGCCAGATCGCGACGCCCATGGTGCAGTGCGCAATTGGTTGCATCGGTAGCTATCTGCCTGCCTGCGGGGCTGGACGCTGGCGCGTGCCGCTGGCACGCTTGCCCGTTCTTCACGCCCCGCGCTGGACCGTCATGACTGATTCCCGCATTGCCTCGCTGCAGCAGGCCTGTCCCGGCCTGAAGCTGAAGACCGACCCGGCCGACCTGGAGCATTACGGGCGCGACTGGACCCGGCGCTGGACACCGGCGCCGCTGGCGGTCGCGCTGCCGGCCACGGTCGAGGAAGTACAGGCGGTGATGCGCTGGAGCGCCGGGAATGACGTGGCGGTGGTGCCGTCCGGCGGCCGCACCGGCCTGTCCGGTGGCGCAGTGGCGGCCAACGGCGAGCTGGTGCTCAGCCTGGAACGGATGAACAAGGCACTGGCCTACGATGCGGTCGATCGCACGCTGGTGGTGCAGGCCGGCATGCCGCTGGAAGCCGTGCACAATGCCGCGCTGGACCATGGCCTGATCTACCCGGTGGATTTCGCCGCGCGTGGTTCCTGCACGATCGGCGGCAACATCGCTACGAATGCCGGCGGCATCCGCGTGATCCGCTACGGCAATACCCGCGAGTGGATCGCAGGGCTGAAGGTGGTCACTGCCGGTGGCGAACTGCTCGAGCTCAACAAGGGCCTGATCAAGAACTCCAGCGGCTACGACTTCCGCCAGCTGCTGATCGGCTCGGAGGGCACCTTGGGCGTGATTGTCGAGGCGACGGTGAAGCTGACCGATCCGCCGCCTGCAAGCAACGTGATGCTGCTGGCACTGCCCAGCTTCGAAGTGCTGATGCAGGTGTTCGCCGCGTTCCGTGCGCGCCTGCAGTTGCAGGCCTTCGAGTTCTTCACCGACCGGGCGTTGGAGCATGTGCTGGCGCACGGTGCGCAGGCGCCGTTCGATGAGGTGCATCCGTACTACGTGGTCACCGAGTTCGCCGCCGGCGACGACGCTCAGGAAGCGGCGGCGATGGCGGCCTTCGAGGACTGCATGGGCAATGGCTGGGTCAGCGACGGCGTGATCAGCGCCAGCGACGCCCAGGCGGCCCAGCTGTGGCGTCTGCGCGAAGGCATCACTGAGTCGCTGGCGCGCTACAAGCCCTACAAGAATGATGTCTCTGTGCGGATCTCGTCGATGCCGGCGTTCCTGGCCGAGACCCAGGCGCTGATCGGTGAAGCCTACCCGCACTTCGACGTGGTCTGGTTCGGCCATATCGGCGACGGCAACCTGCACATCAACGTGCTCAAGCCCGATGACACCAGCGACGCCGATTTCGTGGCGCAGTGCGAGCAGGTGACCAAGCTGCTGGCGCAGGTGCTGGCCCGCTTCGACGGCAGCATTTCGGCCGAACACGGCATCGGCCTGGTCAAGAAGGGGTACCTGGACAGCACCCGTGGCCCGGCCGAGATCGCCCTGATGAAGGCGGTCAAACGCGCGTTCGATCCCCAAGCGCGGCTGAATCCCGGCAAGCTCTTCGACCTCTGAGCCGGCAAAATCCTTCACGTACCCGTTACGCTCCACGCACCTTCACAACCGGCTCCGCACCGATGACCCGTCCGCTTCTGCTGCTTGCCCTGCTGTCCCTGCCGCTGGCCGGCTTCGCTTCCAGCTTCGCCGGCACCTCGGCCGGTTCCGCCACCGGCGCATCGTCGGGCTCTTCGGCCAGCAGTTCGGGCGATGACAAGGTGGTGCAGGCTGCACGTGATGATGCCGCCGCATTCGTTGCCAGCGACGGCCAGATCCGGGGTGCGCGCCTGCAGGCCGCGCTGGTCCACCTGCGTGAGCAGAGCGCCGCCGCACAGCAGCAGAGCGATCTGGAACTGGCCCGCGCGCTGCTGGCGCGGTGATCCAGGCAGCATGGCCTCGGCGTCATCGCTTTCTGTAGCGCCGAGCCAAGCTCGGCTGCTGTTGCGATCCGCATGCGCCGGGCATTCAGCCGAGCATGGCTCGGCTCTACAGAGGCACAGCGGGCGGTGCGGGTGGATCGCCGCATTGGCGTGGCTGCTCATCCCTTCCGCGCACGCAGCCGATCGCCTTCAGCTCGATCCCTCAGGTCTCGATCCGGCGCAGCAGCAGCTCGCCAGCCAGACCCTGGCCGACGTGCAGTCATTGCTGCCCGATGGCCTGCTGCGCGCGTTGCCGGCACGCGTGCAGGTGCGCTGGAGCGACGACCTGCCGGCTGACGTGCACGGCCGCGCCTTTGCTGGCGGCATTGCCCTGCGCCGCGACCTGCTTGAAGACGGCCTGCCGGGTGCGCGCCGGGCAAGGCGGAGCGCGCTCGTGCACGAACTGACCCATGTGGCAGATCGAAGCGGCGCGGCATGGTCGCGCAGCCCGCGTTGGCGCGATCTGGCCGGGTGGCAGCGCAAGCCCTGGCATATGGGGCGCGGCGACAACGACTTCCGTGACCGCAGCCCGGATGCCTATGAACTGAAGGACCCGGCCGAATACCTGGCGGTGAACGCCGAGCATTTCGTGCTCGATGCCGAATTCGCCTGCCGGCGCCCGGCACTGGCGCAGTGGTACCAGGCCCATTTCGGAACACCGCCATCGCTGCCGCAGTCGCACTGCGCTACGACGCTGCCCTTGCTCCAGTCCGACTCAGAAGAGGGTGCCGCATCGCTGCTGCAGCTCGACCCCGCGCGTGTCTATGCCGTGGACTACCTGTTCGCCGAAGGCAGCGCACAACCGATGAGCCGCTGGGGCCACAGCATGCTGCGGCTGGTGATCTGCCGACCCGGCCGCGCACCGGGGCCGGACTGCCGCCTGGACCTGGAGTACCACCGCGTGCTGTCGTTCCGTGCATTCGTCGGCGACGTGCAGATTTCCAACTGGCGCGGACTGACTGGCGGCTATCCCTCGCGGCTGTTCGTGTTGCCGCTGCAGCAGGTGGTGGACGAATACACCAAGGTCGAACTGCGTGGCCTGCAATCGCTGCCGTTACAGCTGCGACGCGAGGAGATCGCCAGCCTGCTCGAGCGCACTGCGCAGGTGCACTGGAGCTATGACGGGCGCTATTACTTCGTCAGCAACAACTGCGCGGTGGAAACCGCCAAGCTGCTGCAGGCGGGCGTGCCGCGCCTTGGGCGGGCCGGTCTGGCCCAGCTGAGCCCGCGTGGGTTGAAGCGCCGCCTGGCGCGATTGCAGGTACTTGACGAGCAGGTGCTGGCCGACCGCAGCGCAGCGCAGGCACAGGGCTATTACTTCGCCTCTGCACGCGACCACTACCAGCAGTTGTTCGCAGTGGCGGCGGGGCAGCTGGCCTTGCCCGTCCGTGATGTGCGCGCCTGGTTGAAGCTGCCTGCACAGCAACGCGCACCGTGGCTGCTGAAGGGCGACCTGCGCGCCAGTGCCGGCTTGCTGCTGCTGGAACAGGCCGCACAGCGGCGTGCCGAGCTGCGCGCGCGTGACGTGCTGAAGCGGCAGCTGCTGGCTTCACCGGACAGTGCGGAAACCCGCAGCCTGCGCGGCCTGCTGGAGCAGAGCGGGCAGTGGTTGCGGCCGGGGACGCTGCTGCAGGACGGAGGCTATGGGTTGCCGCTGAGCGACGACCAGGCGCTGCTGTCCGAGGCGGTGGCCACTGCCAGTGCGCAGGCCGTACCTGCCTGGCAGGCGCTGCGCGTGCAGCTGCGCCAGCAGTTGCCGTCCAGGCAGCGCGACCAGATGGATGCGATCGATGGCAACCTGGCCGAACTCGGTGCGCATCTGCGCGAGCAGGCAGCGACGTCGGTTACTGGCGCGGAAGCTCGATGACGAAGCGGCTGCCGCCGGCGCTGCCGGGCGTGCAGTAGACGCGGCCACCATGTGCATCGGCGATGGCCTTGACCACCGCCAGGCCAAGCCCGCTGCCGCCGCCCTGGCGCGAGCGCGAGCCATCGGCGCGCATGAACGGAGTGAAGATGTCGGTGTGAAGTTCCGGGTCGATGCCCGGACCTTCGTCTTCGATTGTCACCTGCACGTGCCCAGGCGTGTCATGCACGGCAATCCGCACCTTGCCCGGGCTGGCGTAGCGGCGTGCGTTCTCCAGCAGCGCCAGCAGGGCCTGGCGCAGGCGGGTCGGATCACAGTGCGCGTTGTGTTCTTCACGGCTGGTTTCCAGTTCCAGCACGAAGCCGGCGGCGCGGAACTGCGGGTCGACCAGGGTCATCACCGAGTGCACTTCGGCCACCACGTCGGTCCGGGCGCGGCGCACGTCCAGCCGTGCATTGTCGGACAGACTGAGTACGCGCAGATCCTCGATCAGACGCGACAGGCCCTCGACCTGCGCGAGCAGGCTGCGGAACTGCGATTCGTCTGGCTGGAACACGCCCTCGGCCAGGCCCTGCAGGCGGCCGCGCAGGATCGTCACCGGGGTCCGCAGTTCATGGGCGATGGCCGCATGCCACATCGCACGCTCGCTCTCCATATGCTGTAGGCGGCGCGCCATCGCATTGAAATCCTCGACCAGGGTCGCCACCTCGCCCGGCGAATTCTCTTCGACGCTGGCACGTGCACCCAGATCGCCGCCAGCGAGCGCTCGCACGCTATCCACCAGTGAATTCAGGGGTGACAGGATGCGATGGGCGAGTCGGAACGAGGCGGCGATGGCCAGCGCCAGGCCGGTCAGGATCACGCCGACCATCCACGCCAGCTCCGGCCCGGTCGGCAGCCATCCTTCCGGTTCCTCGGTGCTGCCGGGGAAAAACTCGACCAGCACCGCATACAGCAACCATGACGACAGGATCATCATCACGATCACGCCGATGACCATCAGCGACATCGAGACGATGATGTGCCGGCTGAGCCCGGATCGGCGCAGGCGGCCCATCAGCGGTCGGCCATCAACCGGTAGCCGACACCCCGCACGCTGGCCGGTACGTTGACCATGCCGACTTCATCCAGCTTGCGGCGAAGCTTGCTGACATGGCTGTCGACGGTGCGTTCCAGTGCCTCGCTTTCCGGCAGGCATTCGTGCATCAGTTCGCTGCGGCTGAAGATGCGGGTCGGCGCCAGCGCCATGCAGTGCAGCAGCTTGAACTCGGTAAGGGTGAGCAGTACTTCATGGCTGTAGCCATCGCCTTCGACGTGCACGGCGTGGGTGGCCGAGTCGATCAGCAATGGGCCCGCGCGCAGCGCCGTCGGCGTGTCCACGCGTGAGGCACGCAGCGTACGCCGAAGTACCGCACGCACGCGCGCGGCAACTTCGGCCGGATTGAATGGCTTGACCACATAGTCGTCGGCGCCCATGCGCAGCGCGGTCAGCTTGTCCAGGTCCTGGTCCAGCGCGGTCAGCATGATCACCGGCGTTTCGCCGCGCTGGCGCAGCTGGGTCAGCACGCTCCAGCCATCCAGTCGCGGCAGCTGTACGTCGAGCAGGACCAGGTCCGGGCGGGCGCTGCGGTGCAGGTCCAGTGCGCTGTGGCCATCGGCGGCACGCAGGGTGCGCAGTCCTTCGCGTTCCAGGTAGGCGGTAAGAATATCGGCGATCTCGGCCTCATCCTCGACGATCAGGACGAGGGCGGCGAGGGCAGGGGAGGCATGCATGCAGGGGCGGGGCCTTAAGGTGCTTGCCTCCATCGTATCTCCACAGTTCCTCCATCGAAACCCCATCATCACCCCGCAGACTGCACGCTTCAGAACCTATCAGCCGCCTGCGCGGCATTGTGCACAGCAATGAGAACCTTCAGGACTCCGGTCGCGTTGATCGCGGCCCTCGCCCTGGCCATGACGGCCTGCTCCACCCCCGAAGCCACGCCGGAAGCCACGCCGCGTGTCAGCGTGGTCACCGTCGGCCCGCAGGTGGTACAGCGCGATGACGAACTGCCCGGCCGCGTGTCCGCCGTGCGCACCGCACAGATCCGTGCCCAGGTGGGTGGCATCGTGCAGCGCCGCTTGTTTGACCAGGGCGCGGAAGTCAGCGCCGGCCAGGCGCTGTTCCAGATCGATCCGGCGGCATTCCGCGCCGACGTGGATTCGGCACTGGCGGCTCTTCAGCGCAGCGAAGCGGCGCTGGGCCGCAGCCGCGTGCACTCGCAGCGCCTGCATGCGCTGGCGGCCGCGCAGGCGGTCAGCCAACAGCACCGCGACGATGCCAGTGCCGAGTACGAACAGGCCCGTGCGGCAGTGAACGAGGCGCGCGCGATCCTGGCACGACGCCAGCTCGACCTGCGCTACGCAACGGTCAGCGCACCGATTGCCGGCCGCATCGACCAGGCGCTGGTGACCGAGGGCGCGCTGGTCGGTGCTGCCGACGCCGAACCGATGGCGGTGGTGCAGCAGATCGACCAGGTCTACGTGGACGTGCGCCAGCCGGCCGCACAGCTGGAGGCGCTGCAGCGCAGTGCCGGTGGTGGCGAACTGCCGGTAACCATCATCGGTGCAGCGGGCAAGCCACTGTCCGAACGCGGCCAGCTGCTGTTCTCCGGTATCAATGTCGACGCGCGCACCGGAGACGTGATCCTGCGCATCCTGGTCGACAACCCCCAGCGCCAGCTGCTGCCGGGGATGTACGTGCGTGCGAAGGTGCCGCGCGGTGCACCGGCCAGCGCATTGACCGTGCCGCAGCAGGCCTTGCTGCGCAGCGCCGGCGGCCAGGCCTATGCCTGGGTGATCGGCGCCAACGGCAAGGCGGTGATCCGCACGCTGGAGGTCGATGGCAGCGTCGATCGCCAGTGGCTGGTGCGCTCCGGCCTGAAGGCCGGCGAGAAGGTGGTGGTCGAGGGCCAGGAACGCCTGCAGGAAGGCGTAGTGGTCGATGCGCGCGACTGGCAGCTGCCGGTCGCAGGCGCCGGTGCCGTGCAGGCCGGCAGCAAGGGCTGAGCCTGTCCCGGGCCGGTCCCTCCAGGAAAATCCAACATGGCACGTTTCTTCATCGATCGCCCGGTGTTCGCCTGGGTGCTGGCGATCTTCATCATTCTGGCCGGCGTGCTGGCGATCCCGCGCCTGGCGGTGGAGCGCTACCCGGCGGTGGCGCCGCCCAGCGTCAGCATCTACGCCAGCTACCCGGGCGCCAGCCCGCAGACGCTGAACGATGCGGTGGTCGGCCTGATCGAGCGCGAGCTGTCCAGCGTCAAGCACCTGCTCTACTTCGAATCGTCGGTGGACACCTCCGGCGAGGCCTCCATCACCGCCACCTTCAAGCCCGGCACCGATCCGGAACTGGCACAGGTGGACGTGCAGAACCGGATCAAGGCGATCGAACCGCGGCTGCCGCGCAGCGTGCGCCAGAACGGCCTGTTCGTGGAGGCCGCCGATTCCGGCTTCCTGATGCTGGTCGGCCTGCGTTCGCCGGATGCCAGCGTCAGCGAGGCCGCGCTGGGCGACTTCATGGCGCGCAACATCATCGAAGAGCTGCGCCGCATCGATGGCGTCGGCCGCGTGCAGTTGTTCGGCGCGGAGCAGGCGATGCGGGTGTGGCTGGACCCGACCCGGTTGACCGGCTACGGCCTGACCATGGGCGATGTGGCGGACGCCATCGAGCAGCAGAACCTGGAGATCTCGCCGGGACGCATCGGCGATTCGCCCGGTGTGCCGGGGCAGCGCATCACCGTGCCACTCAGCGCCGACGGTCAGCTGTCCACGCCGGAACAGTTCGCCGCCATCGTGCTGCGCGCCGGGACCGATGGCTCACGGGTGCTGCTGGGCGATGTCGCCCGCGTCGAACTGGGCGCGCAGAGCTATGCCTGGGGCACCCGCGAGGATGGCCATCCCGCTACCGCCGCCGGCGTGCAGCTACGCCCCGGCGCGAATGCCGTGCGGACCGCATCTGCAGTTCGCGAACGCATGGCCGAACTGGCATCGCTCCTGCCGCGTGGGGTGGAGTCGAGCATTCCGTTCGACACCGCACCCTTCGTGAAGATCTCGATCCAGAAGGTGGTGCAGACGCTGCTGGAAGCGATGCTGCTGGTGTTCGCGGTGATGTACCTGTTCCTGCAGAACTGGCGTTACACGCTGATCCCGGCGCTGGTCGCGCCGATCGCGCTGCTGGGCACCTTTGCAGTGATGCTGGCGCTGGGCTTCTCGATCAACGTGCTGACGATGTTCGGCATGGTGCTGGCGATCGGCATCATCGTTGACGATGCGATCGTGGTGGTCGAAGGCGTGGAGCGCATCATGGCCGAGGAAGGTCTGCCACCCCGCGAGGCCACCATCAAGGCGATGCGTGAGCTGACCGGCGCGGTGATCGGCATCACCCTGGTGCTGACCGCGGTCTTCATTCCGATGGCATTCGCCAGCGGTTCGGTGGGCGCGATCTACCGTCAGTTTACCGTGGCGATGGCGGTGTCGATCCTGTTCTCGGCATTGTTGGCACTGAGCCTGACGCCGGCGTTGTGCGCGACCCTGCTGCGCCCCAGCACCCATGGTCATCACGGTCGTGGTGGGCTGTTCGGCGCGTTCAATCGTGGCTTCGAGAGGATGACCGGGCGCTACCAGCGTGGCGTGGCCTCGGTGCTGCAGCGCAGTGGCCGGGTGATGGGCGTGTTCGCTGCCCTGGTGGCGGCCCTGCTGCTGGGCCTGCACTGGCTGCCGGGCGCGTTCCTGCCGGAAGAGGACCAGGGCTACTTCATGACATCGATCCAGCTGCCGGCCGAAGCGACGGCCGAACGCACGCTGGCGGTGGTCGAAGCCTATGAGCGGCACGTGGCCTCGCGCCCGGGCATTGCTTCCAACCAGTCCATCCTCGGCTACAGCTTCTCAGGCTCCGGCCCGAGCGCGGCGCTGACCTACACCATGCTGAAGGACTGGGGCGAGCGTGCAGGCGCCACTGCGGCCGGTGAGGTGGAGGCCGCGCAGAAGGCGATGGCCACGCTGGCCGAGGGCGAGGTGATGAGCGTGATGCCGCCGGCGATCGACAGCCTGGGGCGTTCTTCCGGCTTCTCGCTGGCCCTGCAGGCACGTACCGGGCAGAGCCAGGCGGAACTGCGCGCGGCGTTGCAGCAGCTGCTGAAGCTGGCCGAGGCCAGCCCGCTGCTGTCGGAAGTGCACGCCGATGGCCTGCCTGCGGGCACCAGCGTGCGGCTGGACATCGACCGGGCCAAGGCCGAGGCGATGGGCGTGGGCTTCGAGCACATCAGCAGCACGCTGTCGGCAGCAATGGGCTCGCAGTACGTCAACGACTTCCCCAACAGGGGCCGGTTGCAGCAGGTGATCCTGCAGGCCGATGCGCCGTACCGGATGGAACTGGAGGACGTGCTGAAGCTGTACGTGCGCAACAGTGAGGGTGGCATGGTGGCGTTGTCGGAACTGGTGACGCCACACTGGACCGAGGCGCCGCTGCAGCTGCAGCGCTACCTCGGCTTTCCGGCATTGAACCTGTCCGGTGCACCGGCCTCCGGCGTGTCGACCGGCCAGGCGATGGCGGAGATGGAGCGGCTGGCCGAAGCGCTGCCAACCGGCTTCTCCCTGCAGTGGACCAGCCAGTCGCTGCAGGAGCGCGAGTCGGGGGCGCAGGCGCCATGGCTGCTGGTGTTGTCGATGCTGGTGGTGTTCCTGGTACTGGCGGCGCTGTACGAGAGCTGGTCGATTCCGCTGGCGGTGATGCTGGTGGTGCCGCTGGGCCTGCTCGGTGCGGTCGCCGCGGTGTTGTTGCGCGGCATGCCCAACGACGTGTTCTTCAAGGTCGGCATGATCACCGTGATCGGGCTGTCTGCGAAGAACGCGATCCTCATCGTCGAGTTCGCGCGGCAGCTGCAACAGCAGGGGCGCGGCCTGGTCGAGGCAGCATTGGAGGCGGCCAGGCTGCGCCTGCGGCCGATCGTGATGACCTCGCTGGCTTTCGCGTTGGGCGTGGTGCCGCTGATGCTGGCGCAGGGGGCGTCGAAGGAAACCCAGCGGGCGATCGGAACTGGTGTGTTCGGTGGCATGGTCAGTGCGACCGTGCTGGCCGTGTTCTTCGTGCCGGTCTTCTATGTAGTGGTGCAGGGCGCGCGGCAATGGATCGCGCAGCGCCTGCGCAGGCGCCGGCCGATGCCGGGAGGAATCGTGGATGGAACGGAACATCGTTGAAGATCTGCACGAGCAACAGTTGATGGCGCTGGAGCAGCGCCTGTGCGCAGCGCTGCTGGAAAATGATCACGATGCATTGAGCACGCTTGTATCGCCGGCCTTGTTCATGATGGATGGCCACGGCGGCCGCATGCTCGACCTGCCATGGCTGGGCGACTGGCTGGCTGGGAAACTGCAGGTGGGCAGCCTGCAGACGTGCGCTGTGGAAACGCTGCTGTGCGGGCGTCTGGCATTGCTGTCCAGCGACGTGCGCCTGTCAGTGCGCGGGCAGGGCCAGGAGCGCGAACTGAAACTGCGCCTGCTGCGGGTGTGGACCTGCAGTTCCGGCGACAGCGGCGCACAACTGCTGTCGATGGCGGTGTTGGCCGTGTGAGCATGGTCAGGCCCCTTTCAGGCCCCGCTCACCGGCAGGTGGTAGGGTCGATGATCTCAGTAGTGTCGACAAGGAGTCGAGCCATGCGTGTAGTTCCCAGTCTGTTGGCAGCCTCCCTCGGGTTGGCGCTGGCCGCGTGCCAGCCGGCCCAGGCACCCGCCGCTGGCGGCAATGACACCCCGCCTCCCACGCCGCAGCCAGGTGCCAGCACCGCGGGTGGCAGCGAGACCGCCTACCAGTGTGGTGATCTGAACGTGCGTGCGACCTTCAATGGCGAAGACGCGGCCACGGTGGTGATCGGCGAGCGCACCTTCGCCATGACCTCCGAACGCACGGCATCCGGCGCCAAATATGGCGATGGCCAGGGCAACAGCTTCTGGACCAGGGGCAGCGATGACGGTCTGCTGAGCCTGAAGGGCGAAGCGGATCGTGAGTGCCACGCGGTGGAGGCTGCCGAAGGCGATGGCAGTGCCGGCAACGCTGCGTTCCGTGCCACCGGCAATGAACCCGGCTGGCTTGCGGTCGTTGATGGCGACGCGCCGGGCCTGCAGGTGGAAGTCGACTATGGCGAGCGTCGCTTCGACGTGGCCAAGCCCACCGAAGGTGCTGACGGTTGGAGTGGCAAGGCGTCCGATGGCACCGACGTCAAGCTCAGCTTCCAGCGCACGACCTGCCAGGACGACATGAGTGGCGAGGCGTTCGAGGCCAAGGTGATGCTGACGGTCGGCACGCGCCAGTACCACGGCTGTGGCAATTTCGGCGCGAAGCAGCCGTAAGCCCTCTGTAGAGCCGGGCCCACGCTCGACTGCAGTGCAGAGCGCAACGCAGCCGAGCATGGGCTCGGCTCTACATCAACATTGCGGGTCAGCCCTCGCAGGTCTTCAGGTCCAGCTCGAACACCAGATCGTAGCGGCCGTTGATCGCGATCAGCGCATCACGGATCGCACAGTCACCGCGATGACGCGCGACCAGATCAGTGAAGATCTTCTCGCGGCCCTCGCAGTACTTCGCGCTGGCCTCTTCCAGTTCGCGGCGACGCTCGTCGTCGTACGGCTCTTCGCCGGCGAAATGCTGGCAGGTGTTCTCGCGTGCGAGGAAGGCCTGCACATCGGCCGGCATCGTGCAGTAGATGCGCACGTCCTCGACGTCATACACATCCTCAGGGACCGGACAGCCGGCTGCCGCACGTGCCTTGTCCAGCGCATCGTCGCCCGAGGGCAGACCGGTCGATGGCTCCGCTTCGGTGGTGGCCTCCACGGCGGCCGGTGCCTCCGCCGCCGCCGCGGCCGTCACGGCCGGTTCGACCTGCGTGCTGCCCGGGGCGGCATCGGCAGCGCTGTCCGCTGCCTGCGGCGAACACGCCGCAAGCAGGGACAGGCAGGCGATCAGCGCCAGGCGCTTAGTCGGCACGGCCAGCGAATTCGCCGGTGGCGGTGTTCACCAGCACGCGTTCGCCGTTGACGATGTATTCCGGCACCATGATCTCGATGCCGGTGTTGAGCTTGGCCGGCTTCGGGCGCTTGGTGGCGGTGCCGCCCTTCAGTTCCGGCGGGGTCTCGATCACTTCCAGCACCACCGAGGCCGGCAGCTGGATCGCCACCGGCTGCTCGTCGATGACCTGCACGTAGATGCCGGTCAGGCCGTCGGTGATGTAGCCGGCGTCGTCGCCGATCACGTCCGCGTCCAGGGTGTAGGGGGTGTAGTCCTCGTCATCGAGGAACACGAACGCATCGCCATCCTTGTACGAATAGGTGGACTGGCGGCGCAGCAGTTCGACCTCGACCAGGTTGTCGTCGGCATCGAAGCTGGCGTCGAGCTTGTTGCCGCCCGGCACGCTGTACATGATGAAGCGGAAGCGGACGTTGCCGCCGCGACCCTGCGGCGAGCTGCGCTCGATGTCGCGGATCTGGTACACGCCGTTGTTGTACTCGACGACGTTGCCCTTCTTGATGTCGTTGGCTTTCATGGTGATCTAGGTCGTTGGGGGAGGGCGCCGTCCCGGCGCCCGGGGGGAATCACTTCGGAGCGAGGCGGGTAGCGCCGTCCAGGCGGATGGTCTCGCCGTTGAGGTAGGTGTTGCCGAGGATGAAGCCGACCAGGCTGGCGAAGTCTTCCGGCTTGCCCAGGCGCGACGGGAAGGGGATCGAGGCGGCCAGCGACTGCTGCACGGCCTCGGGCATGCCGTCGACCATCGGCGTCCAGAACACGCCGGGCGCAATCGTATTGACGCGGATGCCGAAGCGCGACAGTTCGCGCGCCATCGGCAGCGTCATCGAGACCACGCCGCCCTTGCTGGCGGCATACGCGGCCTGGCCGATCTGGCCTTCGTAGGCGGCGATGCTGGCGGTGTTGATGATCACCCCGCGCTCGCCGTCGGTGCCGGCTTCGTTGTGCTGCATGCGGTTGGCCGCGGCCTTGGCGACGTTGAAGCTGCCGACCAGGTTGACCATCACCGTGCCCTGGAAACCGGCCAGCGGCATCGGGCCTTCTTTGCCCAGCACGCGACCGGCGCCGAGGATGCCGGCACAGTTCATCGCCACGTTGAGGCCGCCGAGGAAATCGTGGGCCTGGTCGATGGCCGCGGTCACCGCCGCCTCATCGCTGACGTTGACGTTGAAGTAGCGGGCCTTTTCGGCGCCCAGTCCGGCAACGGCGGCAGCGCCCTTGTCATCGTTGAGGTCGAACAGGGCCACCTTGCCGCCCTGGGCGACGAGGTGCTGGGCCACGGCCAGGCCGAGGCCGGAGACGCCGCCAGTGATCACGGCACGTACGGAAGACAGCTGCATTGAACGGTCCTGCAGGTTCGAGAACCGCCGATTCTAACGGAAGCCGCGACCGTCGCCGTTGTGCACTGCGCCGCCCGGCAAGGACGGCGCAGTGCCACCATCAACCGGCGGCGGCCAGCGCCTGGCCGGTGCGGCTGGCAGTGGCGCGGCCAAGCAGGCCGGCCAGCCAGCGCCCGGTCTCGGCCAGGGCCGGCAGGTCCACGCCGCTCTCCAGGCCCAGGCCCTGCAGGAGATAGACCACGTCCTCGCTGGCGACGTTGCCGCTGGCACCCTTCGCATACGGGCAGCCGCCGGCGCCCGATACCGCGCTGTCGACCACGCGCACGCCTTCTTCCAGGCAGGTGGCGATGTTGGCGATGGCCTGGCCGTAGGTGTCGTGGAAGTGCACGGCCAATGCCGTCATCGGAATCTCGGCCGCTACCGCCTGCAGCATCGCCCGTGCCTTGCGCGGGGTGCCGACGCCGATGGTGTCGCCCAGCGAGATTTCGTAACAGCCCATCTGGTGCAGGGCGCGTGCAACACGCACCACGTCGGCCAGCGGCACTTCGCCCTGGTAGGGGCAGCCGAGCACGGTCGAGACGTAGCCGCGCACGCGCACGCCATCGGCGGCGGCGCGGCGCAGGATCGGTTCGAAGCGTGCCAGCGATTCATCGATGCCGGCATTGGTGTTGGTGCGGTTGAACGCCTCGGAGGCGGCGGTGAACACCGCCACTTCCTCCACGCCCACCGCACGGGCGCGGTCGTAGCCCTGTTCGTTCGGTACCAGCACCGGGTAGTGGATGCCGGGCCGGCGCTGGATGCCGGCGTAGACCTCGGCGGCGTCGGCCAGCTGCGGGATCCACTTCGGGCTGACGAAGCTGGTCGCCTCGATGCTGCGCAGGCCGGTGGCCGACAGGCGGTTGATCAGTTCGATCTTGTCAGCGGTGGACACCGACTGCTTTTCGTTCTGCAGGCCGTCACGCGGGCCGACCTCGACAATGCGGACGTAGTCGCTCATGCGGCCACCTCGCTGACGGGGCGATCGCAGACCGCCTCGATGTTGTTGCCGTCCGGGTCGAGCACGAAGGCGCCGTAGTAGTCGGGGTGGTACCACGGGCGCAGGCCAGGCGCGCCGTTGTCGCGGCCGCCGGCGGCGAGGGCGGCGGCATGGAAGGCGTCCACCTGGTCGCGGCTGGCGCAGGCGAAGGCCACGTGCACGCCATGGCTGGCGGTGCCGCCATTGCCCAGCCAGAAGAACGGCTTGCCGTCGCTGCCGAAGCCGATGTGGTCGTGCGCGCCGGTCTGTTCGGCGGTCACTTCCATCACCACGCCGATCTGCAACGGTGCCAGGGCCTGCAGGAAGAAGGTCTTGCTGCGCGCCAGGTCGGCGCTGGTCAAACCAAGATGATCGAGCATGTTCAGGCTTCCGTGACCCAGTGGGGCGCGCGCTTGTCGAGGAAGGCGCCCAGGCCTTCCTGGCCCTCGGCGGACACCCTCAGGCGCGCGATCAGGGCGGCATTATCGCGATCCAGGGTGTCGCGGTCATGGCTGTCGCGGACCTGGCGCACCAGCTGCTTGGCGGTGGACGAGGCGATCGGGCCGGCCTTGTCGAGCAGGGCCAGCTGGCGTTGCACGGCCTCGTCCAGGCGTTCGGGCTCGACCAGCTGGTGGACCAGGCCGATGCGCAGTGCGGTATCGGCGTCGAAGTGCTCGCCGGTGGCGAACCAGCGGCGGGCCTGGCGCGGGCCGATGGCCTCGATCACATAGGGCGAGATCACCGCCGGCAATAGGCCAAGGCGGCTTTCGGTCAGGCCGAAGCGGGCCGAGGTGCTGGCGATGGCGATGTCGCAGCAGGCGACCAGGCCGACGCCGCCGCCGAAGGCCGCGCCGTGGACCCGGGCCAGCGTCGGCTTGGGAAGCTCGTCCAGGGTGCGCATCAGCCGGGCCAGGGCCAGTGAGTCCTCGCGGTTGTCGGCCTCGCTGGCGGCGGCCATGCCGCGCATCCACTGCATGTCGGCACCGGCCGAGAAGGAGGCGCCGTGGCCGGCCAGCACCACCGCGCGCACCGAATCATCGCGGCCGGTGGCCTCAAGTGCAGCGGTCAGGCGGGCGATCAGCCCGGCGTCAAAGGCGTTGTGCAGCTCCGGCCGGTTCAGCCAGAGCGTGAGGGTGGCGCCGCTGCGCTCGATCTGCAAAGCATCGTTCATGGGATTCCAGGGTCACTCCATACCTGTATGGATCATAGCGGGCCATTGGTCATGGGCCATGACGCGACGCGGGAATGTTAGAATCGAGAACCATTTACATCCAGCAGAGAACACGCTAGATGACGCTGTCCGAACTGCCGCTGCACACCTCGGCCGTGGTCGAGTCCGTGCAGGACCTGCATGCCAACGATGCCATCGCCCGTCGCCTGCGCGAGCTGGGTTTCGTGAAGGGCGAGGAAGTACGCCTGGTGGCCAAGGGTCCGGTGGGGGGCGAGCCGCTGCTGGTGCAGGTCGGGTTCACCCGGTTCGCGCTGCGGATCAGTGAAGCCAAGCGCGTCGTTGTTGACGCCGCCAGCCAGGAACGACGTGCATGACCGCCACTGCCACTACCGCCCCCCTGCGCGTTGCGCTGGTCGGTAATCCGAACAGCGGCAAGACCGCACTGTTCAACCAGCTGACCGGGAGCCGGCAGAAGGTCGCCAATTACACCGGCGTCACCGTCGAGCGCAAGGAAGGCCGCCTGCGTGCGCCGTCCGGCCGCGAGTTCGCCGTGCTCGATCTGCCGGGCGCCTACAGCCTGCAGCCGGCGAGCCTGGACGAGGCGATCACCCGCGACCTGTGCCGGGGCTTCTACCCGGGTGAGGCCGCGCCGGACGTGCTGCTGTGCGTGATTGACGCCACCAACCTGCGCCTGCACCTGCGTTTCGCGCTGGAACTGCGCGAACTGGGCAAGCCGATGGTGGTGGCCCTGAACATGGTCGATGCCGCCCAGCGCCGTGGCATCCAGGTGGATGTGGCCGCGCTGGAGCGCGAGCTGGGCGTGCCGGTGGTGGAGACCGTGGCGGTGCGCAAGCAGGGTGCCAAGGCCCTGGTCGAGCGCCTGGACGCGATGGTGCCGCACCTGGATGCACCGGTGCCGGGCCCGGAAGGCGGCATCGACTACCACGCCAAGGTGCGCCAGATCCTTGCGGTGGCCGTGCGCATGCCCGCACGTACCGCGAAGATCGATGACGCGCTGGACCGCTGGCTGCTGCACCCGGTGTTCGGCCTGGTCAGCCTGTCGGTGGTGATGTTCCTGATCTTCCAGGCGGTGTACGCCTGGGCGACGCCGCTGATGGATGGCATCGAAGCCGCCTTCGCCTGGCTTGGCCAGTTCGTCGGCAGCGTGCTGCCGGAAGGGCCGCTGGCCAGCCTGCTCACCGACGGCATCATCGCCGGCGTCGGCGGCGTGGTGGTGTTTCTGCCGCAGATCCTGATCCTGTTCTTCTTCATCCTGGTGCTGGAGGAATCCGGCTACCTGCCGCGCGCGGCGTTCCTGCTCGACCGCATGATGGCCGCCGCCGGGCTGTCCGGCCGCTCGTTCATCCCGCTGCTGTCCAGCTTTGCCTGCGCAGTGCCGGGCATCATGTCCACGCGCAGCATCCAGGACCCACGTGACCGCCTGGCCACGATCCTGGTGGCGCCGCTGATGACCTGTTCCGCACGCCTGCCGGTGTACGCGCTGCTGATCGGTGCGTTCATTCCGCAGAAGACGGTATGGGGCGTGTTCAACCAGCAGGGCCTGGTGCTGTTCGGCCTGTACGCGGCGGGCATCCTCAGTGCGCTGGCGATGTCGTGGATCATGAAGAAGTGGCGTCGCGACAAGAGCGAGCACCCGCTGATGCTGGAGCTGCCGTCGTACCGCCTGCCGCACGTGCGCGACCTGGCCGTGGGCCTGTACGAGCGCGGCATGATCTTCCTCAAGCGCGTCGGCGGCATCATCCTGGCGCTGACCATCCTGCTGTGGGTGCTGCTGTCGTTCCCGGCCGCGCCGGTCGGCGCCACCATGCCCGCGATCGATTACAGCTACGCCGGCCAGATCGGCCATGCGATGGCGGTGTTCTTCGCGCCGCTGGGCTTCAACTGGCAGATCTGCATCGCACTGATCCCGGGCCTGGCCGCGCGCGAAGTGGCAGTATCGTCGCTGGCCACGGTCTACGCGCTGTCCGCGGCCGATGACGATGCCGCCAGCCAGGCGCTGACCCCGCTGATCAGCGACGGCTGGTCGCTGGCCACCGCACTGTCGCTGCTGGTCTGGTACATCTACGCACCGATGTGCATCTCGACGCTGGCCACCATCAAGCGCGAGACCAACTCGTGGAAGCAGATGGGCTTCGCCGCGTTCTACCTGTTCGCAGCGGCCTATGTGGCCGCGCTGATCACCTACCAGGTGACCAAGGCGCTGGGAGGCGGCTGATGGATACCGGCCTGCTGATCCAGTACCTGATCATCGCGGTGGCCGTGCTGGTCAGTGCCTGGGTGGTGTTGAAGAAGCAGTTCCCGGGCACTGTGCGCAAGCTGCGCGGTGTGCTGGCATTGGCCCTGCTGAAGCCGGGCCGTCCCGGCTGGATGCAGGCGCTGGGGCGGAAGATCGCGCCACCAGCTACGGGCGGAGGTGGCGCCTGTGGTGGCTGCGACAGCTGCGGGCCGACGCCGCCGAAGCAGCACTGACGCTGCTTTTCCTGCCCTGGTGGGTGCGAACCCTGGTTCGCACGCTTGCGGGGTTCATCCACGCATGGCGTGGATCTACCGAACGTCGGCCGGGTTCAGACCTCCTTGCGGATGATCGCGCGAAAGCGTCCTTCCTGCTGCATCCGCCGCACCGAGGCGCGGTTTCCGTGGGCTGCGACGAAGCGCAGGACATCGCGAAAGGCATCCAGCAGTAGGCGCTTCATCGCGCTGCGGTCGCCGGCCTCGAGCAGGTCATGGAGATCCTGCTGGGTGAAGGCCCGGCGCAGCCCTGGCGTCTCTTCGATCCGCCAGTCCACATGGGGCGTGGGAATGCTGGTGCGGTATCTGAAGGCCTTCTCGAGGTCGCACGGTTCAAGCGTGTGCTCAAGCAGCTCCGCGAAGTAGAGCCCGGCATTCACATAGAAGCCCCTGCCGTGACTGGCGGCCTGGTGATTTACGACAAGCGAAGCGCCGTCCAGCAACCGGTAGCGGGTGGTCGTTGTTCCGGCAAAGCCTGTTTTCCTTGCACATCTGCTGAAGACTGTCGCGGATTTCATGCGTTCTGCCCGAGCCGGAAGAAGGGCCCACAGCCTTGAGGCGCAATGATTCCAGATCAATTGGCAAATGCGACACGCGCAGCGAGCGCCCCGGGTGGGTGCGATCCTTCCAGGTGGGTGCGAACCTTGGTTCGCACGCCTTGCCCATGGCCTGAATCTATCGAGCCCGCGCTCCCAGATCTGCTGCCACCGCCAGCCAGCGCTCTCGCTGCGCCGGGGTGCTGCCGCGAACCGCACCGAGGCGGCTGACGCGCACCGGGCGGATGCCGCAGAACTCCAGGATGGTGGCGCGGATCTGGACGATGCCCGGGTCGCGGTAGATCCAGCGGTAGTACCAGGGGGGCGTGTCCAGCGTGGTGATCACCCGTGCACTGCGCCCGGCCAGCAGGCGATCCCACCACACCGAATCACGCCTGTAGCGGAAGGCGTACCCCGGCAGCAGCACGCGATCGAAGAAGCCCTTCAGCAGGGCCGGCATCGCGCCCCACCAGGTGGGGTAGACCAGTACCAGATGATCGCAGGCCTCGATCGCATCGGCGGCGTCCTGCAGATCGGGTTCAAGCGGCTGGATCTGGCGATAGCCGTGCCGCAACACCGGGTCGAATTCGAGCTCGCCCAGTGCGATCAGGCGTACCTGGTGGCCTGCGTTCTCGGCGGCGGTGGCGTAGCGCTGGGCGAGAGCGCCGCACAGGCTGTCGCGGTCGGGATGGCCCAGCAGGATCAGGATGGAACGGGACACGGCAACCTCGGGCAGTGGAAAGTGCGCGAGGGTGCAGTCTGCCCCTGGGGCAGAGTCAAGCCGGGGTGGTGCAGCCGTTGGGGTCCAGCACGCAGTCACCGCGGCCGGCATGCAGCCATTGCCGGAGTTCGTCGCTGACCTGTCGCAGGGCGAGTTCGACCTGTTCCAGTCGTGCCCGTTCACTGGCGATGTGGCTACGCTGCTGCTCCAGCAAGGCCAGTACCGCGGGCCAGTCGAGCTGCCCGTCACGGCCCTGCAGGCGGGAAATCGCAGCCAGCGTGATGCCCAGCGCCAACGCCTGGCGGATCAGCTGCACCCAGGCTACGTCCTGTTCGCTGTAGTCGCGATAGCGGTTCACGCGTGGCACCGGCGGCAGCAGCCCGCGTGCCTCGTACAGGCGGATGGCCTTGGCGCTGGCACCGGTCAGGCGGCTGACCTCGGAAATGCGCATCGGCTCAGTCCCGCACCAGTCCGCCGTCCACCACCAGGTTCTGGCCGGTCACCGCGCGCGACCACGGGCTGGCGAAGAACAGCGCGGCATCGGCGAACTCGGCCGGGGTGGTGACGCTGCGCAGTGGCGTGTTGGCGGCGATGTAGTCGAACACCGCTTCGGGTGTGGCGGCACTGGCATCGGTGGTGCGCAGCAGTCCGCCGGACAGCATGTTCACGGTGATCCCGTGCGGGCCGAGGTCACCGGCCAGGGTGCGGGTGAGTGACAGCAGTGCGGCCTTGGCTGCGGTGTAGTCGTGGTAGGGCACCACCGGGTTCTGGAACAGGTTGGTGCCGACGTTGATGACGCGGCCGAAACGCCGGGCCTGCATGCCGGGCAGGGCAGCCTGCACGGTGTTCAGTGCGCCGCGCACGCTGCCCTCGAACTGGGCCTGGAAGGCCGGCCAGCCGATGTCTGCGGCATTGTCGCGGGCATCGCCATTGAACGAGAACGCCGCCAGCGCGTTGTTGACCACGGTGGTTACGCCTTGCCCGAAGTGGGCCAGTGCCTGCTGCAGCATCGCATCGACCTGGGCGCGGTCGGTGACGTCGGCCGGCAGTGCGATCGCCTGTCCACCGAGCCCGGCAGCCAGGGCACGTGCGGCGCCTTCGCTTCGGTGGTAATTGACGATGACGCGCGCGCCCTGTGCGGCGAAGGCGCGGGCGATGTGCTGGCCAAGCCCGCGCCCGGCACCGGTGACCAGCACCAGCTGTTCGCTGATCTGCATGAGGGAGCTGCCATCCATTGCATGAAAGGGCATGCAGCGTAGCAGCGATGGCGCTTGCCGGAGCGGGCGTGCTGCCGCTAGCCTGCAGGGATGAACCAGACTCCCCTGCGATTGCTCATTCACGGCGCCTCCGGGCGCATGGGCCAGGCCCTGCTGCGGTTGGCCGTCGAACATCCCGAAACGCTGCAGATCGTGGCCGCGGTGACCGGCCGTGCGCCGGCCCAGCGCGTGGTCGATGGGGTACCGTTCTTCGCTGCCAGTGAGCTGCCCGGTGCGCCGGCATTCGACGTGGCGATCGACTTCAGCCTGCCGGAGGGTTTCGACCCGATGCTGGCGCTGTGCGTGGAGCGAGGCGCGGGCTTGGTCTCGGGCACGACCGGGATCTCCAGCACGCAGCGCCAGGCGCTGGAGGCGGCGGCGGCGAAGATCCCGCTGGTCTGGGCCTCGAATTTCAGCCTGGGCGTGGCGGTACTGGACGAGCTGGTCGAGCGCGCGGCGCAGGCGCTGGCCGGCTGGGACTGCGACATTGTCGAATCGCACCACACGCAGAAAAAGGACGCTCCGTCGGGTACCGCGCTGACCCTGGGTGCCGCTGCGCAGCGCGGTGGCGCCGAGCCGCACTACGCCAGCCTGCGTGCCGGTGACATCGTCGGTGAGCATCTGGTCCAGTTCACCGGGCTGGGCGAGCGCATCGAACTGGTGCACCGGGCCACCAACCGCGACATCTTCGCCCGCGGCGCCCTGTTTGCCGCCCGCCAGCTGCAGGGCCGAGCCCCGGGCAGCTACCGGGTGCGGGACCTGCTGGCGTAAGGCGGTAGTGCCGGCCGCTGGCCGGCACCCTTGGGGGACGGGAGCCAATGGGGTTGCCGGCCAGCGGCCGGCACTACCGGGTAGCGGGCGCCGCATACGCCGCCGGATTGAAATGAATACGCAATCGCCTGTTCATGAAGCGCGATAACCGCTGGCGCGAGCGCCCCGTCAGCGCTACAATTCGCACTCGCCGAATCACGAAAGCCGGACCGGTCCCAGACCGTACGTCCGCGCTTTTTTGCAACCGGATTTCCGTGAAGCGCAGGCGTGACTTCGGCAGCCCCCTCGGTAGCCAAAGTGAGATTCCCGTGACCCAAGCCGCAATCCTCGTCCTCGAAGACGGCACCGTATTCGAGGGCGAATCCGTAGGCGCGCCCGGCCTGTCCGTCGGTGAGGTGGTGTTCAACACCGCCATGACCGGCTATCAGGAAGTGTTGACCGACCCGTCCTACGCCCGGCAGATGGTCACGCTGACCTATCCGCATATCGGAAATACCGGCATGACCGACCAGGACAATGAAGCGTCCAAGGTGTGGTCGGCCGGCCTGATCGTGCGCGATGTTCCGCGCCGCCCCAGCAACTGGCGCAGCCAGGTGTCGCTGCAGGATTGGCTGATCCAGCGTGGCGTGGTCGCCATCGCCGGCATCGACACCCGCAAGCTGACCCGCATCCTGCGCGAGAAGGGCGCACAGAACGGTGCGTTGATGGCCGGTGACATCGACGTGGAAAAGGCACTGGAAGCCGCCCGCAAGTTCCCGGGGCTGAAGGGCATGGATCTGGCCAAGGTTGTCACTACCGAGAAGACCTACACCTGGACCGAGGGCCAGCTGGACCTGGATGCCAATGCCTTCGTCAGCGTGCCGGCGAAGTTCAAGGTCGTGGCCTACGATTTCGGCGTGAAGACCAACATCCTGCGCATGCTGGCCGAGCGCGGCTGCGAAGTGACCGTGGTGCCGGCGCAGACCCCGGCCGCCGAGGTGCTGGCACTGAAGCCGGATGGTGTGTTCCTGTCCAACGGCCCGGGTGACCCGGAACCGTGCAACTACGCCATCGACGCGATCAAGGCCTTCATCGACGTGAAGATCCCGACCTTCGGCATCTGCCTGGGCCATCAGCTGCTCGGCCTGGCCTCGGGCGCGAAGACCATGAAGATGGGCCATGGCCACCACGGTGCCAACCACCCGGTGCAGGACCTGGACAGCGGCCGGGTGATGATCACCTCGCAGAACCACGGCTTCGCGATCGATGAAGCGACCCTGCCGCCGACCCTGCGCGTGACCCACCGTTCGCTGTTCGATGGCACCAACCAGGGTGTCGCCCGCACCGACGTGCCGGCGTTCTCGTTCCAGGGCCACCCGGAAGCGTCGCCGGGCCCGACCGACGTCGGTCCGTTGTTCGACCGCTTCGTGGTGCTGATGGAGCAGGCCAAGGCGTGATCAGTACGCCGCCGGCCTCCCGGTGGCGTCGCGATGGACCGTAAACCCCGCATCGCTGCTGCCCCCGGCGCGGCGCTGCGGATCAAGATTCCTGATCGACAGCGTGCGATCACCCCCCTTGTCACGCTGTACTGACTTAGAGAAGAAAATGCCCAAGCGCACTGACCTCAAGACCATCCTCATCATCGGTGCTGGCCCGATCGTCATCGGCCAGGCCTGCGAGTTCGACTACTCCGGCGCCCAGGCCTGCAAGGCCCTGCGTGACGAGGGTTACCGCGTGGTGCTGGTCAACAGCAACCCGGCCACGATCATGACCGACCCGGAGATGGCCGACGCCGTCTACATCGAGCCGATCAACTGGCAGACGGTCGAGAAGATCATCGCCAAGGAAAAGCCCGACGCGCTGCTGCCGACCATGGGTGGCCAGACCGCGCTGAACTGCGCGCTGGACCTTGCCGACCACGGCGTGCTGGAGAAGTACAACGTCGAACTGATCGGCGCCAAGCGCGAAGCGATCCGCATGGCCGAAGATCGCGAGCTGTTCCGCGTGGCCATGGGTGAGATCGGCCTGGAATGCCCGACCGCCGCCGTCGCCCACACCCTGGACGAAGCGCTGGAGATCCAGACCCGCGTCGGCTACCCGACCATCATCCGCCCCAGCTTCACCCTGGGCGGCAGCGGTGGCGGCATCGCCTACAACCGCGAAGAGCTGGTCGAGATAGTCAGCCGCGGCCTGGAACTGTCGCCGACCACCGAAGTGCTGGTGGAAGAGTCGGTGCTGGGCTGGAAGGAGTTCGAGATGGAAGTGGTCCGCGATACGGCGGACAACTGCATCATCGTCTGCTCGATCGAAAACCTGGACCCGATGGGCGTGCACACCGGTGACTCGATCACCGTGGCGCCGGCGCAGACCCTGACCGACAAGGAATACCAGCGCCTGCGCGATGCCTCCATCGCCGTGCTGCGCAAGATCGGCGTCGATACCGGTGGCTCGAACGTGCAGTTTGGTATCAACCCGAAGACCGGCCGCGTGGTCGTCATCGAGATGAATCCGCGTGTGTCGCGTTCCTCGGCGCTGGCCTCCAAGGCCACCGGCTTCCCGATTGCCAAGGTCGCCGCGAAGCTGGCCGTGGGCTACACCCTGGACGAACTGAAGAACGAGATCACCGGCGGCCTGACCCCGGCGTCGTTCGAGCCGTCCATCGACTACGTCGTCACCAAGATCCCGCGCTTCGCATTCGAGAAGTTCCCGGCCGCCGATGCCCGCCTGACCACCCAGATGAAGTCGGTGGGCGAGGTGATGGCGATGGGCCGTACCTTCCAGGAGTCGGTGCAGAAGGCGCTGCGCGGCCTGGAAACCGGCAAGGTCGGCTTCGATCCGACCGGCCTGGACCTGGGCAATGAAGAAGACCTGCAGACCCTGCGCCGCGAACTGAAGGCACCGGGTCCGGAGCGCCTGTTCTTCGTCGCTGATGCGTTCCGCGCCGGCATGAGCGTTGAAGAAATCTACGCACTGTCGTTCATCGATCACTGGTTCCTGGACCAGATCGAGGAAATCATCGCCGCGGAAACCGCCGTCGCCGCCGATGGCATCGACGCGCTGGACGCCGCGCGCCTGCGCAAGCTGAAGCGCGCCGGTTTCTCCGACGCGCGCCTGGCGCAGCTGATCGGTACCAACGAAGCCGCCATCCGCGCGCTGCGTCGTGCGCACAAGGTGCGCCCGGTCTACAAGCGCGTCGACTCCTGTGCCGGTGAATTCTCCACCGGTACCGCCTACCTGTACTCGACCTACGAGGACGAGTGCGAGGCTGCGCCGAGCAACCGCGACAAGATCATGATCCTGGGCGGTGGCCCGAACCGCATCGGCCAGGGCATCGAGTTCGATTACTGCTGCGTGCACGCGGCACTGGCGCTGCGCGAGGATGGTTATGAAACCATCATGGTCAACTGCAACCCGGAAACCGTGTCGACCGACTACGACACTTCCGACCGCCTGTACTTCGAGCCGCTGACCCTGGAAGACGTGCTGGAAATCGTCGAGCTGGAACAGCCGAAGGGCGTGATCGTGCAGTACGGCGGCCAGACCCCGCTGAAGCTTGCGCGCGCGCTGGAAGCCAACGGCGTGCCGGTGATCGGCACCAGCCCGGACTCGATCGACCTGGCCGAAGACCGCGAGCGCTTCCAGCAGCTGGTGGACAAGCTGGGCCTGAAGCAGCCGCCGAACCGCATCGCCCGCAACGACCAGGAAGCCTTGCTGCTGGCCCGCGAGATCGGCTACCCGCTGGTGGTGCGCCCGAGCTACGTGCTGGGCGGCCGTGCGATGGAAATCGTCTACGGCGAAGCCGATCTGGCCCGCTACGTGCGCGACGCGGTGAAGGTGTCCAACGATTCGCCGGTGCTGTTGGACCGCTTCCTCGACAACGCGGTCGAGTGCGACGTCGACATCATCGCCGACAAGGATGGCAACGTCCTGATCGGCGGCGTGATGGAGCACATCGAAGAAGCCGGCGTGCACTCGGGCGATTCCTCGTGCTCGCTGCCGCCGTACTCGCTGTCCGCTGAAACCCAGGCCGAGCTGCGCCGCCAGGTGGTGGAACTGGCCAAGGCCCTGAACGTGGTCGGCCTGATGAACACCCAGTTCGCAATCCAGACCAGCGACGAAGGTGCCGACACCATCTACCTGCTGGAAGTGAACCCGCGTGCCTCGCGCACCGTGCCGTTCGTGTCCAAGGCCACCGGCATGCCGCTGGCGAAGATTGCCGCCCGCTGCATGGCTGGCAAGAGCCTGGCCGAGCAGGGCGCGACCAAGGAAATCGTGCCGGACTACTACTCGGTGAAGGAAGCGATCTTCCCGTTCGCCAAGTTCCAGGGCGTCGACCCGATCCTCGGGCCGGAGATGCGCTCCACCGGTGAGGTGATGGGCGTCGGCCGCACCTTCAACGCCGCTTTTGCGCGTGCGCAGGAAGCCGGTGGCATCAAGGCGCCGCCGGTCGGCAAGGCCTTCGTCTCGGTGCGCGATCCGGACAAGAAGCGCGTGCTGCCGGTGGCCAAGGCCCTGCTGGCGCGCGGCTACAGCCTGGTCGCCACCCGTGGCACCGCCGCGTGGCTGCAGCAGCACGGTATGGACTGCGAGATCATCAACAAGGTGGTCGAAGGCCGTCCGCACATCGTCGACTCGATCAAGAACGGCGAGATCGTCTACATCGTCAACACGACCGAAGGTCGTTCGGCGATCAACGACTCGTTCTCGATCCGTCGCGAGGCGCTGCAGCACCGCGTCACCTACTCGACCACCATTGCCGGCGCCAAGGCGCTGGTGGATTCACTGGAATTCCGCGGTACCGGCCCCGTCTGGTCGCTGCAGGAGCTGCACAAGGAGTTGAATGCATGAGAGCACCGATCACCATGAAGGGCGCGCAGAAGCTGCGCGATGAGCTGGATCACCTGAAGTCGGTCAAGCGCCCGAAAGTCATTGCGGCCATCGCCGAAGCGCGTGAGCACGGCGACCTGAAGGAGAATGCCGAGTACCACGCCGCGCGCGAGGAGCAGGGCTTCATCGAAGGGCGCATCAAGCAGCTGGAAGGCGAGCTGTCGCACGCCGAGATCATCGACGTGAGCAAGCTCAACGCCGGCTCCAAGGTGGTGTTCGGCGCCAGCGTGACGCTGGCTGACGTGGAAACCGACGAAGAGAAGAAGTACCAGATCGTCGGTGACCTGGAAGCGGACATCAAGCTGGGCCTGATCGCGATTTCCTCGCCTGTGGCGCGCGCGATGATCGGCAAGCTGGAAGGCGATTCGATCGTGATCGACGCCCCGGCCGGCCAGCGCGAGTACGAGATCGTCAGCGTCAGCTACGTGGACTGACCGCGTGGCGACGGCGACCCTGCTGTTGCCTGCACGCAGCCGCTTTGCCGCGGCTGCGCTGCCGGACGATGTGGCGCGTGCGCTCGGCCGTGCCACGACGGTGCAGGTCGCACCGGGCGAACGTGCACAACTGACGCGCCATTTCACGGTTGCCGCGCCGCATTGGCCGGTAGCCGCGATGACCCGCCAGCGCGACGTCGGCGATGCAGCCGGCGCCAGCTGGCTGCGTGCCGACCCGGCCTGCATGGTGCCGGACATGCACGGCGCGCGGATGATGGCCTACGGCGAGACGCTGCGGCCGACATTGGCCGACTGCCTGGCACTGTTGCCGGTGCTGCAGCCGCTGTTTGCCGATGCCGGATTCGTGCTCGACGCGCCGGACCCTTCGCGCTGGTACCTGCGGCTTCCGATCGACATGGCGTTGCCTGACTTCGACAGCCCGGACGAGGTGCTCGGCGATGACCTGTTCTCGCACCTGCCCGAAGGCGAGGGCGGTCGCCGCTGGCGCGCGCTGATGACCGAAGCGCAGGTGCTGCTGCACAACCATTCCTGGAACCAGCAACGTGCCGCGCAGGGCCAGCAGCCGATCAACTCGCTGTGGTTCTGGGGCGGTGGCGTGATGCCGGTGTCGGTGAGTACGCCACACGCGCAGGTGCGCAGCCGCGATGCCCTGCTGCAGGGCCTGGCTCTGGCCGCGGGTGTGGCGGTCGATGGCGAGCAGGCCGTGGATGCACTGGTCGATCTGCGCCAGCTGCGTTCGCTGCAGCAGCTCGGCAACGATGCGATCCGGCCGTTGCTGGCCGCGCTGAAGCGTGGCGAACTGCAGCGGCTGGTGCTGGATTTCGAGGATGGCCTGCAGTTCCAGCTGGACCGCGGCCAGCGCTGGCAGTTCTGGAAGAAGCCGCGCCAGCTTCACGACTGAGCATCCGGCAGGATCCGGTAGGTAGAGTCGACTGTTAGTCGACTGCACTTCGCTCGGATGCAGAAAATCCCGCGCGTTGCGCGTTAGTCGACTAACAGTCGACTCTACCGGGCGGCCGCCGTGGCGGTATCATCGACGGGTCCTCCGTCACCCGGCGATGCCGATGTCCCTTGCCGCCGATGCTGTGCAGTCATCCCCTGATACGCCGACGATCCGCCGCCGCGATGCGGTCGTGCCCGGAAGCTGGCCGGAGGGCACGCTGCCGCTGCTGGCGCGCCTGTACGCTGCACGCGGCGCGCATACCCCGGAGCTGGCGCAGCCGAAGCTGGGCAATCTGCACGCTCCCGAGTTGCTGACCGGCATCGACGATGCGGTGGGCCTGCTGGTCGAGGCCATCGCCAACGACAAGCGCATCCTGGTGGTCGGCGATTTCGATTGCGATGGCGCCACCGCCTGTGCGGTCGGCGTGCGTGGCCTGCGCATGCTCGGCGCACGGCATGTCTTCCACGCCGTGCCGAACCGCATGGTGCATGGCTATGGCCTGTCGCCGTCGCTGGTGGAGGAACTGGCCGAGTTGAAGCCGGACCTGCTGGTCACGGTCGACCATGGCATTGCCTGCCACGCGGGTGTCATTGCGGCCAAGGCACGCGGCTGGCAGGTGCTGGTCACCGACCATCATCTTCCCGGTCCGCAGTTGCCGCCGGCCGATGTCATCGTCGATCCAAACCTGGACGGTGATGCGTTCCCCAGCAAATCGCTGGCCGGCGTCGGCGTGATCTTCTACGTGCTGATGGCATTGCGCCGTCAGATGCGCGAGGCCGGCGTCTTCGCCGATGGCAAGGGCCCGGACCTGACCACGTTGCTGGACCTGGTGGCGGTTGGCACCGTCGCCGATCTGGTGGCGCTGGACCCGAACAACCGTGCGCTGGTCAGCGCGGGCCTGCGTCGGTTGCGTGCAGGGCAGGGCTGCATCGGCCTGCGTGCCCTGATCGAAGCCAGTGGCCGTGACGCCGCGCGACTGACCGCCACCGACATCGGCTTCGCCCTCGGCCCACGCCTGAATGCTGCGGGCCGCCTGGAAGACATGGCGCTGGGCATCGCGCTGCTGCTGACCGAAGACCCGCGCCAGGCGCGCGAGATCGCGCAGACGCTGGAACAGATCAACTCGGAGCGCCGCGCCGTGCAGCAGTCGATGACCGACGACGCCGAGCAGGCGCTGACCCGCGTGGTGCTGGAGATGGCCGGGCAACGTCCGGTCGCGGCCTGCCTGTTCGACGCCGACTGGCACCCGGGCGTGGTGGGGCTGGTCGCGTCGAAGATGAAGGACCGCCTGCATCGCCCGGTGATCGCCTTCGCGCCGTCCGAACCCGGTGCCGACACCCTGCGTGGCTCGGCGCGCTCCATTCCCGGCCTGCATATCCGTGACGCACTGGCATTGGTCGATGCGCGCCATCCGGGCTTGATCGAACGCTTCGGCGGCCACGCCATGGCGGCCGGCCTCAGCCTGCGCCTCGATCACGTCGATGACTTCAAGGCGGCCTTCGTCGCCGTGGTGCTGGAAATGCTCGACCCGGCCGCGCTGCAGCAGCAGGTACTCAGCGACGGCGAACTGGCGGCGGACGAACTCGACCATCGCCACGCCGACGCGCTGCGTCTTGCTGGACCGTGGGGCCAAGGCTTCCCCGAGCCGCTGTTCGACGGCCACTTCGAAGTGGCCAACTGGCGCGTGCTGAAGGAACGCCACCTCAAGCTGGAACTGCGCCTGCCAGGCGTACCCGGCACGATCAACGCGATCCACTTCGGCGGCTGGCACGGGAACGCGCCGGGCCGCCACGTGCATCTCGCCTACCGCCTGGCCTGCGACGACTACCGCGGCGGCAGCGCCATCCAGCTGATCGTCGAGCACAGCCTGCCCGCCTAGGAAAGGGGGGCCAGACGCCAAGGTAGCGCCGGGCCACGCCCGGCGGACGACTTCAGTGTTGGAACGGTAACCCCGTCTGCCATGCTGAAGCGTTGAACCGTCCACGATCCCACTGGAGTCCGGTCATGGTCTTCGCCCGATGCTGCACTGTGTTGTTGCTGGCCCTCGTGGCCTGGCCCGCTGGCGCGCAGTCGCCACGGATCTCCCGGCCGCAGGCCACCACGCCGCTGCTGATCGCGCCGGCCGCCGAACAACCGGTGCAGCTGCAGCGCGCACGCATTGAAGGCGACGTGCAGGCCGGCGTTGCCCAGACCCGGATCACACTGGAATTCCACAACCCGAACCGGCGCGTGCTGGAGGGCGAGCTGCAGTTCCCGCTGGCCGATGGCCAGCAGATCTCCGGCTTCGCCCTGGATATCAACGGCGAGCTGCGCGACGCCGTGCCGGTACCGAAGGACCGCGGCCGCCAGGTGTTCGAGGAGATCGCCCGCCGTGGCGTTGATCCGGGCCTGCTGGAACAGACCGCCGGCAACCAGTTCCGCCTGCGCATCTATCCGCTGCCGGCCGGTGGCAGCCGCCGCGTGCAGTTGGTGATTCGTGAGCCGTTGGCCTTCGCCGGACAAGGCTGGCAGTGGACGCTGCCGCTGCAGTTCGCCGCCGGTGCGGCCTCGGTTGAGCTGAAGCTGCAGGCGCCGGGTGCGACCACTGCGGGTACGGCGCCATTCCGAATCAACGCGGGCCAGTTGTACTGGCAGGGCAAGGGCGCGCAGCTGCCAGCGCAGCTGCAGTGGAGCCTGCCGGCGGCACGTCAGGCACAGGTGCAGGTGGCGCCCTGGCAGGACGGCCACTACCTGCTGGCGCAGCTGCCGGTGCCGGTCAGCCACTCGCCGCGCACGCTGCCCAGCGAGGTCGGGCTGCTGTGGGATGGCTCCGGCTCGGCGGGCCAGCGCGACCGCACGCGTGAGTTCGCCCTGCTGGATCGGTACTTCGCCGCAATGGGTGACGGCACGGTGGCACTGACCGTACTGCGCGACCGCGCCGAACCGGTACGGCGCTTCCGTATCCGCGCAGGCAACTGGAGCGAGCTGCGCGCGGCACTGCAGGCGGTGCGCCCGGACGGTGCCAGCGCGCTGGCCCAGTGGCAGCCGCAGCCGAGTGTGAAGGAATACCTGCTGGTCAGCGATGGCCTGCTGACCTATGGGCCGGAGCAGTTGCCGACGCTGGTACCGGATCAGCGCCTGTTTGCAATCAGCAGCGCCGGTGCCCGCACCGACAGCACCCGACTGCGTGGCTGGAGCGAATCCCATGGCGGTCGCTTCGTCGCGCTGGGCAAGGATGTCGATTCGGCTGCGCGCGAGCTGCTGTCGTCGCCGTTGGACGTGCAGGTCGATGCAGGTCGTGGCGTACAGGACGTGGTGATCGATCGTCGCAGTGAGGCCCAGGGTTGGCTGTGGCTGCACGCACGACTGGCAGCCGATGGCGTGCCGATGCGGGTGCGCGTGGGTGGCGGCGAATGGCAGGCGCTGCCCGCCACGCAGAAGAGCAACGACGGAGAACTGCTGGCGGGCTTGTGGGCGCAGGCGCGCCTGCAGCAGCTGGCCGCCGACCGCCGTGGCAACCGCGAGGCGACGCAGCGCCTGTCGCAGCAGTTTGGCCTGGTGGGGCCGGATACCTCGCTGATCGTGCTGGAGACCCTGGAGGACTACCTGCGCTATGCGATCCGTCCGTCTGGCACGCTTCGCACCGAATACGATGCACGATTCGCAGTGCAGGTGGCGGATCGCGCCGCGGCAGATCGCCAGCGCCTGGATGAAGTGGCGGCACGCTGGAAGGAACGCCTGCAGTGGTGGGACCGCAGCTGGCCGAAGGGAAGGCCGCCGCAGCCGAAGGGCGGGGCACTGGAAGTGGCCTCCGCGGACTACGCGATGGAATCGGCGCCGGTAGCGATGCTCGCCGCGCCGGCCCCTGCGGCACCGATGGCTGCCGCCGAGCAGCGCATGGAAGCCAGCAGCGCGCGTGCACGTCGCTCAGCGCCTGCATCGAACAAGGCCCTGGATTCAATCACGGTCACGGGTGGCCGTGTCGCTGCGCCCGCTGCCGCCAACGAGGGCGAGCTCGGCATCCAGCTGGCGGCGTGGCAGCCGGACTCGGCCATCGCCCGGCGCCTGCGCCAGGGCCCGGCGTCGCAACTGTATGACCGCTATCTGGCCGAGCGCGATGCCCATGCCGACAGCAGCGCATTCTTCCTCGACGTGGCTGACCTGCTGCTGGAGCAGGGCCAACGCGACCTGGCGCTGCGCGTGTTGTCGAACCTGGCCGAGATGGACCTGGACAATCGCCACCTGCTGCGCGTGCTCGGCTATCGGCTGATGCAGGCCGATGCGCCCGCGCTGGCGGTGCCGGTGTTCGAGCAGGTGCTGGCCATGGGCCAGGAAGAACCGCAGAGCTTCCGCGACCTGGGCCTGGCACTGGCAGCGGCCGGCAAGCCGCAGCAGGCGCTGGTGCCGCTGTACCAGGTGGTCGTGCGCCCGTGGGACAGCCGTTTCGATGGCATCGCCCTGATCGCACTGGATGAGCTGACCAACCTGGTGGCGCGTAGCACCCCCCGGCTGGATACCTCGGCCATCGACCCACGCCTGCTGCAGGCGATGCCGCTGGACCTGCGCGTGGTGCTGTCGTGGGATGCCGACAACAGCGACATGGACCTGTGGGTGACCGACCCGAACGGCGAGCGCGCTTACTACGGCAACCGCCTGACCTACCAGGGCGGGCAGATGTCGCAGGACTTCACCGGCGGCTATGGTCCCGAGCAGTTCTCGCTGCGCAACGCCAAGCCGGGCAGGTACAAGGTGGAGGCGAACTACTTCGGCAGCCGCCAGCAGCTGGTGACCGGGGCGACGACACTGATGCTGCGCCTGACCACCCACTGGGGCACGCCGAAGCAGAAGGACCAGATGGTCACGATGCGGTTGAAGGATCGCGCCGAAACCGTGCTGGTGGGCGAGTTCGAGGTGAAGTAGTGCCACGCCATGCGTGGCTGTCCGAGCCCTGATCCTGTAGAGCCGAGCCCATGCTCGGCTCACTGTGGAAGCGGGCGAGCATGGGCGCAATCGTTGAGGACAGCGGATCATCGGTTCATGGGTGGGTCGCGCCGAGCCCATGCGCCGCGCATGGCTGGAGCAGCCGAGCATGGGCTTGGCTCTACATCAGTATGATGCTCGCTGGGCCGTTTCGGATCGGCCTTCAGGCCGAACAGGGGCCGCAGCCAGCGGGAGCGTCGGATCAGCAGTTCGTGGATCAGCATGCAGCCGCCGACGGTGCCGCCCAGCAGTAGCGACGGCTCCAGCCAAGGACCCAGTTGCAACGGCTTGAGCCAGAACAGCAGGGCAATGATCAGGCTCTGGTGCAGCATGTACCAGGGATAGATTGCCTCGGTGCAGTACGGCAGCCAGCCGAACGGGCGGTCGAGGAAGACCTTGCCCCAGCCGAGGATGGCCAGCAGCGCGCTCCAGACATACACCGACTGGCTGGTCCTGCCCTGCAGGTCCCAGAACGTTTCAGGCCATTGCCGCAGCGAGGAGTCAGCCGGCAGCACCTGGCCGAGGATGCGCAACCCCAGATACCAGCCGACCGCCGCCAGCGCCAGCCACAGCGTGGTGCGGCGCAGGGAGACCACGCGCTGCCAGAACAACGGCTCGCGACCGAGCAGGTAGCCGGCCAGGAACACTGTCGCGTACTTCGCGTGCTGGTACCAGTCGCCAAGCAGGGCATTGGTGGACGGATAGATCGGCTCCAGCCAGATCACCCAGGCCAGCAGCAGCGCAGACGGAATTCCGATCAGCAGTATCGGCGAGGCGGCGCAGAACGCGATCGCACGGCGAACCACGGCCGTTCCCAGCAATGGCATCAACAGGGCCAGGGCCAGCGTGTAGTTCCACAGATAGGCCAGGTACCACAGGTGGTTCCAGGTGATGCCGTATTGCCAGCCGGCGAAGCTGCCTTCCGGCCACGGCCGCACCTGCCAGTAGCGCAACAGGAAGTGGCCGAAGCCGGGTGCCACGTGGCCGTTGGCCACGCCTTCGCAGTAGGGCTGGATCGGCACGATCACGAACATGCCGAACAGCAATGGCAGCAGCAGCCGCCACGTGCGCAGGCCGGCAAAGCGCAGCAGCTTTCCTTCCGGTCGCATCATCGCGATGGCGATGCCCGAGATCAGGAACAGCAGCGACATCCGCCAGCGGTTGATGAACAGCATCGGCCACTGCAGCCATTCGGCGGTATGCAGGCTCTTGAGGTGGAAACCCCAGTCATCCACGTAGGCCATGCTGGTGTGGTAGAGGATCAGCAGCGCGAAGGCGAACACGCGCAGGGCGTCGATGTCGTGGCGTCGGGTCATGGTGGTGGTGTGCCGGAGAGTCGAGCCAAGGTGACGCCGCCCGGTCCGTGCAGCGACTGCCAAGGGGCCGCCGGAACCCGCCCAGTGACCAATGGCGGGGGTGGTGGGACCAATGGAGGCGCTACTCTCGGTCCCTTGGGGCACGCTGGAGCACTGCAACCACATGGACGCCACAATGACCCAGGGCCGACCACCGCGCTGGCGCACCACCATCCGTCTGCTGGTCTGGGCAGCGATCCTGTCGGCCTCGGCGGTGACCAATGCGCTGGTTGAGGTGATGGACGCCACGCGGCGGGGCAGCGATCTCGGCCTGTGGGAGCCGATGATCTGGGAATTCAGCAGCCTCGCCCTGATCCTGTTGACCCTGCCGCTGCTGTGGTGGGGCTGCGAGCGCTGGCCGCTGCATGCCGATACCTGGAAGCAGCGGTTGCCGCTGTACCTGCTGGCCAGCGTGGGCTGGTCGTTTCTGCACGTGGTGGGGATGATGGTGCTGCGGCACCTGGCCTATGCATCGCTGGGCTACCGCTATCAGGACGATGCGGGATGGCTGGAGCGTTTTGCCTACGAATACCTGAAGGATGTCCGCACGTTCGCGATGTTCGTGGCACTGGAGCACTTCACCAGCTGGTTCGGGCGGCGCAGGCAGGGCGAGGCGAGCCTGTTGGCCGAGCCCGATGTAGGCCCGCCCGTGGAACCGGTCGAGCGCCCGCAGCACTTCCTGGTGCGCAAACTGGGCAAGGAGTTCCTGGTCGCCACCGCAGACGTGGAGTACGCCCAGGCGGCGGGGAACTACGTGAACCTGCGGGTACGTGGACATGACTATCCGCTGCGGATCACCATGGCGGTGCTGGAACAGCGTTTGGATCCCGCGTTGTTTCTGCGCCCGCACCGCAGCTGGCTGATCCATCGCGGGCAGCTGCGCTCGATCGAGCCGCTGGACGGCGGCGAGGCCCTGTTGCACATGGCCGACGGGGCCAAGGTGCCGTGCAGCCGGCGACAGCTGCCGGTACTGCGTCAGGCGCTGGGCGGGGCGGGCGCGGGTTAGTCGACTATCGCGCGCAGCGCGGGCTTCGCCGCAACCTGAATGAAAAGCAGTCAATTGGCAGTCGCCTCTACAGAAGCCGGTCCACCAGAGGTTGGCTCCCAGCGGCAGGCCTGGCCCCTCATTCCGGGTACCCCCGGCCTGCGCTATCATTACCAGTCATCTTTTGAATGCATAACCGCCGACATGATCGAACTGAATCCTGTCCGCCAGCGCATCACCGATCTGACCGATCGCGTGTTGTCGCTTCGGGGGTATCTTTGACTACGACGCCAAGAAAGAGCGTCTTGAAGAAGTAACGCGGGAGCTGGAAAGCCCCGACGTCTGGAACAACGCCGAGTACGCACAGAACCTGGGCCGCGAGCGTTCCAGCCTGGAAAAGACCGTGGGCGGCATCGCCTCGGTGCTGGATGGCCTGAACGACGCGACCGAACTGCTGGAGCTGGCCGAGTCCGAGCAGGACGAGGACACCGCACTGGCCGTGGTTGCCGACCTGGACAAGCACCAGGCGCACGTGGAGAAGCTGGAGTTCCAGCGCATGTTCTCCGGCGAGATGGACAATGCGGCGGCGTTCGTCGACATCCAGGCCGGTGCCGGTGGTACCGAAGCCCAGGACTGGGCCGAGATCCTGCTGCGCATGTACCTGCGCTGGTGTGAATCGCGCGGCTGGAAGACCGAGCTGATGGAAGTCTCCGGTGGTGACGTCGCCGGCATCAAGTCGGCCACGCTGCGCGTGGAAGGCGACTATGCCTATGGCTGGCTGAAGACCGAGACCGGCGTGCACCGCCTGGTGCGCAAGTCGCCGTTCGACTCGGACAACCGCCGCCACACCAGCTTCACCTCGGTGTTCGTGTCGCCGGAAATCGATGACAACATCGACATCACCATCAACCCGGCCGACCTGCGTACCGACGTGTACCGTTCGTCCGGTGCCGGTGGCCAGCACGTGAACAAGACCGAGTCGGCGGTGCGTATCACCCACATCCCGACCAACATCGTCGTGGCGTGCCAGACCGGCCGCAGCCAGCACCAGAACCGCGACAACGCGATGAAGATGCTGGCCGCCAAGCTTTACGAGCTTGAGATCCAGAAGCGCAATGCCGAGAAGGACGCGGTGGAAGCCACCAAGTCCGACATCGGCTGGGGCAGCCAGATCCGCAACTACGTGCTGGACCAGAGCCGCATCAAGGACCTGCGTACCGGCATCGAACGTTCGGACACGCAGAAGGTGCTCGACGGCGACCTGGACGAGTTCGTCGAGGCCAGCCTGAAGGCCGGCCTGGCCGTGGGTTCCAAGCGCGTCGATGCCTGATCGACGCGCCTGCGCGGATATCGGCACCCTCGTGCGCGACGCCGAGGGTGGCCGATCACGCGTTCTGTAGAGCCGAGCCCATGCTCGGCTGCTGTTGGTGCAGTAGCAGATGCGTCGAGCATGGCTCGACGCTACAACGGGCACGGCGGTAGCGATGATGCGCAGCGAAAGTGAACGCAAGGAACTCGGCGGCTTCCTCAAGGCCTGCCGCGCCCGTGTCGACCCTGCCACGCTCGGCCTGCCGGCCGGGCGCCGGCGGACCCCGGGACTGAAGCGCGAGGAAGTCGCCCTGGCCATCGGGGTCAGCGTCAGCTGGTACACCTGGATCGAGCAGGGCCGTGAAGTGCGCGCCTCGCCCGAGGTGCTGGAGCGGCTGGCGCAGGTGCTGCGCATGAGCGATGACGAGCGCGCCTATGCGTTCGCGCTGTCCGGTTACGGCGTGCCGCTGGAATCACCGGACGAGAGCGTGACCGACGGCCTGCGCCAGCTGGTGGAGGCGATGCAGCCGATCCCGGCTTACGTGCGCAATACCCGTTTCGACATCCTGGCCTGGAACCCGGCCATCGCCGACCTGTTCGTGGACTACAGCCAGCTGGCACCGCATGAGCGCAACACGCTGCGGCTGATGTTCCTGTACCCGCCGTACCGCACGCTGATCCTCAACTGGGAAGAAATGACCCGCGGCCTGCTGGCCGGCTTCCGCGCGGCGATGGCACAGGCGCCGGACAAGGCGCCGTTCCTGGCGCTGGTGGAGGATATCGCGGCGCATAGTGAGGAGTTCCGCCAGTGGTGGCCGGAGCACGACGTGCGGCGGTTCGATGAAGGTGCGAAGAAGTTGAACCATCCCACGCGTGGGTTGCTGGACCTGCAGTACGTGGCGCTGGTACCGGAGAGCCGGCACGATTTGTCACTGGTGACCTACCTGCCGCGGAAGTAGGGGGTGTTCGGCAGGGCTTGCAGCCCTGCACCTGCTCAATGCAACGGCCAAAGCCAGAGCCAGAGCTGGATTCCGTGGTTTGGCGGGGCGGTGTGGGTTGGCAGGACACGCCGTAAACCCGTCCTTGGGGGCTCGATGGCGCCATCCATGGCGCCAACGGTCCTGCCAACCCACACCGCCCCACCTCAGACAGATTTCGCGCGGATGTTGGTAGGTGTCGACCTTGGTCGACACATCTGTCAGATATCGAATGAAATTTCGGGGTCAGATCCGTTTTCCATAGGAAAACGGATCTGACCCCAAGAGTATTTCCGACAGATCGCGGAAAACTGTCGAAGGCGGGGTGGGTCCGGTTGCGGGGGCGTGAGCGCCATGGATGGCGCGACCGAGGCTACATGGACGTATTCACGCCGTCCCCCGCAACCGGACCCACCCCGCCATCCCACGGAATGCAGGCCTTTGTCCTTGACGTTGCCCTGGCCTCTGCGGGTGCAGGGCGCAGCCCTGCCGATAACCCCATTCAGGCAGGTAAGTGCAGGTCACAGGATAAACAGACGCCTTGTTGCCTCCGCCAATCGGGTCCACATTCCTGTGCAGGAGACGGGCCGCCGCCCGTTGTCGAGACAACAGGAGCCCTGCATGTCCGCTGCCCCCAGTACTGCCATTTCCCGCGATCCGGCCACTGGCCAGCAGATCGCCAGCCATCCCTTCGCTACCGACGCCGAACTGGAAGCCATCCTCGATCGCGGCCAGGTTGGCTTCGCCGCCTGGAGCGCCAGGAGCCTGGAGCAGCGGGCCGAGGTGCTGCGCGCGATGGCCGCTGTACTGCGCCGTGATCGCGAGAAACTGGCTGCGCTGGCCACCGCCGAAATGGGCAAGGTCCAGGCCGAAGCGCTGGCCGAGATCGAAAAGTGCGCCGTGCTGTGCGACTGGTACGCCGACCATGGCGCGCAGTTCCTGCGCGACGAACCGACCCAGGTGCCGGACGACAAGGCCTACGTGTCCTACCTGCCGCTGGGCGTGGTGCTGGGCATCATGCCGTGGAATTTCCCGTACTGGCAGGTGATGCGGGCGGCAGTGCCGATCCTGATGGGCGGCAACGGCTTCCTGCTGAAGCCGGCCGAGAACATCGTCGGCACCGCGCAGCTGCTCGACGCGGCCTGGCGCGATGCCGGGCTGCCGGAGGGCACCTTCATCGCGGCCAACATCAGCCGCGAGGGCACCAGTCGCGCGATTGCCGATGACCGCATTGCCGCGGTGACCCTGACCGGCAGCGTGGCCGCTGGCCGCAGCATCGCCGCGCAGGCCGGGCAGGCGTTGAAGAAGGTGGTGCTGGAGCTGGGCGGTTCCGATCCGTTCATCGTGCTGGCCGATGCCGATCTTGATGCGGCCGTCGATGCGGCGGTGGCCTCGCGCTTCCAGAATACCGGGCAGGTCTGCATCGCCGGCAAGCGCATCATCGTCGAAGACGCGGTCTACGAACGGTTCGTGGCGCAGTTCTGCGAGAAGGTGCAGGCGCTGACCATCGGCGATGGCCGCGACCCGGCCAACCGCATCGGCCCGATGGCGCGCCAGGACCTGCTGGAACAGCTCGATGCGCAGGTACGCGCGTCGGTCGATGCCGGTGCGCAGCTGCTGGTCGGCGGGCACCAGCTGGATCGTCCGGGCGCGTTCTATGCGCCCACCGTGCTGGCCGGGGTGGAGCCGGGTATGCAGGCCTTCGATACCGAGACCTTCGGCCCGGTGGCCTCGATCAGCCGCGCCCGCGACGCCGACCATGCGGTGGAACTGGCCAACCAGAGCGAGTTCGGCCTCAGCGGCAACCTGTGGACCGGCGACCGCGCCCGTGCGATGCAGCTGGCGCGCCGGCTGCAGACCGGCGGCGTGTTCGTCAACGGTTTCTCCGCTTCGGACCCGCGCGTGCCGATCGGTGGCGTGAAGAAGAGCGGCTTCGGCCGCGAGCTCTCGCACTTCGGCATCCGCGAGTTCGTCAATGCGCAGACGGTGTGGTTCGACAAGCGTTGACGCACGGCTTCCATCCTTCCTGCAACGATCCACCATCAGTCCAGCGAAAAAAGGACGGCATTCCCATGTCCAAGGGTTCAGACCTGCTCGTCGCCGCACTTGAGAACGAAGGCGTCGAGCGTATTTTCGGCATTCCCGGCGAAGAGAACCTCGACGTCGTCGAGTCACTCCGCCATTCCAGCATCGAGCTGGTGATCACCCGCCACGAACAGGCTGCGGTGTTCATGGCCGCCACCTACGGCCGCCTGACCGGCAAGCCGGGCGTGTGCCTGGCCACGCTCGGGCCGGGCGCGCTCAATTTCACCACCGGCGCCGCCTACGCGCTCCTTGGTGCGTGGCCGGTCATCATGATCACCGGCCAGAAGGGCATCGTCGCCAGCAAGCAGGCGCGCTTCCAGATCGTCGACATCGTCAGCACGATGAAGCCACTGACCAAGCAGGCGCGGCAGATCGTCTCGGCACGCACCATACCGACCATCGTCCGCGAGGCATTCCGTGTGGCCCAGGAAGAGCGCCCCGGACCGGTGCTGCTGGAGCTGCCAGAGGATATCGCGGCCGATGAGGTCGAGGGCGTGGCGCTGATTCCACCGCACGCGGTGGACCGGCCGATTGCCAGCCCGGAGGCGCTGGATCGCGCGGCCGGGATCATCCGCACTGCCAAGCGCCCGCTGCTGATGATCGCCTCGGCCGCCTCGCGGCCGCAGTCCAGCGAAGCGCTGTCGGCGTTCGTGCTGCGCGCCGGCATCCCGTTCTTCACCACGCAGATGGGCAAGGGCGCGGTGGCGGGTGGTTCGGGCCTGTACATGGGCACTGCGGCGCTGACCGAACGCGACTACGTGCACACGGCCATTGACCAGGCAGATGTGATCGTGACCATCGGCCATGAGGTCACCGAGAAGCCGCCATTCGTGATGCGTCCGGGTGGGCCGACCGTGATCCATATCGGTTACTCGCAGGCGGCGGTGGAGCAGGTGTACTTCCCGCAGGTGGAAGTGATCGGCGATATCGGTCGTTCGTTGACCCAGCTGGCTGACCGCATCGAAGGTGCGGTGCCGAACGCCGATGCGCTGCTGCCACTGCGCGCGACCATCCTTGAGCATCTGGCCGACCGTGCCGAGGAGGTCGGTTTCACCCCGCAGCGGCTGGTGCATGACGTACGCCAGGTGATGCCGCCGGACGGCATCGTGGCGCTGGACAACGGCATGTACAAGATCTGGTTTGCGCGCAACTACCGCACCCAGGTGGCCAATACGCTGCTGCTGGACAATGCGCTGGCGACGATGGGTGCAGGTCTGCCGTCGGCGATCATGGCCTCGATCCTGTACCCGCAGCGGCGGGTGCTGGCGGTGTGCGGCGACGGCGGGTTCATGATGAACAGCCAGGAGCTGGAGACCGCGCGCCGGCTGGGCCTGAACCTGGTGGTGCTGATCCTCAACGACGGTGCCTACGGGATGATCCGCTGGAAGCAGGCGGTGGATGGCTTCACCGACTACGGCATGACCTTCAGCAACCCGGATTTCGTCAAGTACGCGGAAGCCTATGGCTGCAAGGGGCATGAGGTAACCGCCATCGAGCAGTTCATCCCGACGCTGGAGGCGGCGTTCAATGAGGGTGGGGTGCACCTGGTGTCGGTGCCGATCGATTATTCGGAGAACCAACGGGTGCTGGTGGACGAGTTGCGGCAGGCGTTCCCGGGGAACAGGTAGATATCCAGGGTCCAGGCAGGGTCCCGGATGGGGTCAGATCCCTTTTGCCTCGCAAAAGGGTTCTGACCCCTCTCCAGGCCGGGGCAGGGCGGTTTTGGTATGCTGTGGGGCCGGCCGTGCCGGGCGCGACACCCCCCTCACTACACGATTCCCGCAGATCCATGAGCGAAGCTACCGATACCCCCCCCGTTGACGAAAACAAGTTGATCGCCGAGCGCCGCGAGAAACTCAAAACGCTGCGTGGGCAGGGCATCGCGTACCCGAACGACTTCCGTCGCGAAGACTTCGCCGGCCGCCTGCAGGAGGAGTTTGCCGACGCTGAAACCTGGACCGCCGAGGCGCTGGAAGGCAACGGACGCCAGGTGAAGATGGCCGGCCGCTTGATGGCCAAGCGCATCATGGGCAAGGCCAGTTTCGCGCAGATCCAGGACGAGTCCGGCCGTATCCAGCTGTTCCTGCAGGGTTCCGTACTGGGTGATGCCTACACCGCCTTCAAGGGCTGGGACGTGGGCGACATCATCGCCGTCGAAGGCGGCCTGACCCGCACCAAGACCGGCGAACTGTCGGTCAAGGCCGAGTCGATCCGCCTTCTGACCAAGTCGCTGCGCCCGCTGCCGGACAAGTGGCATGGCCTGGCCGACGTCGAGCAGCGTTACCGCCAGCGTTACGTCGACCTGATCGTGACCCCGGAATCGCGCGCGGTGTTCATCAAGCGCTCGAAGATCATCCGCGCCATGCGCGCCTGGCTGGACAACCGCGACTTCCTGGAAGTCGAGACGCCGATGATGCATTACATCCCCGGCGGCGCGGCGGCCAAGCCGTTCACCACCCACCACAATGCGCTGGACCTGGACCTGTACCTGCGCGTGGCGCCGGAGCTGTACCTCAAGCGCCTGACCGTGGGTGGCCTGGAACGCGTCTACGAGATCAACCGCAACTTCCGCAACGAAGGCGTGAGCACCCGCCACAACCCGGAATTCACCATGATGGAACTGTACGAGGCCTATGCCACGTACAACGAAATCATGGACCTGACCGAAGGCGTGATCCGTGACGTGGCCCAGGCCGTGAACGGTGGCACTGAAGTGGAATGGGACGGCGCGAAGATCGACCTGGGCCCGGCCTTCCGCCGCTGGCGCATGGATGAAGCGGTGCGCCACCACAACCCGGAAATCTCCGCGGCCGACTGCACCGACCGCGAGGCGCTGCTGCGCCATTGCGAGCGCTTGAAGATCCGCGTCAAGCCTTCTTACGGCTGGGGCAAGCTGCTGCTGGAGATCTTCGAAGCCACGGTCGAACACACCCTGATCCAGCCGACCTTCATCACCGATCACCCGGTCGAGGTCTCGCCGCTGGCCCGTGCCAACGACAACGATCCGGGCTACACCGACCGCTTCGAGCTGTTCGTCAACGGCAAGGAGCTGGCCAACGGCTTCTCCGAACTGAACGACCCGGAAGACCAGGCGCAGCGCTTCCAGGCCCAGGTGGCCGCGAAGGAAGGCGGCGACGACGAGGCCATGCACTACGACGCCGACTACATCCGTGCGCTGGAGTACGGCATGGCGCCGACCGGCGGCCTGGGCATCGGCGTCGATCGCCTGGTGATGCTGCTGACCGGCAGCAGCTCGATCCGCGACGTGCTGCTGTTCCCGTACATGCGTCCGGAGCAGTAAGTCGCTTTTCTGACTCCTGATTGTGCGCGCCGTCGCGAAACGAGACGGCGCATTTGACGCCTCCCGCACTCGGCGTATCGTTAATGCACTACCTTGACGTCCGTTATGGCTTGATCGGCGTCAGGGGGATGACGCGTTGTGGAGAGTCCGCTTCACAATGCGATGACGATCATGAACCGGGACGCATGACACGGGAGTCGGGCCGATGCAGGGTGCGAGCGTTCGCAGCAGCAGGGTATCCTCGCCTGCTGATGATCCAGCATGGTCGAGAAACCAGGCGGAGTACGCGTTGAACATCGTCATTGTTGACGACCAGACGTCCGCGCGGACGATGCTGCGTCACGTCATCGAAGACATCGCGCCGGAATTGAGCGTGTATGACTTTGGTGATCCGCTGACCGCATTGGCCTGGTGCGAGGCGCATCCGGTCGACCTGCTGCTGCTCGATTACCGCATGCCGGAGATGGACGGGCTGGAGTTCGCCCGTCGTTTCCGTCGCCTGCCCAAGCACCGCGACATCCCGGTGATCCTGATCACTGTGGTCGGTGACGAGCCGATCCGGCAGGCGGCGCTGGAAGCGGGTGTCATCGACTTCCTGGTCAAGCCGATCCGCCCGCGCGAACTGCGCGCGCGCTGCTACAACCTGCTGCAGCTGCGCCAGCAGACCGAGAACGTGAAGCAACGCGCGTTGTCGCTGGAGCAGCGCCTGTTGGCCAGCATGCATGAGGTCGAAGAGCGCGAACGCGAGACCCTGTCGCGATTGGCGCGGGCGATCGAGTTCCGTGATGCCGGCACCAGTGCCTACCTCGAACGCATGGCACGGGTTGCGGGGCTGATCGCCGAGCAGCTGGGCCTGCCCGAAGACGACGTGCGCTTGATCGAGATGGCGGCGCCGCTGCATGACATGGGCAAGATCGCCATTCCCGATGCGGTGCTGCTCAAGCAGGGCAAGCTCAACGACGAGGAGCTGGCGATCATGCGCCGGCACCCGCGAATCGGCCATGAGCTGCTCAGTGGCAGCCAGAACCGTTTCATCCAGGTGGGCGCGCTCATCGCGCTGCGCCACCACGAGCGCTATGACGGCAGCGGCTATCCTGATGGCCTGGTCGGCGAGGCGATCCCGCTGGAAGCGCGGATCGTTGCTGTCGCCGACGTGTTCGATGCACTGATCTCACCCCGTCCGTACAAGGAAGCATGGACCATGGAAGCGACACTGGCTTATCTGTACGCCCAGCGTGGGCGACTGTTCGATCCGCGCTGCGTGGATGCGCTGATGCGCGGCCGTGAGCAGCTGGACCAGATCTGCGCCGAGCATTCGATGGCGTCCGCACGCCCGGGGCTGGGCGCGTGAAACGCCTGCTGTCGCGGCTGCGGCTGCGCCTGTCCCAGCGGCAGGACAGCGAGCACGGCCAGCAGATTGTCCGTATTGTCCTGATCAGCCTGATCCTTGCCTACGTGCTGTTGCCGGCGCCGCGCCACGACCTGCCGCATGGGCAGTACGTGGGTGTGTTGGCGATCGTGCTGACCGGGTTGAGCCTGTCCCTGCTGCTGTTCGGTTGGCTGCTGTGGCGACCGGCACGTTCCGACGCGCGCCGCGTGCTTGGCATGCTGGCCGACTACGGCCTGATCGCGGCCGGCATGGTGCAGATGGGTGAGCCGCTGGCCTGGGTCTACATCGTTGTGATGTGGGTGACGGTCGGCAACGGCATGCGGTTCGGCAACCACTACCTGTACGTGGCAGTGGCAATGGCCTTGGTGAGCTTCGGCTTCACCGTGCTCCAGACACCGTACTGGATGCAGAATTTCCGCTTGGCCATCGGCCTCTGGCTCGGACTGGCCGCAGTGCCGCTGTACTTCTCCACGCTGCTGCGGCAGCTGACCGAAGCGATGGCCGAGGCCCGGCGCGCGAGCGAGGCCAAGAGCCGCTTCCTGGCCAACATGAGCCACGAGTTCCGCACCCCGTTGAATGGGCTCAACGGTATGACCGAAGTGCTGGCGACCACGCGCCTGGATGATGAGCAGCGCGAGTGCCTCAGTACCATCCAGGCGTCTTCGCGCAGCCTGCTGGCGCTGGTGGAGGAGGTGCTGGACATCTCTGCCATCGAGGCCGGCAAGCTGCGGGTGGTGGCAGAGGATTTCGCCGTGACCGACGTGATCCAGGCGATCGGGTTGATCCTGATGCCGCAGGCCAGGGCCAAGGGCCTGGATTACCGGGTGAAGGTTGCCGACGGCGTGCCACCGCGCGTGCGCGGCGACGTCGGGCACCTGCGGCAGATCCTGTTGAACCTGGCGGGCAACGCAGTCAAGTTCACCGACCACGGCCGGGTCGAGATCCGTGTCGGTGTGGTGCATGCTGATACGAGTGGCGCGGTGCGGTTGCGCTTCGATATTTTCGATACCGGCATCGGCGTGGCGCCGGCGATGCGTGCGCGCTTGTTCGATGCCTTCGAGCAGGCGGATGTGAGCATGGCGCGCCGCCATGAGGGCACGGGACTGGGCACGACCATCGCCAAGGGCCTGGTCGAAGCGATGGACGGCGACATCGGCTATCTGGAGAACCCGCCGCGCGGTAGTCACTTCTGGGTCGAGCTGCCTTTCGCGCCACCGCAGCCGATGGTGCCGGGCGCGGTCCCGACCCTGTCCGGCGAGGAGGACGCGGGGCCCGGCGGGAACGTGATTGCCTTTGCCGATCCATTCCTGCGTCATCGCGCGCGCGTGCGCAGCATGCAGATCCTGGTGGCCGACGACCACGAGGCCAACCGCATGGTCCTGCAGCGCCTGCTGCAGAAGGCCGGTCACCGGGTGCTGTGCGTCGACGGTGGTGAAGCCGTACTGGACGCATTGGCCGACAGCGAGTTCGATGCGGTCATCGTCGATCTGCACATGCCGGGCATGAGTGGGCTGGACATGCTCAAGGAACTGCGCGTGATGCAGGCCGGCGGTGGTCCGCGCACGCCGGTGCTGGTGCTCAGTGCCGATGTCACGCCGGAGGCGATCCAGCGGTGCACCCAGGCCGGTGCCCATGCATTCCTGGCCAAGCCCGTGGTGGCGGTACGGCTGCTCGACACCCTGGCCGAGATCGCCAGCAATGCCCAGTTGAGGACCATGGCCGCGCCGGTCGTGCGACCCGCGGCGCCGTTGCAGGATGGGGTGCTCGACAGCAGCGTGCTGGACGAGCTGGCGTCACTGGGAATGGGTGAAGGGTTCGAGCGTGAGTTCATCCGCCAGTGCCTGGAGGACGCAGCGAGCTGCATGGGCAAGGCCGAGCAGGCGGGTGAAACCGCGCAGTGGGAGGTGTTCCGTGAGCAGTCCCATGCGATCAAGGGCGTGGCCAGCAACCTCGGACTGATGCGCGCGTCCAACCGTGCCGGCGAGTTGATGCGGATGGCCGACTGGCAGTTGAAGGCCGAATGGCGCGTACGCCTGGGTGTGCTGCAGGACGCCATCAAGGAAGGCCGGCGTGCGCTGGATGCGCGCGCCGAGCGCCGCCTGCGCGGTGCCGCCGAGGATGGTGAGGCGCGCTGAGCCTGGGCGTGTGGTGTCATAAAAAAAGCCCGGTGGCCAACCGGGCTTGAACCCATCCTGGGGGAGGGGATGAATCAGGCCGCGTCGAGACCGGCGCGACGGGTCTGGGCCTTGATCAGGCGATCCATGGTACGCAAGGAGCGGTCGCCAAGGGCGAGGGCGGAATCGACCCATACCTTGGTGATCTCCAGCAGTTCGTCGTAGCTGACCGCCTGGGCAATGCTGCGCGCGGCGTTCATTGCCAGATAGGACTGCGGGGTGCGTTGCTGCTGGCGGATCAGCTCTTCAACCGCGGCACGACCTTCGCCCTTCTTCGCCAGTACATCGACGATACCCAGCGCATGCATTTCCTCGGCGCTGTAGACACGGCCGTCAAGGATGATCTTCTCGGCCAGGTGCGGTGACACCCGCCGGCACAGGAACGAATAGGCGCCCATGCCGGGGAAAAGGCCGAACAGCACTTCGGGCAGGCCCATTCCGCTGCCTTCCTCGGCCACGATGGTGTGGCAGGCCAATGCCATTTCCAGGCCACCGCCAAGCGCGTCGCCCTGGATCAGGGCGATCGAACGCACGTCGCCGCCGAATCCGGTGTGCAGGTGGTGCACGCCTTCCACGCACCGCTGGGCGTAGTTCAGCAGGAGGTCGCGGTTGCCTTCGCGGATCAGGCGGGTGAACAGGTCCAGGTCGCCCCCCAGGTTGTAGGCGACGGCATCGGACGCCAGCACGAAATGCCGCAACGTGCCGCTGTGGCGCTCGGCGGGGCTGCGGGTGATGGCGGCCATGAAGCTCCACATCTCATCGAGCATGTCCTTTCGGCAGCACGGACGGATGCCGGTGGCAGCATCGGCATGCATGAACAACCAGTGGGCAGTGCCGTCGGCGCTGTCCTCGGTACGGATGGTGGCAAAACGCGAGCCGCTGCTCGGCAGCTTTTCGATGGTACTCATGGAAGGGTCCTCGGCATGCGGCCCGCAGAGTCAGGTGGGTGGCCGGCGGGCCGAACGGTCCACACACGCGGCGATGCTACACCGCCACCGGGGCGCCGCATGCGAAAGGGCCCGGAACGTTTCCGTCCCGGGCCCGATGCCGTTCAAATTGCCCGAAACCCTTACTGGGCGGGCGTATCGCGGAGTTCGCGGCGGAGGATTTTGCCGACGTTGGTCTTCGGCAGCTCCTTTCGGAATTCTACGATTTTGGGGTGTTTGTAACCGGTCAGGTTGGCCCGGGCATGTTCCTTGACCATTTCGGCGGTCAGGTTCGGGTCCTTCTTCACGATGACCACCTTGACCACCTCACCGGACTTCTCGTCCGGCACGCCGACCGCAGCCACTTCCAGCACGCCGGGCATCATCGCGATGACATCCTCGACTTCGTTCGGGTACACGTTGAAGCCGGACACCAGGATCATGTCCTTCTTGCGGTCGACGATGTAGAAGAAGCCCTGTTCGTCCATCTTCGCCATGTCGCCGGTGTGCAGCCAGCCGTCGGCGTCGATGGCCTTGTCGGTTTCCTCCGGACGCTGCCAGTAGCCCTTCATCACCTGCGGGCCCTTGATGCAGAGTTCGCCGACTTCGCCCAGCGGCAGGATGTTGCTGTTGTCATCCTTGATGCAGGCATCGGTGGACGGGATCGGCAGGCCGATCGAACCGTTGTACTCGGTGAGGGTAAGCGGGTTGATGCAGGCCGCCGGCGACGTCTCGGTCAGGCCATAGGCCTCGACCAGGGTAACGCCGGTCACCTTTTTCCAGCGTTCGGCCACGGCGCGCTGCACGGCCATGCCGCCGCCCAGGGTGACCTTCAGCGACGAGAAGTCGACCGTGTCGAAACCGGGGGTATTGAGCAGGCCGTTGAACAGCGTGTTGACGCCGGTGATGGCGGTGAAGCGCACCGACTTGAGCTCCTTGACGAAACCCTTCATGTCGCGCGGATTGGTGATCAGGTGGTTGCAGCCACCGAACTTCATGAAGACCAGGCCGTTCGCCGTCAGTGCGAAGATGTGGTACAGCGGCAGGGCGGTGATGATCCACTCCTTGCCCATCTCGATGCCCGACGCACTGATCCAGGCCGAGGCCTGCTGCATGTTGGCGATCAGGTTGCGGTTGGTCAGCATCGCACCCTTGGCCACGCCGGTGGTGCCGCCGGTGTACTGCAGGAAGGCGATGTCGTCGTGGTCGATCTCGACCGGCGGGAGCGCGTGGCGGCTGCCCAGCGTGAGTGCCTGCCTGAAGCGGACGGCACCCTTGACGTGGTAGTTGGGCACCATCTTCTTGATGTACTTCAGCACGAAGTTGACGATCGCGCCCTTGGCGCCGAGCAGGTCGCCCAGGCCGGTAGTGATCACGTGCTTGACCGGCGTGTCGGCGATGACCTGCTCGACGGTATCGCCGAAGTTGTCGACCACGACCAGTGCGGTCACGCCGGCGTCGACCAGCTGGTGCTTCAGCTCGCGGGCGGTGTACAGCGGGTTGACGTTGACCACGGTGAGGCCTGCGCGCAGCACGCCGAAGGTGGCCACCGGGTACTGCAGGCAGTTGGGCATCATCAGGGCGACGCGGTCACCCTTCTTGAGCTTGAGCTCACCCAGCAGGTAGGCCGCGAACTGGGTGACCAGCGCATCGGTCTCACCGTAGGTGAGCACCTTGCCGAAGCTGGAGTAGGCTGGACGGTCGCGGAATTTCGCGACGGAAGCGTCGAAGACCGAAGCTACCGAATGGAACTCGTTGACGTCGATCTCGGCGGGAACGCCTTTCGGATAGCTCTGCAGCCAGGGACGATCCAGACTCATATTCCCCCTCCAGGAATCGTGATGTATTAGGTTTCGGCCCTGAGCGTAGCGACAATGGCCGTTCATTGCAGCATACCCCGCCGTAGGGAAAACGCGAAGAGGGGTTTGCGTGCCGCATTGTGCGAACGCGTCAAACGCCGCCGGGCCATGCCCGGCGGATGTTTCACCGTGAGCGGCTGGCTCAGCCCTGCTTGCGCACCGGTGCACCATTGGCCTTGTAGTACGGCGCGGTGCTGCGGGCCAGCGGGGTGCGGCCGCGGATCACGTCGGCCAGTTTCTCGGCCATCATGATGGTCGGCGCGTTGAGGTTGCCGGTCACGACCTGCGGCATGATCGAGGCATCGACGATGCGCAGGCCTTCCAGGCCGTGCACGCGGCCCTGGCCGTCGACCACCGCCATCGGATCATCGGCGTGGCCCATCTTGTTCGAGCACGACGGGTGGTAGGCGGTCTCGGCATGCTCGCGGACGAACGCATCGATCTGCGCGTCGGTCTGCAGCGCGCTGCCCGGCGAGATCTCGCGGCCGCTGTAAGGGGCCAGTGCCGGCTGCGCGAAGATCTCACGGGTGATGCGGATCGCCGCGCGGAACTCGCGCCAGTCCTGGTCGTGCGACATGTAGTTGAACAGGATGCTGGGATGTTCGCGCGGGTCCTTGGAACGCACGTGGATGCGGCCGCGGCTGGGCGAGCGCATCGAGCCGACGTGCATCTGGAAGCTGTGTGCCTTGATCGGGTTGGAGCCGTTGTAATTGATCGCCACCGGCAGGAAGTGGTACTGCAGGTTCGGCCAGTCGAACTCGGCGTCGCTGCGGATGAAGCCACCGGCCTCGAACTGGTTGCTGGCGCCGATGCCGGTGCCCAGGAACAGCCACTCGGCACCGATCGCCGGCTGGTTGTACAGCTTCAGTGCCGGCGCCAGCGAGACCGGCTTCTTGCACTCGTACTGCAGGTACATTTCCAGATGGTCCTGGAGGTTGGCGCCAACGCCCGGCAGGTGGTGCACCAGGTCGATGTCCAGGCTGCGCAGCAGGTCGGCCGGGCCGACGCCGGAGCGCTGCAGGATCTGCGGCGAGGCGATGGCACCGCCGCACAGCAGCACTTCGCGACGGGCAGTGGCACGCTGCGGCTGGTCGTTGTGCAGCCACTGCACGCCCACCGCACGCTTGCCCGAGAACAGGATGCGGTCGGTCAGCGCGTGGGTGACGATGGTCAGGTTCGGGCGCGGCTTGGCCAGGTCCAGGTAGCCGCGGGCAGTGCTGGAGCGACGGCCCTTCGGGGTCACCGTGCGGTCCATCGGGCCGAAGCCTTCCTGCTGGTAGCCATTGAGGTCGTCGGTGCGCGGGTAGCCGGCCTGCACGCCGGCCTCGACCATCGCGGCGAACAGCTCGTTGTTGCCGGCCTTCGGCGTGGTCACGCGCAGCGGGCCATCACCACCGTGGTAGTCGTTGGGGCCGATGTCGCGGGTTTCGGCCTTGCGGAAGTACGGCAGGCAGTCCAGGTAGGTCCAGTCTTCCAGGCCCGGCATGCTGGCCCAGTTGTCGTAGTCCATCGCGTTGCCGCGGATGTAGCACATGCCGTTGATCAGCGACGAGCCGCCCAGGCCCTTGCCGCGGCCGCAGTCCATGCGGCGGTTGTTCATGAAGGGCTCCGGATCGGTCTTGTACGCCCAGTTGTAGCGCTTGCCTTGGAGCGGGAAGGCCAGTGCCGCCGGCATCTGGGTACGGAAGTCGAGCCGGTAGTCCGGGCCACCGGCTTCCAGCAGCAGCACGCTGACATCGGCATCTTCGGTGAGGCGGGTGGCCAGCACGTTGCCGGCCGAACCGGCGCCGATGATGATGTAGTCGTACTCGTTATGGGTGCTCATGGGTGTCTCCTGCAGGCCGGGGCGCGCTGCATGCAGGCGTCCGGGCGGAATGTCGGATCGGCACGATGGCCGGACGATGGGGCGCGCGCAGGGCGCGCCGGTCAGAACACGCTGGCGTAGTCGCCCAGCTCGACCTGCACCGACTTGATGCGGGTGTAGTGGCCGAGGGTGGAGATGCCGTTCTCGCGGCCGACGCCGGATTCCTTGTAGCCACCCACCGGCATTTCGGCCGGCGATTCACCCCAGGTGTTGATCCAGCAGATGCCGGCTTCCAGGCGGTGGATGATGCGGTGGGCGCGGCTGACGTCCTTGCTGACCACGCCGGCGGCCAGGCCGAAGGTGGTGTCGTTGGCGCGGCGCACCACTTCGTCCTCGTCGTCGTAGGCGAGGATGCTCATCACCGGCCCGAAGATCTCTTCGCGGACAATCGTCATGTCATCGCGGCAGTCGGAGAACACGGTCGGCAGCACGTAGGCGCCATTGGCCAGCGCGCCTTCGGTGGCACGGCCGCCGCCGGTCAGCAGGCGGGCGCCTTCGGCCTTGCCGCTCTCGATGTAGCGCAGCACGTTTTCCATGTGCGGGAAGCTGGTCAGCGGGCCGAAGTTGGTCTCGGCGGCCATCGGGTCGCCGATGCGGATGCGCTTGACGCGCTCGACAACGGCGGCTTCGAACGCGGCCAGCATGCTGCGCGGCACGAACACGCGGGTGCCGTTGGTGCAGACCTGGCCGGAGCTGAAGAAGTTGGCCATCACCGCGATGTCGGCGGCGCGGTCCAGGTCGGCGTCGTCGCAGATCACCAGCGGCGACTTGCCGCCCAGTTCCATGGTCACTTCCTTCAGCGACGAGGAGGCGGCGCTGGCCATCACCTTCTTGCCGGTGGCGACGCCGCCGGTGAAGGAGATCTTCTCGATCACCGGGTGCTCGGTCAGCCACTGCCCGATCTCGCGGCCCGGGCCCTGCACCACGTTGAACACGCCGGCCGGCACGCCGGCTTCGGTGTAGATCTCGGCCAGCTTGATTGCTGTGAGCGGGGTCACTTCGGACGGCTTGAACACCATCGCGTTGCCGGCGGCCAGCGCCGGGGCCGACTTCCACATGGCGATCTGGATCGGGTAATTCCAGGCGCCGATGCCGGCTACCACGCCCAGCGGCTCACGGCGGGTGTAGAAGAAGCTCGATTCGCGCAGCGGCAGCTGGATGCCTTCGATGGCGGTGGCCAGGCCGGCGTAGTACTCGACCACGTCGGCACCGGTGACGATGTCCACGGTGGTGGTCTCGGCCAGTGCCTTGCCGGTATCCAGGGTTTCCAGGTGGGCCAGCTCGTCGTTGCGCTCGCGCAGGATCTCAACGGCGCGGCGCAGGATGCGCGAACGCTCCATCGCGGTCATCGCGGCCCACACCTTCTGGCCTTCGGCCGCGCTCTGCACGGCGCGCTCGACGTCGGCCTGGCTGGCGACCTGCACCTCGGCGATCACTTCACCGGTGGCCGGGTTGACGGTCTTGAAGGTCTTGCCGCTGGTGGCGTCGACGCGCTGGCCGTGGATGTAGAGCTGTTGGACGGGCAGGGTGGTCATGGGGCGTACTCCTTGGAAGGGGGCGGGTGCTGAAGCGCTTATAGCGCGCCAGCCTGCAACTGGAAGTCGATATAGCCGTAAGCGATGCGCCGGGACTTCTCGGCGTTGAACTGGCCGCCGACCAGGCTGCCGCGCAGCCACAGGCCGTCGATCATCGCGGCCAGGCCACGGGCGGCCAGGCGGGCCTGCGGGTGGGGCAGCAGGCGGTTGAACTGGTGGCACAGGTTGGAGAACAGGCGCTGGTCGTTGGCGCGCTGCAGCCGGGCCAGTTCCGGCTGGTGCATGCTGGCGGCCCAGAAGGTGAGCCAGACGCGCATCGCAGTGCCGTTGATCTGGCTGTCGTCGAAGTTGCCGTCGACGATGGCGCGCAGCTGCTCGCGCGGATCGTCGCTTGCGTCGGCGCGGTAGCGGGCGACCGCGTCCTTCAGTTCGCGCAGGATCTGCCGCATTGCAGCATTGAGCAGGCCGTCCTTGTCGCCGAAGTAGTGGGCGACGATGCCGCTGGACAGCCCGGCCTTCTTCGCGATGGTGGCGACGGTCGCATCGGCCATGCCGATCTCGTCGATGGTCTGGAAAGTGGCCCGGATCAGCTGTTCGCGCCGTACCGGTTCCACGCCTTTCTTCGGCATTGTCTCTCCACGGATTGCGACCCGAAGGATCGGGCTGCCCGCCATTATGCTTTTTATTGATTGAACGTTCAATCAATAAACCCTAGGATGCGCTCGCGCCCCACGCCATGGGCCCGGTTTACCGGTCCGGCCCCGCCCATGTGCTCCCTCGGACTTGATGAGACGACCCCATGTCTTCCCTGGCTCATCCCAAGCGTTCGCCCCTGCGCTTGAACCGTTTTGTGTTCTTCAGTTCCTCGGTGTCGATCGGCATCCTCGGGCTGCTCACCGTTCTCTATCCCGAAGGCAGCGAGCACTGGCTGCAATGGGCGCAGGCCGAGGTCTCGGCGGCGTTCGGCTGGTGGTACATGCTGCTGATCGTGCTGTGCCTGGGCTTCGTGCTGTGGCTGGCGTTCTCGCCGTACGGCCGCATCCGCCTGGGCCACAACGAGGAATCACCGGCGTTCGGCTACGTGGCCTGGGTGTCGATGCTGTTCTCGGCCGGCATCGGCATCGCGCTGTTGTACTACGGCGCCTACGAGCCGCTGGACCATTTCCTCAATCCTCCCGGGCAGCCCGGCGGTACCGTGGCCGCCGGCCGCGAGGCGATGGTGCTGACCTTCCTGCATTGGGGCCTGCACGGCTGGGCGCTGTACGCGCTGGTCGGCGTGGCGCTGGGCTACTTCGCCTACCGCCGCGACCTGCCGCTGGCGCTGCGCTCGGCGCTGTACCCGATCTTCGGTGAGCGCATCCACGGCCGCATCGGTGACATGGTGGATGGTTTCGGCATCCTGGCCACGCTGATCTCGATGGTGACCAACCTCGGCATCGGCGCGCTGGTGGTGCAGTCCGGCCTGGTCTACCTGTTCAACATCCCGGATACGCCGCAGGTGCTGGTGGCGATCGTGCTGGTGATGATGGCGGTGGCCACCATCGGCGTGGTCGCGGGCGTGGAGAAGGGCATCGCCTGGCTCTCCAACCTCAACGTGCGCCTGCTGTGCGGCCTGCTGCTGTTCGTTTTGGTCACCGGCCCGACCCTGCACCTGTTCGACGGCCTGATCCAGAACACCGGCGACTACCTGGGCGCGTTCGTGCGCAAGAGCTTCGACATGTACCTCAACGACCCCAAGGGCCGTGAGTGGATGGGCTCGTGGACGCTGTTCTACTGGGCGTGGTGGATTGCCTGGGCACCGTTCGTCGGCCTTTTCGTGGCACGCATCTCGCGTGGCCGCACCATCCGCGAAGTGATCATGGGCGTGTTGCTGATCCCGCTCGGCTTCACCCTGGCCTGGCTGTCGATCTTCGGCAATACCGCCATCGACCTGGTGCTCAACCACGGCCAGGCGATCCTGGGCGACGTCGCCCAGCACGATGCGGCGATGACGCTGTTCAAGCTGCTCGAATACCTGCCCGCCGCGCCCTACATGGCCGGTGCCGCGGTGGTGATCGGTTTCGTGCTGTTCCTGACTCCGGTCGATTCGGGCACGCTGATGATCGCCAACCTGTGCACCCGTCGTGTCGATGACGGCGTGGAGGACGGCCACGACGCGCCGATCTGGCTGCGCGTGTTCTGGGCGGCCGGCATCACCGTGGCCAGCGTCGGCCTGCTGCTGGCCGGCAACTTCAGTGCGATGCAGACGGCGGTGGTGCTGTGCGGCCTGCCGTTCTCGTTCACGCTGGCCTTCTACATGTGGGGCCTGCTGAAGGCGCTGCGCACCGATCCGGACGCGCCGCGGCGCTGAGGGGCGGTGCGGGTGGGCATCGGCGCGGGCCGATGCCTGCCACATTTCATTGCATTCCTAGATACGTCGCATGGGGTCGTGATCGACCATGGAGTCTCTTCAAGCGGGAGACCCCGATGAAACGACTTCTCTGTGGCCTGTTGCTGTCCGTTGCGATTCCGCTGCGTGCCGAGCCGATCCCCCCACCGATGCTGCAACTCGATTTCCCGGTGCTGGCGGTGGGGGATATCGGCCAGTTCCGTGTCCAGGTGCCGGCCTATGCCGGCGGGCAGGGGCGCGTGTCCTACGCCGCGCATGCGCTGATGCCGGGCAGTGCCGAGGATCGCGGCTACCGCTTCATTGCGGTGGCCTGCGGCGATGGTGGCTTTACCCCGGTGGTGCACTACGAGGACCGTGGCGTGGTCTGTTCGCGCATCGGCCAGGCGCCGCATCCGGCGTTCGAGATGGTGGTAACCGTGCTCAACACCGGTGCCGCCAATGGCGGGACGGTGATGCCGGAGGGCCTGCGCGGCCTGGTGTATGACGTCGGGCCGAGCGCGGCGCCGTGGCGGATCTACGGCGTCGGGCCGTAGGGGCAGTGCATCTGTAGAGCCGAGCCGATGCTCGGCTGCGGTTGGTGGCAATGCAGCCGAGCATGGCTCGGCTCTACAGGTCAGGCGTTATTTGCTGGCCAGCTGGCGCAGCACGTACTGCAGCAGGCCGCCATGACGGAAGTACTCGACCTCCTTCGGAGTCAGCAGCATCACCGACACTTCGAAGGTCTTCTTCGTGCCGTCGGCCTTGGTCGCAGTGACCGTGGCGCGCTTGCTGGCACCGTCCTGCAGGCCGGTGATGTCGATCACCTCCGAACCGTCCAGGCCCAGGCTCTGTGCGTTTTCGCCGTTGCGGAACTGCAGCGGCAGCACGCCCATGCCGACCAGGTTGGAGCGGTGGATGCGCTCGAAGCTTTCGGCGATGACCGCCTTCACCCCCAGCAGCAGGGTGCCCTTGGCTGCCCAGTCGCGCGACGAGCCGGTGCCGTATTCCTTGCCGGCCAGCACCACCAGCGGCACCTTGTCGGCCTTGTACTTCATGGCCGCATCGTAGATCGCCAGCTTCTCCGGCTGGCCGCCACCGGCCGGGTAGTACAGGGTGTTGCCGCCTTCCTCGCCACCGAACATCAGGTTCTTGATGCGGATGTTGGCGAAGGTACCGCGGACCATCACGTCATCGTTGCCGCGGCGGCTGCCGTAGCTGTTGAAGTCGGCCGGCTGCACGCCGCGTTCCTGCAGGAAGCGGCCTGCGGGCGAATCCTTCTTGATGTTGCCGGCCGGGGAGATGTGGTCGGTGGTGATCGAATCGCCGAACAGGCCCATCACGCGCGCGCCGTGCACGTCGTCGATGCTGCCGGTCTGCATGGTCATGCCATCGAAGTACGGCGGGTTCTTGATGTAGGTGGAGGCATCGCTCCACTCGTACAGATTGCCGTCCGGCGAGGCGATGGTGTTCCAGCGGGTGTCACCCTTGAACACATCGGCGTAGTTCTGCTTGAACATTTCCGGGCCGATGGTGGCGGCGATGACGTCGCCGATTTCCTTGTTGCTCGGCCAGATGTCGCGCAGGAACACCGGCTGGCCATCGCTGCCGGTACCCAGCGGCTGGGTGGTCAGGTCGATGTCGGTGGTGCCGGCAATGGCATAGGCCACCACCAGCGGTGGGCTGGCCAGGTAGTTCATCTTCACTTCGGGATGCACGCGGCCCTCGAAGTTGCGGTTGCCCGACAGCACCGAGGTCACCACCAGGTCGCCGGTGGCGATGCCGGCGCTGACTTCGGTCGGCAGCGGGCCGGAGTTGCCGATGCAGGTGGTGCAGCCGTAACCGACCACGTAGAAGCCGATCTTCTCCAGCTCCTTCAGTACACCGGCCTTTTCCAGGTAGTCGGTGACCACGCGCGAGCCCGGCCCGAGCGAGGTCTTCACCCACGGCTGGCGGTTCAGGCCCTTGGCGGCCGCGTTGCGGGCCAGCAGGCCGGCGCCGATCATCACCGCCGGGTTGGAGGTGTTGGTGCACGAGGTGATGGCAGCGATGACTACCGCACCGTCCTTCAGGCGGACCTTGCGGCCTTCGGTTTCGATGTCGGCGTAGCCCTTGGCCAGCTGCTCGTTGCCGACCGCGGCGCCGCCGCCTTCATTGACGAACGAGGACACATCCTCGCTGCGCTTGTCACGGTTGGCGGTCATGCCGACCAGCGCTTCGCGGTAGTTCTTCTGCACGTCTTCCAGCAGCACGCGGTCCTGCGGGCGCTTGGGGCCGGCCAGCGACGGCTTCACCGTGCCCATGTCCAGTTCCAGCGTGGTGCTGTACTGGGCGTGCGGGCTGCCCGGTTCGTGCCACAGGCCCTGCGCCTTGGCGTAGGCTTCGACCAGGTTGATCTGTTCTTCGCTGCGGCCGGACAGGCGCAGGTAGTTCAGCGATTCGGCGTCGATCGGGAAGATGCCGCAGGTAGCGCCGTATTCCGGGGCCATGTTGCCGATGGTGGCGCGGTCGGCCAGCGGCAGGTGCTGCAGGCCGTCACCGTAGAACTCGACGAACTTGCCGACCACGCCCAGCTTGCGCAGCATCTGGGTGACGGTCAGCACCAGGTCGGTGGCGGTGGCGCCTTCGGGCAGCTTGCCGGTCAGCTTGAAGCCGACCACCTGTGGGATCAGCATCGACGATGGCTGGCCGAGCATGGCCGCCTCCGCCTCGATGCCGCCCACGCCCCAGCCGAGCACGCCGATGCCGTTGATCATGGTGGTGTGGCTGTCGGTACCGAACACGGTATCGGGGTAGGCAACGGCCTTGCCGTCCTTGTCCGCGGTCATCACCACGCGGGCCAGGTTTTCCAGGTTCACCTGGTGGACGATGCCGGTGTTGGGCGGCACCACCTTGAAGTTGTCGAAGGCCTTCTGGCCCCAGCGCAGGAAGCCGTAGCGTTCCTGGTTGCGCTGGAATTCGATCTTGCCGTTGAGGTCCAGCGCGTCGGGCTTGCCGAACACGTCGACCTGCACCGAGTGGTCGATGACCAGCTCGGAGGGAATCTGCGGGTTGATCTGCTCGGGCGAGCCGCCGAGCTTGACCACCGCGTCGCGCATTGCGGCCAGGTCGACCACGCAGGGCACGCCGGTGAAGTCCTGCAGGACCACGCGCGCCGGCATGAAGGCGATCTCGGTGTCCGGTTCGGCGGACGGGTTCCAGCGGGCCACGGCTTCGATGTGGTCCGGGCCGACGGTGGCGCCGCCGTCCTCATGCCGGAGCAGGTTCTCCAGCAGGATCTTCATCGAGTAGGGCAGGTGGGAGATATCGAAGCGCTGGCCCAGCGTGGGCAGGCTGAAGTAGTCGTAGGTCTTGCCGCCGACGTTCAGCTGGCTGCGGGTGGAGAACGAATCGCTCATGCGGGGTAACTCCTTCTTGCGGATGGCTTGCAGTGGCCCGTTCGTGGGTGGGCCTGCTTGCGGTCGCCGCGGGCCTGGTGGCCCCGGAGGTTCCAGTATGAACCCGAAACTGAATGGATTCACCCGGGCCGGGTCCGGCCTGCGGCATCGGTTCCAGACTACAGGGGAAGGTGTATGGCGTATGTCACGTTTGTGGCCGATCCTTTGCGAGGCAAGGGCTGGCGGGTCGCCGGTCCTGTTCAGAGTGGAAGTATGCCCGGGGAAGTATGTATAATTTGTGCATACTCTGGAGGGCCTACCGATGGAAGCCACTGTTGCAGAACGCGGACAGATCACCCTGCCCAAGGCGGTGCGTGATGCCCTCGGCCTGACCAAGGGCACGCTGCTGAAGGTCGAGCTGGACGGCAGCCGCATCATCCTGCGCAAGAGTGTTGACGATGCCATTTCACGGGCGCGCGGCAAGTTCGCGCTGGACGGCTTCGAATCGTCCGACGCAGCGGTACGCGCGGTGCGTGACGAGGAGTAAGCCGTGATGATCGCCGTCGATTCACCGGTACTGGTCGAGCTGCTCAGCAATGGCCCGCAGGCCGATGCCGTGGAAGCCATCCTGCGGCAGAGCCTGGTCGGTGGCCGCGTAGTGGTGTGTGGCGCGACCCTGGCCGAAGTCTGCGCATCGCTGCGCGGTGGCGCCGAGGTGCTGGAAGCACTGGAAGAGATGGGTGTGCACTTCAACCCGATGGAAGCCAAGTCGGCCCTGCGCGCCGGCGAGATGCACCGCCGTCATCGCCAGCGCGGCGGCAGCCGCCGCAGCCTGGACGAATTCATGGTCGGCGCCCACGCACTGCTGCAGTGCGATGGCCTGATCACCTGGAACGACACGTTTTACCGCGACTACTTCAAGGGCCTGAAGCTGATCGTGCCGCAAGCCTGAGCCCACCTTGTTATTTCAACCTACGCATTACCCGGGAGTTGTCATGTTGGAAGCCTACCGCCACCACGTCGCCGAGCGCGCTGCGCTTGGCATCCCGCCGCTGCCGCTGAGCGCGCAGCAGACGGCCGATGTCATCGAACTGCTGAAGAACCCGCCGCAGGGCGAGGCCGAGTTCCTGCTCGACCTGCTGACCCACCGCGTGCCGGCCGGCGTCGATGACGCAGCCAAGGTCAAGGCCTCGTACCTGGCCGCGATCGCGCTGGGCAGCGAGCAGAACCCGCTGATCAGCCGCGAGCGCGCCACCGAACTGCTGGGCACCATGCTCGGCGGTTACAACGTGGCCCCGCTGGTGCAGTTGCTGGACGACGCCAGCGTCGGCACCATCGCTGCCAACGGCCTGAAGAAGACCCTGCTGGTGTTCGATGCGTTCCACGATGTGCAGGAAAAGGCCAAGGCCGGCAACGCCAACGCCCAGGCCGTGCTGCAGAGCTGGGCCGATGCCGAGTGGTTCACCAGCAACCCGGAAGTGCCGCAGAGCCTGACCGTCACCGTGTTCAAGGTGCCGGGCGAAACCAACACCGACGACCTGTCGCCGGCACCGGACGCAACCACCCGCCCGGACATCCCGATGCACGCCCTGGCGATGCTGAAGAACAAGCGCGACGACGCGCCGTTCACCCCGGAAGAAGACGGCAAGCGCGGTCCGATCCAGCAGATCCTCGACCTGAAGGACAAGGGTCACCTGGTTGCCTACGTCGGCGACGTGGTCGGCACCGGTTCCTCGCGCAAGTCGGCCACCAACAGCGTGCTGTGGTGGACCGGTGATGACATTCCGTTCATCCCGAACAAGCGCGCCGGCGGCGTCTGCCTGGGTTCGAAGATCGCCCCGATCTTCTACAACACCATGGAAGATGCCGGTGCGCTGCCGATCGAGCTGGACGTGTCGAAGATGGAGCACGGCGATGTGGTCGAGCTGCGTCCGTACGAAGGCAAGGCGCTGAAGAACGGTGAAGTGATCGCCGAGTTCCAGGTCAAGTCCGACGTGCTGTTCGACGAAGTGCGCGCCGGTGGCCGCATTCCGCTGATCATCGGCCGTGGCCTGACCGGCAAGGCGCGTGAGGCGCTGGGCCTGGCCCCGACCGACCTGTTCCGCCTGCCGGTGCAGCCGGCCGACAACGGCAAGGGCTTCTCGCTGGCGCAGAAGATGGTCGGCCGCGCCTGTGGCCTGCCGGAAGGCCAGGGCATGCGCCCGGGCACCTACTGCGAACCGAAGATGACTTCGGTCGGCTCGCAGGACACCACCGGCCCGATGACCCGTGACGAGCTGAAGGACCTGGCCTGCCTGGGCTTCTCGGCCGACCTGGTGATGCAGTCGTTCTGCCACACCGCCGCTTACCCGAAGCCGGTGGACGTCAAGACCCACCACACCCTGCCGGAGTTCATCTCCACCCGTGGCGGCGTTTCGCTGCGCCCGGGCGACGGCGTGATCCACAGCTGGCTCAACCGCATGCTGCTGCCGGACACCGTCGGTACTGGTGGTGACTCGCACACCCGTTTCCCGGTGGGCATTTCGTTCCCGGCCGGCTCGGGCCTGGTCGCCTTCGCTGCGGCCACCGGCGTCATGCCGCTGGACATGCCGGAATCGGTGCTGGTGCGCTTCAAGGGCAAGATGCAGCCGGGCGTGACCCTGCGTGACCTGGTCAACGCGATCCCGCTGTACGCGATCAAGTCGGGTCTGCTGACCGTGGCCAAGGCTGGCAAGAAGAACATCTTCTCCGGCCGCATCCTGGAAATCGAAGGCCTGCCGGAGCTGAAGGTCGAGCAGGCGTTCGAGCTGTCCGACGCCTCGGCCGAGCGTTCGGCCGCCGGTTGCTCGGTGCGCCTGAACAAGGAACCGATCATCGAGTACCTGACCAGCAACATCACCCTGCTGAAGTGGATGATTGCCGAGGGTTACCAGGATCCGCGCTCGCTGCAGCGTCGTATCGAGAAGATGGAAGCGTGGCTGGCCAACCCGGAGCTGCTGGAGCCGGATGCCGACGCCGAATACGCTGCCGTCATCGAGATCGACCTGGCCGACATCCACGAGCCGATCGTGGCCTGCCCGAACGACCCGGACGACGTGAAGACCCTGTCCGAAGTCGCCGGCGCCAAGATCGACGAAGTGTTCATCGGTTCGTGCATGACCAACATCGGTCATTTCCGCGCCGCTGCGAAGTTGCTGGAAGGCAAGCGTGACCTGCCGACCCGCCTGTGGGTGGCCCCGCCGACCAAGATGGATGCCTCGGAGCTGACCAAGGAAGGCGTGTACGGCACCTTCGGCGCCACCGGCGCACGCATGGAAATGCCGGGCTGCTCGCTGTGCATGGGCAACCAGGCGCAGATCCGCGAAGGTTCCACCGCGATGTCGACCTCGACCCGCAACTTCCCGAACCGCCTGGGCCGCAACACCAACGTGTACCTGGGTTCGGCCGAACTGGCGGCGATCTGCTCGCGCCTGGGCCGCATCCCGACCAAGGAGGAGTACATGGCGGACATCGGCGTGATCAACGCCAATGGTGCGGAGATCTACCGCTACATGAACTTCGACCAGATCGAGGAATATCAGGACGTGGCCAAGACGGTCGCTGCCTGATGCGGTAGTGCCGGCCGCTGGCTGGCGGCCCCGTTGAAACGAAGAACCCCCGGTGAGAGCCGGGGGTTTTTTGTGGACAGGGCACTTTCGGACAAATTGTATGTCTCTGGCGACGCATGGCGCCTACCGTGGATGCCCACCATTCGGGTCTTGCCTGAGATGCGCCATTCATTTCTGCTGACGACTCCCAGCCCTGCCCATCGCCGCAGCGTCATCACCCAAGCCTTCGGGGCTCTGCTGGCCTCCGTACTTCTGATCATAGCGCCATCGGTCGGCGCAACTCCGGCGTCTGCGATGCCGCTGTCTATCAAGCCGCCGCCCCGTCTCGACAGGACTACACGCCACAGCCTCTGTCATGAGGGTCGCTGCGTGGTGCTGGATGGCACGGGCCGGCAACTGGTCGAGCATCGGGGAATGCAATACCTCCGCCCCTTCAAAAATGGGGTGGCGGTCTTCGAAAGGGGGGAGAACAGGGGCGTCATGAATTCAGAAGGGCGTATCGTCCTTGAAGCGCATTACGACTCGGTTGAGGTACATGGCAACGGGATGATCGAAGCCAAGGTATTGCTGCGGAGCCCGCCCAAGGCGTACACGCGAATCGACTTCTTCAATGCACGAGGCCGATTGGTGCGTCGGTTTGAGGAGAAAGGCGAGATCGATCTCCTGCGCTCGGCGTCCTGGGCAGGAAACCCGGCTGTAGAACTCTGCAACAGTGAAAAGCGGCGCTGCACGACCCACTTCCTTGACGCAAAGGGCAGGTCCGGTCCCGTTTTCAGTGTCTTTGGTAGCTTTGGTCCCGTGGGTCATGATGGGGAAGTGGCCATCGCTTCGCGCGATGGTGTCCACTTTGGCCTGGTTGATCGATCACTGGCAGGCATAGGGCGCCAGGACTACGATCAGATGACCTTCAACAGTTCGGGTTTCGCGCTCGCCACCCAGGGCGGGAACGACACGGTGCTGGATCCCCACGGGGTGCAAGTGGCGCCCATGGGTCGATATCGGTTCAAGTTTGGTCGGGGTGGGTACCTGCTTTCTGCGGTAGCCGAAGACGGCCAGTGCCTGCATTTCACGCGCGCGGGTTTGATGTTTCCGACGCCTGCAGGCCACTGTATGAAGACAGATGAGTTCGCTGAACGAGTGGGGTATGTAATCTTCAGTTCGGAAGATGATGAATACGTTGTAGGCCTGGATGGGTCGCTGCGCTCCCTGCAACGCGCTGCAGGCCTGCATCCGTTGAACCGCAGGATCGTCGAGTATCAAAAGCCCGGCGAAGCGGGGGTGCGTTTCATGATGCTGGAAGATGGCAGCATCTCGTCTTCCCTGTACTACCGACTTGCGCGTTTTCAAACCGCGGAAGGGCTGGATGACCAACTGCTGTTGGCCCAAGCCGATGGAGGATGGGGTGTAATAGATGCTACGGGTGCTTGGCTGATTCCTCCTCGCTACCGTCGAATAAGACCATTGGGTCCGAATCTGGTCGCGGCATTCGAACGGCCGGGATATGACCCCGGGTATCACATACTCGATCTGCGTGGCAATGCGGTGGCTGATTTCACGCTGCATGATCCCTTGCCGGATTTTTTGGCGGATGGAACAAGAGTCTATGCGCTCTCACTACGTGGCCGTTGGGGTCTTCTGGATGAGTCGGGGCGGTGGAGGCTGGCGCCCCGCTACGGCTACGTGAATGTTTCGAAAGGCCTGGTTTCCGTGCGTGAGCGAAACAGTGCCGGTGATATTACGGTTAATTTTCTTGACCCGGACACAGAAACGACGCTGTTCGAACAGGGATTTCTATCGATTCATTCTCGACCGGATGGTCTGTTTGAGACGTTGAAGACAGATCAGACCTTGGAGCTGATCAAGCTTGACGGGACCGTTCTGGGGCGTCTGCATCCTCGTCCCAGCCAATAGTCGGACCATTGACTGCTTGGTATGGCTGGAGCCTGGTGCGATCCAAATGGAAGATCTGGGCGTGTTGGAAACAACGCAACGCTCAGGCTTCCGGCGCTACTGCACGGTCCAGTCTGCGCTGCCTTCCAGCCGACGGCCGCCGATCAGCACGTTGCCGCTCTTACCGGAGACATCCATCTCGAACCAAGGCAGTCCATCACGGTCAAGTGGACGCACGTAGGACTGGCGCTTTGCACGGTTGAATTCGATGTAGTAGCGGCGATGCACGTTGGGGTACGGCGGGATAGACGGGCCTTTCCAGCTGACGCTTACCGCGCCGGGATCTTCGCGACCCACCAGCATCAGCATGAAGAACACATCACCCTGCTTGGCCTCGAAGTAGAACAGATCGCCACTGGCGCTGGCGGGTGCCAGTGGCAATGAAAGCAGTACGGCCGCCAGGGCGGCCTTCCATATGCCTTTGATCATGTGCAGCATTCCTTGTGCAATACCGCTATCAAAGCACACATGCGGGTAGCGCGTTGAAACGAAGAACCCCGATGAAAGCCGGCACCTTTTCTTGTTGCATGATGGCCTGTAGCGCCGAGTCCATGCTTGGCTGCTGTTCGTGCGATGCGCGATGAGTCGAGCGCGGCTCGACTCTACAAAGGCATCCACGCATGGCGTGGATCTACTGCCCGCGGAGTCCTTGAGCCGGGGCGCGCTATCAGCCGCGAGCGAGCGCCAGCAGCCGCTCGGCAATCCGTTCCAGCGGCACCTGTTCCTCAGCGGCGCCGAGTTTGAACGCGGCGCCGGGCATGCCCCAGACCACGCTGGTGGCCTCGTCCTGGACCAGCGTCGGTGCGCCGGCCTGGCGCATTTCCAGCAGGCCGCGCGCGCCGTCATCGCCCATGCCGGTGAGGATGGCACCGATCGCGTTGCCGCCGGCATTCTGCGCGACCGAACGGAACAGCACGTCGACCGCAGGCTTGTGCCGGTTCACCGCCGGGCCATCGTCGACGCGGCAGCGCCAGCGCGCACCGTCGCGGATGATGCGCAGGTGCTTGCCACCCGGCGGCAGGTAGGCATGGCCGGGAAGCACGGCTTCACCATCGCTGGCCTCGCGCACGGCCATCGCCGAGTGCCGATCCAGTCGCTCGGCGAAGGCGCTGCTGAAGCTGGCGGGCAGGTGCTGGGTCATCACCACGGCGGGAGCATCGGCAGGCATGCCTTCCAGCACAACGCGCAGCGCTTCGGTGCCACCGGCCGAAGAACCAATCGCGATCAGGCGGTCGGTGGTGCGGAACTGCGGCGCAGCCGGGCGCATTGCAGGAGCTGCTTCGAGCAGGAGTTTCGGAGCGGCCGCACGCACCAGCGGGCGGACGCGCGAGCGCGCCGCCATCTTGACCTTGGCGATGATCTCATCGGCGTAGGCCTGCAGGCCGCGCGCCACGTCCAGCTTGGGCTTGGACACGAAGTCCACCGCGCCCAGCGCCAGCGCCTGCAGGGTGGTGTCGGCGCCGCGTTCGGTCAGCGAGGAGATCATCACCACCGGCAGCGGGTGCAGGCGCATCAGGTTTTCCAGGAATGCCAGCCCGTCCATGCGCGGCATTTCCACGTCCAGCGTGATCACGTCCGGGGCCAGGCGCTTGATCTTCTCGCGCGCCAGCAGCGGGTCGGCGGCGGTGCCGACCACGTCGATGGTCGGGTCGCTGGACAGGATCTCGGTGAGCATCTGGCGCACGACGGCGGAGTCGTCGACGATCAGGACCCGGCAGGGGGCGTTGCCGGTCAGGGTCATTCGAACAGCTCCACGCCACCGGTGACCGGTGCCTTGGACAGGCGTGCACGCACCGCCGATTCGGTAGCGGCCACTTCGGCTTCGTGGGCGTGCGGCAGGCGCTGCACGACGACGCGGCCGGTATCGGCGAAGAACCAGATCTTGCGCGGATGGATGCCGCACAGGTCCTCGGCGATGATCGGGATATGCTCGGCCTGCAGGTACTGGCGCACGAACTCGGCGTTACGGGTACCGACCGGATTGCTGGTGAATCCCTTGAGCACGTTGGCGCCGCCGAACACCTTGGCCTCGATGCGCTTGCGGTGGGCGCCGCGCTTGAGCATGTCGTTGATCAGCAGTTCCATCGCGTAGCTGCCGTAACGCGCGGGCGCGCCGTCGCCGGCATTGCCCTCGGGCAGCAGGAAATGGTTCATGCCACCGATCTTCAGTACCGGGTCCCGCAGGCAGGCCGCCACGCAGGAACCCAGCGTGGTGGTCAGCGCGGTGGTGTCGTCTACCACCAGGTACTGGGTCGGCAGAAGCTTGGCGGCAATGGTCTGGAAGCGCGCATCCTGGTAGCGCATCACATCGTCGGTACGCAGCGAGGCGTTCATGCACCGGCCTTTGCCGCGCGGCGGTACAGGGTGCGGCCACAGGGCTGGATCAGGTCGGCGGCGTGCAGGTAGTTCTCCGAGTGTCCGGTGTAAAGCAGGCCGTCATCGGCCAGGTGCTGTACCAGGCGGCCGAGGATCGCGCGCTGGGTTGGCTTGTCGAAGTAGATCATCACGTTGCGGCAGAACAACGCATCGAACGGGCCGCCGACGTCGTAGCGCGGGGCAAGCAGGTTCAGTGGGCGGAACTCGATCAGCTCGCGCAGTGCCGGCAGCACGCGGCACTGGCCCTCGTTGGGGCCGCTGCCGCGCTGGAAGTAGCGCCGGCGCAGGTCCGGGTCGAGGTTGGTGACGCGGTCGATGTTGTAGACGCCACGGCCGGCGGTGGCCAGCACCTGGGTATCGACGTCGGTGGCGATGATGCGTACCGGCGGCTTCAGGGTGCCGAAGGCCTCGCAGGCGGTGATCGCCATCGAATAGGGCTCTTCACCGGTGGACGCCGCGCACGACCACAGCAGCAGCGGCGTGCGGCCGGAGCGCTGCTGCAGCTCTTCGCGCAGCTTGTCGAAGTGGTGCGGCTCGCGGAAGAACGAGGTCAGGTTGGTGGTCAGGGCGTTGGTGAACGCCTGCCACTCGTCGCCGTCTTCCTGCTCCAGATGGTCCAGGTACTGCTGGAAGCTGCGCATGCCCAGCGTACGCAGGCGGCGAGAGAGGCGGCCATACACCATGTCGCGCTTTGCCGGCGCCAGGGCGATGCCCACGCGCTGGTAGATCAGGTCGCAGACGCGGCGGAAATCACGGTCGGCGAACTCGAATTCGCGCGGGCCGGTGACGATGGGAGTGGGACTTTGCACGGGGGACGTGTCCATCGGCGAGGGCGGTGGCCGAAGCCACCGCGGGTGGGTCTCAGAATTCCTGCCAGTCGCTGTCGCTGGCCACGAAGGTACTGGCGTTGCTGCTGCGGCGGACCGGCGCGGGCGTGCTGGTCGGCTGCGGACGGGCCACGGTGGTGACGCGCGCCGGTTCCACGCGTTCCGCCACAGCCTTCACTGCGGCGGAAACCTGGTTGTCGAGGCGGAAGATCGCCACGGCGTCGGCCAGCTGCGCGGCCTGGTCTTCCATCGCACGTGCGGCGGCCGTGGCTTCCTCCACCAGCGCGGCGTTCTGCTGGGTGGTTTCGTCCATCTGCACCACAGTCTGGTTGACCTGCTCGATACCAGCGCTCTGTTCCTGCGACGCGGCGGAGATCTCGGCCATGATGTCGGTGACGCGCTGGACCGAGGCGACGATCTCGCCCATGGTGCTGCCGGCCTGATGGACCAGGCTGGAGCCTTCGGCGACCTTGCCGACCGAATCGTCGATCAGCCCTTGATCTCCTTGGCGGCGGCAGCGGAGCGCTGGGCGAGGGTGCGCACCTCGCTGGCGACCACGGCAAAGCCACGGCCCTGTTCACCGGCACGCGCGGCTTCCACCGCAGCATTCAGCGCCAGGATGTTGGTCTGGAAGGCGATGCCGTCGATGACCGAGATGATCTCGGCAATCTTCTTCGACGAGGCTTCGATGGCCGACATGGTGGTGACCACCTGGCCGACCACGTCGCCACCCTGCGAGGCGACACCATGCGCACCGATGGCGAGCTGGTTGGCCTGGCGCGCGTGTTCGGCGTTCTGGCGCACGGTGGAGGTCAGCTCCTCCATCGAGGCAGCGGTTTCTTCCAGGTTGGCGGCCTGCTGCTCGGTGCGGCGCGACAGGTCGCTGTTGCCGGAGGCGATCTCGCCGGCGGCCAGGGTGATGCTGGAGGCGCTGGCCTGGATCTGGCCGACGATCTGGGTCAGCTGCGCAACGGTGGTGTTGGCGTCGTCGCGCATGCGGGCGAACACGCCCTGGTAATCGCCGTGCATGCGCGCGGTCAGGTCACCTTCGGCAATCGCCGACAGCAGCTGCGAGAGCTTGCCGAGGTTGTCATCGCTGACCGCCATCATCGCGTTGAGGTTTTCCAGCATCAGGCGGAAATCGTGATCGAAACGCTGCGCGTCGCCACGGCGGCTGAAGTCGCCGGCGGCGGCGGCACTGGCCAGCTGCTTGATCTCGGCGTTGATGCGGCCGAGGTTGGCCTTGACGGTGTCGACGGTGGTGGTCATCGCCGCCTTTTCGCCGGGGTAGCGGGCGATGTCGCGGCTCAGGTCGCCGACCGCATACTGCTGTACCACGTCCAGCACGTCATGCAGGGTCTGCACGTGGCTGCCGACCAGGGTATTGGTCTCCTGCACCATCAACCCATACTCGCCGGGGAAGACACTGGCGTCGATGCGGTAGCTCAGTTCGCCGGCATCGTGACGGCGGGCCATTTCGCGCTGGCCGCCGATCACCGCGTGCAGCTGCTGCTGCATGCCGGACATGGCTTCAAGCAGGCGGCCGGGTTCGTCATGCGCCTGCGGACCGATGTGGCTGTCCAGCTTGCCATTGGCAATGCCTTCGGCGACGGCGGTGGCCTGCTTCAGCGGGCGCGCGATGCGGTTGCCGATGACCCAGCTCAGGGCGAGGACGATCAACACCAGGACGCCACCGGAGACTGCCATGATGGCGGTGAACACCAGCGCCTGCTGCTGCACGTCGTCCATGTAGACGCCGCTGCTGACCACCCAGTTCCAGGGCGCGAACAGGCCGGCGTAGGCGACCTTCTCGACCTCGCCCTTGCTGCCAGGCTTGGCCCAGCGATAGTTGACGAAGCCGCCGCCGGCCCTGGCCGCTTCGACCTGGTCGTAATAGATGCGCACGCCGTCGTCGGTGCGGAAGTCCTTCATGTCCTTGCCGACCAGGTCCTTCCGGAACGGGTGCATCAGCAGGCGGTAGCCGGTGTCGTAGATGTTGAAGTAGTACGTATCGTTCTCGGCACGCATCGATTCCAGCGCCTGCAGCGCGGCGCCCTTGGCGGCGTCCTCGCTGAGCTCGCCGGTGCCGGCCAGGCGATGGTAGTGCTGCAGGATGCCGTAGCTGAGTTCGACCTGGGTCTTCAGTGCGGTCTTGCGGGTCTCGGTGAGGTCCAGGTACTGCATGCGGGCGGCGATCACCGAGAGCGCGATCACGCCGAGCGCGATGAGCAGCGTCAGCAGGTTGAGCTTGCGCCGGACGGAGAGATTGCTGAAGTAGTGTTGCCAGCGATGCAGGAGATTCATCGAGCAGGACCAGGTCGAAACGGGCGGGCGGCGCCGAGCCGGTCAGCGGCGGGATACGCCGTGACAACCCCGTTATCGGCCGCTGGGGCGGGGGATTGAGGTGTTGTGTCCGAACGTATTCAGGTTTCCGTGCAGCGGCGGCTGCGGCGCTGCCTGCGGCAGGCTTTTGAAGCAACAGCAACAGCAACAGCAACAGCGGTTGGTCGGCGCTGGATTGTCAGTAAGTGGCTGGGCCGGGGTGGGCAGGCAGGACACGCCGTAAACCCCCCTCCGGGGTCCGGCCCAGCCGCTGGCGGCTGTGCGTTCGGGCGCTTGCGAAGCAGTGCTTCGCAAGCAAAGCGCCCTCACCCATGGGGGCTCGATGGCGCCATCCATGGCGCCAACGGTCCTGCCTACCCACCCCGGCCCAGCCCTCTCGGCACTTCGGTGTCGGACGGAAAGAGCGTTGGGTTTCCAAGTGGAAAGAGGGGTCAGATCCGTTTTCCTGCGGAAAACGGATCTGACCCCGGAAGTGACCTGGCTTTTGTTTTTTGCTTTTCTTTCTTCAATCCGGGGTGGACGCGCACGAAAACTGTCCGTGGCCGGGAGGGTGGGTTGCGCAGGGGTGTCCGCGGCATGGATGCCGCGGCCAAGCCCCCAGGGACGGGTTCACGGCGTCCCCTGCGCAGCCCACCCTCCCGGCCTAAACGTAGGAAATCCGCCGCTCTCCGCGACCACCCCGAGGGGCTTCGCCGTTGGCTGGAATCCAGATACCCCGTAAACAAAAACGCCCCAGCACAGGGCCAGGGCGTTCTCGTACATCAGGTCAGGCAGGCATCAGAATTCCTGCCAGTCCCCGTCGGCCAGTTCCGTGGCCATCGGGCGACCACCCGCGGTGCGGCGCGCGGGCGGAGCGGCCGGAGCCGGTGCTGCCGGTGCAGCAGCACGCGGGGCCGGGGCAGCAACGCGCGGCGGTGCAACCACGGTATCGGCTTCGTCGACCACGAAGATCGAAACGGCCTCGCTGAGGTGGCCGGCCTGTTCTTCCATCGCCCGGGCGGCGGCGGTGGCTTCTTCCACCAGTGCAGCGTTCTGCTGGGTGGTTTCGTCCATCTGCACCACGGTCTGGTTGACCTGCTCGATGCCGGCACTCTGTTCCTGCGAGGCGGCGGAGATCTCGGCCATGATGTCGGTCACGCGCTGCACCGAGGCAACGATCTCGCCCATGGTCGCGCCGGCCTTGTGCACCAGTGCCGAGCCGTCGTTGACCTTGCCGACCGAATCGTCGATCAGGCCCTTGATCTCCTTGGCGGCGGCGGCCGAGCGCTGGGCGAGGGTGCGCACCTCGCTGGCGACCACGGCAAAGCCACGGCCCTGTTCACCGGCACGCGCGGCTTCCACCGCGGCATTCAGCGCCAGGATGTTGGTCTGGAAGGCGATGCCGTCGATGACCGAGATGATCTCGGCGATCTTCTTCGACGAGGCTTCGATGGCCGACATGGTGGTGACTACCTGGCCGACGACGTCGCCGCCCTGCGAAGCGACACCATGCGCGCCGATGGCGAGCTGGTTGGCCTGACGGGCATGTTCAGCGTTCTGGCGCACGGTGGAGGTCAGTTCCTCCATCGAGGCGGCGGTCTCTTCCAGGTTGGCCGCCTGCTGCTCGGTACGACGCGACAGGTCGCTGTTACCGGAGGCGATTTCGCCGGCGGCCGAGCTGATCGCGCGGCTGGACTGCTTGATGCGGGTGACGATTTCACTCAGCTGCGCGGCGGTGGCGTTGGCGTCGTCGCGCATGCGGGCGAACACGCCCTGGTAATCGCCGTGCATGCGCACGGTCAGGTCACCCTGCGACAGTGCGGCAAGGAGGCCGGAGATCTGTTCGATGCTGCCGGCGTTGGCGTCCAGCAGGCCGTTGATCTGCTGTGCCAGCTGCAGGAAGAAGCCTTCCTTGTCGCTGGCGTCGATGCGGCCGGACAGGTCGCCGGCGGCGGCCTGGGCGATGACGCGCGCCACTTCGGCTTCGACCAGGGCCTCCTGGGTGCGGTCGCGCCATTCCACCACGTAGCCGACGGTGTCGCCGCTTTCATTGCGGATGGTCGACACCACCTGCGCGAACTGGGCGTCGCCGTACTGCATCGGGCGACGGGCGACGCCGTGCGCCTTCAGGTTGCCCAGCAGGGTCTGGTCCATCTCGCCGCGGTGCTCCAGCACGGTGACCGGCTTGCCGATCAGCGAGGCCTGGGCGTCGAAGTCCGGCAGGTCGCGGCGCACTTCGTCCTGGTACTGGCTCAGGGTCTGCTGCAGGGCGCGGTTGCTGTAGACGATGGTGTTGCTGGTATCGGTCAGGTAGACGCCGGTGGAGCTGTAATCCAGCGCGGTACGGATGCGCAGGTTCTCGCGGGCGACGGCCTGGTCGGTTTCGATGCGCTCGCGCAGGTCGCGCTGCATGCGCTGCATGGCCTGCATCAGCTCGCCCACTTCGTCCTGGCGGCTGACGTCGATGTGGCCATCGAGCTTGCCGCCGGCGACGTCGTTGGCAACCGAAACGGCACCACGCACGCTGCCGACCAGAGCACGGGCGAACAGCCAGACCAGCACCAGGCCGAGTGCGGCGCCGCCCAGCAGGGCAATCACGGTCAGCACGGCCGAGGCGGAATAGGTGGACGCGGCCTCTTCGCGCGAGGCGCGGGCGAGGCGGTTGTCTTCGGCGATCAGCGCTTCCAGCGCCGAAGCCGCCTTGCGGTGCTTGGTGCGGGTCTCGCCCACGAAGGTATCGATGGCATCGTCCGGCAGGTCCAGCTCCAGCATTTCGGTGACGCTGTCATAGGAGGCCAGGGCGTCCTTCCATTCCTTGGCGAAGGTATCGAACAGCTTCTTCTGCTGCGGGTTGTCGACCAGCTTCGGGTAGTCCTTGATCGACGTGTCCATGCTGGTGCGCAGGTCGACGGCCTGCTTGCGCGCGTCGGCCTTGACGTCATCGCTGGCGCGGATCAGCTGCTGGTAGGCGGCATTGCGGTACTCGCCCAGCATGCCGCGCATCTCGCCGGCCATGCGGATGCTTTCCATGCGCGAACCGGCCAACTCGGTGGTGACGTTGTTCAGCGAATGCAGTCCGCGATAGGCGACGATGCCCTGCAGCAGCATCACCAGCAGGAGGACACCGAAGGTCAACAGCAGCTTCGGCATCAGTTTCAGGTTGTTGATCCACGGCATGGGCGTTGCGATCTCCTAAGGCAGACGCGTCCGGGCGTCGGGCCCGGTTGCAGCAGAAACCACGCCGGCACAAGCTCCGGCGTGGTTCGACGGACAGCGGATTACTTGATGTTGGCCAGCTTCAGGCCCGCCGGCGAACTGACTTCGATTTCCGCGCGCGAGGCGTCGCGCTGGATCTTGCCGATCACGCACACGGTCTTGCCTTCCAGGGTTTCCAGCGGGAAGGAGAACTTGCCGCGGTTCTCGCCGGCGATGCGCGCCGAGAAGGTGTGGCGCGGGAAGGCGCCGCCCATGTACAGGAAGGTCGGCTGGCCTTCGGAACCTTCTGCGTAACGGGCCTTTTCGACCTTGCCACAGACCATGCCGTCCTTGCCGACCGAACGCGGGGCCAGTTCCGGCGGGATCATGTCGGCCGCCTGGGCGAACGCGGAGGAAGCGGTGGTGGCCAGGACAGCGGCCGAAACGAACGCAAGCAGGGACTTCATCGAGGTGTATCTCCGGGGATGGTGATGGTCGTTCCGGTTCCGCGCGCTCCTGCGCGACCGGCTTCTGTCCCCCTATCGGCACCGCCGGGGGGAACTGAAGGGTTTTGTGACCAGAACGTGAAGCAGGTCCGCTGGGTCAGGCGGCAACGTCTTCGGCGAGGGTGGACTGGCCCATGTCGGCGCTGTCGAGCAGGGTCTCGATGTCCAGCAGGATCAGCATGCGGTCGTCGTGTGTGCCGATGCCGGAGATGAAGCGCGTATCGACCGCAGCGCCGAACTCCGGGGTCGGGCGGATCTGCTCGGCCGACAGCGGGATCACGTCCGACACGCTGTCGACCACGATGCCGACCACGCGGTCTTCGACGTTGAGCACGATCATCACGGTGAAGGCGTCGTAGCGGGCGTTGTCCAGGCGCAGCTTCAGGCGCAGGTCGATGACCGGCACGATGGTGCCGCGCAGGTTGATCACGCCCTTGATGTAGTCCGGGGCATCCGGCACGCGGGTGACCGCATCGTAGCCACGGATTTCCTGCACCTTGAGGATGTCCACGCCGTAGTGCTCGGCGCCGAGCGTGAAGCTGAGGAATTCGCCGCCGGCGCTGGCGGCGGAGCTGGTCTTGTCGTTCATCGAGGGGTCCTGGTTCTGCCGGAAGTCCCGGTGTCAGGCTCGATATCGGCCCCGCATGGGGGGACTTTAGGTGCCGGGGGAGAGGCATCCACGCATGGCGTGGGTCTACCGGGGCGGTGGGTTGGGCATCCACGCACGGCGTGGATGGTGCCGGCCGCTGGCCGGCATACCCATTGGACGGGCCTCAGAGCTCGCCGTTGCGGCGGGCCTTGCGCTGGCGGTCGATGCGGAAGATGTAGCGCTGTATGGCGCTGTCGCCACCGCGCGGCAGGCTGTCAAAGCGCATGCCTACGCGCTTGACCTCGATGCCGTTGGGCTGTCGCTGAGGCAGCAGGTTGCAGACCACCAGTTCGATGTCCAGGTCCGGGCCATCGGGCAGCGACAGCTGCGCCGTGTAGCGCTTCTGCAGGCCGAACACGGCGCAGTCGTTGGGTACCACTACGGCCAGGCCGCCACCGCTGATGTCCACCACCCGCATCGACAGTGCTTCGGCGCGGGCTTCGCCGGGTGGCAGCAGCAGCTGTGGTGAGTCGGTGACCGGGGTCTCGAGCCGGTACAGCTCGCGGCGTTGCAGGTGCACCAGTTCGTCCGGCAGCGGGGCGCGGAAGGCGACGTGGCCATCGTTGTCCACGCGTTGCAGCGCGTGCAGGCGGAACCGCACGAGGACACGTTCCAGCTGGGCGAAGCAGAGCAGATGGTCGGCCTGCTCGGCGGCACGGTTGGATGCCTCCTGCGGGCTGCCGTCGAGCAGCAGGTAGTCTTCGTCCTCGTCGAGATCAAGCAGGGCGGTCGGGAACGAACGGTCCCGGCCGTCGATATGCGCGTTGATCAGTGATCGCTGGTCGATCAGCGAGCGCAGCAGGTGGCGCAGCTGGCGGGGGTTGCGGACCAGGAAGCGTTCGTCCGCGGCGTCGGCCGCGTGGACATCGTGCAGTTCAGTGTCGTGGCCGTCGGACATGGAATCTGTGATCAGGGGCGGGCGCCAGCACGCGTTGGCGCGAGGCTCGATGGGGATATCGGCCTCTGCATTGGATTATGAAGTGAGATTTGCATCACTTTCCATGCGTAAGGGGTCAGAGCCCTTTCCCGTGGGAAAGGGATCTGACCCCGTGGCTCTCTTCCTGCGTGGGGTCAGAGCCCCCTTCCGCGGAAGAGGGATCCGACCCCGGTGTCCTCAGAACTCCTGCCAGTCACCCTCGGCAGCCAGCGCCGGCTGGGCGGCCGATGCACGCAACGGTCGTGCCGGTGCTGCCTTGGTGGCGGGCAGGGCAGCCGCGACCTGGCGTGGCTGCGGCGCATTTGCCAGCCGTGCCGGTGCAGCGGCGACGCCCTGTGATGCCAGCCGGAAGCGCGCTACGGCTTCGCCCAGCTGCACGGCCTGGTCTTCCATCGCACGTGCGGCAGCAGTGGCTTCTTCCACCAGTGCAGCGTTCTGCTGGGTGGTTTCGTCCATCTGCACCACGGTCTGGTTGACCTGCTCGATGCCGGCACTCTGTTCCTGCGAGGCAGCGGAGATCTCGGCCATGATGTCGGTCACGCGCTGCACCGAGGCGACGATCTCGCCCATGGTGCTGCCGGCCTGATGGACCAGGCTGGAGCCTTCGGCGACCTTGCCGACCGAATCGTCGATCAGGCCCTTGATCTCCTTGGCGGCGGCAGCGGAGCGCTGGGCGAGGGTGCGCACCTCGCTGGCAACCACGGCAAAGCCACGGCCCTGTTCACCGGCGCGGGCGGCTTCCACCGCGGCGTTCAACGCCAGGATGTTGGTCTGGAACGCGATGCCGTCGATGACCGAGATGATCTCGGCAATCTTCTTCGACGAGGCTTCGATGGCCGACATGGTGGTGACCACCTGGCCGACCACGTCGCCACCCTGCGAGGCGACACCATGCGCACCGATGGCGAGCTGGTTGGCCTGGCGCGCGTGTTCGGCGTTCTGGCGCACGGTGGAGGTCAGCTCCTCCATCGAGGCAGCGGTTTCTTCCAGGTTGGCGGCCTGCTGCTCGGTGCGGCGCGACAGGTCGCTGTTGCCGGAGGCGATCTCGCCGGCGGCCAGGGTGATGCTGGAGGCGCTGGCCTGGATCTGGCCGACGATCTGGGTCAGCTGCGCAACGGTGGTGTTGGCGTCGTCGCGCATGCGGGCGAACACGCCGTTGAACTGGCCATCCATGCGCGCGGTCAGGTCGCCTGCGGCAATGGACTGCAGCAGCTGCGAGAGCTGGCCGAGGTTACCGTCAGCCACCTGCATCATGGTGTTGAGGTGTTCGATCATCAGCTTGAAGTCGTGCTGGAAACGCTGGGCGTCGCCGCGCTGGCTGAAGTCGCCTGCGGCCGCTGCTGCAGCCAGCTGCTGGATCTGCGTATTGATTGCCAGCAGGCTGGCCTTGGCTGCATCCATCGATTCATGCAGGATGGCGCGGCTGCCGGGCAGGCGGCGTGCGTCCGGGGTCAGATTGCCGATGGCGTACTGGTTGAGTACTTCAATGGCATCGACGATCGCATCGAGGTGTTCGAAGATCACCGTGTTGATGCCGTTGGCCAGCTGGCCGTAGACGCCCGGGAAGTCTTCGGGAATGCGGTGGCTGATGTCCGGGCCGGCATGCATCTGCGCCATCAGCTGGGTCTGCTCGCTGAAGCGGCGCAGCATCGCGGTCATCTCGGCGGTGGCGGCCAGCATCTTGCCGGCTTCGTCCTTGCTGGTGGCCTGGGTGCTGACGCTGAGATCACCGCGCGCGACGGCCTGGATGGCATGCACGGCCTTGCCGAGTGGGCCGGTCACTGCACGCGAGATGACGACGGCCAGCACGGCTGCGACCAGCGACAGCAGCACCATGCAGCCGACGATGGCAATCATGCTGGTGCGGTGGGTGGCATTGGCGCCGGCGATCTTGCCGTCCATCTGGCCGGCGATGTGGGTGCCCAGTGCCTTCATTGCAGCGAACAGATCGCGACGCGCGGGGCGCGACTGCTCGTCGGAGATCTGCTGGGCCCGTGCGCCATCACCGGCAGCCACGGCGTCGCGCATCGCCTTGTTGGCGGCGAAGTAGCGATCCAGCTGCGCGCTCGCCGCGCGATACAGTTCACGCTCCTTGGCCAGCGCCGGCAGCGCCGAGTACGCGGCCAGCTCGTCATGCACGGCCTTGGCGGTGTCGTCCATGCGCTTGTTGTAGTCGGCGACCTTCTCCGGCTGGTCGAGCATGCTCAGCTGTGCAAGTTCGTAGGTGCGGAACTCGCCCAGTTGCGAGCGCGCCTCGCCCAGGTGCTGCACCGACGGAATGTCGTTGCCAGCCATCTCGCGCAGCTGCGCGTTGGCTTCGCTCAGACGCACCAGTGCGAAGGCGCCGAGGACCAGGGTCATCAAGGTGGTGAGGGTGAACCCCACGGCCAGCTTGCGGGCGATGGGCAGATCTTGGAACCACTTCATGCAGGGTGCTCCAGGTGGGCAGAGTGCCGGCGTCTGTGCGCCGGTTTGGGGGTGGTTGCAGAGCGAACGGGAGTGCCCGGTGGGGGTTCGGTGACGGCCGTCATTGCGGAATAGCGGCGCAACCTGCGCGGACTTTATGGACGCAGATCACATTCGGATGCGTAGGGATAAGGGCGCGAAAGTGGCGTAGCGGCGGGGCTTCGCTTGAGTGGCGTGGTTGCGCGCGAAACCATCATGGCGACGAAGTTCACGGAATGGGCGGCGCCGTCAGGCGGGGGTCAGATCCCTTTCCGCAGGAAAGGGATCTGACCCCATCGCCGCCCCATCGCCGGAACGTGCACAAACAAAAACCGCCACCCCGAAGGGCGGCGGTTTCATGAACGCTTGCAGGATGGATCAGGCGGCCTGCGGCATCCGCAGCGAACGCACCAGCCCACCGATGTCGACGATCAGTGCCACGCGGCCGTCACCAAGGATGGTGGCACCGGACACCCCACCGATGCGGCGGTAGTTGTTCTCGATGTTCTTCACCACCACCTGCTGCTGGCCGACCAGCTCGTCCACTTCCAGTGCGATCTTCTGGCCATCGCCTTCGACCACGACCACCAGCGATTCGCTGCCCGGTGCACGGTTGCCGTAGCCGTAGTACTCGCTCAGCGAGAAGATGGGCAGGTACTCGCCACGCACGCGCAGCACGCGGCCTTCGCCGGCCATGCTGCGGATGTCCTCGGCCTGCGGCTGCAACGCCTCAAGCACATAGGCCAGTGGCAGGATCAGGGTTTCGCCGGCCACGGCCACGGTCATGCCATCGAGGATGGCCAGGGTCAGCGGCAGGCGGATCAGTGTGCGGGTACCGGCGCCGAGGCTGCTTTCGATCTGCACCTCGCCACCCAGCGCCTGGATGTTGCGGCGGACCACGTCCATGCCGACGCCGCGCCCGGACAGGTCGGTGACCGCATCGGCGGTGGAGAAGCCGGGCTGGAAGATCAGGTCCCAGACCTGCGAATCGGTCGGGTTGTCCGGCACGGCCAGGCCGCGTTCGGTGGCCTTGGCCAGGATCTTGGCGCGATCCAGGCCGCGGCCGTCGTCGCTCACTTCAATGACGATATGACCGCCTTGATGCGAAGCGGCCAGGGTGATCGTGCCGGTCTCGTCCTTGCCCGCGCCGCGGCGCACATCGGGCATTTCCAGGCCGTGGTCGATCGAGTTGCGCACCAGGTGCACCAGCGGATCGGCGATCTTCTCGATCAGGCCCTTGTCCAGCTCGGTGCCTTCGCCGACGGTGCGCAGGCGCACCTGCTTGCCGAGGCGGCTGGACAGGTCGCGGACCAGGCGCGGGAAGCGGCGGAACACCGCATCGACCGGCAGCATGCGCACGCCGATCACTGCTTCCTGCAGGTCGCGGGTGTTGCGTTCCAGCTGGTCAAGCCCGGCAAACAGGCTCTCGGCGTGGACCGGGTCCAGCGCGTGCGAGACCTGCTTGAGCATGGCCTGGGTGATGACCAGTTCGCCGACCAGGTTGATCAGCGCATCGACCTTGTCGACGCTGACGCGGATCGAGGTCTCGGCTTCCTGGCTGGCAGCGCCGCTGGCGGCTGGCGCAGCAGGCGCTGCCGGTGCGATGGCAGCAGGCGTGGAAGGGGTTGCTGCAACGGGCGCCTGGGTAGCCAGGCTCGGCGGCGCTGCCGGACGGATGTCCAGCTCGCAGTCGTCCAGTACCCAGGCGAAGGTGTCTTCGATCTTGCTGCGCGGCACCTTGCCGACCAGGCCCAGGTCCCACGCCAGGTGGGCCTCGAGCGGGTCGAGCTGGGCAAATCCGGGCAGGCGTTCCATGCGCGCGGCCACCTGCAGCGAACCGAGGTGTTCCAGTTCGCGGATGATGCGCAACGGATCGTTGCCGCTCATGAACAGCGACGGTGCCGGGGTGAAGCCGATCTGCCAGGCTTCCGGCGTATCGTCCACCTTGGCGGCGGCAGCGGCCGGCGCGCTCGGTGCGGCCTGGCCGGAGAGAACGGCTTCCAGGCGTGCCTTCACCGCAGCAACAGCGGCGGGGTCGGCAGCCTGGCCGTGCTCGGCCTCGCGCAGCAGCGCGCGCAGCACGTCCACCGAGGACAGCATGGCGTCGACAGCGTGGCCTTCCAGGGCCCGCTTGCCGGCACGCAGCTCATCGAGCAGCGTTTCCAGCACGTGGGTCAGGCCGGCGATGGCATCGAAGCCGAAGGTGCCGGCGCCGCCCTTGATGGAGTGGGCGGCGCGGAACACCGAATTGATGATCTCCGCGTCCTGCTGCCCCGATTCCAGGGCCAGCAGGCCAGCCTCCATCGCGTCGAGGCCTTCGCGGCTCTCCTCGAAGAAGGTGGCGTGGAAGCGTTGCAGGTCCATGCTCATGGCAGTGGTGGTCCGGAAGCGAAGAGGGGGAGCAGTGCCGGGCGATCAGCCCAGCACTTTCTGCACGGTGGCGACCAGCTGTTCCGGATTGAACGGCTTGACCAGCCAGCCGGTGGCGCCGGCGGCCTTGCCTTCGGACTTCTTGTCGGCGGCCGACTCGGTGGTCAGCATCAGCAGCGGGGTGAACTTGTAGTCCGGCAGCTGGCGCAGTTCGCGGATCAGCGCAATGCCGTCCATGTTCGGCATGTTGACGTCGGTGACCACCGCGTTGAAGCGTTGGCCCTTGGCGCGACCGAGCGCGACCGCGCCGTCTTCGGCTTCTTCGACGGCAAAACCGGCCGAGGTGAGGGCGAAGGAAACCATCTGGCGCATCGACGCCGAATCGTCCACCACCAAGATACGTGCGCTCATGCAGCGTTCTCCACAGATTTCAGGTTGTCATGGGTTACGTCCAGGCCCAGGGCCTGGGTGACGCCCAGCAGGCGCGCGGCGTCACGGAAGTTTGCGGTGCAACCGTGGAAGCCGGTGCCCAGGCCTGCCTCGCGGCGGGCCTGCACGAAGGCACACAGCACCTGCACGGCTGCCGTGTGGATGCGGGCGACCTGGCTTGCATCCAGGATCAGCTCGCCTGCCTGCGCCACCAGCGGGGCGAGGCGGTTCTTGAGCTCGGTGGTGCTCTCGATGCCGAGATCCTCACCCAGTTCGACAGTGCTCATCGTTGCTCCGGACAAACGGTCCCGGCGGGGTTCTTTAGAGGAATCGACGCGGTGCGTCGGCTCAACTCAACAGCCGCGTGGCATCGAGCAGGATCATCGGCCGCTGGCTGACCCGGGCGACGCCGCGAAACAGATCATTGGAGATCTGGCAGATCCGGGCGGTATCGGGTGGCTCGATCTGCGAATCGGTGAGGTTGGCGACATCTTCCACTGCCGACACACGCAGGCCGATGGTCTCGCCATCCTCTTCCAGCACCACGATGCGGGTCTGGGCGTCGTCTTCCGCTGCCGCGGCACCGAGGTGCAGGCCGAGGTCCATCACCGGCACCACCTGGCCACGCAGGTTCATGATCCCGAGCATCGCCGGCGCAGTACCGCGCAACGGCAGCAGCGGTACCGGCAACACCACTTCCTGCACTTTCAGCAGTTCCAGTGCATACGCCTGGGTCCCGCAGCGCAGGCGCAGCCAGCGCGAGGTACGCTCGCCGGCGCGGCGGTTCTGTGGGTGTGGGCTGCTGGCGGGCTGGTGCGCCTGTGCCTGCAGCTCCTGCCAGGTGCCGGGACGGCTGCTGGCCGGGGCATCCACGGCAACGCGCGCCGCCGGGGCAGGTGCAGGTACAGGGCGCGGTGCCGGGGGCGCGACCACGGCCGGCGGCGGCGTGGGGACATCCTCGCCCCCGGCGGCGGCTTCGAATGCGGCCTGCAGCCCTGGGCTGTCAGTGTGGGCGAGGTGATGGCTGTCGGCCGCGTCGGTCTCGTAGATCACTTCGTCGGGCAAGTCGTCCCAGGTGGGCTCTGGGCCGGCCTTGGTTGTGACCGGAGCGAGGGCGGGTGCGGTCTCATGAACGACCTCATCGGGCACGTCGTCCCATGTCGGCTCGCGTTCGGCGGCCGCTTCGCTCGCCGGGCGCGGCCCGGCGCTACCGCTGGTGGCGGCCTCGAAAGCGGCCTCCAGCGCGGCCGTGTCCTCGGCAGTTGGGGCGACGGTTCCGGTTTCGTAGATCACTTCGGCCGGCAGGTCGTCCCATGTCGGCTCGCGTTCCGTGTCGGTCACGGTCGCGGGCGTGGAGGCGGCGTCGAAGGCGGCCTCCAGGGCTGCGTTGTCTGCAGCGGGCTGCGCGACGACGGCGTCCGTCTCGTAGATGACTTCGGAGGGCAGGTCGTCCCAGGTCGGCTCACGCTCGGGCGCTACCGCGCTCGTCGGGCAGGGGCCGGCGTTGTCGGATGACAGGGTGGAGGGCGGCGTCGCCACAATCGCTTCGCCCAGCAGTTCGTCCAGGTAGTCGTCCAATACGCCTGTGCTGTTCATGCCGCCTGCTCCAGGGCACGGGCATCTTCGCCGAGGATCCAGTTCAGGGCGCGGCGGTAGGCGGCCAGGCCGCGGCCGGGGTAGTCCTCGCCGACGCTGGGCAGGGTCAGGCCTGCGGCATTGCTGATGCGGGTATCGATCGGAATCGCGTCTTCCCACACGCGGGTGCCGTGACGATCCTGCATGGTGCGCAGCGATTCGTTGCCGGCGCGGGTGCGGCGGTCGAACAGGGTCGGCAGGATCGAGATCGGCAGGGGGCGGCGGCGCGAGCGCTCGACCATCTCGCCGGTGCGGACCATGCCATCCAGGCCGTGCAGGGCCAGCGGCTCGGCCTGGGTGGGAATGATCAGGCGGTCCGCAGCGGCCAGCGCATTGATCATCAACAGGCCGAGGGTGGGGGCACAGTCCAGCAGGATGTAGTCGTGCTGGCCCTGGTGGCGCGCCAGCGCGTTCTGCAGGGCCAGGCCGAGGCCGGGCTGGTTGGCGCTGCGGCGCTCCAGCGTGGCCAGCGCCGACTGCGCGCAGACATAGTCCAGACCGTGGATGCTGCTGGCATGGCACAGGCTGGAAAGATCTGCCGGCGGGGCGCCGAACAGTTCCAGTACGCCGGCCGGGGGCGGATCCACCGGCACGCCGAAGGCGCGGCTGAGCGAGGCATGCGGATCGAGGTCGATCAGCAATACGCGATGGCCAAGCGCGGCCAGGCCACGGCCGAGGGCGAGGGTGGTGGTGGTCTTGCCGACTCCGCCCTTCTGGTTGGCGACTGCCCAGATGCGCATCGGTTTACTCCTTCATTGCCGGGGGAACGGCGGCGCCGACACGGCTGCCAGCCGGCACCGGCGGCAACTTCACCGGTGCGATGGGGGACGTGGGGGCGTTAGCCGGAGTTGCGGCGGCTTGTTCGGTGGTGCTGTTGTCGGCGGCGCCGGTGGCCGCATTGAGGCGCTGGCCAAGTGGATCCACCGCATGCGAGGTGTCGGCCAGGATGATGACCATCACCCGGCGGTTGCGGTTGCGCCCCTGTGCGCTGTCGTTCTCTTCGCGCGGACGGAACTGGCCATAGCCGACCATCGCCAGCCGCGACGGCTGCACGCCCTGGTCGGCGAACAGGTGCACGACGCTGGCCGCGCGTCCGGCCGACAGCTCCCAGTTGGAGGGGAAGGTGGCGGTGGCGATCGGCACGTTGTCGGTATGGCCTTCCACGCGCACGCTGTTGGGCACGTCACGCAGCACCTCGGCCAGGCTGGCCAGCGTCTGCCGTGCATGCATGTCCAGCGCGGCCGAGCCGGTGGGGAACAGGATGTCGCTGTTGATCTCCACTTCGATCCACAGCTCGGTGCGGCGCACGCTGATCATGCCGCGGTCGATCAGCGGCGCCAGCGCGGCGGTGAGGCGGTCGGCGATGCTGTTGAGCTGGCGCTCGGCACGGGCGATCTGTTCCTGGTTGTGCACCGAGACCGGCATGCGCATCTGCGAGGCCATCGACGGCAGCAGGGTCGGGTCGTGCGACGGCGCCGGCGCGGAGGGGCCGATCTTGGTGCCGGACTTGATCACCGACGGGCTGTCCCAGCCGCCGCCCTGCACCTGCTTGTTGCCGACCTGCACCGGGTTGATCGTGCGCGGCGCACCACCAAAGGCATCGGTGAGCGCGTCGGCCATGATCCGGTACTTGCCCTCGTTGACCGAAGAGATCGCGTACATGACCACGAAGAAGGCGAGCAGCAGCGTCATCAGGTCGGCATAGGGGATCGCCCATGCTTCATGGTTGGCGTGCTCTTCGTGGTGCTTGCGGCGGGCCATGTCAGTGCAGGAAGCCGGAGAGGTTGGTTTCGATGTTGCGCGGGTTCTCGCCCTGGGCGATCGAGATCAGGCCTTCGATGACCATTTCGCGGTCGCGCGTGTTGTGCGAGATCACACTCTTGAGCTTGGCCGCGATCGGCAGGAACAGCAGGTTGGCCGAGGCGATGCCGTAGATGGTGGCGGTGAACGCGGCAGCGATGCCGTGGCCCAGCTTGCTCGGGTCGGCCAGGTTCTTCATCACCGCGATCAGGCCGAGCACGGCGCCGATGATGCCCAGCGTGGGCGCGTAGATGCCCATCGCCTCGAATACCTTGGCACCGGCCTGGTCCTGGTGTTCCTGGCTGCCCAGTTCGATTTCCAGCATGTGCCGCATCGATTCAGGCTCGACGCCGTCCACCAGCAACTGCAGGCCCTTGCGCAGGAACGGATCCTGCTGCGCTTCCACCTGCGATTCCAAGCCCAGCAGGCCTTGGCGACGGGCGATGTTGCTCCACTCGACGATCTGCTGGATCAGTTCGCGACGATCGCTGTGCGGCGGGCGCACGACCCATCGCACGATCTTGAACGCATGCTTGAACACCGCCGGCGAGGTGTGCAGCAGGATCGCGGCAACGGTGCCGACGATGACGATCACGAACGCCGCAGGCGACCACAGCGACGCCAGGCCGGCGCCCTTGAGGATGCTGCCACCGACCAGCGAGGCCAGGGCGAGAAAGAGTCCAATGAGGCTGAGTCTATCCATGGTTCCGGTATCGGCTTGTATGAATGGGACTTGAGACACCGGGAGAACGCGTACAGACGGTAGTCACAGTTTTCGGGTCGCCGGGCCACGCCCGGCGGTGTTCAGCGGATGCCGTCCACGTCCAGGATCAGTGCCATGCGACCATCGCCGATCAAGGTTGCACCGGCATAACCGCGCAGGCCGCGCAGGGCTTTCGGCAGTGGCTTGATGACCACTTCCTCGCGCCCGCGCACCTGGTCCACGACCAGTCCGAAGCGCGCTTCACCGGCCTGCAGCACCACGATGGTCAGCAGGGTCGACGCGGCGGGCGTCACATCCAGCCACTGGCGCAGGTCGACCAGCGGCAGGGTGTGCGAGCGGCGGTCGAGCACGGCGCGGCCATCGAACCAGCCCAGCGACGTGCGCGGTGCGTGCAGCACTTCCATCACGCGCGCCAGCGGTAGCGCGTAGACGTCCTCGCCGGCCTGCACCAGCAGGGTTGGCAGGATCGCCAGGGTGAGCGGCACGCGGATCAGGAAGCGGCTGCCACGCCCCAGTTCCGACTGGATCTGGATCTGGCCGCTCAGTTCGCGGATGCGCGACTGCACCACGTCCATGCCGACGCCACGGCCGGAAATGTCGGTGACCTGCTGCTTGGTCGAGAAGCCGGGCAGGAACACCAGGTGCAGGCATTCCTCGCTGCTCAGGCGAGCGGCGGCTTCCGGATCGATCAGGCCCTTTTCGCGCGCCTTGGCACGCAGCTTTTCCGGGTCGATGCCGGCGCCATCGTCCTGCACCTCGATGCTGACGTAGTCGCCTTCCTGTTGCGCCGACAGGCGCACATGGCCCATCCGTGGCTTGCCCTGCGCTTCACGCAGCTCGGGCATTTCCACACCATGGTCGATGGCGTTGCGGACCAGGTGCACCAGCGGGTCGGCCAGCGCTTCGACCAGGTTGCGGTCGAGCTCGGTCTCGGCGCCGACCAGCTCGAGGTCCACTTCCTTCTTCAGCGAGCGGGCGACGTCGCGGGCGACCTTGGGGAAGCGCGAGAACACCTTGCCAACCGGCTGCATGCGGGTACGCATCACCGCCGACTGCAGGCGGGCAGTGGCGATGTCCAGCGTCGATACGGCGCGGTCCAGCTCCTCGTCGCGCAGGCGTGCACGCAGGGTCTTCAGGCGGTTGCGTGACAGCACCAGTTCGCCGATCAGGTTGACGATCGCATCCAGGCGTTTGGTGTCCACGCGCACGGTGTGCTCGGCCTCGGCCATCGGCTTGGCTGCCGGCTTGGCTGCGGGTGCCGGGCGCGGTGCTGCGGCGGGTGCCGCCGCGACGGCGGCAGCAGGCTTGGCGCCTGGCGCAGCGCCACCGTGCAGCTGGTCCAGCAGGGCTTCGAACTCGTCTTCGCTGATCAGGCCGTCGTCGGCCTTCTTCGCCGGCGCGACTGCGGTCGGCGCGTTGCCGCCGTGCAGCTGGTCGAGCAGGGCCTCGAATTCGTCGTCGGTGATCAGATCGCTGCCACCTGCCGCAGGCGCGGCCGCAGCGACCGGTGCGGCAGTGCCACCGTTCATGTCGAACTGCGCGATCAGGTCCGGCGGCGCATAGCCCGGCTCCGTACCGGAGGACACGGCGTCCAGCATCGACTGCAGGTAGTCCAGCGATTGCTGGGCGGCGTCGAAGTGGTGGGCCTGCAGTACCGCCTGCCCGGCACGCGCGATGCCAAGTGCTTCTTCAGCGGCGTGGCACAGCTCGACCATTGCGGTGACGCCAAGGAAGCCGGCGCCGCCCTTGAGCGTGTGGTAGCCGCGGAACACCGCGTTGAGTTGCTCGGTGTCCTGCGGTGCCTGCTCCAGCGACACCAGCTGTTCGCCCAGGCGATCCAGGATTTCCTGGGCCTCGATGATGAAATCGGCAGTGATGTCGTCGGATACCGCGCTCATGCTTACAGCCCCAGATCCGACAACAGGTCGTCGGCGTCGTTCTGCGAGACCGCGTGGCGGTCCAGTCCCTTCAGTGCCGGCCCGGCCAGTTCCGGATCGGTGCGATGCTGTTCCGGCGGCAGGCCGAGTGCGCCAAAGCCCTCGTGCACGCGGCGGACGATGCCGACCACGCGACGGATGATCTGCCCGGTCAGGTCCTGGTAGCTCTGGGTCAGGGCGATCTCGGTCAGGTTGTGGCGGATGCGCTCGAGCTGCGCGTCCTGGCCCGGCTGCAGGCCTTCGGCGCGCAGCTGTTCGGTCAGGCTGCGGCATTCCTCGGCCAGGTCCAGGGTGCGGTGCGTGGCCTGTTCGGTCATCGCCACCACGTGGTCAAGGCGTGCGCAGGCGTCGTCCAGCTCGCCGGCCTCGCTGGGCACGGTCGGCAGTTCACCCAGTGCCTGTCCCAGCTCGCGGGCCAGCCGCGAGAGGCCGCTCATCATCGGCTGCGTACGCAGCGCGACCAGTCCGTCGATGCGTTGCCGCCAGGCGGCTTCGTCACCGGACTCCAGTGCGTCCAGGGCTTCCTGCAGGCGCAGGGCGAGGGCGTTCTTGTCGACCGTGGTATCCATCAGGCGCTGGCCGCCAGGCGTTCGAAGATCTTGCCGAGCTTCTCTTCCAGCGTCTGCGCGGTGAACGGCTTGATGATGTAGCCGTTCACGCCGTTCTGGGCGGCTTCGATGATCTGCTCGCGCTTGGCCTCGGCGGTGACCATCAGCACCGGCAGGGTCTTCAGCTTGGCATCGGCGCGGATCGCCTTCAGCAGCTCGATGCCGGTCATCACCGGCATGTTCCAGTCGGTGACCACGAAATCGAACGGCTGGCTCTGCAGCAGCGACAGCGCGGCATGCCCGTCCTCGGCTTCGGCGGTGTTGGTGAAGCCCAGATCGCCCAGCAGGTTCTTGACGATTCGACGCATGGTCGAGAAGTCGTCGACGATCAGGATGCGCATGTTCTTGTTCAAAGCAGAGTTCCTTTGTTGTTCATTCCGGGCGGCCGGGGGCAGCCGCCTCGGGCATGTTCATTCTTCCAGGCCGGCGTCCGCCGCCTCGAAAATCTTGAGCCGGCCACGCAGGCGCAGCACCGCCTGGCCGTGGATCTGGCAGACCCGCGACTCGCTCACGCCGAGCACCGCGCCGATCTCCTTCAGGTTCAGTTCCTGCTCGTAATAGAGCGAGAGCACCAGCTGTTCGCGCTCGGGCAGGTGGCCGATGGCCTTGCCCAGCTCGCGGCCGAATTCGCCGCGCTCCAGCACCTGCTGCGGGGTCGGGCCGCCCTGGGCGACGGTGTCCAGCTCGCCCTGGTCCTCGATGCGCGATTCCAGGCTCAGTACCTGGCCGCGTGCGGCGTCTTCCATCAACCGCAGGTATTCGGGCAGCGGCATCTCCATCGCGGCGGCCACTTCGGTGGCGCTGGCGGCGCGGCCGCTGCTCTGTTCCAGGCGGCGGATGGTGGCGGCGGCATCGCGGGCACGGCGGTGCACCGAGCGCGGCACCCAGTCGCCACGGCGGATCTCGTCGATCATCGAACCGCGGATGCGGATCGAGGCATAGGTCTCGAACGAGGCGCCCTGGTCGGCGTCGTAGCTGCGCGAGGCTTCGATCAGGCCCATCATGCCGGCCTGGATCAGGTCGTCCACTTCAACGCTGGCCGGCAGCCGCGCGGCCAGGTGGTGGGCTATGCGCCGCACCAGGTCCGAGTGCTGGGCGATGACCTCGTTGGCCGCCGAGCGCTGGACCTCCCGGTACTGGGCTGCACCTTTCATGCGGCCACCCCGCGCTGCTTGAGAATGCGCTCGAGGAAGAACTCGACGCCGCCACGCGGTTCGGTTGGCGCCTGCCAGCGTGCGGTGCGACGCGCGATCTCGGTGATCGCCAGTGCTGCCGGGCTGGACGGATAGGCTTTCACCACCGGCTGCTGGCGCTGCACCGACAGGCGCAGCCAGTCATCCTGCGGCACGCAGCCCAGGTAGTTCAGCGAGACATCGGCGAGGAACTTCTCGCAGACGCGGGTCAGCTTCTCGTACAGCACGCGGCCCTCGTTGGGGTCGCGCACCATGTTGGCCACCACCTGGATGCGGTCCACGCCGCGTTCGCGCGACAGCACCTTGATCAGCGCGTAGGCGTCGGTGATCGACGCGGGTTCATCGCAGACCACCACCACGGTGTCCTGTGCGGCCTGGCAGAAGGTCAGCACGCCGTCGGTGATGCCGGCGGCGGTGTCGACCACCATGATGTCCAGTTCGCGTTCCAGTTCGGAGAACACGTTGACCAGGCCGACGTGCTCGGCCGGGGCCAGCTCAGCCATGTGCCGGCGGCCGGACGCGGCCGGGACCACCAGCACGCCGTTCGGGCCTTCGACGATCACATCGTCCAGCGAGCAGCGGCCGGCGACCAGGTCGGCCAGCGTGAAGGTGGGGTTCAGCCCCAGGATCACGTCGATGTTGGCCAGGCCAAGGTCGGCGTCCAGCAGCAGCGTGCGCTTGCCCATGCCGGCCAGTGCCACGGCCAGGTTGGCCGAGACATTGGTCTTGCCCACGCCGCCCTTGCCGCCAGTGACGGCAAGGGTGCGCACAGGGCCGAGCGGCTCGCTGCGGGTGGCCGACAGCGGGAAGGTCTTGGTCAGCTTGGCGTACTCACGCGACGGCATGGTTCAACTCCGGGTTGCAGGGCATATCGGCCGCTCGGCGCAAATCTTCAAGGCGAAGTACAAGATTGGCTGCACTGGCCCGGTGCAGGTCGTCCGGAACGTCCTGGCCATCGGTCACCCAGGTGATCGGCAGGGCATGGTCCACGGCCACCGACAGGGCGTTGCCGAAGCGGCCGGTCTCGTCCAGCTTGCTCAGCACCAGGCCCTGCAGGTTGGCGGCGCCGAAGCGGCGGACCACCTCGTCCATGTCGCCGAAGCTGGTGTTGGCCGGCAGCACCAGCAGGGTGCGGACCTGGCGGGCGGCGCGCAGCCACTGCAGCTGGGCGGCCAGTGCGCGGTCGCGCGGGCCCAGCCCGGCGGTGTCGATCAGCACCAGCTTGTAGTCCTTCAGGCGTTCCAGCAGCTGGTCCAGGTCGGTGCCGCTGTTGGCCTCGTGCACCGCGATGCCGAGCTGGCGGCCGTAGCCGTACAGCTGCTCGCGGGCGCCGATGCGGGTGGTGTCGGTGGTTACCAGGGCGACGTCACGCGGGGCGTGCTTCTCGGCGAAGCGCGAGGCCAGCTTGGCGATGGTGGTGGTCTTGCCGGCGCCGGTCGGGCCGACCAGCGCGATCACGCCGCCTTCTTCCAGCGGGTCGACCGGGGCGATCGGCAGCTTGCGCGAGATCAGCCCCAGCATCAGGCCGCGTCCACGGTGGGCTTCGGTCTCCAGCGGGATCTGCATGGCCACGTCGCGGGCCAGCCCGGCGTCGAATCCGTACTCGTCCATAAGGTCCAGCGCGGTGGCGCGCACCGGGCAGCCGCGCAGGCGCTCGTCGGTGAAGCGGTTCATCTCGCGCTCGATCACCTGGCGCATGCCGGCCACTTCCTGGCGCAGCTGGCGGATCTCGGCGTCGTCCTGGGCAACCACGGTCAGCACCGGGGCCGGGGCGAGGGTGGGCTCCGGCGCGGTTTCGACGCTGGCATCGGCCAACGCCGGTTCGCGGGCGGCGATGGCCGGCTGCGGTTCGGCGACGGCCGCGCCCGGCAGCGGCGGCGGCTGCACGGCGGGGGACACGCTTTCGTGATGCGTGTCGTGCGGCGGGTCGATCTGGAAGCGGGCACGGTTGGCTGGCGCGCTGACGTCCGGTGCCGGTGCAACGATGGCCTCGGCGAACGGGGCGAAGATCTGTTCGGGCAGCGCCGGTTCGTTGACGGCAGCGCGGGCCAGGGTCGCGGCGAAGCCGGTGCTGCCGCGGGTCGGCACGATCTCGTCGGCGCTGTCCAGGGTGCGGCCGGTGGCACCGACCGCGGCGCGGGCGAGGGCGGCCACGGCCGAGGTGGTGGCGGCCACCGGCTCCGGCGCCGGGGTAGCGCTGCGGCGGCGGGTCACCGCGGCGATCACCGCGTCGGCGGCGGTGCGCGGCTTCGGTGCCGGCGGCGGGGCGACGTCACGACGCGAGGCTTCCAGTGCGCGCTGCACGGCGCTCTCGTCGTAGTTGGCCGCGGCGACGATCTCGATGCCTTCCTCGATCCGGCGGTTGGACAGGATCACGGCGTCAGGACCATGTTCCTTGCGCACCAGGTTCATGGCCGAGCGCATGTCGGCGGCGACGAATCGTTTGATTTTCATGCTGTGGTCACGGGACGAAGACGGCGGGGTGGCGGTCGGGGAACTCGGGTGGTCGGTGGTCTGCACGGTGCGGGTTCCCCTTGGTATCTGTCTGTTGCGTTGGTTCGAAAGTGGTGTCTGTTTTCTGGCGCATCGGAGGGCGGCGTCAGCTGATCGTTCCGACCAGCTTCAGGCGCTTGTCCTCCGGCACCTCGCTGTAGGCCAGGACCGACAGCGACGGAACGCTGTGGCGGACCAGGCGGGCCAGCGCGGCGCGCACCGGGCCAGGTACCAGCACGACCGCGGGCTCGTTGCGGGCTTCCTGCTTGCTGACACATTCGGCCAGGCTCTGGTGCAGTCGCTCAGCGAGTCCGGGTTCCAGCGCGGCGCCGTTGCCCTGCGTGGACTCCTGCAAGACACGTTCCAATTGCGGGTTGAGGGTGAACACCGGCAGCTCCGCCGACATTCCGGCGATCTCCTGCACGATGAAGCGGCCCAGCGCGGTGCGCACGGCAGCGGTCAGCACCGCCGGGTCCTGGCTGCTGGGCGCGTGTTCGACCAGTGCCTCGGCGATCTTGCGCAGCTGGCGGATCGGAATGCGCTCGACCAGCAGGTTCTGCAGCACGCGCACCACCGCCGACAGCGGCAGCGCCTTCGGCGTCAGATCTTCGACGAGCTTGGGCGCGCTCTTGGCCAGGTTGGCCAGCAGGTGCTGCACTTCCTCGTGGCCGAGCAGTTCCGGCGCGTGCTCGCGGATCAGGTGCGACAGGTGGGTAGCGACCACGGTGGCCGGGTCGACCACGGTGTAGCCCAGCGTTTCGGCCTGGGCACGCTGGTGCGGCTGGATCCAGGTGGCATCCAGGCCGAACGCGGGGTCCTTGCCGGCGATACCTTCCAGCGCGCCGAGTGCACTGCCGGGGTCCAGCGCCAGTTCGCGGTCCGGGTGGATCTCGGCGGTGGCCACCGGCACGCCGTGCACCAGCACGCGGTAACCATTGGCCGGCAGCTCCAGATTGTCGCGGATATGCACCGACGGAATGAGGAAGCCGACGTCCTGGGTCAACTTGCGGCGCACACCCTTGATGCGCGCCATCAATTCGCCGCCCTGGTTGCTGTCCACCAGCGGGATCAGCCGGTAGCCGACCTCCAGGCCCAGCGGATCGACCGGGCGCAGCTCGTCCCAGCTCAGTTCGGCGGTCGGTGCCGGCGCGGCCGGGCGGCCCAATGCGTTGAGCGCAGCGGCGTCGTTGCCTGCAGCTCCCGGATCGATGGTGGCAGCCTTGCCCTTGCGATAGACCTTCCACGCGATGAAGCCGAGGATCGCGGACAGCGTCAGGAAAGCGACATTGGGCATGCCCGGCACCAGGCCGACCACGCCGATGATGCCGGCAGTGATCGCCAGCGCACGGTACTGGCCGAACACCTGGCCGGTCATGGCCTGGGCCATGTCCTGCGAACGCGAGGCGCGGGTGACCAGCATCGCCACCGCGCTGGACACCAGCAGGGCCGGCAGCTGCGCCACCAGGCCGTCACCGATGGAGAGCAGGGTGTAGGTGGCAGCGGCGTCGCCGAACGGCATGCCATGCTGCAGCACGCCCACGGCCAGGCCGCCGAGCATGTTGATGAACAGGATCAGGATGCCGGCGATGGCGTCGCCACGGATGAACTTGCTGGCACCGTCCATCGCGCCGTAGAAGTCGGCTTCCTCGCGGACCTCTTCACGGCGCAGCTTGGCTTCTTCACGCGTCAGCAAACCGGCGTTGAGGTCGGCGTCGATCGCCATCTGCTTGCCGGGCATCGCGTCCAGGATGAAGCGCGCGGTCACTTCGGAGACGCGGCCTGCGCCCTTGGTGATGACCACGAAGTTGATGATGGTGAGGATCGCGAAGACCACGATGCCGACCGCGTAGTTGCCGCCGATCACGAATTCGCCGAAGGCGGCGATGACCTTGCCCGCGGCGTCGTGGCCGTTCTGGCCGTTGAGCAGGATCACGCGGGTGGACGCCACGTTCAGCGCCAGCCGCAGCATGGTGGTGATCAGCAGCACGATCGGGAAGATCGTGAAGTCCAGCGGGCGCTTCACGTAGACCACCGCCAGCAGCACCATCAGCGAGATGGCGATGTTGAAGGTGAACAGTGCATCGAGCACTGGCGCGGCCAGCGGCACCACGACCATGGCCAGCAGGGCCAGCACGATCAGCGGTGCGCCAAGACCCTGGCGGATCATTTCCAGGGCGCGGCGGGTATTGAATCCGGCGGAGGGCTGGGCGCTCACGGGCGGCCTCCCTTGCCGAATTCATCCACCTGGATGTGCGGGGCGTCCGGCATCGGGCCAGTGCGCCAGGCGCGCAGCTGGTAGACGTAGGACAGGACCTGGGCGACGGCCGAATACAGTCTCACGGGGATTTCCTTTCCGAGTTGGCCTTCCCGATACAAGGCGCGTGCCAAAGGCGGGGCGGAGACGATCGCGACCTTGTTGCCGTCGGCCACCTCACGGATGCGCAGGGCGGTCTCGTCCACGCCCAGCGCGACCACGGTGGGGGCGTTCATGGCCCCGCCTTCGTACTTCAGGGCCACCGCGTAGTGGGTGGGGTTGACCACCACCACGTCGGCGGTGGGCACCGCTTCCATCATCCGGCGGTTGGCCATCTGCTGCTGCAGCTGGCGGATGCGGCCCTTCACCTCTGGGCTGCCTTCGCTTTCCTTCATTTCCCGGCGCAGCTCTTCACGGGTCATCTTCAGCTTGCGCATCCAGTTCCAGCGCTGGTACGGCGCATCGATGGCGGCCAGCACCAGCATGGCGCCGGCGGTGGCCAGCAGCAGGCGCAGGGTGAAGCCGAGCCCGTCGGTGATGGCCGTCTCCAGCGGGTGGTGGATCAGCCCGCGCAGGGTGTCAAAGCCGTTCCAGACCACCAGCCCGGCGGCGACGCCGACGAAGGCCACGCGCAGCAGCGATTTGGTGAACTCGGCAATGGCCTCCGGGCCGTACAGGCGCTTGAGCCCGCTCATCGGGTTCATGCGGTTGATGTCGGGCAGCAACGCCTTCTGCGACCAGCGCAGGCCACCCATCACCAGCGGGGCGACGAAGCTGGCCAGCAGGCAGACCAGCACCAGCGGCGCGATCACCAGCATGAACTGCAGCAGCAGGTCACCGAAGTGGCCGAACAGCTCCTTCGGGTTCTGCCGCAGGCTCTGTTCCGGGCTCAGCGCCTGCTTCATCCAGGCCGTGGCGCCACGGCCGATCGAGCCACTCATCGCCATCACCGCCAGCACGCCGGCGCCGAATACGGCGGCCGTGCCGAGTTCGCGCGAGCGCGGCAGGTTGCCCTGTTCACGGGCGTCGCGCAGGCGTTTTTCGGTCGGTTGCTCGGTCTTTTCGCCGGCGGATTCGTTCTCGGACATCACGGGGCACTACGGCAGGGGATGCCGGGGTGCGTGCAAGAACCGTTCCGTGATGGTGGGTAGCTCATCCACGCATGGCGTGGATCTACCGGATGCCCGTTTGTAGAGCCGAGCCCGCGCTCGGCTGCGGTTGGCCCAGGCGCGAAGCGCAGCCGAGCGCAGGCTCGGCTCTACAGGAGGGTGTTGCAGGAACCGTTCCGTGATGGCGGGCGGCGGCACGGGCAATGCCGGGCCGTGCCCGGCGCAATCATCCGTCCGGCTTCACCGGCTGCAGCGGAATCGACAACATGCTGTCGCTGTGCCAGTCCACCCGCAGCGGTTCACCCGCATCGGCCACGCTCTCGTCGCTGACATCGCGGCCGGTACCGTGGTTCACCTGGTGCATCGCGTCCTTCAGTACATCCACCTTCACCAGCAGGCGGCTGCCGGCGGCCAGTCGGCGCGCCACCATGCGCGTGCGGTCGAAGGGCAGGTGGGTCCATTGGCCTGGCTGAAGCAGCTGGCGCGTGGTCGGGTCACGCACGTGGCTGGCCCGGCCCATGTAGTAGGACAGCTGCATCCGGCGTCCATCGGCCATCAGTTCGTACAGGGTGACGGTGAAATCGAAGTCGCGCTTGTTGATCCGGACCTTCAGGTCGCCGGAGAAGCTGCCCACCAGATCCATCGGGCCTGTAAAGGGATCGGTGACAAAGGACAGCGCCGTATCCCTTTCGTCCTGTGCTGCGATGATCGGGAACGGGTAGTAGCCATGCCGCATTTCATTGCGGTCGGCCAGGTCCACGGTCTGCCCCAGCTGGTCTGGCGCTGGCGGCTGTTCCTGCAGGCGGTGGTAGCCATCGGCCGAAGCGGGTGCGGCCGACAGGTGGTAGCGGCGGTGGGCACCCGCGGCGGCGTCCAGCGTTGCCGCATGGCCCCAGCGGTTGGCGCCCATCAGCTGGTAGTTCACGCGGTCGGGCACCAGCGCAGGACGCGGCGCGCCGCGCCGCGCAGCACATGGTCCAGCCACTGGAAGGTGACTGCCGGGGTATCGAACTGCGCGGCGGGGTCGACCGCGTAATCACGCAGCTGCAGCGGTTTGACCGCCGACTGCGCACCACGATGGTCGTAGGGGCCGATCAGCAGGGCATGGTCCGCATCGGGGCGGTGCCGCAGGTGGTCCTTGAAGTACTGCAGTGCCGAGATCTGGCCATCGTCGTAGTAGCCGGTGATGGTCAGTACCGGGATGCGGATGTCGTCGAACTGGTCGCCATAGGGAACCATTGACTGCCAGTAAGCGTCGTACGCCGGGTGGTCGAGCCAGCGCTGCAGCCAGGGGTTCGGCGTGCCATCGACCTGGTCGATCTGCCGGTAGGGGCGGCCGGAGGCATACCAGCGGCGCGGCAGCTGCGACCAGCGCTCGTTCTGGTTGTAGGTGTCGTTGTCCAGCATCGGGCCATTGGCCACATAGAACGCCCAACCGTAGTTGGCACTCAGGAACACGTTGTTTTCCATCGGCAGGCCCTGGCCGGGGATGGCGGCAACGTAGGGCACGATGGTCCTCAGTGCGGGATGGTGATGGCGCGCCGCCGCCCAGGCAGTGAAGCCCTCATAGCTGCCGCCATACATGGCCACCCGGCCATCGTTCCACGGCTGGTGGCTGATCCAGTCGATGGCTGCGTTGGCGTCCCCGCCGTCATGCTCATAGGGAGCGATGGTGCTGATGCCCCGACCCTTGCCACGGGCATCGACCACGATGCCGGCGTAGCCATGTGCGGCGGCCAGCAGCATCTTCTGCCGGTTCTTGGGTGGATCGGTGTAGATGGTGAACAGCATTGCTGCAGGCAGCGGAGCCCTGGCGGCGCGTGGCCGTGCCAGCTGCGCCGACAGCACGACGCCATCGCCGGCGGGGATGCGCAGGGCATCGTCGATGACGAAGCGACGCTGCTCTTCCGCGGCGACCAGCGCAGGGGCCAGTGCGGCGGCAAGGGTCTGTGCACGCAGTACCGCCCGCAGGCGCAGCAGTTCCAGGGCGACGGCCTCGGTGACGGTCGCGGCCCCCGCCTGCGCGGCGATGGCCTGCTCCAGCTGCGCGCGCACCGGGGCTGGCTCAGCCGAGAGCGCGGCATCGGCCTGCACCGCGGCAACGTCGTCGAGGGCAGCGAAGGTGCTGTGGAAGGCACGCGCATACCCCGCTGCGTCCTGCTCGCCGGCGGTGGCGAGCAGCAGCATCGGCACCCAGCGCTGCACCGCCGCGGTATCACCGTCGCTTGCAAGCGATGCGCGTGCCTGCTGGATCGATCGCCGCGCTTCGCTGGTCCGGTCCAGCGCAAGCAGCGCGTGGCTGCGCTGTGCGTCGGTCAGGCTGGGCGACTTCAGCACGCCCTTGCCAAGGGTCTGCAGGGCAGCGTCGACCTGGACCGGGGAAGCATCGGCTGGCAATGACCACGGCAGATCAGCGGCGGTGGCGTGGCCAACAGCAAGGGCCAGCAACAGGCCAGCAAGGGTAGTGCGTAGGGCCACGGGCTCTTCCTTGCATGACGGTCGCGCGGCCCATCATACGGGAGCCGAGCGCAGGCTCGGCGCTACAGGAGGCGCGGGGCATTTGTAGGGCCGAGCCCATGCTCGGCTGCGGTTGGCTCAAGCGCGAAGCGCAGCCGAGCGCAGGCTCGGCTCTACAGGAGGGTGTCGAAGGAGTCGTTCCGTGATGGCGGGCGGCCGCGCCGCGAGGCGTTATCCGGGCGGGTGTTGCGGCGGCGGGCTCTGCGCCAGTTCCACCCGCGGCCGTGGCAGGTCGTGCAGCTGCATGAAGCGCGCTGCATCGACCGGCCGGCCCAGCAGGTAGCCCTGCAGGTAGTCGCAGCCCAGACGCTCCAGGTAGGCGCGCTGGGCGGCGGTTTCCACGCCTTCGGCGACGATGTCCATGTCCAGCGCATGGCCCAGCGCCACGATCGCCGAGACGATCACCACGTCCTCGGCGCTGTGCTCCAGGTCGCGCACGAAGGCGTGGTCGATCTTGATCTCGGTGGCCGGCAGCCGCTTCAGGTACAGCAGGCTGGAATAGCCGGTGCCGAAGTCGTCGATGGAAATGCCTACGCCCAGTGCCGACAGTGCCTGCAACAGGCGCAGGCTGGTGTCGGTATCGCGCATCACCGTGCTTTCGGTGATTTCCAGCACCAGGTGCCGTGGCGCGATGTTGTGGCGCTCGATCACCGTGCGCACGTCCTGCAGCAGGTGCGGCGAGCTGAACTGCACCGGCGACAGGTTCACCGACATCGACCAGCCTTCATGACCGGCAACGTGCCATCGCCGCAGCTGCTGGCAGGCCTGGTCCAGCGCCCAGCGCCCGATGTCGTTGATCGCGCCGCTGCGCTCGGCCAGGCGGATGAATCGATCGGGCGGAATCAGGCCATGTTCCGGATGCCGCCAGCGGATCAACGCCTCGGCGCCGGCCACCTTCTGCGTCGCGACGCGGATCTTGGGCTGGAAGTTCAGGAACAACTGGTCGCTGCCGATCGCCCGGCGCAGGTCGGCCAGCAGCCGGAACTGCTGCTCGGCACTGTCGTTCATCCAGTCCGCGAACAGCACGAAGGCGTTGCGTCCGGACTCCTTGGCCTGGTACATCGCCGCGTCGGCAAACGCCATCAGCTGCCGCTCGCTGGCAGCATGGTCGGGGCAGATCGCCACGCCGATGCTGGCGGTTACCTGAAGTTCGTTGTCCGGCAGCAGCGGTCCGCTGCCGACCGCCTGCAGGATGCGCCGGGCGAGGGTAGGCAGATCCTCGTCGTGCTCGATGCGTACCACCAGCACGAACTCATCGCCGCCGAGGCGGGCCAGCATGTCATGGGGGCGCAGCAGCTGGCGGGTGCGCTCGGCCACCGCCACCAGCAGCGCGTCGCCGGCCTGGTGGCCATAGGCATCGTTGACCTGCTTGAAGCCGTCAAGATCCATGAACATCACTGCGAAACGGCTGCCGCCCTGTTCGGCCTCGGCCAGCGCCTGCACGATGCGCCGCTGCAGCAGCAGGCGGTTCGGCAGGCGGGTGAGCGGATCATGCAGTGCAGCCTGGGTCAGCTCCTGCTGCGCGTCGGTCAGGGAGGTGCTCAACATCGAGTTGCGCAGGCGCAGCAGCTGGGCCTCGACCCGCTGGTCCAGCCACGACACCACCAGCACCACGGCCAGGATTGCGACGGTCAGCAGCACCACCAGCATGGCCAGCCATTCGCTCTGCAGGCCATCGCCGACCGCCGCGCCGCAGATGCTGCCTTCCGGAAAGCGTGCGGCGGCCATGCCGGTGTAGTGCATGCCGACGATGGCCAGCCCGAGCAGGCCGGCGGCCGCGAGGCGGTCGCCGACACGGGTGCGCTGCGCGCGCAGGCGGAATGCCACATACAGCGCAGTCCACGAGGCGGCGACCGCCACCATCAGCGAGAACAGCAGCCAGCCCGGGTCATAGTCGATGCCGGGTTGCATGCGCATGGCCGCCATGCCGACGTAGTGCATGCAGGCGATGCCGGTACCCATCAGCAATGCCCCGCCGGCCAGGCGGGGATGCGGCAGGGTGCGCAGTGACACCAGCCACAGCGCGAACACAGACGAGGCGATCGCCAACGCCAGCGAGAGCAGGGTGATGGGCAGGTCGTAGCCCAGTGGAATGGGCAGGTCGAAGGCGAGCATGCCGATGAAGTGCATCGACCAGATGCCCAGGCCCATGGCGAAGCCGCCCCCCAGGCGCCACCACCACGCCGCGCCCTTGCCTGGTGCGGTGACGGTGCGCCCGGCCATCGCCAGCGCGGTGTACGAAGCCATCACGGCGACCAGCAACGAGATCGCCACCAGCCAAGGATTGTACGTGCCTACCAGCATTCGTCAGTCTCCCGGACCTGCCTGTCGACGGAAACCACGGTGGGGCATGCATGAGGCAGGCCGACGCAGTGCGTCGACCAGACGCGGCGTCCCCCTGGGCGCCGCGCATTCACTCTAACGCGTGGACCCGGGGGGACTTCAAGCGGCAAGACGTGAAATTGCGCCCCTGTAGAGCCGAGCCCATGCTCGGCTAGCGCTCCGGCCAATGGCAGCCGAGCATGGGCTCGGCTCTACAGAAACGAAGGCATGGCAACCAGTAAAACGTGATGATCAGGTCAGTGTGTAACCGCGTCCGCAGCCTGGAAGGCGGCATCGAACAAGCGCTGCACCGGCGGCCCCATTTCACCGGCCAGCAGGGCCAGCAGGAACAGGCCCAGCAGCAGCGAGACCGGCAGGCCCAACTGGATCGGGTTCAGCGCCGGGGCGGCGCGGGCCAGTACGCCGAACGCCAGATTGACCGCCAGCATCGCCACCGTCAGCGGGATGGCCAGGGTCAGTGCGCCGCGCAGTACGGTCAGCAGGAAGGTCGGGGCAATGCTGAAGAACGCGTGCGGGTCGGGCAGCGGGGCGCCGATCGGCAGTGCCCGGTAACTGTCCACCACCAGCGAGATCAGCGCCAGGTGGCCATTGGCGGTGAAGAACAGCAGGCCGAACATCAGGTAGAACCACTGCCCGATCACGCCGGAGGTGCCGCCGCGCAGTGGGTCGCTCATCTGCGCGAAGGCCAGGCCGGTGCCCTGGGCGATCAGTTCGCCGGCCAGCGCACCGGCTTCGAACACCAGGCGCAGCAGGAAGCCGATGGACACGCCGATGGCCAGTTCCCGCGCAATGGTCAGCACGGTGGCGGCATCGAAGCCGGTCCAGTCCGGTACCGGCGGCAGCAGTGGTGCCAACGCGATGGCAAGGGTGCCGGCCAGGATCACGCGGATCCGCGCCGGCACCGCGCGGGTGCCGACCATGGGCATGGCCATGGTCACCGCACCGATGCGCAGCATGGTCCACAGTACGGTGCCGATCATGCCGAAGGCCTGCAGGCCGTCGGCAGCCATCTGGGTGGCGGCGTCCATCGAAGCGTGTGTCCTAGCCGATCAGGTGCGGGATGCGCTGGAACAACAGCGTGGTGAATTCAACCAGGTGGCCGATCAGCAGGCTGCCCAGCGCGAACAGCACCGCGGTCAGCGCCGCCGCCTTGGCGACGAAGGCGATGGTCGGTTCGTTGAGCTGGGTGGCGGCCTGCACGACGCCGACCACCACGCCCACCACCAGTACGGTGAGCAGCAGCGGGCCGGCCACCCACAACACGGTGATCAGGCCGCCACGCAGTTCGGTCAGGGCAAGTTCGGGAGACATGGTCTTTCCATCGGTAGCGCCGGGCGGTGCCCGGCAACGCTCATGTAGCGTCGAGCCGTGCTCGACGGCCGTTGCGGGGTTGGGTCAAGCCGGATTGAAGCTCGCCGCCAGTGTGCCGACTGTCAGCACCCAGCCATCGACCAGCACGAACAGCAGGATCTTGAACGGCGCCGACACCAGCATCGGCGACAGCATCATCATGCCCATCGACATCAGCACGCTGGCCACCACCAGATCGATGATCACGAACGGGATGAAGATCAGGAAGCCGATCTCGAAGGCGGTCTTCAGCTCGCTGGTGACGAACGAGGCGACCAGCACCGGGAACGGGATCGCGTCGGGGCTGGCGTAGGTGCCGTGCCCGGCGATGCCGGCGAAGGTCATCAGGTCGGTCTCGCGGATCTGCGCCAGCATGAAGGCGCGCAGCGGCGTGGTGGTCAGCGTCCAGGCGGTCTGGAAGTCGATGTCGCCGTTGAGGTAAGGCGCCATGCCGGTGCTCCAAGCCTTGTCCCAGGTCGGCAGCATGATCATCGCGGTCAGGAACAGGGCCAGGCCCAGCAGCACCTGGTTGGACGGCGTCTGGCCCGTGCCCAGCGCCTGGCGCAGCAGGCCCAGCACGATGATGATGCGGGTGAACGAGGTCAGCACCAGCAGCATCGACGGGATCAGGGTGATCGCCGTCATCAGCAGCAGGGTCTGCAGCGGCAGGCTGACCGGCGCACCGCCGATCTTGCCGACGTTGATGTCCGGCAGCGGCGTGGTCGGTGCGCCGGGCGCGGCGAACGCCAGTGCCGGCAACAGGCACAGGGCAAGCAACAGCAGCCACGGCATCAGGGTGGCAAGACGGGTACGGGTGACACGCATGTCAGGGGTCCTTGCGCAGCCGCTGCTGCAGCAGCTGGGCGAAATTCGGCAGGTTCTTGAAGTCCGGCACGCGTACCGGCGCCGGTGGCGGCAACGGTTCGGGCAGGGTATGCAGGGTATTGATGCCGCCGGCGGTGACGCCCAGCAGCAGCTGCTGGCCGTTGACCTCGACCACCACCACGCGTTCCTTGGCGCCGACGCTGAGGCTGGCCACCAGCTTCATGCCTTCGGCAGGGCGGAAGCCGCTGCCAGGCATGCGCTTGAGCAGCCAGCCCAGGCCGATGACCAGGGCCAGCACCGCCAGCAGCGCCAGCACCGCACCGAACAGGCTGGGTGCGGCGGCCGCGTGCTGGCCGACCTGCGGGCCAACCGGGGCGGCGGCCTTGCCGACCGCCAGCAGGGTGGAGGCCAGCAGGCTCAACGCAGTCTCCGGATCCGCTCGCTCGGGCTGACCACGTCGGTCAGGCGCACGCCGAAGCGGTCATTGATCACCACCACTTCGCCGTGGGCGATCAGGGTGCCGTTGACGAACACATCCAGCGATTCGCCGGCGCCGCGTTCCAGCTCCACCACCGAGCCCTGGTTGAGCTGCAGCAGGTTGCGGATCGGTAGGCGCGCGCGACCGACTTCCAGCGACAGCGTCACCGGCACGTCCAGGATCACGTCCAGGTTCAGGTCCGGGCCGTTCGCCTCGTCGGCCTGCAGGCTGCTGAACTGGGCCGGGGTGGGTTCGAGGGCGTCGATATCGTTCATTGCGGGTCTTCCTGGATGACGGGTACGCGCGGGCGGGTGCCCGGCGGATGGGTAGCGGTGATCTTCACGGCGTTCATGCCGTTGGCGATGCCGAACTCGCCGGTGAACACCGGGATGTTCTCCACGCACAACGGCACCTGCGGGCTGAGCTCGATCGGCAGGATGTCGCCGACCTTCAGCTGGGTCAGGTCACGCAGCGTCATGCGCTTGCTGGCCAGCACGCTGGACAGGGTCACCTCGGCGATGTTGAGCTGTTCGCGCAGGGTCTGCCCCCAGCTCTCGTCGCGATCGTTGCGGTCGCTCTGGATGCCGGCGTCGAGCAGCTCGCGGATCGGCTCCAGCATCGAGTAGGGCAGGGTCACGTGGATGTCGCCGCCACCGCCATCGAGCTCGACGTGCAGGCGGCACACCACCACGTACTCGCGCGGCGTCACGATGTTGGCGAAGTGCGGGTTGATCTCCGAGTTGATGTACTCGAAATCGACATCCATCACCGGTGCCCAGGCCTCGCGCAGGTCGGCGAAGGTCTGCTTCAGCAGCAGGTGGATCACCCGCATTTCGGTGGCGGTGAACTCGCGGCCTTCGATGCGGGTCGGGTAGCGCCCGTCGCCACCGAAGAAGTTGTCGACGATGGCGAACACCAGGGTCGGTTCGAACACGATCAGGCCGGTGCCACGCAGCGGCTTGAAACGGATCAGGTTCAGGTTGGTCGGCACATACAGCGAGTGCATGTAGTCGTTGAACTTGATCAGCTCGATGCCGCGCACCGACAGCTCGGCCGAGCGGCGGATCAGGTTGAACAGGCCGATCCGCCACAGGCGTGCGAAACGCTCGTGGACCATTTCCAGGGTTGGCATGCGACCGCGGATGATGCGGTCCTGGCTGGCGAAGTCGTATGAGCGCGCTTCGCCTGACGGCGGTTCCGGATCGGTCTCGACCGCGCCACTGTCCACGCCGTGGAGCAGGGCATCGATCTCGTCCTGGGACAACAGATCATTCATTGGTGGGCCCTTACTGGGTCACGAAACTGGTGAACAGCAGGTCGTCGGCACCATTGCTGCCGGTCTCGGCCTTGAGCACTTTCTGCACTTCGGCCAGCGACGCAGCCTGCAGCTTCTGCTTGCCGGCGACATCGGCGATCTGGTCGGGGCTGACCTGCGAGAACAGCATCAGCAGGCGTGCACGGATGGCCGGCGCGTGGGTCTTGATCGCCTCCAGCGCGGCCGGGTCACGCGTCATCAGCTGCACTTCCAGCTGCAGGTAGCGCGGGCCGTCGATGGGGCCGTTGAGGTTGACCACGAAGGCCGGGTCGAGCGCGAAGTACTGCGCCGGCGCCGGGGTGGCCGACTTCTTCGGGGCCTGCGCGGTCTTCTCTTCCGGCTTGGACTGGGTGAAGAACCAGACGCCGCCACCAGCGGCGGCGGCGGCCAGCACGGCCACCAATGCGGTGATCAGGATCGGACTGCGCGGCTTGGCGGCCTTGTCCTTCTCGGCGGTCTTCTTGGTTTTGTCAGCGGCTGCGGCCACGGGGTGAAGCTCCTGAGGGTTGCTTCACCGGGATATGCAAGGGGTGTGCCGAAGATGGGGCAGTGGGGTGCGACGGAATTCCGTCGGGGTGCCGGTGCGGCCGTGCGGAGCAAGCTCCGCAGCCACCAACGCGATACGGCGAAGTGCCGATCCTGGCCGGCTCCATTGCCCCGGTGCCCCTGTGCCCTGGTGGGCGCCGACCGCCCCACTCTGGTAGGTGCCAACCTTGGTTGGCACGTCTGTCAGGCGTAGGCGTCCAGCAATCCGCGCTGGCGGATCAACTGCGCGGACGACACGCTGGTGTCACCCGGCGACGGTTCTCCGTCACCGGCCATGCCGCCGGCGCCGGATTGCCCCGACGCACTGCCGTCACCTCCAGGCGCCTGGTGGCCGACATCGGCGTGGGCCAGTTGGAAGCCCTGTTCGCCCAGCAGCTCGCGCAGGCGCGGCAGGCTGCTTTCCAGCGCCTGCCGCACGTCCACGTGCGGGCTGCTGAAGCTGGCATGCACCTTGTCGCCGTTCAACTGCAGGCGAACATCCACCGGGCCCATGTCGTCCGGACTCAGGCGGATGTGGGCGTGACCGATCTTCTGGTCGGCCAGCCAGCCCAGGCGCGCGCCGATGGCCTGGTCGAAGCCGTCGTCACCCAGCACGGGCTTGGGCGTGGGTTCGCCATTGAAGATCGCGTTGCCGGTGGCGAGCGCCGCTTTCAGGTCCTGCACGGCGGCCGCTGCCGGTGCGTGCAGCAGTGGTGCACTGTTGCGGTCGCCGAAGGCAGCCACGTCACTGCCTTCGCCGCGCTCGCTGCGCTTGCCGGGCGGGATCATCTCCGGCAGTGGCAGCGCGCTGGCATCCCCAGCGCTGGTCGCCGCAGGTTTGCCGTCGGCCGTCGCTGCGGCTGCGGTAGCCGCTGCTGGGGCGGTTGCGGGCAGCGCCGGGTTCGCGGCGGGGGCAGCGGGCAGCGCGCTACCGTCGCTGGACAGCGACGGTGCAGCGGTGGTCGGCAGAGCGGCGGCCGGATCCACGGGCGTCGGCATCGCCAGCACCAGGCCGGCCAGGCCGAGCGGTGGCCACGGGGCATCCTCGGTCGCGGCGGGCGTGTCCTTGTCGGTGCCGGGTCCAGCCGGGGTGGCGGCAACGGGCGGCAGCGGCGACGTTTCAGCGCTTGCCGCTTCGCCTTCTGCGTTGCGTTCGCCGGGAGCCTGGCCATTGCTGTCGGGGGTCGATGGCTGGCTCGGCGTGGATGGCGTCGGCGTGGTGGCGCTGCTGGCAGGGGCGGCTGCAGAGGGCGCGCCACCCTGCAGCAGCTGGCCGAATTCCTTGCCGCCCTCGCTGCGCGGTGCGCGCGCTGCAGCGCCGCCGGAATTCTGTGTCTGCGCGTTGGCGCTGCTGGCGAGCGGGGAGGGCATCACGAGCGGCCTCCCTGCTCGGTGCCATCCTGGTCTTCGGCCTGTACAAGGCGCGCGCGGCGCGCACCGATGTCGTCCATCTCGCGCTGGTCGCGGCGATCGGTCACCACTTTTTCCTGCGCGCGGTAGCTGGCGGCGAGCTGTTCCAGCACGGCCTTGTCCCGGCTGGCCAGGATCAGGCGGGCACGCTCGGCTTCCACTTTTTCGCGGTTGCCGTTGACCGTGGCTTGCTGCTGCTCGACCGCACTGTCCAGGCGGTCCAGGAAAGCGCGACGGTTCAGCAGCTGCGCCGGGCTGGTCGCTGCCATCTGCGCGTTTGCGTACTCCTCGGCATAACGTCGCAGTTCGTCCAGTCGCGATAGATGGGTATCGAGAACGCGCTGGCGTTCAGCGAGGTCTCGGGCGACCGCGTCCTCGTGTTCCTGGGCCCGCTTGAGCAGGGGATCGATGCGCTTGGACTGGTTCATGGCTTAACTCTCTTGTTCCACCAGGCGCTGCAGTGCCGCCTGGCTGTGCGGGAGATCTGCGGCCTTGGCAACGTCCTGGCCGAGGAACTCCATGATTTCCGGCCAGCGTTCCAGGGCTTCGTCGGTGGCCGCGTCGTTGCCGCGCTGGTACGCACCGATGGCGATCAGGTCGCGGTTGGCCGAGTAGGCCGAGACCAGCCGCTTCAGCTTGCGGATGCGCAGGCGCCACGGCTCGTCGGCGATTTCCGTGACCACTCGGCTGACTGACGATTCGACGTCGATGGCCGGATACAGGCCGCTGTCGGCCACGCGCCGCGAGAGCAGGATGTGACCATCGAGGATCGCGCGGGCGGCATCGGCGATCGGGTCCTGCGGATCGTCGCCCTCGGTCAGCACCGTGTAGAACGCCGTGATCGAACCACGCCCCTTGGCGCCGTTGCCGGCGCGTTCGACCAGCGCCGGCAGCTTGGCGAACACCGACGGCGGGTAGCCGCGGGTGGTCGGCGGCTCGCCGACCGACAGGCCGATCTCGCGCTGTGCCTGGGCGAAGCGGGTCAGCGAGTCCATCAGCAGCAGCACATTCAGTCCCTGGTCGCGGAACCATTCGGCAATGGCGGTGGCACGGTAGGCGCCGTGCAGGCGTGCCAGCGGCGGGCGGTCGGCCGGGCTGGCCACCACCACGGCGCGGCGCAGGCCTTCCTCACCCAGAGTGGTTTCGACGAAATCACGGACTTCGCGGCCACGTTCACCGATCAGCCCGACCACGATCACATCGGCAGCGGTGTAGCGGGTCATCATGCCGAGCAGCGTGGATTTGCCGACGCCGGAACCGGCGAACAGGCCGACACGCTGGCCGCGGCCGATCGGCAGCAGCGCGTTGATCGCGCGCACGCCCACATCCAGCGGCTGGGTGATCGGTTCACGTGCCAGCGGATTGATCGAGACACCGGCCATGCCGACGTGGCCTTCGGCGCGGATCGGCCCCTTGCCGTCCAGCGGCACGCCATCACTGTCGATGACCCGGCCGAGCAGGCCTTCGCCGACTTCCACGCCACCGCGGCGCGCCGACGGCACCACGCGGGCGTTGGGCAGCAGGCCGTGCAGTTCAGCGCTGGGCATCAGGTAGGTGCGCTCGCCGGCAAAGCCGACCACTTCGGCATCGACCCAGCCACCGTCGACCACTTCCACCTTGCAACTGGCGCCCAGCGGCGCCTCGCAGCCAACCGCTTCCAGGGTGAGCCCGACCGCGCGGCGCAGCACGCCCTCGCGGATCAGGCCGCGACCATGCGCGGTATCCACGCGCAGGCCGTCGAGGCGACGGGCCAGGCGCAGGTTGCGGGCCATGGCCCAGTCGGCGGGCGGTGGTGCCGGCTGCGATTCGGGCGTCATGCGCCTGCTCCGGTCTGGCGGATCACCGCATCCAGCGCGCCACGCAGGCGGGCTTCCAGGGTGCCGTCGATGCGCACCGCTTCAGCATGCACGCGCAGGTCGCCGCGGCTCAGGCTGGTATCGGGCACCAGGCGCTGCTGCGGCGACAGGTTCAGCAGGGGGGCGAGGGCGGCGATGTCGTCGGGGTGCAGGCGCACCTCGACTTCGCGGGTGCTGCCTCCGACCGCGTCGATGGCCTCGCCGACCAGCTGCGCCAACAGCGCAGGGTCGGCCTCGTAGGCACGCCCGACCAGGGCACCGGCGATGCGCACGGCCAGCTCGCCGAGCGCACCGACCACTTCATTCTCCAGCCGCACCAGCGGCCGGCTGAAGTTGTCCAGGATGCCTTCGATCTGCGCGGCGAGGCGCCGCACCTCGGCCTGGCCCTGGCTGTAGCCGTCGGCATGGCCGTGCTGGAAGCCTTCCTTCTCGGCGCTGTCCTGGATCGCCTGGATCTCCTCCAGGGTCGGCAGCTGCAGCGGTGGCTCGGGTTCGTGTTCCGGGTCCGGCTCGGTGAGTTCGAACACATCTTCCTGCGCCAGCGCCGGTTCGGGCTGGGCCAGCAGGTCCGGGGCAAGCCAGCGCACGACGTTGCTCACAGCATGGCCTCCGCGCTGCCACCGATGGTGACGGTGCCTTCATCGGCCATGCGCTTGACGATGGCCAGGATCTCGCGCTGCGCGCCTTCCACGTCGGACAGGCGCACCGGGCCACGGGCTTCCATGTCCTCCAGCAGGATTTCGGCCGCGCGCTGCGACATGTTGCGGGTGATCTTGTCGCGCACCTTGATGTCGGCACCGCGCAGGGCCAAGCCCAGGCGCTCGCCGCTCACTTCGCGCAGGACCAGCTGCATTTCGCGATCGTCCAGATCGACCAGATCGTCGAACACGAACATCAGGTCCTGGATGCGGTTGCTCAGTGGCGCATCGATGCGTGCGATTTCGCCCAGGATCGCTTGGTCCTGGCCGCTGTCCATGAAGTTCAGGATGTTGGCCGCGCACTGCACGCCGCCGATGTTGGACGACTTCAGGTTCTGGTTGCCGGCGAACTGGCGCTCCATGATCTCGTTGAGTTCATTGAGCGCGTTCGGCGGAATGCCGTCGAGGGTGGCGATGCGCAGCAGTACGTCGACGCGGGTACGGTCGGGCAGCAGCTTCAGTGCGTCGGCGGCCTGGTCTGTTTCCAGGTGCGCCATCACGATGGCGATGATCTGCGGGTGCTCGTTGCGCACCAGGTCGGCCACCGCGCGCGGGTCCATCCACTTCAGCGCGTCCAGGCCGGTGGTGTTGCGGCCGAGCAGGATGCGGTCGATCAGGTTGCCGGCCTTCTCGCTGCCCAGCGCCTGCACCAGCATGTTGCGGATGTAGTCATCCGAACCCACGCCCAGTGAGGTCTTCGAGCCCAGCTCCTGGCCGAACTGGTCCATCACCCGTTCCACCTGCTCGCGGGTGATGTCGGTCATGGTGGCCATGGCGATGCCGATCTTCTGCACTTCCTTGGGTTCCATGTGGCGCAGCACCTCGGCCGCGTCCAGCTCACCCAGCGAAAGCAGCAGCACGGCCGCGCGCTGCACGCCGGTCAATTGCGGCTCAGTCATTGGCCACCCAGCCCTTGACCACCTGGGCCACGCGCTTGGAGTCGGTCTTCACGGCTTCACGCGCCATCCGCAGTCGTTCCTCATATGAATCCACCGGCAGGGCCAGTGCGTCTGGCCCGGCCAGGCTGGCCCGGTCGGCGCCCAGCGCCGGCAGCGGGGTGCCATCGTCATCAACCAGCTGCACGTCCGCGGTATGCGGTTCCAGTGCGTGCTCGTCGTTCTTCTTGTTCTGGCCGGTGATCGCGCGCAGCGCCGGGCGCAGCACGCCGAACAGCAGTGCCAGCACCACCACCGCGCCGAGCAGCATGCGGCCGGCGTCGTGCACCCAAGGCAGCTCCCACCAGGCCGGGCCTTCCTCGGGCGTGATCTCGCGCACGAACGGGGCGTTCATCACCGACACGGTGTCGCCACGCTCGGCGTTGAAGCCGACCGCCTGCTTCACCAAGGCCTCGACGCGGGTCAGCTCGGCGGCCGACAGCGGCTGCGGGCTCATCTTGCCGTTGGCGCCGGCGCGCGGCACGTTGTCCACCAGCACTGCCACCGACACGCGCTTGATGCGGCCCGCGGGCTGGCGGGTGTGCTGCAGGGTGCGGTCCAGCTCGTAGTTGCGGGTCGCGTTCTTGCTGCTTTCGGTCGGGGTCTGCGCGGTGGCCGGCGCGGCCTGCTGGCCCGGCGGGCTGTTGCTGGTCGCCCCCGGCACACCCTGCGGCCCCGGCGTGCTGGTGGTGTTCTCGCTCATCTGCTCGCTGCGCAGCTTCTGCGGCTCGCCGTTATAGAGCTCGCGGGCTTCTTCGGTCACCGAGAAATCCATGTCCACGCTCACTTCCGGGTTGACGCGGCCCGGGCCGGTCATCGGTTCCAGAAGCTCGCGGATGCGTTGGTTGAACGAGGTTTCCTGGCGGCGCACCTGTTCGAACTGGGCAGCGTTGACGGCCGCCTCGCTGTTGGGGTCGGTGATGCTGAGCATGCGCCCGCTCTGGTCGACCACGGTCACCCGTTCCGGGGCAAGATCCGGGATGCTGGCCGCGACCATGTGCACGATGGCGTCCACCTGGCTGCGTTCCAGCTGCTGGCCGCCGCGCAGTTCCAGGGTCACCGAAGCGCTGGCGACATCGCGCTGGCGGGTGAAGGCGCTGGGCTTGGGAATGGCCAGGTGCACGCGCGAATCACGCACCGGGCGCAGCGTGTTGATGGTGCGCGACAGCTCGGTTTCCAGCGCGTGCTGGTAGCGCGCGCTTTCGACGAACTGGCTGACGCCGAAGCCCGGGTCGCGTTCCATCAGCTCGAAGCCAAGCTTGCCGCTGTCGGTCAGGCCGGAGCCGGCCAGCTTCAGGCGGGCGTCGTGCAGGTTCTTCTCCGGCACGGTGATGCCGCCGGTGGCGGGATCGAGCGCGAACGGAATCTGCGCGGCGCGCAGCAGGTCGGTCGCTTCAGCGGTCGCCTTCTGGTCCAGGCCGGTATACAGCGGGACCATGCCCGGCTTCTGTGACCAGAAGAACACGGACAGGCCTGCCGCCACCGCCACCGCGATCATCGCCATCAGGCCCAGCCGACGGGTGATCTGCAGACTCTGCAGGCGGTCGAACCATTGCCCGGCCTTCTCGGCGTTCAGGCTGTCCTTGGAGAGCGTCAGTGCCATGCGTCAATGTTCCTTACAGCGGCATGTTCATCACGTCCTGGTAAGCCTGGACGAGACGGTTGCGGACTTCCACGGTGGCGCGGAAGGCGATCTGGGACTGCTGCGAGGCGACCATCACCTTGGCCAGGTCGGCACTGGGGTCGCCCATTTCGAAGGCCTTGGCCAGGGCGCCGGACTTCTGTTGCGCGTCGTTGACGCCGGCAATCGCACCACGCAGGGTTTCGGTGAAGCTGGCCGGCTGGGCCTGCGGTGCTTCCAGCACCGTGCCCGGCAGGGCATTGCTGCGCGGGGTTTCGCCCAGCGGGTTGAGCGCCGGCTGTCCCATCTGGGTCTGATAGGAGCGGATCTGCGAAAGGATCGAAGTGACGGAGTGGGACATCTGCAACGGTTCCAGAAACAGGGATGGGGTTGTCTGCTGGAGCCAGTGCAAGTGCCGTGCCGAAACCGGTTTTCGATTCAGTGAAGTGAGGAGGTTGGGTGTGCGTGCGGGGTTGCACCCCGCTCCCCGCGGTAGTGCCGGCCGCTGGCCGGCAACAGCAACAGCAACAGCAACAGCAACAGCGAACATTCCGTGGGATGGCGGGGTGGGTCCGGTTGCGGGGGGCGCCGTAAATCCGTCCATGGAGGCTCGGTCGCCGCATCCATGCGGCTCACGCCCCCGCAACCGGACCCACCCCGCCTTCGACAGTTCTCTGCGATCTGATGGTGGGTGTCGACCTTGGTCGACACTGCTCGGAGGGGGGCAGATCCCGTTGCAGTGCAACGGGCTCTGACCCCGGTCATGGCGCCATTTAACCGGCGTCGGTTTTCTGGCCTGGGGCCGCAGGGTCCAGTGGCCGGAATTCCGGCGCTGTGAGTGCGCGGGGGGTCAGATCCCCTTCCAGCGGAAAGGGATCTGACCCCGGGCGCCACAAACACCAACGCCCGGGCAAGCCCAGGCGTTCGTGCCCCCTTCATGCTGATAGCGCGGTTCAGCCGGCCAGCTCGGCCTGCTCGCGCTCGATGCCGTACTTGCGCAGCTTTTCCACCAGGGTGGTGCGGCGCAGGCCGAGCAGCTGGGCGGCGTGGGCGACCACGCCCTGGGTGCGTTCCAGTGCTTCGTGGATCAGGCCCAGTTCGATGTTGGCCATGTGGTTGCGCAGGTCCATGCCTTCGTCGGGCAGTGCGGCCGGAGCCGCCGGGCGATTGACGGCAATGCCGTGCTCCAGCGCCGGCTGGTTGCCACTGCCGGGTGTGTGGAACGAGAAGCTGCGCAGGTCCAGCCGCTCTTCGCTGGCGGCGGGCGGTGCCGGTGCCGGCGTAGCGACGGCGGCCAGTGCCGCATCGCCACGATAGCGGGCCGGCAGGTCCTGCACGCGCACCGAACCACCCGGATGCAGCACGGCCAGTCGTTCGACCAGGTTGGTCAGCTCGCGCACGTTGCCCGGCCATTCGTAGCCGGCCAGTGCCTGCAAGGCTTCCGGGGTGAAGCGCACCTCGCCACGGCCGGTGCGGGCCAGCTGTGCGGCGATGGTTTCCACCAGTGCCGGCAGGTCCTCGCGACGTTCGCGCAGCGCGGGCACTTCAATCGGGAACACGTTCAGGCGGTAGAACAGATCCTCGCGGAACTTGCCCTCGGCAATACGGGTTTCCAGGTCGCGATGGGTCGCCGCCACCACGCGCACGTTGCAGCGGATGGTCTGGTTGCCGCCCACGCGCTCGAAACTGCGCTCCTGCAGCACGCGCAGCAGCTTCACCTGCATCGGCAGGCTCATGTCGCCGATTTCATCCAGCAGCAGGGTGCCGCCCTCGGCCATTTCGAAACGACCCTTGCGCGCGGTCAGCGCACCGGTGAAGGCGCCCTTCTCGTGGCCGAACAGTTCGCTTTCCAGCAGGTCCGCCGGAATGGCGCCGCAGTTGATCGCCACGAACGGGCCATCGCGGCGCGGCGAGCGCTGGTGGATCGCGCGCGACACCACTTCCTTGCCGGTACCCGATTCACCCAGCACCAGCACGGTGGTATCGAACGCGGCCACCTGTTCGATCATGGTGCGCAGTGCGGTCACCGCCGGACCGTTGCCGGTCGGCCCCTGATCCTGCACGGCACCGGCCTGATGCTCGGCATCCAGGCGCTTGAGGCTGGCGCGGCGCAGAAGGGCTTCCATCTGCGCGTGGCGCAGCGGCGTTTCAAGCGGCCAGATATTGGCTTCGTGCAGGCCGTGCTGCTGCGCGAACGCAGAGGCATCACCATCGGCCAGCAGCACCGGCGGTGGCAGGCTGCTGCCGCCCAGCCAGTTGTAGAGTGCGGTGCTGGCGGCGCTGTCGTCCAGGCTGCCGACGATCACCGCCATCCAGTCGTTCTGGCGCTGCCGGCCCAGATCGAAGTCGGCCGCGTCGGAGACCCAGCGCGGGTTGAAGTCCATGAATTCCAGCAGGGCAACGGTGCGCTCTGCGCGCACGGCGTCGTTGTCCAGCACCAGGATGCGCGATTCGCTCACGATCGATCCTCCCTGAGGCCTTCCAGGATCGGCATGACTTCCTGGATGTAGGACAGCTTGCTGACAAAATTGTCGGCGCCGGCACGCAGTGCGTGCTCGCGGTGCTCGGCGTCGTCGAAGTGGCTGGCGATCACGATGTACGGTGCATCGTCCTGCGACTTGATCAGGCGGGTGGCCTGCAGGCCGCCCATTTCCGGCATCGCCAGGTCCATCAGCACCACCTGCGGGCGCAGCGTTTCCGAGCGCTCGATCGCTTCCAGGCCGTTGCCGGCGCTGCCGACGATCTGCAGCCAGTCGATCTTGCGGAAATGGCGCATCGCCGCGTTGATGAAGCCCTCGTGGTCATCGACCAGCAGGACCGTGAGCTTGTTCATGTCCAACATCCTTTTCAGCCCACCCGGGCCAGCTGGGGTTGCCTGGCGCTGAGCCGGCGCCGTTCGCGGGCCGGGGCGATATCCAGTTGTTCTCGGTATTTTGCGACGGTTCGGCGGGCAATGTTCACCCCCTGGCGTGACAGCAGGCCGGCAATGGCCTCGTCTGCCAGCGGGCGGCCGGCCGGTTCGGCGTCGATCAGGCGGCGGACCATGGCCTTCACCGCCTGCCCGGAGACGCTGGCGCCTTCCAGGCGCACGGCGAAGAAGTGCTTCAGTTCGAAGGTGCCGCGCGGGGTCTGCAGGAACTTGCCGGTAGTGATGCGCGAAACGGTGGACTCGTGCATGCCGATCTCCTCGGCCACTTCCTTCAGGGTCAGCGGGGCCATGGCCTCTTCGCCACGGGCCAGGAAGGCGGCCTGGCGCTCGACGATCACCCGCGCGGTGCGCAGCAGGGTGTCGTAGCGCATCGACAGGCCGCGGCTGAACCAGCGCGCTTCCTGCAGCATTTCGCGCAGTGCCGGGGCGGCCTCGCTGGTCTCTGCCAGCGCCTGTTCGTACTGGCTGTTGATGGAGACGCGGCGGCTGGTGGTCGGGTTCAATGCCACCTTCCACTGGCCATCGGCGTGCCAGGCGACCACGTCCGGAACCACAACGGCATTGCGTTCCGGCAGCAGGCTGTCGCCCGGGCGTGGCTGCAGCGACAGAATCAGGCGTACCGCTTCGCGAACGTCGTCGATCTCGGCGTCGTGCTGGCGGGCGAGGGCGGGGTAATCATGTGCGGCCAGCGCATCGAGCGCGCCGTCCAGGATGCGCGTGGCCAGGTGGCGGGCAGGCACCGCGCCGTGAAGGCTGCGCAGCTGCGCCTGCAGGCCCTCGCGCAGGTCCTGCGCGGCCATGCCGGCCGGTTCACCGTGCAGCAGCTGCTGGCGGATGGCTTCGACGCCGTCGGCAGCGATGTCGAACTGTGCGCTGGCCAGCAGCTGCAGCTGGTCCAGTGGCGCCTGCAGGTAGCCGGCCTCGTCGCAGTGGTCCAGCCAGAATGCGGCCACTGCCAGCTGGCGATCATCCATGTCGAGCGACAGGCGCTGCAGCACGCGCAGCTGCGGGTCGGTCGATTCGCCGGCAGCGATACGCGCCATGCGATCGTCGTCACCGTCCTGCCAGCTGGTACCGGCAACGTCCCACATCGAGGACTCCGGCAGCTCATCGAACGCGGCGGTTTCCAGCGTCGTGGCGGCAACCTCGGTGGCGTCGGCGGTCGGTGCTTCGGGTTCTTCGATTTCCAGCAGGGGATTGGAGTCCAGCAGGCGCTGGATTTCCTGTTCCAGGTGCAGGCCATCAAGCTGCAGCAGCCGGATCGACTGCAGCAGCTGCGGGGTGAGGTGGAGTTGTTGGCCCAGCTGGGTCGAGAGTGCAGCCTTCATCGTGGTTCCCCGGCACCGCTCCCCGGCGCCTTGTGGAACGCATCTTGCTTTTGATCCGGCGGGGGCGGAATCAGGGGGTTCCTGAGGGGCTTGGTGGTTGCCCCGACAGTGTGTAGGGGTTTTCCCTACATGGTTGCGGGATATTGACGATGGGTGGAGCTAAGGCATTGATTCGCGGTGCCAGATCCGTCGATCCCGCCGTGTGCCGTGTACGGATTCCCGTCGGGGAGTGTCGGGATGACGGGATTTCGTCGCGGATGCGGGATGTCGCAGGTTGGTAGTAGAGTCGACTGTTAGTCGACTGCACTGTTAGTCGACTGCACCGTTAGTCGACTGCTCTCCGATCAGGCTCTGGAAAAGTCCCGCGCTCCGCGCGCAAGTCGACTGACAGTCGACTCTACCGACAGCCGATCACTCCAGCTCGTGCTGGTGGCGCGCGGCCAGCAGCAGCAGATCATTGGCGCGACGGCAGCCCAGTGACTCCATCATGCGTGCGCGGTGGGTTTCCACCGTCTTGACGCTGATGCCGAGGTCGGCGGCGATTTCCTTGTTGCTTTCGCCCTTGCCGATGCGGCGCAGGATCTCGCGCTGGCGTGGTGACAGCGCGGCGATGCCAGTGGGCTTCTCGCGGCCGAGCATCGGTGCCAGCATCTTGGCGGAGATCTGCGGACTCAGGAACACCTGGCCGGCATGCGCCGCGCGAAGCGCCAGTTCCAGTTCCTGCGGTGCCGCATCCTTGACCACGAACCCGACCGCGCCGCGGTCAAGCGCATCGCGCACGTGCGCGGCATCGTCATGCATGGTCATCATCACGACCCGGGTACCAGGCGCGCGCAGCCGGATATCGCTGAGCGCTTCCAGGCCCGTACGGCCCGGCAGTGACAGGTCCATCAGCACCACGTCCGGTGCGTGGTGCAGGGCCAGCTGCAGCGCCTGCTCGGCGTTGCTGGCTTCGGCCACCAGCTGCACGTCGGCAAACCCCTGCAGAAGCCGCGCCAGGCCGGCGCGGACCAGGGTGTGATCGTCGACGATGAGAACTCGCACAGGCACGCAGCAGGTCCGGGTAGGGGAGTCCACCTTAACTTAGCTGAACGGGCCCGCCAAGGCTTGCCCGCCAAGCGTGATGGTGGCAGGTTTCAGCGCGCCCGGCGTGCTTCGGCCACCTGTCGACGGTGCAGGCGGAACAGGTGGCGCTCCATGGCCATTTCCAGGCCATCGCCAAGGCGCTGGAAGCGCAGCCAGAGATAGTGGCCGCCCCCGCCATCCGCTGCTTCGGCGATCACTTCCACCGGCAGGTCGATATGGTCGGGCAGCCAGTCGCTGGGCTGCAGGCGCACCAGGCCTGCCTGGCCGGAACTGGCGCCACTGCGCGGGCCCAGCTGCAGGCGTATCCCGCGACGTGACCAGCGCACCGGGCGCAGGGTCAGCTCCTGGCCCTGCTGGCGGACCAGGCGGCCAAGCAGCACCATCGCCAGATCCAGCTTCGCCTCGAGCCGCTGAAGCTGCAGGCTGGCCTCGTTGCGGTCGTCATGCTCGTCAACGCGGCTGTCTTCCACCAGCGCCAGGCTGCGCAGCAGGCCTTCGGCGCTGCTGGTACGACCGGCGGCACTGCCGGGCTGGAACTCGGCGGGCAGGGCCAGTTCGCAGCTGAGCGTTTCGTCGAACAGCTCGCTTTCGGCAGGATGGTGCAGCGACGTTGTCGGCAGTTGGGTCATGCCAGCGATTCTGCCTGCAGGTAGGCATGCGCCGCGCGAAGGGAGCGCTGGCCGTCATTCATCAGTGCAGCCACCGCATCGCGGCGCTGGCGCAGCAGGCCCAGCAGGTTCTGCTGGCGCTCGAACAGCGCACTGAGTGGTGCGTGGTCGTCCAAGGTCAGCGGCTGGCTGAGCAGGGCATGCAGCGTGCTGTCGTGGCCGTCGAGCAGGCTGTCGGCCTGGTCGAGCGCATCTTCGCCCAGGGCCTTTTCGAAGGCATCCAGCTGGGCGTGCAGTTCGTGCAGGCTCATGGTGCCACCGCGGCCGAGCGGCGCTGTTCCATCGGGATCGCATTCCAGGCGCTGTCGATCTCGCCCAGCAGCTGCAGGGATTCGTCGAGGGCGGCACGGTCGTTGTGCAGGTTGGCCTCGGTCAGGCGCTGCAGCACGTAGTCGTAGAGCGCCGACAGATTGCCGGCGATCTCGCCGCCGGCCTCGTGGTCCAGCGAGCCGTTGAGGTGGCCGACGATCGCGCAGACCTCGCCGATCGCCTTGCCCTTGCCGGCCTGGTCGCCACGCTCGAGGCTGGCCAGTGCGCGCCGCACGCGCTCCAGCGCGCCGGCCAGCAGCATCGCCACCAGCTTGTGCGGATCGGCGTCGGCAACCGCACTGGTCACTCCCACCTGGCGGTACTGCTCGGCATATTGACGGCTGGAACCGTACATTCGTGATTCTCCTTGCGCTGGGTGCCGCCGGCAGGTCGTGGGGACCGTTACCGGCGGTGCGGCGTTGATTGCTGTTGCGTCCGTTATCGGTGCGTTGCACGCCAAACTTGAGCGTTGCACGCCGTCCTTTAACGGTTCAGCTGTGCCAGCTGCTGCTGCAGCGACGTATTGCTCTGCTGCAGCTTGCCCATCAGGCTGTCCAGCGCGATGAACTGCTTCTTGTAGCGCTCTTCCACGTTCTTCATGCGTGTGTCGAGGTCCTTGCGGCGCTTGTCGATGTTGTCCAGCGTGGTGTTCAGGCCCTTGGTGCGGGCGACGAAGGCGCCTTCCTTGCCGACCGTGGTGCTGACGTAGCCGTCAACCATGGTGTAAAGCGTGCCGGCACCGCCGGTGTCGCCGGTGATGGCGGCGCGGATCTTCTCCGGCTGGCTGGCCAGTGCAGCGGCAAACTTGGTGGTATCCAGCACCAGGCTGCCGTCGGCATTGGGATAGCCGCGCGTCTGCAGGCCAAGCACCTTCGGGTCCAGCCCGTCAGCGGAAAGCTCCTTCAGCACGCCGGACATCATCGAGCGCAGCTGGCTGGAGGCACCGCGCATCTGCGCGTCACCGGTCAGCGTGGCCGCTTCCTTGGTCTTGGCGTCGTACTTGGTTTCGGTGTTGATCGCCGCGATCGCCGCGTTGTAGGCGGTCACGAACTCCTGCATCACCTTGGTCGCGGCGGCAGTGTCGGTACTGATCACCACGGTGCTCTTGCCGGGAACCTTGAGGTTCAGGGTCAGGCCCGGAACCGCATCGGCCACCGTGTTGCTGGCGCTGACTACCTTGACGCCATCGATGGTCAGTTCGGCGTCCGCTGCGGCCGTGTTCTGCTTCAGGCTGCCGACCAGTGCGCCCAGCTTCGGGTCGCTGCCACCGTACTCCAGCTTGATCGCGTTGGCAGCGCCGGTCTTTTCCTGGGCGATCGACAGATACTGGTTGTCGCCCGAGGTGATCAGTGTGGCCTGCACGCCCTCCTTGCGGCCGGCCGCATCGATCTTGTTGCGGATGGTGGTCAGCGTATCGCCGTCCTCCACCGCCACGTTCATGGTCTTGGCCTTGTCGCCGACGCCAACGGTCAGCGTCATGGTTCCGGCACCGAAGGTGTCGGTCTTCGGGAATGAGGTGTCGGCAATCAGCTTGTGCGCGGTGGCCAGGGAGGTGACCTCCACCTGGTGCGTGCCGTTGGAGGCGGCTGCCTTGGTCGTGCCGAGGTCGTACAGCGCCACCGAGGCTGTCAGAACGTCGTCGGCATTGGTGGGGCCGGCCTTGCCGGTGGCTGTCACGGTGCGCGTATCGAACGCGGTGGTGGCCTTCAGTGCGGTCAGTGCGGTCTTCAGCTTGTCGAAGGCCGAAGTGACGGTGCCGATCGACGACAGCTGCATCTTGGCCTTGGACTGCTGCAGGTTCAGCGCGTTGTCGGCGGGCTTGCGGTCGGCTGCGACCAGCTGGTTGACGATGTCCGAGATGTTGAGCCCCGAGCCAATGCCACCGTATCCAAAGCTTGCCATGTGATTCTCCTGGTATCCGGGCCTGGCCGCCGTGCGGTGGCCCGTCGTCAACGAAAATAGCGGCCTGCGCCGCTGGGTCTTGAGGACTTCGTTGATGCATGCGCCGTGCCAGTTGTCTGGCGGCGGATCTGGCACGCGGTTTGCAGGAGGGCTGGGGCAGGGTGCGGGTGGAATCACCGCAGGCTGCCGGGAGTCTGCAAAAAACCCTCCCCCAAGGCAGGGGAGGGATCAGGCTACTGACAATCGGGGGGAGACGAAGCCGCCCGGTACGTACAGTCAAAGGTACAGCGCTGAAAGAGAGGTCCGCAGGAGCGGGCGATGCCAGGCCGGTTCGGGAGTGATCCCGGGCCGGGCATGGCCCGCGCCTTCGTGCACCGTGGCTTCCGGGTTGCCGCTACCGTCGGTTCGATCCGACGGTAGCGGCGCCTTCTTGCCGTGGATCAGCGCAGCAGGCTGAGCACGCCCTGCGGCACCTGGTTGGCCTGGGCCAGCATGGCCGTACCGGCCTGCTGCAGGATCTGGGTGCGGGTCAGCTCTGCGGTTTCCTTGGCGAAGTCGGTGTCCTTGATGCGGCTGCGCGACGCCGACAGGTTCTCCGAGGAGGTCTGCAGGTTGGCCACCACCGAGGTGAAGCGGTTCTGGATCGCACCGAGGTCGGCGCGGGTGCTGTTGATCGCACCCAGGGCCTTGTCGACCACTTCCAGGGCCTGCTGGGCGCCGAGCACGGTGCTCACGTCCAGCTTCTGCACGTTGGCCGAGGTATCGGTGCCGGCAGTGTAGGCGCCCGCAGCTGCCGCGGTGCCCCAGGTCTTGGCGGTCGCGTCGTAGTCGCTGCGCATCAGGGCGATATCGGCGGCGGCGACAGCCTTGCCTTCCTTCACCGAGCTCAGCTTCAGGGAGCCGTCGGCATTGGCTTCGGCGTAGATGCCTGCTTCGCCGATCTTGGCATTGATGGCGGTGGCGACGGCCTTGGAGGCATCAGCCGTGGTGGCGCCGGCCTTCACTTCAACCGTGCCGATGTCCACGCCCATCACGGTGCCGGAGAAGCGGGCACCGTCGGTGCTGGCGGCCAGGGCAGCGGTCGCACCGGTGGCGAAGGTCGAGGTGCCCAGCGAACCGGCCTTGGCATCGATGGTCTTGTCGATGGCGATGGCCTGACCGGCATTGGCGCCGACCTGGAACAGCTGGCTGGAGAAGGTGCCGTCCAGCAGCTTGGTGCCGTTGAAGTCCGACTGCTTGGCAACGCGGTCGATTTCCGAGACCAGCTGGGTCACTTCGGCCTGCAGCGCCTTGCGGTCGCTGGCCGAGTTGGTAGCGTTGGAGGCCTGCACCGACAGCTCGCGGACGCGCTGCAGGTTGTTGCCGATTTCGGTCAGCGAGCCTTCGGCGACCTGGGCCAGCGAGATACCGTCGTTGGCATTGCGGATGGCGACGTCGGTACCGCGGATCTGCGTGCCGAAGCGCTCGGAGATCGCCAGGCCGGCGGCGTCGTCCTTGGCGCTGTTGATGCGCGAACCGGAGGACAGGCGCTGGATGGTGGTAGCCAGCGAGCTGCCGCTGGTGCTCAGGTTGCGCTGAGCATTCAGGGACATGGTGTTGGTGTTGATGACTTGTGCCATGGTGCTTTTCCTTTGGCGAAGGTGGAACGTATTTCAGGATCCGGGCGCCGCGTCATGCGGCGCCCGGAGGTCGATCAGCGAGCGGATCAGCGCAGCAGGCTGAGCACGCCCTGCGGCACCTGGTTGGCCTGGGCCAGCATGGCCGTACCGGCCTGCTGCAGGATCTGGGTGCGGGTCAGCTCTGCGGTTTCCTTGGCGAAGTCGGTGTCCTTGATGCGGCTACGCGAAGCCGACAGGTTTTCCGACGAGGTCTGCAGGTTGGCCACGACCGAGGTGAAGCGGTTCTGCACGGCGCCAAGGTCGGCGCGGGTGCTGTTGATCGCACCCAGCGCCTTGTCGACAATTTCCATTGCCTGCTGGGCGCCCTTCACGGTGCTGACGTCCAGGTTGCTGGCGTACTTCGCAGCCGGGGCCGCAGCAGCGGTGGTGGCGGTGAAGGTCGGCGCGGTGGCGCCGGTCCAGGTGCCCGGGGTGGCGGTGATGGCCTTGAACGAGCCGTCGGCGTTGGTGCTGTCCTTGACCGAGGTCAGGGTCACGCCAGCGGTGCCGTTCACTTCAGCGTAGACGCCGGTCTCGCCGATCTTGGCGTTGATCGCGGTCACCAGCGCTTCACGCGATGCCTTGCCGGTGGCAGCGGCGTCGGCGCCCTGCTTGACCGAGACATCGGCGATGGCCACGCCGTTGATGGACAGGCCGCTGGTGCTGAAGTCAGCGTTGGTGCCCGGGTCGGCCAGGGCCAGTGCGTTGGTGTCGAACTTGGCGCCGCCCAGGGCATTGGCCTTGGCATCAATGGTCTTGTCGATGGCGATCGCCTGACCGGCGTTGGCGCCGACCTGGAACAGCTGGCTGGAGAACGAACCGTCCAGCAGCTTGGTGCCGTTGAAGTCCGACTGCTTGGCGACGCGGTCGATTTCCGAGACCAGCTGGGTCACTTCGGCCTGCAGGGCCTTGCGGTCGCTGGCCGAGTTGGTGGCGTTGGAGGCCTGCACCGACAGCTCGCGGACGCGCTGCAGGTTGTTGCCGATTTCGGTCAGCGAACCTTCGGCGACCTGGGCCAGCGAGATGCCGTCGTTGGCGTTGCGGATGGCAACGTCGGTACCGCGGATCTGCGTGCCGAAGCGCTCGGAGATCGCCAGGCCGGCGGCGTCGTCCTTGGCGCTGTTGATGCGCGAACCGGAGGACAGGCGCTGGATGGTGGTGGCCAGCGAGCTGCCGCTGGTGCTCAGGTTACGCTGAGCATTCAACGACATCGTATTGGTGTTGATGACTTGTGCCATGAGGAGAGGTCCTTGAGCGGTTGCACGTGAGTTGGGTTAGACGCCCCCGACGTGCCCCGGGGGCGGCTCATGTCAGCGCTGCAACAGGCTGAGCACGTTCTGCGGTACCTGGTTGGCCTGGGCCAGCATGGCCGTACCGGCCTGCTGCAGGATCTGGGTGCGGGTCAGTTCGGCGGTTTCCTTGGCGAAGTCGGTATCGCGGATGCGGCTGCGCGAGGCCGACAGGTTCTCCGAGGAGGTCTGCAGGTTGGCCACCACCGAGGTGAAGCGGTTCTGGATCGCGCCAAGGTCGGCGCGCACGCTGTTGACCGATTCGAGGGCCTTGTCGACGATCGATAGCGCCTTCTGCGCGCCTTCGGCCGTGGTGACGTTCAGGTCCTTGACGAAGTTGGACGTGGCGCCGGTCAGCAGGCCGCCGTTGGTGCTGGTTTCAGTCAGGCCCAGGCCGGCGATGGTCGCGGCGGTGGCGCCGGCCGGCGGGGTTGCGGCACTGACGCCCAGCGTGAAGGTCTGGCCGTCCTTGACCGAGGCCAGGCTGATCACGCCGGCATTGACCGAGGCCATGACGCCGGTTTCGCCCAGCTTGTTGTTGATCGCGGCAGAGGTGGCCGAGGTGATCGATTCACCCGCTTTCACGGTGAAGTCGTTGATGGTGACCGTGGTGGCGGTGCCGCCCGGCGGGGTCACCGAGATCTGCAGGCCGGAGTAGGTGGTGTCGGCGGTGGCCTTGTCGGCCGCGGCCAGGCTGGTGCCGGTGTAGCCATTGGCGAAGGTCGCCGCGCCCAGCGAATCGGCCTTGGCGTTGACCACGCTGTTGATGGCGATGGCCTGGCCGGCGTTGGCGCCGACCTGGAACAGCTGGCTGGTGAAGGAGCCGTCCAGCAGCTTGGTGCCGTTGAAGTCGGCCTGCTTGGCCACGCGGTCGACTTCCGAGACCAGCTGGGTCACTTCAGCCTGCAGGGCCTTGCGGTCGCTGGCCGAGTTGGTGGCGTTGGAGGACTGCACGGCCAGTTCACGGATGCGCTGCAGGTTGTTGCCGACTTCGCTCAGCGAACCCTCGGCGACCTGGGCCAGCGAGATACCGTCGTTGGCATTGCGGATGGCCACGTCCAGCCCGCGGATCTGGGTGGTGAAGCGCTCGCTGATGGCCAGGCCGGCCGCGTCGTCCTTCGCGCTGTTGATGCGCAGGCCGGACGAGAGGCGCTGGATGGTGGTAGCGAGCGAGCTGCCGCTGGTGCTCAGGTTGCGCTGAGCGTTGAGCGACATCGTATTGGTGTTGATTACCTGTGCCATGGGGTCGTCTCCTCTTATATGGAACCCGTTGGTGAATGAAACGAAGCGCCGCCTGTTTTTTTGTGTGGCTGTGTGCTTCGCTGTTGCCAAATGAATAACGGCGCTTTGTCAACAACCTTTAGCCGTGAATTCCGTCGATGCTGAAATCCGGTGCCGGCGGCTGTTTTCCCGGGGTTTTTCAGCCCTTGTCGGGCGTGAAGGCGACCCCGGAAGGGGCGGTTGGGCATGCCCAACCAGCGCTGATGAAGGTATCGGCGGGGCAGGGCCGGGCTTGATGGGCAATCACGGAAAATGCGCAGGAGCACCTTTCCGGCAGCGCCGGGCCACGCCCGACGAGCGCGACGGAACGGGCACGCAGGAACGAAAAAGGCCGCGATGCAGGGCATCGCGGCCTTCAGGGAGTGACGCTTGGGAAGCGTCAGCGGATCTTGTTGAACAACGACATCGACTGCATCTGCGAGAAGATCGTCTGTGCCGCCTGCAGTGCGGTGCTCTGCAGCTGGTACTGGCTCAGCGCATCGGCGTAGTCCAGGTCGCGCATCTGCGACAGCGTGGTCTTCAGGGTCACGCTGTTGGCTTCGCGCATGTCGGCGGCATTGTCCAGTGCCTTCAGCTGCGCACCGCCGGCCGCGCGCGAATCGATCATCCGTTCCGATGCACGGGCCACATCGCGCAGGGCGCTCTGCAGTTCGTTCTGCTGCGCGCTCATTTTCGCGGTGGTGCCGGTGTCGGCATCAAGCGCGGCAATCAGCTTGTCCATGGTGTCGAAGATGTCGCGGCTGGTTGCCGGCTTCACGTTGAAGCTGTCACCGGCAGCAGGTGCGCCGGTGATCTGCAGGCGTACACCGTTGACTTCCACGTTGTCACCGGCCTTGAACGTGCCGGTGCCAGTCACGTTGCCAGCGCCGTCCAGTACCTGGTACTGGTCGGCGGCGGTGAAGCGGATGCTGAAGGACTGGCCGTTCCAGCTGTCGCTGCCATCGCGGGTGATGTTGGTCAGCACGCCGTTGCCGGTATTGCCGGCCGCGGCGCCACCATCGACGAAGCCGTCGCCGGTAGGAATGCGCATGAAGATTTCGCTGCCGGGCAGGGCGTCCCGCACATAGGTATCGGGGCCGACTTCAATCTGGCGCTGGGTCTGGTCGCCACGGTAGACCACCTTGCCATTGATCTTGGCGAACGGTGGATCGCCATCGTTGGTGCCGCCGAACACGTAACGGCCGGTACCGTCGTCGGCGTTGGCCAGCGACAGCAGGCCCTCGCGGATCTGGTTCAATTCGGTGATCAGCGTCTTCTTGTCGGCGGCGCCCAGCGCGGGGTTGCTGGCCTGGATGGTCAGGTCGTTGACGCGCGCCATCAGGTCGTTGACCTGGGCCAGGGTGTTTTCCTGCACGCCCAGCCGGTTCTGCACGTTGCCGGCATTGAGTTTCATCCGGTCCAGTGCGGCCAGGCTGCGGTCAAGCCCCACGGCCGCACCCGCGGCGACCGGATCGTCCTTGGCGCTGACGATCTTGCTGCCGGTGGCGATCTGCTGCTCCAGGTGGCTGAGCTTGGCCTGCTTGGCCATCATCAGCGACACGGACTGGTTGAACATCATGCTGGTGGAGATACGGCTGCTCATCGACGGACGGCTCCCAGAATGGTCTGGAACATGCTGTCGGCGGTGGAGATCAGCTGCGACGCGGCCTGGTAGGCCTGCTGCAGGCGCAGCATGTCCGCCGCTTCCTCGTCCAGGTTGACGCCGGACACCTCATCGCGCGCTTCCTGCGCCTTGTCGTTGATCACCAGCTGCGCTTCCAGCGAATACTCGGCCGAGCGGGCGGCTGCACCGACCTGGGTGGTCAGGCCGCCCAGGGCACCGTTGAGGGTGACCGTGCCGCTGTTGAACGCCTTGGCGCTCTCCACCTTGGACAGCCTGGAGGCATTGCTGTTGTCCGAAGAGCCCGCCGGGGTCGGGGTGATGTTGAAGGTGTCGCCGACCTTTGGCGCACCGTCCAGCACGAAGCTCCAGCCATTGGCGCTGATGGTCTGGCCGGGCGTGTAGGTCTGTGGCGGGCCACCATCGATGGTGTAGGTGGTGGCCGAGGTGAACACGATCGCGGCCGGATTGCGCAGGTTGGCGTTGGTCGAATCGCTGACGGTGACACCGCTCAGCTTGCCGGTGCCGGTGTTGGACGTCGCTGCCGCGCCCTTCACCGCCGCTGCGGCGGCGATGCGCGAGGGATCGGTGATCGCCACTTCCATGCTGCCGGCCACGCCTGCGGTCGGCTGCAGCAGGAAGCGATCGTTGGCTGCCGGCGTACCGCCGACCACCAGCTTGACGCCGTTGATCACCAGTGGATCAGCGGCCGTGCCGGTGCCGGTCAGCGGAACGTTGGCGCCGGTGTCGGCACGGCTGGCCTTCCAGTTGGTGCCATCGAACTGCAGCACCACGTTCTGCGCGTCCAGCTTGCCGAGGTCGCCGTAAGCGGCGCTGAGGCTTGCGGTACCGGTATTGGCATTGTTGGCGGTGACGCGCGGGTTGCCGATGTTGAAGAAGTCCCCCCCCAGCTGGCCATACAGGTCCACGCCCTGGTGATGCACCTGGTTGAAGCTCTCGGCCAGGCCTACCGCCAGCTTGCCCAGTTCGGCCTGGGCCGGCGTCAGCACGGTGTCGCGGAACTCCAGCAGGCCGCCGATCTGGCCACCGACCGCCTTCGGGTCGAGCCGGATGGTGTTGCCCTGCGTTTCCAGCGCCAGCTGCAGCCGCTCCGGCTGGTACGGGTCGGCAACCGTGGTGACCTTGGTTGCCGTGGTACCCACCACCAGCGCGTTCCCGCCGGCGGTATAGACATTCATGATGCCGCCGTCCTGGATCACTGCGGTGCCACCGGTGTAGCCGATCAACTGGGTGATCAGCTGGTCGCGGCGATCGAGCAGGTCCGGTGCGGCGGTAGCGATGTTGGTGCCGATCGCACCGTTGATCTGCGCGATCTCCTGCGCCAATCGGTTGACCTCGGTGGCACCAGCCAGCAGGCCGTTGTTGACCTCGCTGTTGAGGTTGTTCAGGTGCGTGTTGAGCTGCACGAAGCGGTTGGCCAGCGCCTTGCCACCGTCCAGCATGTTCTGGCGGTCGGCGGTGCCGGCCGCATTGGAGGACAGGCCGCTGACCGAATCGAAGAACTTCGACCAGACGCCGGACACGTTGGTTGCCGCGTCGGAGAACAGCGAGTTGACCCGGTCGGCCATGCCAGAGAGCTGCTTCAGGCGCGCCAGCTCGCCGCTGCTGTCGAGCAGGCGCGAGATCGCCAACTGGTCGGCGGTACGGCGGATGTCGGTGATGCGGGTGCCGTTGCCGACCGTGCCGTAGCCGTAGTTCTGGGGATCAGCCGTGGCGAAGTTGACCTTCTGCCGGCTGTAGCCCGGGGTATTGAGGTTGGCCACGTTGTGGCTGGTGGTCGCCAACGCACGCTGGAAGGCGAGCAGGGCACCGGTACCGGTGGAAAGTACGCTGGACATGGGGTTCCTCAACGACGGGTGATACCCAGCGCCGCGGTTGCGGTGCTGGCGAAGGTCTGGCCAAGGCGCGAGCCGGCGTCTGCCACGGCGCTGACGGCACGCTCGATGGTCGGTCCGCCGGCGATCGCGGCGATCTTGGCCGCGTAGCGCGGGTCGGTGGCATAGCCGGCGCGCTGCAGACCGCGGGCGAAGCCCTGCACATCGGTGCCGGCCTGCAGGGCCTGCTGGTAGCGCGGGCTGGTCTTCAGCAGGCGCACGTAGTCGGCAAAGCTCTCGGCCGGCGAACTGTAGGCGCGGAAGCTGGCGGTCTCGTTGCGGCGCACGCCATCGACATACTCGTGGGTGCCGGCCACGGCGCGCTGGCCGTTCCAGCCATTGGCCTTGATGCCGAACAGGTTGTGCGAGGTGCTGCCGTCGGCATGCTTGATGTGGCGCTTGCCCCAGCCGGTCTCCAGCGCTGCCTGGGCGACCAGGGCGCGGGCATCTACGCCCAGCTCCTTGGCCGCACGCTGCGCGTGCTGCCAGATGCTTGCGACGAAACCTTCCGGGGTGTGCTCGCCCAGCTGGGCGACGGCGGTGCGGGTAGCCATCGCATCGGCCGGGCTGATGGCCGTGCCGCGGTTGCTGGCGGTGGCCGACCACTGATCGCTGTTGGCGGCCCAGTCCTCGCCCTGCAGGCTGCCGATGTACGGATCTTCGGTGCCCAGCGAGCGGTGCATGCTGCTGCTTTCGCGCCCGGCGATCAGGTCCAGCGCCTGTTCCATCGGTGCAACCGCCGCGTGTGCGCCCGACTGGGCGCCGGCCGCCATCTGCTGCAGCAGGCGCACCGCCTGGCTGCCGTCTTCCAACGGCAGCGACGGCGCGGGCTTGGCCGGCGCATTGAGCTGATAGGCACGGCTGGCTTTGGCCGGGTCCACGCGGGTATCGAGCGCCGGGCCATCGGCGGCCTGGCCGGACAGCTGCCGGCTGATCATGCCGGACAGGCCCAGGCCCTTGCCTCGGGTCATCGCCTCGGCGATCTTCTGGTCGTACATGTCGCGGAACATCTTGTTCTCGCCGGGGAACAGCGAGTCGCCGAAGCTGGCATCACGCATGCTCTTGACCAGCATCTGCGCGAACTGGCCTTCCAGTTGTCGCGCGACCTTGTCGATCTTGGCCGGATCATTCTGTTGCGCCGGGTGCAGATCGAATGCGGGATTGATGCGCATGTCAGATCACCTCGAGCTCGGCACTCAGGGCGCCGGCCTGCTTCAGGGCTTCCAGGATCGCAATGAGATCGCCCGGTGCCGCGCCTACCGCGTTCACCGCGTGCACGATCTCGTCCAGGGTGGTGCCGCCGCTGAACTTGAACATGCGGCTGCCGTCATTGGTGGCGGTGATGGTCGACTGCGGGCTGGCTACGGTACGGCCGCCGGACAGCGCGTTGGGCTGGCTGACATTGGTGTTTTCCTGGATCGTCACGGTCAGCGAACCGTGCGAGATCGCGGCGGGTCCGACCCGCACCTGCTGGCCGATGACCACGGTGCCGGTACGCGAATTGACCACCACTTTGGCCGGGGCGCTGCCCGGGGTCAGTTCCAGGTTCTCGATGCGCGCCAGCAGGCCGATGCGTGCGCCCGGATCGGTCGGTGCGGTGACCGCCACGGTCACGCCATCGACCGCGCGTGCCGCACCTTCGCCGAATGCATTGTTGAGTGCCGCGACCATGCGTGAGACGGTCGTGAAGTCATTGTTGTGCAGGTTCAGGGTGATCTCGCCGCCATTGGCCAGCGGGTCGGGCAGGGCACGCTCCACGGTGGCGCCATTGGGAATGCGGCCGACGCTGGGCACGTTCACCGAGACGCGTGAGCCGTCCTTGCCCTGCGCGCCGAAGCCACCCACGATCAGGTTGCCCTGGGCGATGGCATAGATCTGCCCATCGGCGCCGCGCAGGGGGGCCATCAGCAGCGAACCGCCGCGCAGCGACACCGCGTTGCCGATCGAGGACACGGTGATGTCGATCGGCTGGCCCGGCTTGGCGAACGGCGGCAGTTCGGCGTGGATCGCCACCGCCGCCACGTTCTTCAGCTGCGGGTTGACGTTCGGCGGTACGTTGACGCCCAGCTCGCCGAGCAGGTTCTTCAGGCTCTGCACGGTGAAGGGTGCCTGGCTGGTGCGGTCGCCGCTGCCGTCCAGGCCCACCACCAGGCCGTAGCCCACCAGCGCATTGCCACGCACGCCACCGACCTGGGCCAGGTCCTTGATGCGTTCGGCGCTGGCCGGGGCTGCAACGATCAGCAGCATCAAGGCGACGAACGACGCCGTGCGCCGCTGCCAGGAAGAAGAAAAGAAGAGTTTCATGGCCATACTCAGAACGGCGTCAGGCCGGAGTTGAAGAAGCGGCTCAGCCAGCCCATCGCGTTGGACTGCGCGACAGGGCCGCGGCCGCCGTAGACGATGCGTGCCTCAGCCACGCGGCTGGAAGGCACAGTGTTGTCCGCGCCGATGTCGCCGGGGCGCACGATGCCCTGTACCTGCACCAGCTCGTCGCCCTGGTTCAGGCGCAGGTTCTTCTGCCCCTGCACCACCAGGTTGCCATTGGGCAGGCGCTGCACCACGGTCACGGTCACGTTGCCCTGCAGGCGGTTGCTCTGCGCGCTGTTGCCCTTGCCGGTGAAGTCACGCGCGCCCTTGGCCGTGGCACTCAGGATGTCCTTGCCGCCCAGGGTGACCGGCGCGCCGAGGATGGAGGGCGTGCCCAGGCTGAGGTTGGATTCCTTGTTGGTGGCCGTGTTGGCACTGGTCTGCGCGGTGGTGTTTTCCAGCAGGGTGATGGTCAGCAGGTCGCCGACATCGCGTGCGCGACGGTCCGAATACAACTGCAGGGTCGGACCGGCCGCATAGATGGCGCCGGCGGTCGGCTCGGCCTGCGGTGGCATGATCGGCTGGATCGGTGCCATTGCCGGATAGGGGCGCACGTCGCCGGCAATCACGCAGCCACCGAGCAGGGCAGCCACGGTGCAGGCGAGGGCAGTGCGGGCGAAGTTGGAAATGGGCGACATGGCGGTTTCCCGGGTTGGCCGGTCAGAGCTTGTTGTTGAGGTAGCCGAGCATCGAATCAGTGGTGGAAATCGCCTTGGCGTTCATTTCGTAGGCGCGCTGGGTTTCGATCATCGACACCAGCTCTTCCACCACGTTGACGTTGCTGCCCTCCAGCGCGCCCTGCACCACGGTGCCCAGGCCGTTGAGGCCGGGATTGCCGTTCTGCGCCGGGCCCGATGCGGTGGTCTCAAGGAACAGGTTTTCACCCCGTGCCTGCAGGCCGGCCGGATTGACGAAATCGGTCAGGGTCAGCGCGCCCACTTCCACCGAGGCCGCGCCGTCGGCCATCTTCACGCTGATGGTGCCGTCAGTACCGATGGTCACCGACTGCGCGCCTTCGGGAATCTGGATGCCCGGCTGCACCGGGTAGCCGCTGTTGGTGACCAGCTCGCTGTCCTGGTTGATCTTGAACGAGCCATCACGGGTATAGGCCGAGCTGCCATCGGGCATCTGCACTTCGAAGAAGCCGCGGCCGTTGACCATCACGTCCAGTGCGCGGCCGGTCTGCTGCTGGCCACCCTGTTCGAAGTTCTTGGCGGTGGCGACCACGCGCACGCCGGTACCCAGCTGCAGGCCGGTCGGCAGCTGTGTCTGTGCCGAGGAGGAGCCGCCGGGTTGGCGCACCTGCTGGTACAGCAGGTCCTCGAAGCTGGCGCGGTCCTGCTTGAAGCCGGTGGTGTTGGTGTTGGCGAGGTTGTTGGAAACCACCGACATGCGCATCTGCTGCGCATCCAGTCCGGTTTTCGCGATCCACAATGCCTGGTTCATCTTCGGTGTCCTGTCTGGTGGAGCCGGCCGCGCGGTGCGGCCCTTGTCTTCGGGTGTGCAAGCGGTGTGCCAGCGCCGCATTCAAGCGGCGCCGGAATTCCGTCAGCTGCCCAGGCGCAGCAGGCTGTTGGCGCTGCGCGCGTTGTCGTCGCCGTGCTTGATCACCTGCACCTGCATTTCGTACTGGCGCTGCAGCTGGATCATCTGCACCAGCGCGCCGGCGGCATCGACGTTGCTGCCTTCCAGCTGGCCGCTGTGCACCGCCGTGCCCTGCGCAGGTGCGAACGGCTGGCGCGGATCGGTGTTGCGGAACAGCCCGTCCAGGCCGCGCTCCAGGCGCTCGTCCGGCGCCTGCACCACCTTGATCCGTCCGACCTGCGCCATCGTCTGCGGGCCTTCGCCCTGCGGAATGATCGAGATCGTGCCGTCGGCACCGATCTCCATCGCCTGGTAGGGCGGAATGGCGATCGGGTTGTTGTTGTCATCCAGCACCGCGCGGCCGCTGGAGGTCACCAGCTGTCCGTTCGGCGTGACCGACAGTGCGGCGCCACGCGTGTACGCCTCGGTGCCATCGGTGGACTGCACGGCCAGCCAGGTGCCGGTCTGCAGCGCCAGGTCCAGCGGCTTGCCGGTGATGTGCTGCGCGCCGGGCCGGCGGTTGAAGCCGGCGTCGACGTGCAGTGCATCCACCCGCGAGGCAAAGCCCTGGCCCTTGATCGGGAAGGCTTCGGTGTTGGCCAGCGCTTCCTTGAAGCCAGGGGTGTCCGAGTTGGCGAGGTTGTGGCTGAGCGTACCCTGCGCCTGCAGGGAGGCGCGGGCACCGGTCATCGCCACGTAGAGGGCTTTATCCATGCGGGAAGTTCCGAGACGGGGTCAGCAGTTCATCAACGGATGTTGATGACGGTCTGGGTGATCTGGTCCTGGGTGGTGATCATCTGCGCGTTGGCCTGGAAGTTGCGCTGCGCGGTGATCATGTTGACCAGCTGCTCGGTGAGGTCGACGGTGGACGCTTCCAGCGAGCCGGCCTGGATCTTGCCGAGGTTGGAGGTGTCCGGCATGCCGGTGCGTGGCGTGCCCGAGCTGAAGGTATCCACCCACAGGTTGTTGCCCTTCGATTCCAGGCCCTGCGGATTGTTGAAGGTGGTCAGCGCGACCTGGCCCAGCGGCTTGTCGGCACCGTTGGAATAGCGGGCATAGACCACGCCGGTTTCCGACACGGTGATCTCATTGAGCTTGCCGGCGGCATAGCCGTCCTGCTGGGTGTTGCGCAGCGCGAACTTCTCGCCGTACTGGGTCGAACCGTTGATATCCAGCGTCATGTTCAACACGCCGGCGCCCGTGTTCGGGGTGAACGTGCCGAGGCTGACCTTGCCGTTGGCTGGTGCGACCAGCTTGCCGCTGTTGTCGAAGGTGACCGGGGTCGGTGTACCCGCCGGTTGGCCGTCCACGTAGTTGCGCACGGTCCACTCGTTCGGGTTGGCACCTTTCACGAAATACGAAACCTGGATGTGGCTCACGCCCAGCGAGTCGTACACGGTGATGCCGCCGCTGGAGTGGTTGTAGCTGTTGGAGTCGGTCGGGTCGAAGGTGGTGACGGTCGGCTGCTTGGCGTTGGCCGGCAGGGTGAAGCCGACCTTCACTTCGCTGGTCTGCTTCGGCGGGCTGTCAGTGGTCAGCAGCTGCAGGTCGACCATGCGCCCGGCATCGAAGTTGGTGCCGTCGGCATTCGGTGCGAACACCTGCAGGCGCGCGCCCTGCGGGTTGACCACGTAGCCCGATGCATCGGTCTGGAAGTTGCCGGCGCGCGAGTACACGCGGGTGCCGTTCATGTTCATGGTGAAGAAGCCCTCACCGGAAATGGCCATGTCCAGGCTGCGGCCGGTCTGTTCGTTGTGGCCCTGCTTGAACTGCTGGGCAACGTTGGAGACGCGGACGCCCGAACCCACGGCGTTCTTCGACAGGCCGTAACCGGTGGCCGAGAACAGGTCGGCGAATTCGGCGCGCGATTCCTTGAAGCCGGTGGTGTTGACGTTGGCGACGTTGTTGGCAGTGACACTCAGGTCGGAATTGGCGGCATTGATGCCGGACAGCGAGACATTGAAGCCCATGGGATGCTCCTGGTAAGTACGGGGTGTGCGGCTCAGCTGACGCGGAGCACGTAGTCGATCGGGGCCGTGCCCAGGCCCTTGAGGTTCAGGTACAGGCCGTCGGAACCGACGGTCACGCTTTCCACGGGCGCCTGCACGTAGGTGGACAACTTGGTGCTCTTGCCGGCGGTGTCGACGTGGTTGGCGACGATGGAGTACTTGCCCGGCTCCATGCGCTTGCCGTTGGCATCCTTGCCGTCCCACTGGAACGCGGTCTCTCCGGCGGCCTTGGCTTCCACGCTCAGCGAGGTGACCTTGGCGCCGGTGGCATCGGTGATGTCCACGGTGATGATGCCGGCAGAAGGCGCGGCCACCGTGCCTTCAACGTTGCCTTCCTTTTCCAGTACCAGCTTTTCCGACGGCACCAGCACCTGGTGGCCGACCAGCGCCGCGCCACGCAGCACCTGGTCGCTGGCCATCGATTCCTGGAAACCCTTCACCGTTTTGTTCAGGTCGGTGATGCCCTGCACGGTGGACATCTGCGCCATCTGCGCGACCATCTGCGTGTTGTCCATCGGCTTCAGCGGATCCTGGTGCTGCAGCTGTTCGGTCATCAGGCGCAGGAAATCGGCCTGGTCCAGCGTGTTCTTCTTCTTGGTAGCGTTGCTGTTCGGGGCGTTCAGACCGAGTGCGGTGTAGACGTCCTGGTTGGTCTGGTTGTTGACGGCGGTGGTCATGGCGGTATCCGGTACTGCGGGCCTCAGCGGCCCATGGTCAGGGTGGCCAGGGCCAGTTCCTTGGCGGTGGTCAGCATCTCCACGCCGGCCTGGTAATTGCGCGAGGTCGAGATCAGGTTGACCATCTGCGCCACCGGATCGACGTCGGGCTGGTAGATGTAGCCGTCGGCGTCGGCCAGCGGATGGCCGGGCTCGTAGCGCTTGATCGGCGCCGCATCGCTCTGGGTGATCTCCTTCACCTTCACCGAGGTGATGTTCGGATCGTTCTTGCTGGTGACGGCCTGGAAGATCGGCTCCAGCGGCTTGTACACGGCGTCGGCGGAGCCGGCGACGGTGTCGGCGTTGGAGAGGTTGGAGGCGATGGTGCTCATGCGCACCGACTGCGCCTGCAGCGCGGAGCCGGCGATATCGAAGATCGGCAGGTTGCTCATGGCTTATTGCCCCGTGATCGCGGTCAACATGGAACGCACCTTGCTCTCGACGAAGCTGAGCGAAGCGCGGTACTCGAGCGCGGCACGGCCATAGGCCGCACGCTCGGCATCGGGATCGACGGTGTTGCCGTCCAGGCTGGGCTGCACGCCTTCGCGCGCGATCTGGAACGGGTTCAGGCCACTACTGATTTCGTAGTGCTGCTCATGGGTGGTGGCCATCAGGCCATTGGCATCCTGCCCCTGGGCATGGCGCAGGGCGGCATCGAAGTCCAGGTCCTGGGCCTTGTAGCCGGGAGTGTCGGCATTGCCGAGGTTGCTGGCGATCAGCTTCATCCGCTGTTCGCGCAACGGCATGGCCTGGGCGTGGACGCCCAGGTAGTCGGTAATCAGGTTGCGCACGGTGCACTCCCACGGGAACGTTGCCCGGGAAGCTGCAAGGGGTGTGCCAAAGTGCGCGCGATCCTGTAGAGCCGAGCCATGCTCGGCTGCCTTTCGTTCAGGCGCCGCACAAGCCGAGCATGGGCTCGGCTCTACAGGAGAGGGCCTTACGCCGCCATCGCGACCTTGCGCAGGCGGTCCAGCACGAAGTCGGCCAGCTCGTGCGGCGAGTACTTGGCGACGAAGGCATTGGCGCCCACGCGCTCGACCATCGCATTGTTGAATACGCCTGACAGCGAGGTGTGCAGCAGCACATACAGGCCGGCCAGGCCCGGATGGCGCCGGATTTCCGTCGTCAGCGTATAGCCGTCCATGGCCGGCATCTCGATGTCCGAGATGACCATGGCGTAGCGTTCGGCAGGGTTCTCGCCCGAGGCATGGATCTGCAGCAGGTGGTCCAGCGCCTGCTTGCCGTCGGAGAGCAGGGTGGCACCCACGCCCAGCTGGTCGAGAACGCTGCGGATCTGCTGGCGGGCCACGCGCGAGTCATCCACCACCAGCACCTGCAGCTCCGGGCCGTCGGAGGGCATCGCCATCGCCGGGTCGAGCACTGCCTCGCCGCGCACCTGGGCAATGTCGGCCAGTACGCTTTCCACGTCGATCACCTGGATCAGCTCGCCCTGGAAGCGGGTCACGGCGGTCAGGTAGCTCGATTCGGCGCCCAACTCCGGTGGCGGATGGATGTCTTCCACCGCGATGTTGACGATGCGCTCCACACCGCTGACCAGGAAGCCCTGGATCGAGCGGTTGAACTCGGTCACGACCAGGTAGCCGGGCGAGGTGTCCGCCTCCGGCTCGCGCTCGGGATGGCCGATGGCCAGGCCGAGGTCCAGCACCGGCACCGAGCGGCCGCGCACGTCGGCCACGCCGGAGAACTGGCTGGGCAGCCCGGGCACCTGGAACAGCTCCGGGCGCCGCAGGACTTCCTGCACCTTGAAGACATTGACGCCAAAAAGCTGACGTCCGCCGAGACGGAACAGCAGCAGCGCCAGTCGGTTGTGGCCGGCCAGACGGGTTCGCTGGTCGATCCGGTTGAGCAGGTCATGGGACATGGCTGCTGTATCGGCGCCGCAGTGGCGGAACTTGAGGGCGCTCTGCCGCCCACGTGGTCCGCACCGCAATTGTGGCGCTGCGCCATGCTCGACCGAGGGCCTTGTAGCGTCGAGCCATGCTCGACTGGCTGTTGGGCGCAAAGCAGTCGAGCATGGCTCGACGCTACAAAAGGCAGCGCTGCCCCTCTGGCACGCCCCTTGCACGCAGCTGGGCCAGGTCCCAACGACAGGAGGCGCCATGCGCCGGGTCACATCTCTATTGGTCATCGCGCTTGCCCTGGCCTCGCCGTGGGCGGTGGCCTCCGACTGGCAGCCCGTGGCCAGCATCCGCGCCGCGGCGCTGACGACCTTGCCGACGGGTAGCGAGGGTGAGGCCCAGGTGGCCGATGCGCTGCGCCTGCCGAAGTGCGGCGGCGCACTGCAGGTGCAGCCCACCGCCAACACCACCGTGGAGGTCAGTTGCCCCGATGCGGGCGGCTGGCGGCTGTTCGTGCCGGTGAAAGTGCGGCGCAACCAGACCGTGCTGGTGCTCAATCGTGGAATCGGCACTGGAGAAACCCTCACTGCCGCCGATATCACCACTGCCCAGCGTGACGCTGCCCGGATTGCCGGTGCGGTGCTGGCCGATCCCAACGCGGCGATCGGTCGCATCGCCCGCCGTCCATTGCAGGCCGGGGCCTTGCTGTCGAACAACGATCTGGTGGTGCAGCGTCTCATCAAGCGAGGAGACAATGTGGCCCTGGTATCGCGTCGCGGCTCGGTCGAGGTCCGCATTGCCGGTCGCGCGATGGGCGATGCCGGTGAGAATGAACGGGTCTCGGTGGAGAACCTGTCCTCGCGGCGGATCGTGCAGGGCACGGTCGATGCCGCAGGTGACGTAATCGTGGCGCGTTGATTTACCGCAAAATAGCCCTAAAGATCGCGGCCCTGAGGCCGTTATCCCTTGTGAACGGCAACTCCAGGACACCCCATGAGCCAGAAAATCGACGGCAACCTGCAGGTCCCCCAGGCACTGCGCAGCGTGACGACCCCGGCCAGCAAGCCCGGCGTCAGCAGCGATGCGCCGGCGCGCCCGGTCGAGGCAGCCGACAGCCTGCGCCTGACCGGCGAGGCCACCAATCTGCAGGCCATCGAGCGTGAGCTGACCACCGCCCCGGCGATCGACGCCCAGCGCGTGGCCGCCGTGCGCGAGTCGCTGCAGAACGGCACCTACAAGATCAATCCGGACGCGATCGCATCGCGCATGCTCGATCTGGACCAGCAGCTGCAGGGATGACCGCAGCGATGAGCGAGCCGCTGCAGCGTCTCGCCCAGGCCCTGGACGTTGAACGCCAGGCCCTGGTCGAGCACGACGTGCACGCCCTGATCCGTGCCACCGGCGCCAAGCTGGAGGCGCTGCGGGCGCTGGAAGGCGCACCGCCGGTCGGCGAGGGCGAACAGCTGCAGGAACTGGCCGAGCGCAACCGCGCCAACGGCGTGCTGCTTTCGCGGCGCCGGCGCGAGGTCAACTGGGCACTGCGCCAGTTGGGCCGTACCGAAGACGCCTCGGCCTATGACGCCAAGGGCCAGTCACACACCGTCACTGCCCGCCGCCCACTCGCCGTCGCCTGACGCGACGGCGGTCGCACTACCCACCCCCGCGGGCTGAAGCCCGCTGCGTGACCGCGTATATTGGGCGCCTGTTCGAATGCCCCGAGTCGCCGTGTCCGCTGCCAACGCCCTGGTTACCGCCCCCCTTCCGCCTCAGCCGGTGCTGCAGGCCCTGCTTGAGCGCCTGCGCGAAGGGCTGCTGCTGTTCACTGAAGACGGGCAGGTGGCGCTGGCCAATCCGGCCGCGCAGAACCTGCTGGCCAGTGGCGAGGATGGCGCATTGCCGCCACCGCAGCGCCTGCGCGAACTGCTGCCCCCCGATGCGCTGGAACAGGCGCGGCAGCATGGCCACTGGAACGGCAGCCTGCCGCTGGGCGAGGGCGTGGTCATTGCCCACCTGTACCACCACGGTCCGGTGGGCCAGGGGCACTTCCTGGCGTTGTTCCGCCATATCGAAGGACAGGAAGACTACGAGCGCGAGCTGCAGCAGCGCCACGCCGAGCTGCGCCAGGCCTACCTGCGCCTCAACGGTACCCAGGAGAAGCTGCTGCAGTCGGAAAAGATGGCCTCGATCGGCCAGCTTGCGGCGGGTGTCGCGCACGAGATCAACAACCCGATCGGCTACGTGCACTCCAACCTGGGCAGCCTGCAGGAATACCTGCGCAGCCTTTTCACCGTGATTGAGGCGTACGAGCGCGCCCTGCGCGCGCCGGACCCGAAGGCGTTGATTCCGGAAATCGACGATATACGTGACCGCCTGGACATCGATTTCATCAGCCGCGACCTGCCGCAGCTGATGGCCGAATCGCGCGAGGGCATCGAGCGGGTCACCCGCATCGTGCGTGACCTGAAGGACTTCTCATATTCCGGCCGCGACGAATCGTGGAAGCTGGTCGACCTGCACGCAGGCCTGGAATCGACCATCAACATCATCTGGAACGAGCTCAAGTACAAGGTCACCCTGCACCGCGAGTTCGGCCAGCTGCCGCTGGTGGAGTGCCTGCCGTCGGAGTTGAACCAGGTCTACATGAACCTGCTGCTCAATGCCGGCCACGCCATTGCCGAGCGCGGCACGATCACTGTGCGTACCGGTGTCGATGGTGACCAGGTGTGGGTCGAGTTCGAAGACACCGGCGGCGGCATCTCGCCGGAACTGCGCCAGCGCATCTTCGATCCGTTCTTCACCACCAAGCCCGTTGGCAGCGGCACCGGCCTGGGCCTGTCGATCTCCTACAGCATCATCAACAAGCACCATGGCCGCATCGATCTGGACAGTACTCCAGGCGTCGGTTCGCGCTTCCGCGTGGTACTGCCGGTGAAGCAGCCGCGCTAAGGCGATTCTGTAGAGTCGAGCATGGCTCGACTCTACATGGCCGGTTACCGCAACGGGCGGTCCTCGCCACCATCTCCGCTTTCCACCGGCGCCGGCCCCGCATTGCTGCGGCGCTGTTCCTCGTAGGTGCGGAAGGCCTGGTGGATGTGCTTGCGCAGCTCATCGTCGTTCCAGGGCTTGGTCAGGAAGCGGTAGATCGCACCACGGTTGATCGCGTCGGTCACCGTGTTCAGATCGGTGTAGCCGGACAGCACCAGGCGGATCGTATCGGGGTAGAGCATCTTCACCCGGCCCAGGAACTCGGTGCCGCTCATGTCGCTCATGCGCTGGTCGGACAGGATCACCTGCACATCGTTGATCGCCAGCAGGTCGAACGCATCGCGCACGTTGCCGGCCGCCAGGATGCGGTAGCCATCACGGCGGAACAGGCGCACCAGCGAGCGCAGCACGTTCTCCTCGTCGTCCAGCAGCAGCAAAGTACGGTCCGGGCGGGTTTCGGCGAACGCCTCCGGACGCAGGTAGCGGCGGCGCAGGGTCATGCCGGCGGCATCGGCTGACATCGGCTCGCCGAACAAGTAACCCTGGAACACGTCACAGTCGTTGCGCCTCAGGAAGCCCAGCTGGGCCTGCGATTCCACGCCGTTGGCAATCACGGTCATGCCCAGCTGGTGGCCCATGGCAATGATCGCGCGGGCGATGGCGGCCTCGCGGTTGCCGGCGGGCGCGCTCTTGATGAAGCTGCGGTCGATTTTCAGCTTGTCCACCGGATAGCGTACCAGCGCGCTCAGGCTGGAATCGCCGGTGCCGAAGTTGTCCAGGCTGAGGCTGATGCCTTCGTTGCGCAGGTTGGCCAGCGTCTCGTGCACGAAGTTGACGTTGTTGGTCAGCGCGCTCTCGTTGATCTCCAGCGTCAGCATCTGCGCCGGCACGCCTGCCGCCTGGATCAGGCCCATCACTTCGGCGAAGAAATTGGGCCGCAGCAGCTGCAGGGTCGACACGTTCACGGCGATGGTGAAGTCGTCGAAGCCCTGGTCGCGCCACAGGCGGGCCTGCTTCAGTGCGCCTTCCAGCACCCAGGTGCCGATCTGCACGATGATGCCCAGGCGCTCGGCGGTGCGCATGAAGCGCTCCGGCACCAGCATGCCCAGGGTAGGGGACTGCCATCGCAGCAGCGCTTCCATGCCCACCACGTGGCCATCGCGGGCACTGACCAGCGGCTGGTAGCGCAGCTTCAGCTCGCCATTGGGAATGGCATCCACGATCTGGCGCGCGATGATGCTCTCGCTGTGCGCACTGGGCGGGGTGTCCACCGCATGGATGCGCACTGCGTTGCCTCCCTCGCGGGCCGCCTGGTACAGCGCATCTTCGGCGTGATCGAGCAGGCGCGACGTGCTGCTGGCATGCTCCGGGCACAGGCTCACGCCCAGCTTTCCGGTCATGAACAGCGTGTACGGCAGCACCGACAGCGGCAGCTCCATCTGCTGGCGGATTTCCTCGGCGAAGTCCTCCGGCAGCGGCACGTCGGCGGCGCGCGGCACCGCGATCAGGAACTCGTCACTGCCGTGGCGCCACAGCTTGCCTCGCCCGCGCAGGTAGGACTGCAGCCGCTGCGCCACCAGCACCAGCGCCTGGTCGCCCACCTCGGCGCTCATGTTTTCGTTGACCGAAGCGAAGTGGTCGATGTCCACGTGCATCAGCATCAGCGCGGTGCCACCGGAGGCCGCCTCGGCGACCATCGCCTGCAGCTCGGGGTTGCCGGCACCGAGGCGGTCGGGTGCATCGTCGATGCTGACCGGGGGCTGGTTGGGATTCCACATAGGCTCAGTATTCCGGTGAATCGACGGCAGCCATGCTGGCCGCCTGGTAGGGGAGGTGGACGTCGATCAGGGTGCCCTCGCCATGTGCGGACTCGATCCGCACATGGCCGCCGACACTCTGCGCGCGCTCGCGCATCACGATCAGGCCCAGGCCGCGCGGACCGTCCGGGTCGAAACCCTCGCCGTCGTCGCGGATCTGCAGGTGCAGGCCGCGTTTGCCGACGTCGCGCAGCTGCAGTTGTACCTGGCTGGCGCGCGCGTGCCGCAGCACATTGGTCAGGCTCTCCTGCGCGATGCGGAAGCAGGCCTGTTCGATGCTGTTGTCAGGGCGGTGCGGCAGGGGCTCGATTTCGGCCATCAGCTCCACCGGCGAAGAACGGAACAGCACCCGTGCCTGCCAGCTGAGGGCCGCTTCCAGGCCCAGCGCGTCCAGCTGCGGCGGGCGCAGCAGGGTGGAGATGTCGCGCAGCTTTGCCACCGTGGTATCGGCCAGGCTGACGATCTGTGCCAGGTCCTCGCTGCGGCGCTGTGGATCGTGCTCGTCCTGCGCCGCATGGGCGGACAGCTTGATCGCAGTGATCGCCTGGCCGATGTCGTCATGCAGGTCGCGCGAGATCGCGCGGCGCTCGTCCTCCTGCAGCGAGAACAGCCGGCCAGCCATCGCCTGCAATTCGCGGTTGCTGGTTTCCAGTGCACTGCGCGTCCGTTCGGAATCGCTCAGGTCACGCACGATCAGCAGCTTGCAGTCGCGGCCGCCGTAGCGCACCTCGCCCACCGCCAGGCCGGCATGGAAGCTGCGTCCGTCTGCGCGCTGCATGGCCACCACACTGCTGTGGCCGGGGCCCAGATGTGGCTTCCCGGCGCGCAGCTGGCTGCGGACGCGGGCCAGGTCATCGGCAGCGACCAGCGCCGACAACGGCTCACCGAGCAGGGTGTGGCTGCCATAGCCGAACAGGCTGGCCGCCCAGGCATTGGTGTACAGCACGTGCTCGTCGGAGAGGATCACCACGCCATCGGGCAGCACCCGCACCAGCTCGCGGAACTGTTCTTCGCGCTCGCGCAGCAGGCGTCGCGATTGCTCCCGCTCGGTCACGTCCTGCAGGGTACCCAGTACGCGGCTGCGGCCGGACTCATCGACACCACTGGCGGCACGCAGGTGCACCATCAGGGCGCGGCCGTCCATCGACAGCAGGGGCAGCAGTACGTCCACCTGCACCGGATCACCCGAGCAGAGGTCGGCCAGCAGCTGCTCAGTCTGCGTGGAGGTGGTGGGGTCGGCGGGCACCAGCAGCTCGTCGAAGCGGTGCCAGCGGCGGGCTTCCGGCGGCCGGCGGCCAAGCAGGCGGTAGACCTGGTTGGAATAGCGGCCCATGCCGGTGGATGGATCCAGTTCCCAGGCGCCGATGCGCGCCAGCTCGTGCGCTTCCTCGACCCGCGCCAGCGCCTGGTCGCGGCGCAGCTGGGCCAGGTCTTCCGCGGTGCGGTCGATGGCGATCAGCAACCGGGCATTGTGGCCGTCATAGCTGATGGCGTTGGAGCGCAGTTCCATCTGCCGCAGCGAGCCGTCGCGCAGCTGCAGCTGTGTCCGCAGGATGCAGAGCTCCTCGGGTGCCTCGCGGATCGCCTCCAGCTTGGTCTGCAACGCCTGGTCCTGGCCGGGCGGCCACAGCGAGTCGATGGTCTGCTCAAGCAGTTCATCGCGCTCCCAGCCGAATGCGCTGCAGGCCGCCGGATTCGCGTCGAGGATCGCCAGCGTGTCCAGGTCGTAGACCAGGATCGGGCCGGGGTTGCCCTCGAACATCTGCCGCAGGCGCAGCTCCGATGCCTGCTGGCGCGCATGGGTGTGCAGCACGTGCTCGGCCAGCGGCCGCAGCAGCAGGTACAGCAGGCCGGCACTGGCCAGTGCGAAGAACGAGCCCTTCACGCTCTGCCACATCGCCGCCTGCTGCGGATCCGGCACCAGCGCCTGCACGGCACTGTCGGAGGCGATCATCCAGGCCAATGCCATCACCAGGTAGCTCAGCACGACCCGCCGCCGGTCGCGGCTCAGCGCCTGCGCCATCCGCGGGTCGGGAACAGGGGCGATGCAGGTCGGTTCTGCAGGCATGGACGGGCTGGATGAAAGGGGTGCCGGCCATCTTACCGCGCGGGTGTGCCCTGACCACTCAATTATCCGCCGCAGGCGCCGTTAACCACTGCGTGCCCCGCTGACGGGCGTGTCATCCGGAGCAAGATCGCGTGGACCAAGGGATCATCGCCAGCCTGCTGCAGCACCCGCTTGCGTCGGCGCTGGTCATCGTCGACCGCACGGGCCGCCCGCTGGCGGCCAATCCGGCTGCGCGCGAGCATGGCCTGCCGGCCACCGTGGCCGCCTATGCGCCGATGCTGGAGGATCTGCGCCTGATGGCGGCCGATGGCGGCATCGTGGCCTGCACGCTGCCGGGTGGCCCGCACGGGCACTACGACGGCCACCTGCGCGCCGTGCATGATGGCGCCGGCAATCTGCTGGCCTTCACGCTGAGCATTCCCGAACCGGTGCCGCTCGGCGGCGGTGGGCGCTGGGAGCTGGCGCTGGACAGTGCCGGCCACAGCCTGTGGGACTGGGACATTCCCAGCGACCGTGTGGTGCGGACTCCCGCACTGGGCGATGAAACCGCCACCGAGATACTGGCGCGCGTGCACAGCGAGGACATCGCCCAGGTACGGGGCGCACTGGACGAGCATCTGCGTGGACTGAGCGAGCAGTACAGCGCACAGTTCCGTTTCCGCCAGGCCGATGGCCAGTGGCGCTGGGTGCTGGACCGGGGCCGCGTGGTCGCACGCACCGCCGATGGCCAGCCGTTGCGCATGGTCGGCACCCATACCGATATCGAACAGCAGAAGCAGCTGGAAGGGCTGCTTCAGGAACAGCAGCTGCACCTGAGCGAGGCCCAGCGCATCGCTAGCATGGGCAGCTGGTCGTTCGATCCCAACAGCGGTCACTTCTGGTGGTCGCCGGAGCTGCGTTCGCTGCTGGCGCTGGAGCAGGGCGCCGTGCCCGGCCAGCGCCGCTGGCTGAAGCAGCTGCACCCGCGTTCACGTGGTGCACTGCGTGCAGCCTGGCGACGGTTGTGGCGCGATGGCCGCGCCGCCAATCTCGAGCTGGAACTGACCCGCGGCCATGAACCGTCGCAGCACCTGCGGCTGTGGATGCAGCCGCTGCTGGACATGGACGGACAGCCCAAGCGGCTGCTCGGACAGGTGCAGAACATCACCGAGCAGCACCAGACCGATGCGCTGATCCGCTGGCGTACCGAACTGCTCAACCGCGTCTCTGCGCTGGGCCGCATCGGCGGCTGCGAGATCGAGGTGCAGGCCCGGCACATGCAGTGGACCGAGGAGTGCTATCGCATCCACGGCCTGCGCAAGGAACCCATCACCCTCGACCAGGCGCTGGCGTTGTACACCGAGGACTCACGCAACGCTTTCGAAGCGGCGTTGGGGCGCATCGCCGATGGCGGGCTGCCCGAGCAGCTGGACCTGTGCTTCTACCGCCAGTCCGGCCTGCGCGTCTGGGTGCAGGTGCTGATCGAACTGGACCGTCGTGATGGGCTGCCGCCGCGCTTCGTGGTGCTGTTCCGTGACATCACCCGCGAACGCGAGGCCAACGAGCGTATCGAGCTGCTGGCGCATTACGATCTGCTCACTGGCCTGCCCAATCGCGTGCTGCTCGGCGAACAGACCGCCGAAGCCATCGAGGAAGCGCGCGACCGCGGGACATCGCTGGCGATGCTGTTCATCGATCTGGATGGCTTCAAGACCATCAACGACAGTTTCGGCCACGCCACCGGCGACGCCCTGCTGAAGGCGGCCGCCACCCGGCTGCACCAGAACCTGCGCAACAACGATCTGTTCGGGCGCTTCAGTGGCGATGAATTCATCGTGGTGCTGCGCGATCTGGCCGAGCCGGAAGACGCCGGCCATGTGGCACGCAAACTGATCGCTTCGTTGGCCGAACCGCTGCGCCGGGGCGAAACCACCTTGAAAGTGGGCGCCAGTGTCGGCATCGCGATGCTGGGTGACGCGCAGACCGACTTCGACTCCCTGCTGCGTGCCGCCGATGCGGCGATGTACGCGGCCAAGGAAGCCGGCCGCAATACCTACCAGTACTACAGCCAGGACGCGCTGGCCCGCATCCAGCGCAAGCTGGAGCTCGAGCACGCCCTGCACGGCGCCATCGAGCGCGAAGAGTTCAGCCTGGCCTACCAGCCGCTGCTGCACGCCCATCACGGCGAGCCGCCGGCGATCGAGGCGCTGCTGCGCTGGCACCGGCCCGGGATCGGCTACTGCAGCCCGGCCGAGTTCATCCCCATCGCCGAGAAGTGCGGCGAGATCGTACGGATCGGCGACTGGGTACTGAACGAGGCCTGCCGCCAGGCCACCGCCTGGGACCGCGCCGGCCTGCGCTTCGACCGCATCGCCGTGAATGTCTCGGCGGTGCAGCTGCGTGACCGCGGCTTTGCCGAGCGCGTGATCGAGATCTGCCACGCCCATGGCTGGCCGCCGCAGCGGCTGGAGCTGGAACTGACCGAGTCGGCGTTGATCCGTGACACCGACATCCTGCGGCATTGCTTCGACGTGCTGGAACGTCACGGCGTGCCGCTGGCGGTGGATGACTTCGGGACCGGCTTCTCCAACCTCAACTACCTCAACCGCTTCCCGGTGGGGCGCCTCAAGATCGACCGCAGTTTCGTGCAGGGCATGCTGCACGATTCGGGCACGGCCGAAGTGACCCAGGCCATCGTGCACCTGGGCCACGCGCTGGGCATGAAGGTGGTGGCCGAGGGCGTGGAAACGCACCAGGAGGAAGACATGCTGCGCCGCCAGGGCTGCGACGAGATCCAGGGCTACCTCTACTCACGCCCGCTCAGCCCTCGCGATCTGGCGCAGTGGCTGCGCCAGCCACAGCCGGTTTCGCTGCGCACCGATGCTAGTGGGGAAGTGGTGCTGGTGCGCTGAAAGCGCGCTCTGGTAGGTGCCGACCGTTGGTCGGCACGAATGCCTGCGCGCGCGACCATCTACGCATGGCGTGGATCTACCGCCTTGGGTCAACGAATCGCTGCGGGAACTCCGACCGCACCCGCGCCCGCACTGCCTCGACAACCTCGGCATAGCGCCGCAGCTGGATGCGATACCCCATATAGAACACCAGCAGCATGCCCAGCATCGGCCATGCCACCGGGCGCACCAGAATGATGGGCAGCACCAGCACGGTCAGGGCCAGCGCGAACCAGCTGCATCGCCCGACCACACGCACTTCGCGGCGTCGCTTGTCGACCAACAGCTGGCCGTGCATCAACGGAAAATAGCGGCCGCCATAGCCCGGTGCGAAGCTCTCACGGAACGCCACGCTGCGGTCGGGCAGTACACGGAACACAAAGCTCAGCCACTTGTCGGTAGGAAGGTCGTGCTCCAGCCCGATCAGTGACAGTTGGGTCAGTTCAGCCGGAGAGGCGGCGATGCGCTGGTTGAACAGGACGATGCCGGTTCGGAAGAAGAACGGTGCCCAGAACAACAGAAGCAGCAGCTCCAACAGCATCAATGCGATCAGGGCGATGGCCATCGGTCTTCCATGAGCGGGACCCGCGCATCATGCCACAGAGATTCAGCCCATCTGGTAGATCCACGCCATGCGTGGATGATGTGGCAGCGCGTGTTCCCGGACGCCATCCACGCATGGCGTGGATCTACCTCAGGGCTTCGCCATCCAGCCCCAGGTCCCACGCCAGCCCCAGCAGTTCCTCGTCCGCGCGGGACGGCGCCGGACGTGCATCGGCCAGCTGCTGCAGTTCGCGGATCTCTTCGCGGGCGACCTCTTCCAGCTGTTGCAGCTGCTCACGCACGCTCGCGTTGCGCGGGCGCTCGGTGTCGGTGAGGGAGGGCAGGGCACGGATCAGGGTCATGGTGCGCGTACAGGATGCATCCAACGGCAGGGTACAGGCAAAGGCCCCGGGATGACCGGGGCCTTGCGGGCTGCCGGCAACGGCAGCGGACATCAGGATCAGAACAGCTCGACGGTGCCGGCGCCCATGCTCTGCTGGGCAACCGGCTTGTGCGGCGGGCGTTCCCACTCGCTGCGCAGTTCGCGCAGGCGGCTGCCGGTGCGCTGCAGGGCGGTGGCGATCTCTTCGTCGAACACGCCGCCATTGCGGTGCAGCAGCTCCTGCAGGGCCACCGCTTCACGGTTGATCGCGGTCAGGCGGTCCAGGTGGGTGTGCACGCCGCCCAGGGCCTGGGTGGCGATGTCTTCGAACTGCAGGGCGCGCACGGCTTCGGCCACGCTGCCATCGATCGAACGGGCGCACTCGGAGACTTCGCGCATCCCGTCGCCCAGCGAAGCATTGATCTGCGCGACGTTGTCGAGCATCGCCGCGGCTTCCAGGCGCGCTTCGCGGGAGCGATCCATGTCACGCGACGCCATGTGCGAGACCGTCTCGCGCACCTTGGCGATGGCGTCCTTGGAGCTGTGCGCCAGCTTGCGGATCTGCTCGTTGAACGTGGTCGAGCGCTCGGACAGGTTGCGCACTTCGTCGGCGACCACCGCGAAGCCACGACCGGCTTCACCGGCACGCGCCGCTTCAATGGCAGCATTCAGCGCCAGCAGGTTGGTCTGGTCGGCGATCGACTTGACGTCTTCCAGCAGCGCGAAGATGCCATCCAGGTGCTGCGCCATCTGGTCGATGTGCTGCACGGTGGTGCTGCTCTGGCCGCTGACCTGTTCCAGCGCTTCCACCAGCTGTTCCATGCGGTGGCTGGCGTGCTGGGCGAAACGGGCAACGTCGAGGCCGGCATTGCCTTCATCACCAGCGCGGTCGACGATGCGCGACAGGGCCTGGCTCTGCTGGCGCGACTTGCGGTTCATCGCATCGAAGCTGCCACCGAGGCTGGAGACGGCCTGGCGGATCAGGTCACGGGCGCGTTCCACTTCGCCGCGCGAACCGTCGATCTCGTTGCCGACGAAGTTGCGCAGTTCGGTCAGCAGCTGGTCCTGCTCACGCAGGACACGGGCATGTTCCGGGGAACGGTGCGCCTGGGCGCGGGTGGTCCACCACGCAAAGCCGAGCCAGCTCAGCGTCATCGTGGTCAGGATCGCCCAGCGCAGGGCGGCCGGCCATTCGAAACCGATGGCGATGGGGAGCAGCAGGGTCAGAGCCAGGGGGGCGGCCAGACGGATGAAAATGCGTGAGTACATGGACGTTCTCGGGAGGTGCACGGAGGATGTATCGGCCGTACCCCCTTTCTCTTTAACGTCGATGTGCCTCGAAGTGCATTCTGAATGCGCCGGTTTTCCGGCGCTCTGGCGGCTTCAGGGTCAGAGCCCTTTCCGTGCCGGAAAGGGATCCGACCCCACACCCTCAGGCCAGCAGGCGGTCCACGGCCTCGATCATCGCCCTGCGGCTGAACAGGAAGTCCCAGTAGCTGCCGCCCAGCTGGCGCCACAGCACCGCCGAGCGCACCGCCGCCAGCAGCAGGGCGCGGATCTCGGCGACCACGCCGGCCTGGCCCAGGTAATGCGGGTTGCCCTGCACCATCACCCGCGGCTTCAGGTGGCTGATGGTGTCGGCATACAGGCCGCCCAGGTTGGCCAGCACGTCCGGGTGGCCGCTGTCGCCCAGTTCGGTGGCCTGGCGCTGGGCGCGCTCGATGCCCGAGGCGACCTTGTTCACGGTGGCGCCGTCCTGCACGAAGCGGCGCTCCAGCTGCAGCACCGACAGGGCCAGCTTGGGCAGGATCGGGTCCTGGCCCTGGCTGCGGAAGTAGTTGTGCAGCAGGCGCAACCCGGCCTTCAGTGCATGACGGTCACCGAACACCTCCTGCGGCGAGGACGCATCGACACGGAACACGCTGTCCACGGCGGTGCGCACGGCGGCGGCGTCGGAATGGCCGGTATCGGCGATGCGGCGTACCTGCTGCAGGGCCTGGGCAATGCCGGCCAAGGCCAGGACGCGGTCGTCGACAGTGAAACTCATGCAGCGATTACCTCAAAAGGGGAAGGGGTGGTGCGCAGGCGCTGCTCCAGCGGCGCATCGGTGGCGGCGATCACCGCGCCACCCAGGCACACTTCACCGTCATACAGCACCAGCGATTGACCGGGGGTAACGGCGCGTTGCGGGCGCGCGAAGGTGACCAGCACGCTGCCGTCGTCCAGCACCTCGACCGTACACGGCTCATCGGGCTGGCGGTAGCGGGTCTGTGCCGTGCACTCAAAACGGCGGGCCGGAGGGGCGCCGGCAATCCAGTGTGCGGTCTCCGAGCGCAGGCGATCGGACAGCATCCACTTGCTGTCGCGGTCCTGGTCCACGTACAGCACGTTGCTGGCCACATCCTTGCCGACCACGTACCACGGTGCGGCCGGGCGGCCGCGCACGCCGCCGATGTTCAGACCTTCGCGCTGGCCAAGGGTGAAATAGAACACGCCCGGATGTTCGGCGATGACGCTGCCGTCGGCCGGGTCGAGGATCTGGCCCGGCTTGGCCGGCAAATAGCGTCCAAGGAACTCGCGGAAATCGCGCTCACCGATGAAGCAGATGCCGGTGGAATCCTTCTTGGCGTGGGTCGGCAGGCCAACGTCGCGCGCGATCCGGCGCAGGTCGCTCTTTTCCAGGTCGCCGATCGGGAACAGGGTGGCCGCCAGCTGCTCCTGGCCCAGCTGGTGCAGGAAGTAGCTCTGGTCCTTGGAACGGTCGGCACCACGCAGCAGCAGCCACTGGTGGCCGCGCTGGGTCACCCGTGCATAGTGGCCGGTGGCGATGCGCTCGGCGCCCAGCTCGCGGGCGGCATCCAGGAAGTGCTTGAACTTCACTTCGCGGTTGCACAGCACGTCCGGGTTCGGCGTACGGCCGGCCGCGTACTCGGCCAGGAAGTGTTCGAACACGCCCTGCCAGTACTCGCTGGAGAAATCTCGGAAGTGGAAGGGAATGCCGAGCAGGCCGCATACCGCCACCGCATCGCGGCGGTCGTCCTCGGCGCGGCAGTCGCCGCTGCCATCGTCGGCCCAGTTCTGCATGAACAGGCCGGCCACGGCCTCACCCTGATGTACAAGGCGCCAGGCGGCGACCGAAGAGTCGACACCACCAGAGACGCCCACCATCACGCGCGGAGTGCTCATGCAACCTCCCGGACCAGCGAAAGCGGGTGGCGCTGGCCACCCAGGTAATCCGCTACTACCTGCCATACCAGCGGGCTGCGCTGGCGCTCGCCTGCGGCCTGCAGTTCTGCCGGGGTCAGCCACAGCGCGCGGTCGATGCCGGTGTCCAGCGGCTGCGCCGGGTCGTGCGAGACCGGGCGCGCCGCATAGCAGAAGCGCAGGAAGGTCGTGCCGTCGCCGGCAGTCCACTGGTAGCAGCCGATGAAATGGGTCAGCTGCACCGTCCAGCCGGTTTCCTCGCGGGTCTCGCGCAGGGCTGCCTCGGCCAGGCTTTCGCCGGGCTCGAGGTGGCCGGCCGGCTGGTTGAGCACCTGCCGGCCGTCAATGGTCTCTTCAACCAGCAGCACGCGGCCGCCGTCGACCACCACGGTGGCGACGGTGGCGTGCGGTGCCCAGCGCGGGTCCGGCGTGGCGTTCAACTCAGAACTCGTCCTTCTTGGTCAGTTCCAGCTCCATGGCGTCGGCGGTGCGGATGGCCGCATCGATGGCGTCGCTGAGCTGGTCGGCCGTGGCATCGGCGTCGATCTTCACCACGAACATGGCGGTGGTGTCCTGCTTTACCCAGCCGCCCATCTTGGCGTCCTGCGAATCTTCCAGCAGGCGGTTGGCCACGGCCACCGGGAACTGCTTGGTCTTGGCGCTGTAAGCCGGCGACCAGATCTCGCGGATGTTGTGGGTGCCGAAATCTTCCACCGCCGAGCGTACGTAGACCATCTGGGTGCGGTCACCCTCGACGTCGAAGACCATGCGGTAGTCGCCGTCCTCGTCGACTTCATAGGTGTAGCCCAGCTTGTCCAGGTGGCGGGCCACGGCCTTGTCGGCGTCTGCGGCAGCGGCGGAGCCGGATGCAGCCAGGGCGATCAGCAGGGTGGAGAGAAGCGTCCTTTTCATGAAGATCCTGTGAAACATTACTGAGAGAGGGTGCAATTGTGACGGCGGGCGTGCGTGCCGTCCAATCTGCGGCGGGCCGACGCAGGCTCGCCCGAGCCTCTATAATGACCCGATGCCCCATGAGTCTTCCCCCGATTCCCAGCACGAGCACGGCGTCGCCGTAGAGGCCGCGCACCCGGAAGTGGCGCCGCCGCCGTTCTACCAGGTGATGCTGCTCAACGACGACTACACCCCGATGGATTTCGTGGTGGACGTCCTGCAGCAGTTCTTCAGCATGGACCTGGACAAGGCCACGCAGGTGATGCTGCACGTCCATACCCGCGGCCGCGGCGTGTGCGGTGTGTTCACCCGCGAGGTGGCCGAGACCAAGGTTGCCCAGGTCAACGAGTACTCGCGGATGAACCAGCATCCGTTGCTGTGCACGATGGAAAAGGCCTGACCGGCTGCCGGTTCTCGTCCGGGTACACCGATCGTCAAGGCGTTCCGACGCCTGACGCATCGTGCCCACCAAGGTGGGCACCTACCAGGGCAGGAGCCTGTAGAGCCGAGCCCGCGCTCGGCTGCTGTTCGCCCAGGCATCCAGATTTCAGCCAGATTTCAGCCAGAAGCAGCCGAGCGCAGGCTCGGCTCTACAGCTGGGTCACGCTTCCGCGAGTGCCTCCAACGCCATTTGCGCCACCGTCTCATCGATGTCGGCGGGGTCGCCGTCATCCCGGAACCAGACCGCCGACAATCCCGTGCTGGCTGCGATCCAGCGCAGCAGGCGCGTGCGTTCCAGCCCAGCCAGCGCACTGACCTGTTGCAGCCGGGCGGCAAAGCGCTCCGATCGCGTCGCGACATGGATGCCGGGACCGCACAGGTCCGGGTTGCTGAACAGCGTGGTGTAGTCGAAGGCCCGGTCGCCCAGCAGTCGCTTCGGGTCGATCGCCAGCCAGCCGCGCGCGCCGAAATCCAGCACGTTGTCGTGGTGCAGGTCGCCATGCAGTGGCCTGATCTCCCGTTCGTCCTGCAGCAGCCCCTCCGCCAGTGATCTGCACTGTTCCAGCAGTGGCGGCAGCGCAGCCCTTGGCTGCAGCAGGTCGGCGAACCATGTACGCAGGCAGACCAGTTCCGCTGGCGTTGCGCTCCGTGGCCGGTGCAGCCGCTGCAGGACCTCGCACAGGATCGTCGTGCAGGCGTCGTCGTCGCCCTGGATCGAACGTTGCCGCAGCGAGTCGCCACCGGCACGCTCGATCAGGATTGCCGGCCCCTCGTGGGCCAGCAGTTGGGCAGCGCCGTCGCCAGCCCACCAGCGCAGCAGCCGATGGGCGTTCTGTTCCTCGGGTTCGTCGCTGACCTTCAGCATCGCCGGTTCGCCGGCGGCGGTCAGCACCGGCCAGAGGTGGGCGCGCGGCGTTTCGATGGCCTCGCCATCACGCCGCAATCGCCAGAGGCTCAGGTAGGGTTCGCTCATGCTGGGCGGGCTGTCCTGGAGTGAATGAAGATCAAGCGATGTGTACTGCTAACGCCATCTGAACGCAGCAATCCGCTAGGGTGATGGAAAACGCGTAGTCAGGCCGCATATTGTCCCCATCTGCCGCCGGAGTAATCCATGTTCAGCAAAGACCTCGAACACACCATCGGCCAGTGCTACAAGCGCGCCCGTGAGGCCCGGCATGAGTTCATGACGGTCGAACACCTGCTGTTGGCACTGCTCGACAACCCGTCCGCCCAGGCCGTGCTGAAGGCCTGTGGTGCCGACGCCGAACGCCTGCGCCAGGAGCTGGAGCAGGCCATCGAGGCCTCCGTGTCCCGCCTGGCCGAGGATGACGGCCGCGATACCCAGCCGACGCTGGGCTTCCAGCGCGTGCTGCAGCGGGCCGTGTACCACGTGCAGTCCTCGGGCAAGAAGGAGGTCACCGGCGCTAACGTGCTGGTCGCCATCTTCGGCGAAAAGGACTCCCATGCCGTCTATTACCTCAACCAGCAGGATGTGACCCGGCTGGATGTGGTCAATTACCTTTCCCATGGCATCGCCAAGCTGGGCGAGGAGGGCGAGCAGCCGTCTTCGTCCTCGGAGGGCGAGAGCCGCATGGAAGGCGGGGAGGGCGAGCCCAAGGGAGATGCCCTGACCGAGTTCGCCAGCAACCTCAACGACCAGGCGCGGGCAGGTCGCATCGACCCGCTGGTCGGCCGTGCCGACGAGATCGAGCGCACCATCCAGGTCCTGTGCCGCCGTCGCAAGAACAACCCGCTGTACGTGGGTGAGGCCGGCGTGGGCAAGACGGCCATCGCCGAAGGCCTGGCCCGTCGCATCATCGAAGGCTCGGTGCCCGACGTGCTGGCCGACGCGGTGATCTACTCGCTCGACCTGGGCGCACTGGTAGCCGGTACCAAGTACCGTGGTGACTTCGAGAAGCGCCTGAAGAGCGTGCTGACGGCACTGAAGAAGGTGCCCAACGCGGTGCTGTTCATCGACGAGATCCACACCATCATCGGTGCCGGTTCGGCGTCGGGCGGCACCATGGATGCGTCCAACCTGATCAAGCCGGCGCTGGCGTCGGGCGAGCTGCGCTGCATCGGCTCGACCACCTTCCAGGAATACCGCGGCATCTTCGAGAAGGACCGGGCACTGGCCCGCCGCTTCCAGAAGATCGACATCGTCGAGCCGACGGTGGGCGAGACCTACGAGATCCTGCAGGGCCTGAAGTCCAAGTACGAGCTGCATCACGGTGTGACCTACTCCGACGAGGCCCTGCAGGCCGCAGTGGACCTGTCCGTGAAGCACATCGGCGACCGCCTGCTGCCGGACAAGGCCATCGACGTGATCGACGAGGCCGGTGCCCGCCAGCGCCTGCTGCCCGAGGGGCAGCGCAAGGAGCTGATCGACGTCGAGGAGGTCGAGGCGATCGTGGCCAAGATGGCGCGCATCCCTGCCAAGCAGGTCAGTGCCACCGACAAGGATGTGCTGCAGCACCTGGAGCGCAACCTGAAGATGGTGATCTTCGGCCAGGACCCGGCCATCGAGACGCTGTCCTCGGCGATCAAGCTGGCCCGTTCGGGCCTGGGCAACCCGGAAAAGCCGATCGGCAACTTCCTGTTCGCCGGCCCGACCGGTGTGGGCAAGACCGAAGTGACCAAGCAGCTGGCGCTGCAGCTGGGCATCGAGCTGGTCCGCTTCGACATGTCCGAGTACATGGAGCCGCATTCGATCAGTCGCCTGATCGGTGCCCCTCCGGGCTACGTCGGCTTCGACCAGGGCGGCCTGCTGACCGAGAAGATCGTCAAGACGCCGCACTGCGTGCTGCTGCTGGACGAGATCGAGAAGGCGCACCCGGACATCTTCAACATCCTGTTGCAGGTGATGGACCGCGGCGTGCTGACCGATACCAACGGTCGTGAGGCCAACTTCAAGAACGTGGTGCTGGTGATGACCACCAATGCCGGCGCGGCGCAGGCCTCGCGGCGCTCGATCGGCTTCACCAAGCAGGACCATGCCACCGACGCGATGGAGACCATCCGCCGCAGCTTCACTCCGGAATTCCGCAACCGACTTGACGCGGTGGTGCAGTTCCAGGCGCTGGGCTTCGAGCACATCCTGCGCGTGGTGGACAAGTTCCTGATCGAGCTGGAGATGCGCCTGCAGGAGAAGCACGTCAGCCTGTCGGCCACCCCGACTGCGCGCGATTGGCTGGCCCACCACGGTTTCGACCCGCTGATGGGTGCCCGGCCCATGGCCCGGGTCATCCAGGACAAGGTCAAGCGCCCGCTGGCCGACGAACTGCTGTTCGGCAAGCTGGTGAACGGTGGCAAGGTCAGCATCGACGTGCGCGACGACGAGCTGGTGGTCGAAACCCAGGCCGAGCCGGAGCGCCTGTTGCCGGTGACGGTGGAGTAATTCCACGTCGGGCCGGTGCCCGATGTGGGCAGCGACAAGGGCGGCTTCGGCCGCCCTTGTTGCATGTACCAAAACTCACCGCCCCTGCTGTGCCAGCCGCCTGAAGGTTGCCGCGTCGATCGGCTCGATCCGGGTCACAGTGCAGTGGTTGCTGTCTGTCTTCAGCGTACTGCGGGCGTCACCGCAGATCCGTTCAGGGGTACTGGGGGTGAAGAAGACGTAGCTGGCCGAGGCGGCAGCGCCCAGGCAGCGCTTCTGCAGATGCACCCGATAGTGGCTGTCACCGTCGCGCAGCAGCACCTCGCGTTCCGTGCTGGAAGGGCGGATATCGCGATTGGCGCCGAGAGCGATGCACTCGGATGCATTGGAGGGCTTTGTGGGTTCAGCGGCGAATGCCGCCAGGGGCAGGCTGACCAGCAGAACTGCCGGCAGCAGGACGTGCGGGAGCAGGGCGTTCATGATCGGGCGGGGGGTGGCGATCCGGACTGGATCGGATCCCACGATGCCGCGGCGGCTGCAAGCGCGAATCTGCCGCAAGCAGGGCTGACCGACGCCACGGTGAGCTCGGTCACTGTGACCTCCGGCAGGGCCGGATTGCGGACATGACAAAAGGCCAGCAACCAGGGCTGGCCTTGTCGAAATGGCGCCAGGCGCCGACCGCTTACTTCATGCGGTAGGTGATACGGCCCTTGGTCAGGTCGTACGGGGTCATTTCAACCTTGACCCGGTCACCGGTGAGGATGCGGATGTAGTTCTTGCGCATGCGGCCGGAGATATGGGCGATGATTTCGTGCCCATTTTCCAGGCGAACGCGGAAAGTGGTGTTCGGCAGCGTCTCGCTGACGGTGCCCTCGAACTCGATGGAATCGTCTTTCGACATGTAGTCCTGTGCGGTTCAGAAAACGGCCACGCTGGGCCTAAGGCGCAGTATTTTACGCGTGACGGCGCCAGCTTGCAAAGTTTGTGTTAACCCCCGGCCAAACCCCGTGCTGGCAAGCGCCCGACCGCCTGGGTCCATGGGCCTTCCCGGCCGTCACCGCGCACGGCCCGGCGCACGTGCTGCAGGAATTCCGCGCGCGGAAGGTGCTCGGCACCCATCCGCAGCAGGTGCGGATTCTCCACCTGGGCATCGATCAGTTCCCAGCCCCAACCATGCAGAGTGGAGGCCAGGGCGGCCAGGGCGATCTTGGAGCCGCCGCTGGCGCCACTGAACATGCTCTCGCCAAAGAACATCGACCCGATTGCCACCCCGTAGATGCCACCGACCAGGGTCTGCCGGTCCCAGACTTCGAACGAATGGGCGAAGCCCAGGTCGTGCAGCTGGCTGTAGGCCTCGACCATCGCCGGGCTGATCCAGGTGCCATCCTGGCCGGGCCGTGGTGCCGCCGCGCAGGCACGCATCACGCGGCTGAAAGCGGTGTCGGCGGTGACCTCCCACGTACTGCTACGCAGCTGGCGGCGGAACCGGCTGGACAGATGCACGCCCTCGGTGCGGAACACCACGCGCGGGTCCGGTGACCACCACAGGATCGGCTCGCCCTCGCTGAACCATGGGAAGATGCCGCCAGCGTAGGCATTGAGCAGGCGCACAGGGTGCAGGTCACCACCGATGGCGAGCAGGCCATCAGGCTGGCGCAGCGCGGTCTCGGCCGGAGGAAAGGGGGCGTCCGGCGTATCGGCCAGGCGCCAGGGCAGCTGGCGGGTCATGCCGGCATTGTATTCGTCGTGGTGATCGGCGATGTCTGGCACCATCAGTCTCCATCGGCAAGGAGCCCCGCATGAGTGAGTCGATCAGTGCCATCCTCGATGTGCACGACACCCCGCGCACCCGCAACGACAGCCAGAACATGCTGCTGTCGCTGGCCGGCGAGGCGCCGGATCAGCTCGGCGAACTGATCCGGGTTGCGCTGGCGCGTCGCTCACCGGCTTCAGCCTTTCTCGACATGGCGTTGGACCTGCTGCCCGATGAAGCTGTCGAGCCGGTCTGTGCAGACGCCTGGCGCCGCTATCGTGACGGCGAGCGCGGTGAACTGCTGGCCAGCGTGCTGGAGTTCGCCAGCTACCAGGCGCCGCAGGTGCTGCAGGATGACTGGGAGGCGTTGCTGGCGGTGGCCATTGAAGATGAGCTGCAGCTGGCCTCACAGGTGTGGCAGGGCTTGCCCCCTGCCATTGCCGCACACTGGGCGCAGGTCCTGGCCGAAGCCGACGATGATCGCGAAATGGCGAGGGCCAGGGCGTTGCTGTTGGCCGACCAGCCAGAGACCTACGCCGTTGCCCGCGGCTACGTGGTCGACTGGGGGCGGCTGGATGCCGAGGTCTGGGCGCACTGGGCCGGCGTCGCCGACGGACCGCAGCCGCGGCGCCTGCATGGGGAGCGGCCGCTGCACATCCGCTTCGGCCGCGAGCAGCATCGCGCGCAGCAGGCGGACGAACCGAGCTGGCGCAAGCGCATCTGGCGCCTGCACCCGACCTGGAATGGGGGACGGGTGCATCATGCTGGGCACATGGGAGGACCGCTGGAGGCGCTGTGTGGCAGCTGCGATGCGCCGCTGCAGCGCCTGTTGCGAACCGACGCTGCCGCGCTGCAGCCAGGCGCGGCGGGTGAGATCACGCTGGGCCTGTGCCTGGACTGCTGCGGCTGGGAAGATCCGCCCGTGCGTTTCTATCGCCACGATGCCAGCGGCCTGCCCAGCTGCCACCCCAGCCAGCGTCTGGAGGTGCCGGCGACGCCGACCGACAGCGGTGACCTGATGCAGGCCGAGGTCGGCCTGGCCGCCATGGATACCTCGCGCTGGCGGCAGCAGGACTGGGGACAGTCCAATCATCGGCAGAACCTGTCGCGCGTGGGCGGCGCACCGAGCTGGGTGCAGAGTGCCTGGTATCCGGCGTGCATCGATTGCGGCGAGGAAATGCACTTCGTGATGCAGCTGGACTCGACGCTGCCGACCACCGGTGGAGGCGCGCTGCTATGGGGCAGTGGCGGCATGCTCTACACGTTCTGGTGTGCGAAGTGCCGGGTGAGCGGGCACTTCTGGCAGTGCACCTGAGTACAGCGTCCTCGCCATCGCTCGCGACTCTACGAATGCGTGCGGCTCTCGCTATTGCTCTGGTGGGTGCCACCCTTGGTTGGCACGCTTTTGGCTGTGCCCAAGTCGAGCAAGCTCGACTCTACGGCTCTACGCGGAACGGCCCATGCCCCTGCAACTCCTGCTGGTAGCGACGCACATCGCGACGCTCCTGCCGGCACCAGTCCTGAAGTGCTTCTGCAAAGTCCGCATCAGCCACCCAGTGCCGGCTGCGTACCAGCGTCGGCAGGAAGCCCCGCGCCAGCTTGTGCTCGCCCTGCGCGCCCGGCTCGAAACGGATCAACCCTTCGCGCAGGCAGTATTCGATGCCCTGGTAGTAGCAGGCTTCGAAGTGCAGGCCGGGCAGGGTGGCGCCGCCCCAATAGCGGCCGTACAGGGTGTCGCCACCGCGCAGGCACAGCGCGCCGGCAATCGGCTCGCCGTCCTGTTCGGCCAGGAACAGCACCAGCCCGCGGCCCAATGAAATGGCCAGATGGCGCAGGAAGGCCTCGGTCAGCGCCGGGGCGTTGCCGTACTCGAGGAACGTCTGCAGATAGAAGCGGTACATCGCCTGCAGGTCGGCGCGGCTGGCCTCGTCGCCATGCACCACGCGGAAGGTGATGCCCTGGCGGGTGACCTTGGCGCGTTCCTGGCGGATGTTCTTGCGGTGCTTGTGGTTCATCGCACCGAGGAACTGGTCGAATGTCGTCCAGTCACCGGGGTTCTGCCACTGGAACTGCACGTCTTCGCGCAGCAGCCAGTCATCGCCGAAAAGCGCCTCGTCCACTGCGGTGTGGAAGTTGATATGGGCCGAGGACACGTCCAGCGTTGGCAGCGCCTCGCGCAATGCCGACAGCACCGTGGCGCGCCCTGAATGGTGACGGGCCAGCAACCGCGGGCCGGTGACCGGCGAGTACGGCACCGCGCCCAGCCACTTCGGATAGTAGTCGCGGCCATGACGGGCATACGCGTTGGCCCAGGCATGGTCGAACACGAATTCGCCGTGCGAATTGGTTTTCAGGTAGCCGGGAATGGCGCCGACCAGCGTCCCGCCTTCCCACAGTGTGAAGTGCCGGGGCTGCCAGCCCCAGTCCTCGCGCAGGCAGCCATGCTGTTCCAGGCCCGAGAGGAAGGCGTGGCTGACGAAGGGGTTGCGGCCGTCGTGCAGGGCATCCCAGTCGGTCGCGGCAATGGACTGCAGGGAGTCGAGGAAGCGGGGGGAAGACATGGGGGAAGGATAGGGCAGATGAAACAGAAAGGCCGACGCACTGGCGTCGGCCTATCATCCGGAGTCGGGCGTGGCTCGACCCTACAGGAGCGGGTCAGCCTCTCAGCTGGCCTTGCCCTGGGCGTCCAGGTAGCGCTCGGCGTCCAAGGCAGCCATGCAGCCGAAGCCGGCCGAGGTGATCGCCTGGCGGTAGTGCTGGTCGGCCACGTCGCCGGCGGCGAACACGCCTTCCACCGAGGTCTGGGTGGCGTTGCCGCCCAGGCCCGAGCGGATTTCCAGGTAGCCGTTGTTCATCGCCAGCTGGCCATCGAACAGGGTGGTGTTCGGGTGGTGGCCGATGGCCACGAAGAAGCCGTGGGCATCGATGTCGCGGGTGCTGCCGTCCAGCGTGGACTTCACGCGCACCCCGGTCACGCCGGCGTCGTTACCCAGCACTTCCTCCACCTGGTGGTGCCAGACGGTCTCGATCTTGCCTTCGGCCACCTTCTTGAACAGCTTGTCCTGCATGATCTTTTCCGCCTTCAGGGTGTCGCGGCGGTGGACCAGGTAGACCTTGCGGGCGATGTTGGACAGGTACAGGGCCTCTTCCACGGCGGTGTTGCCGCCGCCGACCACGACCACGTCCTGGTCGCGGTAGAAGAAGCCGTCACAGGTGGCGCAGGCGGACACGCCGCGGCCCTTGAACTCGTCTTCGGTCGGAATGCCCAGGTACTTGGCGGTGGCGCCGGTGGCGATGATCAGCGCATCGCAGGTGTACTCGTGGCTGTCGCCGATCAGCTTGAACGGGCGCTGGGACACGTCGGCGGTGTGGATGTGGTCGAAGATGACCTCGGTCTCGAAGCGCTCGGCATGGGCCTGCATGCGCGCCATCAGGTCCGGGCCCATCAGGCCGTGGGCGTCACCTGGCCAGTTGTCCACCTCGGTGGTGGTCATCAGCTGGCCGCCCTGCTGCAGGCCGGTGATGACAACCGGCTTCAGGTTGGCGCGGGCGGCGTAGACGGCGGCGGTCCAACCGGCCGGGCCGGAACCGAGGATGACGAGGCGCTGGTGGCGGGAGGGCAGGCTGGTGCTCATGTAGACTCGCGAAAAGGTAGATGGGACAAGGCGCTGGCGATATTTGCGCAGCATCCGTGGCTGGTCATAGAGTGGCGGCTGGGGCAGGGCGATTCAAGCCGATGAACAGAACGCCGTCATCCCGCGGTGGTTCCGGCCCTCCGCAGACCCTGTCAGATGTCGCATAACTGAAAACTGACGCCGTCTCATTTATTATCAATCACTAACAGCGCATTCCAAAGGTATGGTCTAAGGTGGCGAAGCAGGTCCCCGAACGCTCCAAGTCCGACGACAGCAAGGCGTCACGTCGCACGGCCGCGGCGGTGACGACCGACAATCCACGCCGCCAACGCCTCTGGCGCGACCTTGGCCTTATCGCCATCGCGCCAGCGCTGCTGTATCTGGCGGCCAGTCTGTTCACCTATTCAGCAACCGACCCGGGCTGGTCGCACACCGGCAGCGTGGTCGCACCGGTTCACAACCTCGGCGGCCGCGCCGGGGCCTGGATCGCCGACGTGCTGCTGCAGCTGTTCGGCTACATCGCCTTCCTGCTGCCGGTGGTGCTCGGCGCACTGGCGTGGATCGCCATGTTCGGCCTCAAGCGCGAGAGCAAGGGCGAGAACGACCTGGACCCGGCGCTGCGCCTGGTCGGCCTGGTCGGTTTCCTGATTGCCGGCACCGGCTTCCTGCATGTGCGCCTGTTCAGTGGCGATGTCTCCAGTGCCGGCGGCATCCTCGGCAAGCTGGTCGGCAATTCGCTCACGGTGGGCTTCGGCGCGCTGGGTGCGAACCTGTTCGTGCTGGTGCTGCTGCTGGCCTCGATCACCCTGGCCACCGGGCTGTCCTGGTTCACGGTGATGGAGAAGATCGGCCGCGGCGTGATGTCGCTGGCGCCGCTGCTGGCGCGCAAGAAGGAAGAAGTCACCGAGTGGCAGCAGACCCGGGTGATGCGCGAGGAGCGCCAGGAAGTGCGCAAGGCCGACGCCGAGGTGCGCGCCAAGCGCGAGCCGGTGAAGATCGAGCCGCGCCCGGAACCGGTGATCGAGAAGAGTGACCGGGCCAAGCGCGATACGCAGATTCCGATGTTCCGTGGCGTCAACGGCGATGGTTCGGACCTGCCGCCGCTGGCCCTGCTGGACGACCCCAAGCCGCAGCCGGTGGGCTACGACAAGGAAACCCTGGACGCGCTGTCGCGACAGATCGAGTTCAAGCTGAAGGACTTCCGCATCGACGCCCAGGTGGTCGGCGCCAACCCCGGCCCGGTCATCACCCGCTTCGAGATCGAGCCCGCGCCGGGCATCAAGGTCAGCCAGATCAGTTCGCTGGACAAGGACATCGCGCGTGGCCTGTCGGTGAAGTCGGTGCGCGTGGTGGACGTGATTCCGGGCAAGTCGGTGATCGGCCTGGAAATCCCGAACGTCACCCGCGAGATGATCTACCTGTCCGAGCTGCTGCGTTCCAAGGAATACGACAAGTCGGCCAGCGTGCTGACCCTGGCGCTGGGCAAGGACATTGCCGGCCGCTCGACCGTGGCCGACCTGGCGCGCATGCCGCACCTGCTGGTGGCCGGTACCACCGGTTCGGGCAAGTCGGTGGCGGTCAACGCGATGGTGCTGAGCCTGCTGTTCAAGGCCTCGCCGAAAGACCTGCGGATGCTGATGATCGACCCGAAGATGCTCGAACTGAGCGTCTACCAGGGCATTCCGCACCTGCTGGCGCCGGTGGTCACCGACATGAAGGAGGCCGCCAACGGCCTGCGCTGGTGCGTGGCCGAGATGGAGCGCCGCTACAAGCTGATGAGCGCGGTGGGCGTGCGCAACCTGGCCGGCTTCAACAAGAAGGTGAAGGAAGCCCAGGATGCCGGCCAGCCGTTGATGGACCCACTGTTCAAGCCGAACCCCGAGCTGGGCGAGGCGCCGCGCCCGCTGGAAACGCTGCCGTTCATCGTCATCTTCATCGACGAATTCGCCGACATGATGATGATCGTCGGCAAGAAGGTGGAAGAGCTGATCGCGCGACTGGCACAGAAGGCGCGTGCGGCCGGCATCCACCTGATCCTGGCCACGCAGCGCCCGTCGGTGGACGTGATCACCGGCCTGATCAAGGCCAACATCCCGACCCGCATCGCCTTCCAGGTCAGCTCCAAGATCGACTCGCGCACCATCCTCGACCAGTCCGGCGCGGAAACCCTGCTCGGCCACGGCGACATGCTGTACCTGCCGCCGGGCACCGCGCTGCCCGAGCGCGTGCATGGTGCGTTCGTGTCCGACGATGAAGTGCATCGCGTGGTCGAGCACCTCAAGGCGATGGGTCCGGCCGACTATGTCGACGGCGTGCTGGACGAAGTGCAGACAATGGGCGACGGCGTGGTCGTCGGCGCCACCGGGCTGCCGGAGAACAGTTCGTCCGGCGACGAGTCCGACCCGTTGTATGACGAAGCACTGCGGGTGGTGACCGAGACCCGCCGTGCCTCGATTTCCGGCGTGCAGCGCCGGCTGAAGATCGGCTACAACCGTGCAGCGCGACTGATCGAGGCCATGGAAGCGGCCGGGGTGGTCAGCCCGCCCGAGCACAACGGCGACCGCACGGTGCTGGCACCGCCGCCGCCGAAGTAAGAACCGACGTATCCCCCACGACGTCCAAGGAACCGACGCATGCTTCACCCCGTACCAAGCGCGCTGGCGCTGGCGCTGGCAGCCTTCCTGGCTGCCGGCCCGGCACTGGCAGACACCGCCACCTCCGCGCCCGCCACGGCGCCGCCTTCCACCCGCGGCGATACCGAAGCCAGCAATAATTTCAGCATTGTCCGTTACCGCGCCGACTACCAGGTGCGGCCCGATGCGGGCAATGTGCAGACCGAAACCTACGAAGTGCTGCTCAAGACCAAGGCCTCCGTCGAGCAGTTCAGCCAGGTGCGGCTGAGCTACAGCGAGAAGATGGAAACGCTGGAAGTGCTCGGCGCCTACACCATCACCGCCGACGGCCAGCGCCGCGACGTGCCGGCCGATCGCATCTACACCCAGGAGAGCTACTCCAGCGCTTCGGCGGCGATGTACGCCGATCGCAAGGTGCGGGTGATCGTGTTCCCCAACCTGGCCCCGGGCACGCGCCTGTACTACCAGGTGCGCCGCACGCAGGCCACGCCGTACTTCCCGGGCTACTTCGGCCTGTGGGAGACGTTCAATGTGTTTACCGAGTACGAGGACGCCGAGGTCACCCTGAGTGCGCCGGCCAACCTGCCCATGTTCGTCGACAGCCGTGGCGTGCAGGGCAGTGATCGCCCGACGGTGAAGAACGGCCAGGCGCAGTGGCGCTGGCGCTACCAGCGTCGCGAAGCCATGCCGGCACAGAACTGGTCGGCGGCGGGCTGGGAGTTCGGCCCGAACATCATGGCCAGTACCTATCGTGACTGGTCGCAGATGGGTCGCGCCTACCAGCTCAAGGCGGGCCCGGCGGCCGAGGTGACCCCGGCGCTGCAGGCGCTGGCTGATGAGATCACCGCTGGTATCAGCGACCGCCGCGAGCAGGCGGACGCGCTGTACCGCTGGGTTGCGCAGAACATCCGCTATGTGGCGGTGTACCTGGGCAATGGCGGCCTGGAGCCGAACAGTGCGCAGAGCATCCTCGACAACCACTACGGTGACTGCAAGGATCACGTCACGATCCTGGAGGCGCTGCTGGCGGCCAAGGGCATCGCCAGTTCGCCGGTGCTGATCGGTGCCGGTGGTGGACCGACGCTGCCGAAGATCCCGGTGCTGGGCCGCTTCAACCACGCCATCACCTACATTCCCGAGTTCGATCTGTACCTGGATTCGACCACCGCGTGGGCGCGTTTCGGCCAGCTGCCGGAAGGTGACCTCGGTGCGCCGGTGATGCGCACGCGCGATGCCACGCTGGCGCGCACCCCGGCCAATACGCCGGAACGCAATGCCACCTCGATGGACGTGCGTTTCACCTTCGACGCCAACGGCAACCTGCGCGGCGAGACCATTCCGAAGCTTGGCGAGAACGCCGAGATCGGCATGCGCGCCCAGTTCTCCCAGCTCAACGCACAGAACCGTGCGCGCGCTGAAGAGCAGATCATGGCCGCGTCCGGTTTCGACGGGCGAGGACAGCTGCAGATCCAGGGCGTGCCGGTCGACCTGACCCGGCCGTTCGGCTATCGCATGGCGTTCCAGGCCGAGGACTACGCCGACTTCAGCGTGGCCGGTGGCATGGCGGTGCCGGATCCGCCAGGTGGGGAGTCGGTGCGCGGCCTGTACGCCACCGCCTCGGCGCCCGCCAACGAGACGCCGTTCTACTGCAATGCCAGCCTGCGCGAGGAAACCTACCGCCTGCAGTTCCCGGCCAATGCACCGATCATCGCCATTCCGGCCAGCCAGCGCTTCGCCAACGCGGCCGGCGAGTATCGGGTGGACTGGAGCCGCGAAGGCCAGGAGGTCACCGTGCATCATCGCCTGCAGCAGAACGCGGTGCGCGGGCCGGAGGCGTTGTGCCAGCCGCAGGACTATCCGGCGTTCCGCGCGCTGTATCGCGAAGTGCGGCGCGGCTTCCGTGGCCAGGTGCTGTACGGCAAGCTGCCCGGCTCGGGCGGCTGAATCGCCGATGGACGTTAGGGGCGGCATAATGTCGCCCTGATCGCCCATTCATCTTTACCCGGCCACACTGGCAACCACCTTTCCTGGCGCCCGCGCCCACAGGATTTCCGCATGAACTTCCGCTTCCGCCGTTTCCTTGCCACCACCACCCTGGCCGTGGCCTGCGCCGCCGCCGGCAGCGCCTGGGCCGGCGCCCGCGATGACCTGAAGACCTTCACCAGTGGCCTGAAGGGCCTGGATGGGCAGTTCAACCAGCAGGTGTTCGACAGCCGCGGCAAGGTGAAGGAATCGACCAGTGGCCGTGTGGCGCTGTCGGCGCCGCGCCTGTTCCGTTGGGAGTACGTGCGCCCGCACGAGCAGCTGATCGTGGCCGACGGCAAGAAGGTCTGGATGTACGAGCCGGACCTGGAGCAGGCCACCGTGCGCGAGCAGGGCAAGGAAGAGCAGAACAGCCCGCTGACCGCGCTGATCAACCCGGCGCTGCTGGAACAGCAGTACGACGTCAGCGAAGAGGCCGCACAGCGTGATGGCCTGCAGTGGCTGTCGCTGTCGCCGAAGCGCGAAACCGAGGCCAGCTTCCAGTACGCCGCGCTGGGCTTCAACGCCCAGGGCCTGGCGAAGATGGAGATCACCGACGCCGTGGGCCAGCGTACCGTGATCAGCTTCAGTGGCTGGAAGCGCAACCCGGGCTTCGCCGCCGGCACCTTCAGTTTCACCCCGCCGAAGGGCACCGACGTCATCGGCAATTGATGGGTGACGCCGGGCCTGGCCCGGCGCTACCTGCTCTGGGGGTGCCAACCGGCACCGCCTTGGTGGGTGTCGACCAGCACCGCCCTGGTGGGTGCCAACCTTGGTTGGCACGCTCTCACGGTACAATGGGCAGGTGGCAAGACATCGTTCAACTTCCTTCCCCGGCCCCGATCTGCTGAGCGTCGATCGGGATCACCTGCGCCCGCTGGCCGAGCGCATGCGCCCGCGAACCCTCGACGAGATGGTCGGGCAGAAGCGCCTGCTGGCGCCGGACAGCGCGCTGCGTCGCGCGGTCGAATCCGGCCGCGTGCATTCGATGATCCTGTGGGGGCCGCCCGGCTGCGGCAAGACCACGCTGGCGCTGCTGCTGGCCGAGTACTCCGACGCTGAATTCCGTGCCATCTCCGCCGTGCTGTCCGGTCTGCCGGAAGTGCGCCAGGTGCTGGCCGAGGCCGCGCAGCGCTTCGCCGAAGGCCGCCGCACCGTGCTGTTCGTAGACGAGGTGCACCGCTTCAACAAGGCGCAGCAGGATGCGTTCCTGCCGCACATTGAACGCGGCACCATCCTGTTCGTTGGTGCCACCACTGAGAATCCATCGTTCGAACTGAACTCGGCGCTGCTGTCGCGTTGCCGCGTGCATGTGCTGGAGGCGGTCTCGCCAACCGATATCGTCGAGGCGCTGGAGCGTGCACTGGGTGACCGCGAGCGGGGACTGGGCGAAGAGGGCATCGAGGTCGCGCCCGAGCTGCTGCTGGAAATCGCCACCGCTGCCGACGGTGATGTGCGCCGTGCGCTGACGTTGCTGGAAATCGCCGCCGAGCTGGCAGGCGGGGAGGGCGGGCGCATCACGCCGCAGACCCTGACCCAGGTGTTGGCCGATCGTACCCGTCGCTTCGACAAGGGCGGTGAGCAGTTCTACGACCAGATCTCGGCGCTGCACAAATCGGTACGCAGCTCCAACCCCGATGCAGCGCTGTACTGGCTGACCCGCATGCTCGATGGCGGTTGCGATCCGTCGTATCTGGCGCGCCGGCTGACCCGCATGGCCATCGAGGATATCGGCCTGGCTGATCCGCGTGCGCAGAGCATGGCGCTGGAGGCCTGGGACATCTACGAGCGGCTGGGCAGCCCGGAGGGCGAGCTGGCGTTCGCGCAGCTGGTGCTCTATCTGGCCAGCACCGCCAAGTCGAACGCTGGCTACGCGGCCTTCAACCAGGCCAAGGCCGACGTGCGCGAGAGTGGTACCGAAGAGGTGCCGCTGCACCTGCGCAACGCGCCGACCAAACTGATGAAAGAGCTCGGCTACGGCGCTGAGTACCAGTACGACCATGATGCCGAAGGGGGCATCGCGCTGGACCAGACCGGTTTCCCGGACGCGATGGGCGAGCGCGTGTACTACAACCCGGTGCCGCGTGGCCTGGAAATCAAGCTGAAGGAAAAGCTGGACCGGCTGCGCGCCGAGCGCGAGGCGGCAAGGGCCGCGAAGGGCCGCTGACCCAGCTTCTGTAGAGTCGAGCCATGCTCGACTTCGCTCCTGCGCCGGTTACGGGTGCCTTCTGGAACAGCAGCCGAGCATGGCTCGGCTCTACAGAGGGCAATGGCAGTCGAGCATGGTTCGTCGCCACATTGTTCTGTGCGCGTGCATTTGGCACACTGCGCGGCCACTTTTTCAAGGATTGATGCCGTGCAGGAAATGATTCTGCCGTTGAAGCGCTATGCCCAGTTCGAGGGCCGCGCCAACCGCCGCGAATATTGGATGTACCAGCTGTTCCTGTTCCTGGTGGCGACGGCGGTGATGCTGCTGGCCGGCGTGCTGGCGATCCTGCTGCGCAACAGTCCCGATGCGCTGGCCGGCATCCTGATCGGCATGGTGGTACTGCTGTGTGTGATGTGGCTGGCGACGATCGTTCCTCTGATCGCAGTGACCGTACGGCGCCTGCATGACTGCAATCAGTCGGGCTGGCTGTTCCTGCTGGCGCTGGTGCCGGGCGGTGGAATCGTGATCATGATCTTCTCGCTGCTGCCGGGCACGCCGCACGAGAATGTCTATGGTCCGGTGCCTTCGGGGCCGTGACGCTGTGCGAGTCGAGCATGGCTCGACTCTACAGAGGCAAGGAAGAGAAGCCGGCATCTTGCCGGCTTCGTTTTTACTTGACGGTGCAATCGCCGAAGGACAGGTAGTCCGTGCCGGAGCTGAACTGCAGCGTGCAGCTGGCGGTGAACGTTGCGCCTTCTTCCAGGGCGCCCAGCTTGGCCGCCTGCTGCTCGTCGTCGGTGGTCAGCCGGGCCAGGACATTGCCCTGGTCATCGCCGGCCTCGATCAGCGGTTCGCCCGCCAGGTTGCTGGAAACGCCCAGCGCCACGGCGGTGAACGTCACCGTCTGGTTGAGTTGGTCCATGCTCAACGTCGAATTGCCGGCCTCTTCAAAGGCCTGGTAGAGCGACGGCAGATCCTGCGCGGCGTGGGCGGCCAACGGTGCAAGCAGGCCGAAGGTAAGGGCGATCAGTGCGGTGTGCTTCAAGGGGGTCTCACAATCATGGGATCCAATCCCATGGCGCTTGTGTGCAGATGAGCGCGACCCGGATGGCGGGAAGTGCCCGCCATCCATGGCTGCGCTGGAAGCGGGGCGATCCAATGCCCCGGTGGCCGGCAAAATAGGGGAAGTGCCGCCTCCTGTGCAACTGGCCGTGCGCGCGCGTGATACATAGCGTGACGTTTGATCGATGTGATAATCATTCGCGTTTAAGGTAGACTGCGGTCCCTTGTGAACCGGCGGCCGTGGGCCGCTCCTGCCGCCGCTGATGAAGCATTTCGTCCCGCTTTCGTGCCGTGGTCCGCTGGCCCGCGGCTTGGCCGCCTTGATGATGGGTCTGCTCCTGGCCACCCCCTACGCCCATGCGCAGCAGCGCAATCCGCTGCAGAAGATCGGCCACACCGTGCTCGACGAGCCGGCGGCCAGCTATCGCTTCGAGCAGTTCGTGGTGGACAGCCCCGACCAGCAACGCCGCTGGCGGGTGAATGTGGCGATCCCTGCCAAGGCCGGCAAGGCGCCGCTGCCGGTGCTGTACGCGCTGGATGGCAATGCCGTGGCGATGGTGCTGGACCAGCCGATCCTGGCCGAGCTGGCCGCGCGCAAGGCGCCGCCGGTGCTGGTGCTCATCGGCTACGACAACGATCTGCGCATCGATTCGAAGGCGCGCACCCGTGACTACACCGCGTGGATCGACCGCGCCGACGACGAGAGCGGCAGCACGCAGGCAGTTGGCGGCGGTGCAGCGGCCTTCCTCGATGTGATCGAGCGCCGCATCAAGCCGGAAGTCGAGCGCCGCGCACGCATCGATGCGCAGCAGCAAGCGCTGTGGGGCCACTCGCTGGGGGGACTGTTCGTGCTCAATGCGCTGTACACCCGTCCTGCCGCGTTCCAGTCCTATCTGGCCGCCAGCCCGTCGCTGTGGTGGAGCCACAGCGCTGCGCTGGGCGATCCAGAGCAGCAGTTCGTGCAGAACGTGCATGGCCAGCCGGCGAAGCTGTGGCTGATGCTCGGCGGTGCCGAGCGCGTTGGTGATCGCGGCAAGCGCGACATGAACAACCCGCGCGTGGTCGCGCACCTGCGCCGCATTGGCGGTGCCACGCCGGATGCAGCCATGCAGTTGTCCGAGCGGCTGGCCAGGGTGCCGGGACTGAGCGTGCAGTACCGCGAGTTCGAGGGTCTGGGCCACGGCCCGATGCTGCCGGCCTCGTTCCACGCGGCGCTGCACGAGCTGTACGGCGTGACCGATCGCAGTGCCGGTGACGGCGCCGCCCCGGGCGGTGACAACGCCGCCGAATGAATCCCTTCGCACGCAATGCCGTGCGTCCCCACTACCCAGGCGAGGCTGCCGGCGTGCAGCGGCCCAGGCAACCGATGAATCCCGCGCCATGTGGCGCGGCCTACGTGTGCAAGGAGCCTTCCATGTCGTTCCGTCCGTCTTTCCGTCTCACCTCTCTCGCCGCCGGCCTGTTGCTGGCGGTGACTGCCACCGCGCAACCGGTGTTCGATCAGCCGGCCAACGCCACCTTCAAGGGTGAGGTCGTCTCACGCGGTGAGAACGTGGTTCCCGGAAGCACCGCCGAAGTGGTCGGTCGTGGCTTCGTGCCCGGCCAGAAGGTCAGCCTGCTGCGTGGCGACAGCGTGCTCAACGCACAGCCGGTGGTGGTCGATGCCGATGGCAACTTCAAGACCCAGCTGAGCATTCCGGCCGATGCGGTACCTGGTACCCACCCGGTGGTGGTGCGCGCCAGCCAGCCGGCCGCGGCCACGCTGCTGAAGCTGCGTGTGTCGCCGCAGCTGCCGCTGTCGGGCCAGGCGCAGTTCGCCACCCAGTCCAACAAGCTGGTGCCGGGCCTGTACCAGTCCGCCTACAGCGCGGCCAGCAATGCCGTGTTCGTCACCTCGGCCGTGGGCCGCCCGCCGGTGACCCAGTCGCAGCTGCTGAAGCTGGACCCGAAGACCCTGAAGGTGACCAAGGCGATCACCCCGGCGCAGGTGCCAGGCAGCACCAACGGTGCGGTGTACGCGGTCTATGGCGTGGGCGTGGATGACACCAACGGCAATGTCTGGGTCACCAATACCCGCCAGAACTCGATCGCGGTCTATCGCCAGAAGGACCTGTCGCTGGTCCACCAGTTCCCGGTCGACACCGTGCCGCACGCGCGCGACGTGGTGGTCGACGGCGCCCGCGGCAAGGTGTTCGCCTCGGCCACGGGTGAGGACCACCTGTCGGTGTTCGACGCCAGGACCTTCAAGGAGCTGCCGCAGGTGACGCTGGAATCCGGCGTCGATGACGGCAAGTTCACCCCGATGAGCCTGGTGCTGGACGAGAGAAGCGGCAAGCTGTTCACCGTCAGCATCGGTACGCCGGAAGCAGCGGTGATTGATGTGGCCAGCGGGAAGGTCGACAAGGTCATCGACCTGGGTAATTCGATCAGCGCCTCGGGCGTGGCCTTCGATGCGGCGCGCAACCGCCTGTACGTGGCTTCGCAGGGCACCGACAACCTGCTGATCGTCGATGTGGCCGCCGGCAAGGTGCTGCACGATGTCCCGGTCGGCGCCGGTGCGCTGAACGTCGCCTTCGATGATGCCTCCGGCCTGGCCTATGTCAGCAACCGCGGCGCCGGTACCGTCACCGTGGTGAACGGCGACGGCAAGGTGGTCGCCAACCTCGACGGCGGCACGCTGCCGAACCATGTCCGTGCCGATGGCAAGGGCAATGTGTTCGCGGTGAACAAGTCGCGCGGCGCCGAAGATCCGAAGGGTGATCGCATCACCCGCATCACCCCCAAGCAGTAAGTCATCCGGCGGGGCGGCGTGCACGTCGCCCCGCCAGCAAGGAGAACCTCCATGAACATCGCGTCCCGTCTGCGCCTGTGTGCGCTTCCGCTGGCTGTTTCGTTGGCGCTGGCTGCCTGTGGCGGACCCTCGGCTCCTTCGGATGCCGCGAAGCCTGTCGAGCCGTCGGCCACAGCGTCGGCTGCGGAAACCGCGTTGCCGGCAGGCTGGCAGCGCGTGGCCGGTGCCAAGATGCCGGCGGTGCACGACCAGAAGGCCGTGCTGCCGGCCAAGGTGCATTCCGATGATGGCGCCGACGTCCAAGTGACCGACACCAGCCGGATCATTGCCGGTGGCGACGATGTCATCGCGGTGATCGAGGCGCTGGGGCTGGGCAGGCAGGTGTTCGCTGCGCCCACCAACACCACCACCCAGGCTGGCCTCGCCGCGCCGCACCAGTTCCTGTTCAACCGCACCACGGGCGTGGAAGGCGTGCTGAGCCTGAAGGGCTCGCTGTTCCTTGGCAACAGCCTGCGCCGCCACACCGAGCTGGCGAAAAAGCTGCGCGAGGTGGGCGAGCCGGCGGTGGTCATCGATGACCTGCAGCCGGCGCCGGACAAGGTGCGCAAGGTCGCCGCGGCACTAGGGCTGGCCGAAGCGGGGCAAACACTGGCCACGCAGGTGCAGCGGCAGCTGGACGAGGCTGCAGCGATTGGCAAGGGCCTGGGCCATGCGCCGCGAGTGATCCACGTCTCGGCCACCGGCGCCGGTGGCTCTCCGACCGTCGCCGGTGCCGACAGTGCGTCGGCGCAGCTGATCGCACTGGCCGGTGGCGTCAACATCGGCACCGAAGCCGGGGTGAAGAACTACTCGCAGCTGAGCAACGAGGGCGTAGTCGCTGCGGCACCGGAGGTGATCCTGGTGACCGAGCATGACCTGCAGCTGTTCGGCGGCGCCGAGGGCCTGTGGAAGGCGTACCCGACGTTGAAGCAGACGCCGGCCGGGCAGGCCAACCGGGTCTGGGTGATGCCGGATGTGCAGCTGAAGTACACCAGTGTCGGTTCCGGTGCTGGCGCACTGGCGCTGGCCAAGGCCCTGGCGGCGTTGCCGAAGGCATGAGTCCGGCGGATCGGCGCCGCCGTCGCGGGCGGACGATGTTGATGGTGGCGTTGCTGGCACTGCTGGGGGCAGTGCTGGCGTCGTTTGCCGTGGGGCCGCTGCGCTTGCCGCCGCTGGAGGTGATGCAGGCGCTGGCGGTGAAGCTGGGCCTGCTGGATCCGCAGGCAATCAGCAGCCGCGATCTGGCCGTGGTCTGGCAACTGCGCATTCCGCGTGCCCTGCTGGGTGCGATGGTGGGCGCGTCGCTGGCGATGGCCGGTGCCAGCCTGCAGGGCCTGTTCGGTAACCCGCTGGCGGATCCGGGCATCGTCGGTGTCAGCCAGGGTGCTGCATTGGGTGCGGTGGCCGCCATCGTGCTGGGCGCGGCGGGCGCTGCGGGTTGGCTGGTGCCGGTGGCCGCGTTCGCCGGCGGTGCGCTGGCGATCGGCCTGACGTATGCGTTGGCCCGGCCCGGCAAGGGCATGGGTAACGCCACGCTGCTGCTGGTCGGCATCGCGATGGCCGCGTTCTGCTCGGCGCTGATTGGTTTCCTCACTTACATCGCCAGCGAAAGCGAACTGCAGTCGCTGGTGTTCTGGCAGATGGGCTCGCTGGCGCGTGCCAACTGGGCCGACGTGGCGGCGGTGGTGCCGTTGTTCGCCATTGGCGTGTGCGCATTGCAGCGGCTGGCCACGCCGCTGGACATGCTGGCGCTGGGCGAGCGCCAGGCACAGCACCTCGGGCTGGATGTGGCCCGCACGCGTCGTCGCCTGGTGGCGTTCAGTGCGCTGCTGGTGGGCGCGGCGGTGGCCTTTGCCGGTTCGATCAGCTTCGTTGGCCTGGTGGTGCCGCACGTGGCGCGCCTCCTGGTCGGCCCCGGCCATCGCTGGCTGCTGCCACTGTCCGGCCTGCTCGGCGCGCTGCTGATCGTGGTGGCCGATACTGCAGCCCGCACGCTTGATCCGCCGGCGGAGATTCCGCTGGGCCTGTTCTCGGCTGCGCTCGGCGCGCCGTTCTTCCTCTGGCTGGTGCTGCAGCAGCGCCGCAAGGCGACGCCATGAGCGTGTTGCTGAAGCTGCACGACGTGGTGGTGCGTCGCCAGCAGCGCGTGATCCTGCATGGCATTTCGCTGGCGTTCGAGCCGGGTACGGTGACGGCGCTGGTTGGCCCGAATGGCGCAGGCAAATCCACGTTGCTGGCGGTTGCGGCCGGCGATCTGCGCGCCGATGCGGGCGAGGTGAGCCTTCTGGGCAAGCCGCTGGCCAGCTACAAGGCCGGGCCACTGGCACGTGAGCGCGCGGTGATGCCACAGGAGCACGGCGTGCGGTTTGCCTTCAGTGTCGAAGAGGTGGTGGCGATGGGGCGCCTACCGCACCCGCCGGACGCGGTGGCCGATGATGCCCAGGTGGAAGCGGCGATCGATGCCGCTGAACTGCAGGCATTGCGGCTGCGCGAAGTGCAGCAGCTGTCCGGTGGCGAATCCGCGCGGACCACGTTCGCGCGCGTGCTGGCGCAGGACACCCCGTTGCTGCTGCTGGATGAGCCGACCGCCGCATTGGACCTGCGCCATCAGGAGCGTACGCTGCGCAGTGTGCGTGCCTGTGCCGAGGCAGGTGCCTGCGTGATCGTGGTGCTGCATGACCTGAATCTGGCGGCCGGCTATGCCGATCGCATCGTGCTGCTGGAGCAGGGCAGGGTGGCGGCCGATGGCACGCCCTTGCAGGTGCTGACCGAAGACAACCTGCAGCGCGTCTACCAGCAGGATGTAGTGGTGCTGGAGCATCCTCGGCGCGGGGTGCCGCTGGTGGTGGTTGCCTGAGCGAAGGTCGCCAAGTTGCTCCGGTATCATGGTTGCTTCGTTTTCTTCAATGGACTGATGCCATGATCCGTACCGTTACGCGCGGCGTGCTGCTTGCTGCGATGGTTGCTTCGGTGTGCGCTGCCAATGCAGCGTCGACCTCCCAGGTTTCGCTGGCCAATGCGGCCGAGAACGCCTCGCTGATCGAGACCCGGCATGCCACTGGCGAGGGCGCTGCCGTCACCTCGATCAGGACGCAGTACTTCGCCAACGAGGAAATGTCGGTGAGCTGGGACGACCAGCAGGTGCTGGTGCTGTGCAAGGAGGCGGCGTACCTGAAGATTCCTGCTGCCAAACTGGAGGGCGGTGCGCTGACCACCGAGCAGCGGCAGATGATCGTCTATCAGGCGCTGATGTCCGGTCTGGGGGCTGTCGCGGGCATTGTCGGGCCGGCAGGCGAAGTGGTGGCCGTGGCGGATGACGGTAGCGAGACCCGCAGCGTTGGCGAAAATAGCTGGGCCTACGGTGTTGAGCGATACGAGGTGATCACCCAGCGGCTGCCGGACGGTGCACTTCGGGTCCGGACCCGCAAGACAGAAGCCGTGAATACCACGCCTCCGGCGGGCCCGGACGATATGTTCAGCACCGAGGACGACCAGGCGGCGCGCTTGTCCGAACTGGCGCCGGTGGGCAGCTGGACCGAAGTAGTGGTGCGCGGTGGCGCGCGCCAGCCGCATGTGGATCCGGCGATGTCGCTGCAGGGCTGGGTCTCGATGGGGGATGACCGGGCTGCAACGGTGGCCGAGGCGCGCAAGCTGCACGGCTGCAAGTGAGGGCTGCCAGGGGTCAGATCCCTTTGCCAGAGGCAAAGGGATCTGACCCCGATCGTTGTCGGCCTCATCGTTCTATTTATGTTTGCAATATCCACTTGCGCGCCAGATTGGCAGGTCTAGAATGCACCCCATGAACCGGATGCCGCTCCTGAAGTTTTTCACCCTGACCCGCGCAAGCGCGGAACGGGCGTGTCTGCCTGGAGCCCCACGGGGCCGTTGAAACGGCCATCGATGGACCTTCGACAGAGCGCCCTCCGGGGCGCTCTTTTCGTTTCTGCTTTCCCGGAAGTCGACCAACAGTCGACTCTACCCAGTACCCAAGGAGAACGTGCCATGCACCAGATCGCCGAGACCGAACGCTAGCCGCGCACCCTGTCGCCAACCGGGGTGCGCGGCCCCCGAAGTTGGCTTTGCAGGAATCCTTACATGAACACCCAAGTCCTTTCCCGCCGTCGCAACCTTGGCATCATTGCCCACATCGACGCCGGCAAGACCACGCTGACCGAACGCCTGCTGTGGAAAAGCGGCGAGATCCATCGTGTCGGCGAAGTACACGACGGCAACGCGACCACCGATTTCTCGGCGATCGAGCGAGAACGTGGCATCACCATCGGCGCGGCCGCCGTGCAGGCGCAGTGGGCGCCGCGCGACCTGCCGCCGCATCGGCTGACCCTGATCGATACGCCCGGCCACATCGACTTCGCCATTGAAGTCGAGCGTTCGCTGCGCGTGCTCGACGGCGCCGTGGCCGTGTTCTCGGCCGTAGACGGCGTGCAGCCGCAGTCGGAGACGGTGTGGCGCCAGGCGCGCCGCCATCGCGTGCCGCTGATCGCCTTCGTCAACAAGATGGATCGCGTCGGCGCCTCGTTCGAGCGCGTGCTGGAGCAGTTGCAGGGCAAGCTGCAGGCACGCCCGTGGGCGCTGGGCGTACCGCTGGGCAGCGAAAGCGCGTTCAACGGCTGGGTCGATCTGGTCGATGAGCGCGTGCTGCAGTGGCAGGAGGGCGACGCAACCACGATGACCCCGTGGGACGACGCGGTGCGCGCCCAGTGGCAGGCACAGCGCGATGCGCTGGTCGAAGCCGTGGCTGATCACGACGAGCAGCTGGCCGATGCCTGGCTGGAAGGGCGCGTTATCGATGCCGAACAGCTGCGCGCAGCGATCCGTCGGGCGACGCTGGCGGGTGCGGGCGTGCCTGTTCTGGCCGGTGCCGCGTTCAAGGACAAGGGCATCGAGACGCTGCTGGACGCCGTGGTCGATTACCTGCCATCGCCGTTGGACCGGCCTGCGGTGACCGCTGAAAGCGAGCGCGGCGAGGTGGTACTGCCGCCGGACCCGGATGGTCCGCTGGCAGGCTTGCTGTTCAAGATCACCCATCAGCAGCACGGCGCCCTCAGCTTCGTGCGGCTGTACTCGGGCACCTTGAAGGTGGGCGACGCGGTGGCCAGCTCGCAGCATCCGCAGGGCAGGCGTGTCAGCCGGCTGGTGCGGGTGCAGGCCGACCAGACCCATGACATCGAACAGGCCGTGGCCGGCGACATCGTGGCGGTGCTGGGCTGGAAGGATGCAGTCAGCGGTGAAACGCTGAGCGGCCGTGCACAGCCGCTGCGCCTGGAGAACATCCAGGCTCAGGCGCCGGTGCTGGCGTGGCGGCTGGAGCCGGCGCGTGCGGCCGACCTGATCCGGATGGCGCAGGGCCTGGCCAGCCTGGCCCAGGAAGATCCCTCGTTCCGCGTCGAAACCGACCGCGACACGGCGGAGACCCTGGTCTGGGGTATGGGTGAGCTGCACCTGGAGGTGATGGTCGAGCGCCTGCGCAGCGAGTGGAAGGTTGATGTGGGCGTGGGTGCGCCGCGCGTGGCCTACCAGGAGACACCGATGCGCGCGATGTCCGGTGTAGTCGGGCGGCTGGTCAAGCAGACCGGCGGCCAGGGCCAGTTCGCGCACGTGGTGCTGGATGTGGCGCCGCGCGACGACGACCAGGTGGTGTTCAACGACCGCATCGTCGGTGGCGTGGTGCCGCGCAGCTTCATTGCAGCGGTGGAGAAGGGCGTGCGTGCCGCGCTGTCGGAGGGTCCGCAGGGCCATCCGGTGGTCGGTATCGAGGTCAGTCTTGTCGATGGCCAGACCCATGCGAAGGACTCCTCCGAAATGGCGTTCCATCGCGCGGGTGCCGAGGCGATCAAGGCGGCGCTGGCCGAGGGTGGCACGCAGCTGCTGGAGCCGGTGATGGCGGTGACGGTGCATTCGCCGTCGGCGTCGGTGGGTGACGTTGTTGGCGACCTCAACCGCCGCCACGGCCGCATCACCCGCATCGACGACCAGGAAGGTCGGGCTGAGGTCAGTGGCTTCGCGCCGTTGGCGCAGCTGGTGGGTTACACCACCTCGCTGCGTTCGCTCAGCCAGGGACGCGCCAGCAGCGAAGCGCACCTGCATGGCTACGAGCCGGTGCGGGTTGCATGAGGAAGGCGAGGGGAGCCCGTGCGCGGGCTCCCTTTTTTGTGGGTGTTGATGGCGTTTCGTGTCCACGCCATGCGTGGATGAATTCGTCGGGTCGCTTTCTTTTTTGCACTGCACTGCAACAAAACTGCAGAAAAAGCTGGATTAAAGTGATGCCTCACGATAAATTGCGCACCCCCCGTTGCTCGCCGCCGCCCGCACCCCTCTCATGCGTGATGACAAAGACCCCGGAACCCTGGAGCTGACCCTGCCGCGAAAGCGCGGTCGTCCGCCCAAGTTCGGGTACGCCATGAGTGATGCGCAGCGGGCCGCACGCTATCGCGCGCGCCGGGCGGGGCAGGCCAACCATGCCGATGTGCGTTCCTGCTCGGACATGGTGCTGCTGGACAAGATCCGCGCGGCGGTCAGCGCCCGCGACACTGAGCTGGCCGGTTTCCTAGTGCATGTGCTCTGGCAGCGGTACCCCCTGCAGCTGAAATAGGCCAACGATGGGGTGGCCGTTGTCATCGAGCTTGTTGATAATGCGGGATTCAGGTTGTTCCCGCTGGCGCGCCCGGGATGGCAGGCGCGCATGATCGAACGGTTCCCAAGATGACCACCACCAGCGACACCACCACCGAAGCGGCGCCGAGCAACGCCCCCCTGTTCTACACCCGTCCGGTGCCGCTGCAGGCCGATGTGCATGCCGACCTGCGCATCCTGCCGGGCAGGCTCGAGTTTGCCGCGGGCAACAACGCCATTCCGCTGGTGCTCGGCGAGTTCTCGCTGGCACTGCACCACTTCCCGATCCTGTTCGCTGGCCCGACCGCGGTGCCGATGGCCGCCGTTGGCGTGTCCGACCAGAACCTGTTCATCAAGGACGGCCTGTGGGAAGACGAGGCCTATATCCCGGCCTATCTGCGTCGCCATCCCTTCATCTTCATCGACACCGGCTCGGACAATGATTTCCTGCTGGGCATCGACGAAGAGAGCTCGCGCGTGGTCAAGGGCGGTGACGAAGGCCAGCCGCTGTTCGTCGACGGCAAGGCCACCGACATGGTGCAGCAGGCGCTTGAGTTCTGTGGCCAGTTCACCCGTGAGCACGAACAGACCCAGGCCTTCTCCAAGGCCCTGATCGACAACGGCCTGCTGGTCGAGCGCAATGCAACCGTGCGTACCCCGGATGGCCGTGAGTTCAACCTCAATGGCTTCCAGGTCGTCGACGTCGAGAAGTTCGTCGCGCTGCCGGAAGCCACCGTGGTCGAGTGGCACCGCAGCGGCTGGCTGGCCCTGATCCACCAGCACCTGATGTCGCTGGGTCGCTTCAACGACCTGACCCGTCGCCAGGTCGAGCGTCTGGCGGCCTGATCAGGCCCTGGGCATGGCTTCCGCAGTGCGGGAGCCATGCCATTGCTGCAGGGCTTGCAGCAGGCGTCGCGCATCGACCCAGTCGGGCGTGGGCTCGCCAGCCAGGTCCCACAGGTCGGCCGCAGTGTCGGCCTGCGCGGCGGCGCCGCACATCTGCAGTGCGCCCTGCAGGCGATGGGCATGGTGGCAGAGGGAGGCTGCATCAGCGGCTTCCACGGCCTGTTCAATCTGCGCCAGTTCGTGGCGGATGTCTTCCCGATAGATCAGATCCCGGCAGGCAGGGGCTACGGACCGCTCGGTGTAGCCGTCAATGGGCAGGTCCAGTGCCAGCAGCAGGTCCGCGACCTGCAACGGCTTGGCCAGGCTGGCATCGAAGCCAGCCTTGCGGGCGCGTATTGCGTGCCGGGGCCCCTTCCTTGCTGATAGCGCAATCAGTCGCAATGGCTGTTGTGCCTGACGGCGCAGCTGTGTGGCCAATGCATAGCCGTCCATGTCCTGCAGCCCGATGTCGAGCAGCACCACGCTGCGCGGTTGTGCGGCCTGCTCGGCGAGCGCGCTGGCGCCGTCGGCAAGCGCGCGCACGTCGGCGCCCAGCCGTCGCAGCTGCTCGCCGATGATCCGGCGATTGAGCGCATGGTCCTCGACCAGCAGCAGGTCGAGTCCAGCCAGTGGCGTGTCGCTTTCGGGCGTGCCGACCGGCCCTTCGCTCTTGCTGACTGCCTGCACCGGCAGGCGCAGGGTGAAGCGACTGCCACGCCCATGCACGCTGTGCGCGGACAGATTGCCGCCCATCGCCCGGCTGAGTTCATGCGCGATCATCAGGCCCAGCCCGCTACCGCCGCGCGCCTGCCCGCCTTCACTCTGTTCGAACGGGCGAAAAAGAAGGGGCATCTGCCTGGCCGGGATGCCGATGCCACTGTCGATCACATCCAGCAGCAGCTCCTGCGGATGGTCAGGCGGTGTCAATTGCAGGCGTAGCTCGATGCCGCCGATATCGGTGAACTTCAACGCATTGCCAAGCAGGTTGCCGACAATCTGGCGAAACCCCTCCCGATCAAGCGCAACAGCCGGGGCGGGGTCGGGCTGGCACTCGAAGCGAAGCGCCAACCCCTTCTGTCGCGCGTGTGGCCGCAGGGCATCCAGCGATTGACGGCAGAGCCGGGCAATGTCGCAGGGTTGTGCCTGGGGTCTGTAGGTTCCGCTGGCCAATCGTGAGAATTCCAGCGATCGATTCAGCAGGCCACGCAGCGAATGCCCAGCCGCATGCGCGGCCGCGAGTAGCTCACGCTGCCGCTTGGGCGATGGAGACTGGCCGAGCAGGTCGATCGAGGCCAGCACGGCCTGCGCAGCATTGCGCATCTCGTGGCTGATCATGCCGACTGCGCGCGCGTGGCTCCGTCCCTTGCGGGCCCGGTGGCTGTGCACCGCGCGCCACAGCAGAGGGGTGCCGGCCAGCGTGGCAAGCAGGGTGAGCAGCCAGGGCGAAGAGGGCGCGCGCATCCAGTCCAACGCGCGCTCGACGGTCGCTGGCACTGCCTGCTGAGCCCATGCCTGCAACAGACTGGCATGTTCTTCCAGTGTGATGTCGCGCAGGCCCTGCTCGATGCGCAACAGCAGTTGCCGGTCCTCGTTGCGCGTAAGCAGGTGAAGGTCGGTGGAAAAGTCGCTGTCGAACCGCTGAAGCTGCAGTTGCCCGCGGAAGTGATGGCGGATCAGGGGCCGCAAGGTCGTTTCCAGGCCGATTGCGACGTCGGCGATGCCGCTCTCGACCGCCGCCAGCGCGGCATGCCGATCGGCCAGGTGCAGCCGCTTGATGCTGGGATGGTGCAGGGCAAGCCAATCGGCGTAGGGCCCGCCTTCGACGACGGCCAGCACCCTTGTTCCCAACTCCACGATATCGTGCGGCAGGGGTTGGCCGGCGCGTCCGGCCAGCATGGTTCTTCCTCCGGGAAACGCGACCGACTCCAGCAGCCCGGGGCACGGGCGTGGCTGCTGGCGGGACTGCCCCATTACCAGTACCAGATCGGCCTTGTGCTGGCAGACCGCGACAACCGAGGCGCTGCCGCTGGGATAGGCCTGCTCCAGGAAGCGCAGCCGTGCGTGTCGTTCCACAAGGCTGGCATAGCCATGTGCAAGGCTCGGCATCGGCGCCGAATCAGCGAGGGTGGCGGGCATCTGGCGCAGGGCGGGTGCGGTGGCCACCCGGACCTCGCGGCCGGACTCCCATGGCCGGATTGGCGCGTCTTCTGCGGAAGCCACAGGCAACAGAAGCAGCGCCAGCAGCAGGGCCGGCATGTGCAGGCGCATTCGACTGGTCGTTCTCACATCGCCTCCAGCTGTCGTCGCATGGCGTAGATCTCGGCATCGTTGCGCAGCCCGAGCTTTCGCAGGGCCGCGGTCTTCTGCGTGCTGATCGTCTTTACGCTGCGATGGCGTTGAAGCGCAATCTCGGAGACGGTCAGGCCTGCGAGCAGCAGATCGAGCACTTCACGCTCGTTGCGGCTGAGTTCGTCGAAAGCGGCCGGCAGCGTGCAATCGGGAGGCAGTCGTGACAACCCCTGCGACACCCGCACGATGGCATCCGAAAGCATTGCCAGCGGTTCGGCCTTGCTGACAATGCCACTGATGCCGCTGGCGATCAGCTGGCTGACGTGCGTGGTGGGCGAGAGGGTGGCGAAGGCGAGCAGGGGCACGCGAGCGAAGCAGTCACGCAGCAGGCTTACCAGTTCTGTGGCACTGCGGTCTTCGCGGCCCAGTGCAAGGTCGATGATTGCGACGTCCACGGACATCTTCCGCAGGCTGCCGATGAATTCGTCGCTGCACGCATGGCTGGCGACGATGCTGAAACGGTCATCGCCGGACAGGTGCAGGGCGGTACCACGACGAACGACTTCATGGTCGTCCAGGAGCGCCAGCCGCAGCCGACGCGGTGCAGGAATTCCATTCATGCGCTGGGAGGTGATCGGCGCCCGTGGGGCGTGATGATCATTCTGGCGCTGCTGTCGCGTCGAACATCGAAATTGCTTGATTTTTGCGATTATTCCTAAGAGTCGATGTGCTGCATCCATCGATTCCGGGCTATCCATCGATGGTATGGATTGCCAGGCCGGGGGCAATCCGTTTCCGCAAGCGAGATGGCGCCTGGTGCGGATGTCATCGGGAAACATCTGGGGCAGCACGGCGCCGATCCGCGCCCACCGGGATCGACTTCATGGTGTCTGATCGTTGCCGTGCAGGCTGCGCGCCATCTCGCTGGTTCCAGCCCAGCCAAGGTCGGCGTACAGTGGCGCCCCCTGCGCGGTGGCATGCAGGACTGCGTAAGTGGCGCCACGTTCGGTGAAGGCGTCGTCTGCCAGGGCCATCAGCTTCCGGGCGATACCGCGGCGGCGATACTCCGGTTCCACGTAGACGTTGAGGACGTAGCCGCGGTAGCCCTGGTCCGGATGGGCAGGGTGGGGCGGCCAGTCGATCAGCATCAGGCCGATGCCGGCGATGGTTCTGCCGTGGTCTGCAAGGACATGGCCGAAGTACTCGCCAGAGGCCAGGCGCGGCGCCAGCCAGGAACGGAAAGGAGCCGCCATCGCCCGCAGGACCTCCTCGGTTCGCCCGCTATCGCGGAACATGGCTTCGCGGTGGGCGCAGATTGCATCCAGGTCGCCCGCACGGATCTGCCGCACTTCAAGCCCGTTCCATGTCGCCTCTGCGTGGCTGCCCATCATGCTGATCCCCGGCTCAGGTCTGTCCGGCAATTCTGGCACCCTCTGCCGGGCGATGCATGACGAAGAACGCAATCGGCACTTCGCTGCCATGCACTACCGGATGGACTGCGGCACACGCCGCAGCCGGTGGATGTCGTAACCCATGTCGGCGATGCGCTGCACGGCTTTCTGGTAGTCGCCGTCGGACACCTGGGGCGTGCGCGCCATGTACCACACGTAATCGCGCTTGCTGCGTGCCACGATGGTCTGTCGGTAGTCGTCATCCAGCCAGGCGATGATGTACTCGGCCTGGATCGGCCAGATGAACTGCATGCCCCAGACCGCCCCATGGCCTTCCTCTTCGACACGGCCGATGGGGTGCATCGACTTCGGCGGGGCATCGAAGCTGCCCTTGCGATAGGTGAAGGTGGTCTGGATGCGCCCGTCCGGCTTCAGGGCATAGCTTTCCACCGCATCGTAGGCCTCGCGCTCGGGCCAGGACGGAATATGGGCGATCACATACCAGTCGCCCATGAAGCGCGGCACATCCACCGAGGGCGCACGCGGAAGTGGCCGGGTGTCGCTGGACGAGCAGCCCGAGCCGAACAGGCCGACCGCGATCAGCGGAAGCAGCGAGAACATGCGCATGTCACACCTCAGCGGGGACGGAACAGGTAATGGGCCACCAGCCATTGCTGGCCATCGTCGTAACCGAACAACTCGGCACACGCCATCCAGAACATCCGCCAGCGTTGCCACCAGATGCGCGCAGCCGCAGGCCCATAGGTCGCCGCCAGCACCGGCATCACCCGATCGCGTGCCGCGTCCTGATTGGCCAGCCAGTGTTCGGCAGTGCGCTGGTAGTGGGTGCCGTCCAGCAACCAGCGCTGATCCAGCCGCAGGTCGCGCTGGAAATGCAGCAAGGTATCGGCGGCGGGCATCAGGCCGCCGGTGAAGAAGTGGCGGCCCATCCAGTTGTCGCCGCCCTCGGTTTCGAACGGGTACATCAGCGTGCGGTGGGCGAAGATGTGCGCGAACAACGCACCGTCCGGCTTCAGCCACTGTGCAATGCGCGCCAGCAGGCGCTCGTAGTTGCGCACGTGCTCGAACATCTCGACCGAAACGCAGCGATCAAACTGCGCGGTGGGCAGTTCCAGCTGGTTCACGTCACGGGTGAGCACTTCCACATTGGGCAGTCCGCGCGCCTGGCATTGGGCCATGATGTGTTCGCGCTGGCTGTGTGAGTTGGACACGGCCGTGATCGTTGCGCGCGGGTAGCGCTCGGCCATCCACAGCGTCAGCGAGCCCCAGCCACAGCCCAGTTCGAGAATGTGCTGTCCATCGGCCAGGCCAGCGCGCTGGCCGTACAGCTCCAGCATCGCCTCTTCAGCCTGGTCCAGCGTTTCGTGGCCGTTGGGGTAGTAGCAGCTGCTGTACTTCAAACGCTTGCCCAGGCAGGCCTGGAAGAACGCCGCAGGCACTTCGTAATGCTGGCGATTGGCTGCATCGGTATGCAGTGCCAGCGGGCTGTCGGCCAGTTCGGCGATGCGGCGGCTGAAGCGCGCGGACTGCGCTTCGATACCACCTGCCGATTCTTCCTGCAGGCGCTGCGCGCACAGCCGTCGGATACCGGCACGCAGCGCAGCGTCCGGCACCAGGCCGCGTTCGGCCCAGGCGGTCAGCCCGGTTTCTGCTTCCTCGGCCGGATTCAGTGACGGTATCGCGCTCATGCGGAATGCTCCTTGGAAGGGTGGGGGAACCAGGGGAAGAACATCGGCGTGCTGCGCTGGTAGGCGCGGTAGTCGTCGCCGCGGCTGCGCAGGGCCTGCTTTTCGGTGAACGGGATGCCGCTCAGATAGCGCAGGAATACATACATCAGCACGGGGCCGAGCCAGGCCAGCCACCACAGCGGGGAGCCGACGGCCAGCAGCACGTAGGTGAACCAGTGCAGCCACTCGAAGAAGTAGTTGGGGTGGCGGGAATACCGCCAGAGCCCATCACGGCAGGTACGGCCTTTGTTGGCCGGGTTCGCGCGGAACCGGGCCAGCTGGCGGTCGGCCAGCGCTTCTCCGCCCACGCTCAGCAGCCAGACGAACGCGGCCGCCAACGCCCAGGGGGGGGTGCCAGCGGCTTGATTGGCAGCGACCGCGACGAAGGGCAGCGCAAACAGCACCACCAGCAGTGCCTGCGCCATGAAGAACGCGAAGATCTTTCCCTGGTGTCCCTGCCAGTGCTCTCGGAGGTAGCGATAGCGCCCGTCCTCTGCTTCGTGCCGGACCCGATGCCAGAGATGAAGGGCCAGGCGACCGCCCCACAGGCCGCCGAGCACAGCCAGCGCCACCCGTGGCGTCACCGCACCATCGCCCAGCAGCGCCAGCAACAGCGCGGCGGCAGCCACGCCTTTGGCCCAGAGCACATCCACAACGCCGATGTTGTGGTGGCGGCGCTGCCAGGCCCAACCCCAGCTCATCACCAGTAGCGCGTAGAGCAGCACCCAGAGCAGGTTGATCATGATGACGCTCCGGCGAGAGGGGGGTGTGGCGTAGTACGCGTGCCGCCAAGGGCGGCGCGGCACAGGAGGGAAAGCGCAATGCCCCAGCCCGTGCCGAGGACCAGGACGCCATGCCACGTCGGGCTGTTGAACTGCACCGCGCCGAATCCACGCGCGGCCGACAGGTAGGCCAGTGGCGCCAGCACCAGGCCGAAGAGGGGCGGCAGGGCAGGGTGTCGCTGCAGGAAGCGCATCGAGGTGCTCAGGGTCATGGCGAATGAAGCCCACAAGGCCATGATCCAGGGCGGCGGCGCCCATCCCAGCGGGGCAGCGGCGTAGCGCACGGTGCCGCTGGCGGCGGCGCTGGCGTCGACCAGCCAGGCGCAGGCCAACGCTAGCAGCAGCAGCCGCAGGTCCAGTCGGGGATGCGCCGACGTCAGCAGCTGGCTGCCGATATACAGCGACGCGGCCAGCAACGCGGGCCACTGCCAGCCGCGCCCGGCACCAGCCACCGCGCACAGCCAGACCAGCTGGTTGCCAAGCAGGTTGGCCCAGAACCGGCGCATTTCAGTTGCCTTCGCCAGCCGGGACCGCGGGTCGATGGCCCGGGCGCGCCAGCAGCAGATGCGAAACACCGATCGAACGCTCCAGGAAGCCGCCTTCGCAGTAGGCCAGGTAGAAGTCCCACAGGCGGCAGAAGCGCGCATCGAACCCCTGTGCCTGCACGGCGGGCAGCTGGGCGAGGAAGCGCTGGCGCCAGGTGCGCAGGGTCAGCGCGTAGGAATGGCCGAAATCCTGCTGGGCGATCAGCTGAAGGTCGCTGGACCGCGTCTTGGCCGCCATGATCGCGTTGATGGAGGGAATGAAGCTGCCGGGGAACACGTAGCGCTTGATGTAGTCGACGCTGCGCCGGGCCTGCTCGTAGCGATGGTCCTCGATGGTGATGGCCTGCAGCAGGGCAACGCCATCGGGCTTCAGCAGCCGCTGCAGCGTGGCCATGTAGGTGTCCAGGTACTCGGCGCCGATCGCTTCGATCATTTCGATCGAAACCAGCTTGTCGAACCGGCCCTGCAGGTCACGGTAGTCCTGCATCAGCAACGTGACCCGGTCCTGCAGGCCGGCGGCCCGAACGCGCTCGACGGCCAGCGCATGCTGTTCGGCGGAGATGGTGGTGGTGGTGACGTGGCAGCCATAGTGCTGCGCCGCGTGCACCGCGAAGCCACCCCAGCCGGTACCGATTTCCACCACCCGGTCACCCGGCGTGAGTTGCAGCTGCTGGCAGATGCGGTCCAGCTTGCGGCGCGAGGCAGACTCCAGCGATTCGGATTCGCTGGTGAACAGCGCCGACGAGTACATCAGGTCCGGCGACAGGAACAGGGCGAAGAAATCGTTGCCCAGGTCGTAGTGGGCGGCGATGTTGCGCCGGCTGCCCTCGCGGCTGTTGCGGTGCAGCCGGTTCCAGCCGCGCAGCAGCCAGCCAGCCACACGGGCCGGGCCCTGCTCCATGCCATCAAGCAGGTCGCGGTTGCGGACCAGCAGGCGTATCAGAGCCACCAGATCATCGCAGTGCCATTCGCCCTGGATGTAGCTCTCGCCGGCGCCGACGCTGCCCTGCGCAGCGACCTTCCGGTAGAACGCCGGGTCATCAATGGTCACCGTCACCTGCAGCCCGGCATGGGCGTTGCCCAGCCGGACCTCGCCAAGGGCATCGCGCACGCACAGGTGGCCGTCACGCAGGGGGGCAAGCTGTGCCAGCAGCCGGCGGCGCAGGAAGGCGTCCAGCGCGCTGGGGCGCGGCAGGGTCACCGAAGGTGTCATCGAGTTCATCGCGGTTTCCCGGCAAGGGTGGGGTGGTCGTGTACGGGGTTGCGCTTCAGCCACAGCCGCAGTGCGTGCCAGTGGATGGCGGCCACCACCTGGGTGGTCATCAGTGGATAGCAGGCCAGAACCCGCGCCAGGCCGCGGCCATCCAGAGGGCGGCGTTGCAGCGTCTGGGTGGCATCGAACTGGCGAATGCCGTCTCGCCAGACCTGCATGTGCACACGCAGGTCCTCATCGGGGCTGTTGAAGCGCCAGTCGTAACGGCAGTCCATCGGCATGAACGGCGAGACGTGGAATCGCTTGTCGAACTGCCAACGCAGTGACGCACCTTCGTGGACGGCCGTGGCGACCGGCAGCACGTACGCGTGCCGCTCCTTCCAGGGCGTATTGGTGATCTCGGCCACGATGCAGTCCAGCGAGCTGCCGTCGGCCTGGTAGCAGTAGTAGAAACTGACCGGGTTGAACACATGCCCGGCAAAGCGAAGGTGCGTCAGCAGGCGTACCGGCCCCGAAGGTCGATGGCCAAGCGTCTGCGCGGCATGGTCGCGCACGGCGTCGGCCAGAGGCTGTGCGGGATCGCCGAAATAGTCGCTGCGCCGGAACTCGGCAAGGTTGCGCCGATTGACCGACCACAGCCAGCGCCCGGCAAACACGGTCTCTAGTTCATCCAGGTCGAGCAGCAGTTGTGCAACCGGATAACGGAACGTATGCGGATGCGGGTGATGCCGGCGATGCATCACCTGCCCGAAATAGAGTGCGCTGGCGCTCATGCCGCCACCTCGCGCGCCAGCGATACCTGGCGATGCGGTGCGCAGGCCAACAGCGCATCCACCACGCGGCGGGCGCTGCGAATACCATCCTCATGGAAGCCCCAGCCCCAGTAGGCCCCTGCGAACCAGGTGTGGCGATGGCCCTGCAGGTCTGCCCATCGCTGCTGCGCGCGAACCGCAGCATGATCGTGCACCGGGTGTGCATAGTGCAGCGTGCGCAGCACCCTGGCCGGGTCGATGGCTTCGCTGCGGTTGAGGGTGACCACCAATGGCGTGCTGCCGGGCAGGCCCTGCAGCAGGTTCATGCAGTAACTGACCGTGCAGGGCGCGGTTGGATCCCGCGGTACATGTGCATTCCAGGCGGCCCAGGCCTTGCGGTTGCGTGGCAGCAGCGAGGCATCGGTATGCAGTACCGCTTCGTTGGATTGGTAGCGGATGGCACCCAGCACCTCGCGCTCGACGGGGTCGGCATCACCCAGCAGGGCCAGGGCCTGGTCGCTATGGCAGGCCAGGATGACTTCGTCGAAGGCTTCGACGCCGGCGGCACTGTGCACGCGTGCGCCCTCAGGCGTGCGCTCCACCCGCTGCACCGGGCACTGCAGGCGCTCATGCACCCGCCAACGGCGGCGCAGTGCATCCACGTAACGGGCCGACCCGCCGGTAACGACCCGCCAGGAGGACCGCCCGGTCATCTGCAGCATCTGGTGGTTGGCCATGAACTGGGCCAGATAGCGCGCGGGGAAGTCCTGCACCGTGGCGGTGGGAGACGACCACAGTGCCGAGGCCATCGGCAGAAGGTGCTCTTCAATGAAGGCCTCGCCGTAGCGCTGATCGCGCAGGTACTGGCCCAGCGTTGGGCCTTCGTCCTCGCCCAGCAACAGCGGGGCATCCCGATAGAAGCGGCGCAGGTCGGCCAGCATGCCCCAGAAGCGCGGCGATACCAGGTTGCGTCGCTGGCAGAACAGGCCATCCAGCGAGGTGGCGTTGTACTCCACGCCGCTGCGCTCGCTGTGCATCGAAAAGCTCATGGTGGTCGGCTGCGAGGCCACGCCCAGCTCATCGAACAGTGCCGTCAGCAGCGGGTAGTGCCGGGGATTGAAGACAATGAAGCCGGTGTCCACGGCCATGCGCGTGCCGTCTATCTGCACGTCGTGGGTATGGGTGTGGCCGCCCAGGTAATCGTTGGCCTCGAACAGCGTCACCTGGTGCCGCTCCTGCAGCCACCAGGCGCTGGCCAGCCCCGAGATGCCTGAACCGATGATGGCGATGCGCATGTCAGTACCTCGCCTTTGCCAGCACCCATTCGGGGATGGGCTTGAGTCCCTTGACCAGGCCGAACGCCGCCATCACGCGCAGCCCGTACCAGGTCAGGTCGATCTCCCACCAGCGGAAGCCCTGGCGTACGGTGCCGGGGAAGAAGTGATGGTTGTTGTGCCAGCCTTCGCCGAACGTCAGCAGGGCCAGCCAGAGGTTGTTGCGGCTGTCGTCGCGGGTCTCGAAGCGGCGACGACCGAAGCGGTGGGCCAGCGAGTTGATGGTGACCGTGGCGTGGAACAGCACGATGGTGGAAATGAAGAATCCCCACACCAGCAACTGCGGGCCGGAGGTGTGCAGGCCCGGCGCCCAGTGTTCCAGTGCTGCGCCCAATGCATAGAGGCCGATGGCCAGCAGCACGGGAATGGCGGTGTCGAAGCGGTCCAGCCAGCGCAGTTCCGGGAAGCGCGCCAGGTCCGGCACCCGCGACAGGTCGGTGGCGAAGGCTTCGCGGGTCAGGAACCAGCCCATGTGGCTGCGCCAGAAGCCTCCCTCGCGCGGCGAATGCGGGTCCAGTGGCTGGTCTGCGTGGCGGTGATGGTGGCGATGATGAGCCGCCCACCACAGCGGGCCGCGCTGCACGCTGGCCGCGCCGATCACCGCGAACACGAACTGCACCGCGCGCGGTGCCTGGAAGGTGCGGTGTGAGAAGTAGCGGTGATAGAACGCGGTGATGGCGAACATGCGCACCGCGTAGAGCGCTGCGGCCACGATGACAGCCGTCCATGAGACACCTACCCAGATCACCGCGATGCACGCCACATGCATCAGTGCGAACGGCACCGCACGCAGCCAGTCGATGCGGCCCGACTGTTCCGCGCCAACGTCCGCGGCTTCGCCGGTATCAACCCAGCGCTGCAGGGTGCGCAGCAGGCGCCAGCGTCGACGGGGGAGGGGCGATACAGAGGCCATGGCGGATCTCGGCGGGTGTCGTGTCTTCCTGTACGCACCAGAATGCGCAATGGATGCGACGTGTTGCGGTGAATGTTGGCTTCACGTGTTCGTAACAGGGCAGCGGTCGACCAGTGGCTGCGCCCATGCCTGTTGCCACTCAGACGCGGGGCGTTGCGCGGGAGGTGCGCTGAAGCGCACCGTCACCCGCGGATAGGTGCCGCGTGCATCGCGCAGGTTGCTGGTGCCATTGAATTCCAGAAGGCGCCTGTCGGCGTTGGCATAGACCAGCGACAGGCGGGGTGCGACGCCGCCATACCAGGTGTCGAGGCTGACCTCGATCGACTGGGCGTCGATGCCTTGCCAGCGCAGGGCGCCGGTATGCCGCACCTGCACCGGGAAGTAGCGCTGCCGCCCGGGCACCAGGAACGGCATCGACACGCGCTCGCCCTGCATCAGCGCTGTCCAGTGCAGGCGCACCGCCGCGTCGAATCCCGCATCGATCACCGCATCCGGCGGCAAATCAAGCCTGCGCTGCCGGGGCGGGCTGGCGGCATCCTCCTTCCAGACGACGGACACAGCGACGCTGGCGGCCTCGATCTCGGCCGTCTGGCCACTGCGCCGGTCCTGCAGCGTATAGCCACGAGCCTGCGCCAGGGGGCTGGCCGGCAGGTGCTTGCGGGCGAACGGCTGGCCACCGGGGCACTGGTACAGCACCCAGTGCTCGGCCCCCTCGCTGGCGTCGCGGCGCCAGTGAACTTCGTGGTAGAGGATCCGGCCCTGCGAGGACGTCGCCACGCCCTCGCTGCGCAGCCAAGGGGTCGCCAGTCCGGCGTGGGGCAGGCACAACAACAGCCAGGCGATGCGCATGGCATTCATCCGTAAGGGCGGGTCCAGGTCGTACGGCGGGCGGGGCGGGTTGGATGCGCAATGCGGGCTGCATCCGATTGCCATTCCCGCGCGTACAGGGGACAGACCTTCACCCGCCCGCCGCGAACGCAGATGTATCCTGACGCCGCCAGCACCCTCGCCAACTTCAACAGCGCACGCATCGTGTCCAGCTCCCAGCAGCCCAGCAGCGAGCCGAAAAACTGGGCCGGCGACATGGACGGTGTCGCGCGGCTGCGCGACCGCGACTGTTTCATGCGGATCTACGACCATTTCATGCCGCGCCTGTGCGTCTATCTGCGCGGGCTGGGCGCGCCCGAGGCGGTGGCCGAGGAGCTGGCGCAGGAGTGCCTGCTGCGCCTGTGGCTGCGCGCGGCCGACTATGATGCCGCGCAGGGTGCGTTGAGCACCTGGCTGTACCGCATCGCCCGCAACCTGCATATCGACCGCGTGCGCCGCGAGCGCAGCTGGATGCAGGTACAGGTGGCGGTGGAAGACGCGGCAACGATGGACGTGGTCGAGCGCAGCAGCGCCGAACAGTTCGCCGACCAGGCCCGGCTTCGCCAACGCATCAATGAGTTGCCGGCAGTGCAGGCGCGGCTGGTGCGCATGTCCTACTTCGAGGCCAAGAGCCACAGCGAGATCGCCGAGGCACTGGGCATGCCGCTGGGCACGGTGAAATCGCACCTGCGGCGTGCGTTCCTGCAACTGCAGTCGAAAGTGGGAGGTGCGCTGTGAATCCGCACCACCATCTGCACGAATCCACACTGATGAGCTACGCCGCAGGCGCGCTTCCGGCGCCGTTGAGCATCGTGGCGGGCGCCCATCTGGAGCAGTGCCCGCACTGTCGCCAGCGCCTGCGCGAGGCCGAGGCGATCGGATCGGTCTTGCTGGAACAGACCCAGCCATCCACGGGCGATCTACGCCGCGAGCAGTTGCGCGACGCGATGTTGATGCGCCTGGCGACGGATGTGCCTGCCGCGGCAGTGTCATCACGGACCGTTTCCAGAGAGCGCCCCGAAGCCGATCCGGACCATCTTCCTGCGTCACTTCACCCGTATTTCGGCGCGTCGCTCAGTGGCCTGCGCTGGCGCTGGATGGCGCCGGGCGTGCACTGCATCCGTGCCGAGCAGATGCCTTCGCTGATCATGCTGAAGATTGCCCCGGGCAAGTGCCTGCCGATGCACAGCCACGGCCGAAGCGAGCTGACCCAGATCCTGCGGGGCTCGTACAATGATGCGTTGGGGTTGTTCGCGCCCGGCGACGTGGCGGACCTGGATGGGGACGTGGAGCACCAGCCGGTGACCGCGCCAGGGGTGCCGTGTATCTGCGTGTCGGCGCTGGATGCACCCCTGGTGTTCAGTGGCTGGCTGGCGCGGAAGGTGCAGCGTTTCGTGAAGCTCTAGCGGGGCGGGAGACGGTGATGGCGAGGGCAGAAGCATTGCGTGTTCTGTTGACCGGCGCCGCCGGGTTGGTGGGGCAGGGCGTGGCGTTGGCCTGCCAGCGCTCATCGCAGGTCGGCCATCTGACCGCGCTGGTACGGCGTCCGGGCAGCCTCAGCGGTGCGGGAAGCGAGCGGGTCGTGCCGGATTTCCTGCGCATCGATGAGCAGCGTGACGATCTGGCTGGCTTCAACGCGTGCTTCTATTGCGCGGGCGCGCCTCCGGTGGGCACCGCCGAAGCCGAGTACCGGCGGGTGACGCTGGACACCACACTGGCCGTGGCCCGCGCGTGGGCGGCAGTGAATCCCGACGGTTGCTTTCTGTATGTGTCCGGCGCCGGCGCGGACCCGCAGAGCCGGGTGATGCCGCTGCGGATCAAGGGCGAAATCGAACTGGCGCTCCGCAGGATGCCGGTGCGTACCGTGATGCTGCGCCCGGGAGGCGTGCGGCCGGTATCGGGAACCGGCACGCGCCACGCGGTGCTCAAGCCCCTGTACTGGGGTGGCGCGCCGCTGATGAAACTGGCGGGCGCACTCGTCCCTTCACTGGTCACCAGCAATCTGGCGGTGGGCCAGGCGATGATCGCACTGGCAGGAAGAGAGCATCCGCCTGCCACGGTGGAGTGCGCGGACATCAACCGGATCGCGGCAGGCACGCGTGATCCGGCGGCGTGAGCTCAGTGCGCGGCAGCGTCCAGCGCGGTGCGTACCGCCTGTGCAAGGTCACTGCGGGTAAACGGCTTCGGCAGCAGCGCAGCGAACCGACCCTGACTACCCACCGCCTCGTGGTCGCGTGGATAGCCCGAAGTGAACAGCACAGCAACTTCAGGCCAGCGCTCGCGGACCTCGCGGACCAGTTCCCAGCCCGACATGCCGGGCATCACCACGTCGGAGAACAGCAGGTCGACCCTCGTGTCCGGGCGCTCCAGCAATCGCAGCGCGGACGGTCCGTCATGCGCTTCCAGTACGCGGTAGCCCAGCAGGCGCAGTGAATCAACCGTGTGCGCGCGCACATCGTCGTTGTCCTCGGCCACCAGGATGGTTTCCTCACGCGGCGCGTAGCCGGCCAAGCCAGACTGTGGCGCACGCGCTTCGCTGGGCAGCGCCAGCGGCGAGCGCGGGAACATCATGGTGATGCTGGTGCCGCCGCCTTCCACCGAATCGATCAGGACATGACCGCCGGACTGCTTGACGAAGCCGTGCACCATCGACAAGCCCAGCCCAGTGCCACGGCCGACCTGCTTGGTGGTGAAGAACGGTTCGAACACGCGCGCCAACGTGGCTGCATCCATGCCGTGCCCGTTGTCGCGCACGCGAAGCATCACGTACTCGCCGGGTTCGGCATCGGGGAACAGCGCGGCGTAGTCATGGTCCAGGTGGCTGTTGTCGACCTCGATGACCAGCCGGCCACCGTGAGGCATTGCATCTCGGGCATTGACCGCCAGGTTGAGCACAGAGGCCTCCAACTGGCTGACGTCGATCTCCACGCACCAGATGTCCTGGGCGCTGCGGATCTCCAGTTGCACCAGTTCGCCCAACGCACGCTGCAGCATGTCGTGCATGTCCAGCAGGCGGTCGTTGAGGTTGGCCGCCTGGCTATGCAACGGCTGGCGGCGGGCAAATGCCAGCAACCGCTGGGTGAGGCTGGCGGCACGTCCCACGCCCTTCAGGGCATTGTCCAGGGCGCGACCGACCAGCGCGGCCGGTTCACCAGCGCGCTCGCTGAGCAGCATGGCGTGTTCGACGTTGCCGGAGATGACCGTCAGGATGTTGTTGAAGTCGTGGGCGATGCCACCGGTCAGTTGGCCCACGGCCTCGATCTTCTGCGACTGGCGCAGCGCGTGTTCGGCCTGCAGCCGGGCGGTGGTTTCCACCGCTTCGGAGACCACGGCCGTAACCGCACCGTCTGCGTCCAGCAGGGGGCGGAACGAGAAGTCGAAACTGCGCCGCCCGGTCGGCAGCTCGATATCCAGCGCATGCAGCGAGCTGTGGCCGTGCACGGCATCGGTGACGGCCTGATCAACGGTGGTGGCAACCTCGTCGGTCGTGGCGAACCACGGCGACTGCACATAAGGCTGGCCCACCACATCCTTCTTGTCGGCCAGTACGGCGGCCAGCGAGGCGACGTTGGCATCAACCACGCCGCCGGAAAGATCGAGCAGTACCTGGTGCTGGAAGCTGGATTCGAAAATGGCCTGCAGGCGACGCTTGCTGGCCCTCAACTCGGCCGTGCGCGCCTGGACCTGCCGCTCCAGTTCCTGGTTGTCTTCGCGCAGCGCCAGTTCGGCCTGCTTCAGCAGGGATACGTCGCTGGCCATGCAGATGTAGCCAACCACACTGCCGTCGGCCGCATGTTCCGGCACGCAATCCATCTGCACGAATCGTGACTGGCCACTGCGATGGATCAGCTCCACCTGGAAGCTGGAGCGCTCGCCCTGAAGCACGCGCTCCAGGCTGGGCAACGCATGTTCAAACGCAGAAATGCCACTGACTTCCCGTGCGGTGCGGCCCAGCAGTTCGGCAAGGCTGAAGCCATGCCAGTCCAGAAACGCCTTGTTGGCAAACCTGTAGCGATGGTCCTTGTCCAGCTGGGCGATCAGTGCAGGAACGGCGTCGGTCACCTGCTGCAGCTGGGCCTGGCTGTCGTTCAGCGCGGCCTGCGCATTGGCAAGCTGGGTGCGCTCGTGCGCCTCCTGGCGGGCGCGGCGGATCGCATCGGGCAAGCGTTGCAGGCGTTGCTTCACCACATAGTCGCGGGCACCGCGCGTGAGAGCCTGGACCGCCAGCTCCTCGGTCAGCGTGCCGGAGACAAAGATGAAAGGCGTCTGTGGCACGCGCTCGCGTGCCAGGGCAAGTGCAGCGTCGCCATCGAAGCCAGGCAGGACATGATCGGCGAGGATCACGTCGAACGGTCGGCTGTCGATTGCCTCGATGAAGGCGTTGCGGGTCCACAGGCGCTCGGCCTCGAAGTCCAGGCCGGCGCGCTGCAGCTGTGCGGTGATCAGCTCCGCATCGAGCGCACTGTCCTCCAGCATGAGGATGCGCAGGCGCTCGCTGCTGCGCGATCCATCATGCATTGTGCTGCCCCGTACCGGAGGGGCGATGTGGCGGTGGCTGGTTGGTGATGCCTCAGAACATGCCCAACCCCTGGATCGCGTCGAAGAATTCCTTGAAGTCGACAGGCTTCACCACGAAGGCATTCACACCCAGTTCGTAACTGCGCACGAGATCCTGCTCTTCGCGGGAAGAGGTCAGCATGACGATCGGGGTGCTGCTCAGCTGCGGATCTCCGCGAACCTGTTCCAGCACTTCCAGACCGTTGACCTTGGGCAGCTTCAGGTCCAGAAGCACCACCACGGGGCCACCATGGTTGGCCCCGGCGAACTTTCCCTCGCAGCGCAGGTAGTCCAGCGCTTCGGCGCCGTCTCGTACATGGATGACGTCATTCAGCAGCTGGCAGCGCGACAACGCGGCCAGTGTCAGTTCGGCATCCTTTGGGCTGTCCTCGACCAGGAGGATCGGCCGCAGGTCCCTCATGGGTAATCTCCTGTGGAACGGGGTAGGGTGAAGTGGATCGTGGCGCCCTTGCCGGGTTCGCCTTCGGCCCAGGTGCGGCCGCCGTGGCGGCCGATGATGCGACGCACGTTGGCCAGGCCGATGCCGGTGCCTTCGAATTCCTCGACGTGATGCAGGCGCTGGAACACGCCAAACAGTTTGTCCACATAGCGCATGTCGAAGCCGCAGCCGTTGTCGCGCACGAAGAAGTGATCTTCATCGTCGCTGCGTTCGTGGCCGACCTCGATCACCGCCTGGTCGCGCTCGCGGGTGAACTTGACCGCATTGGACAACAGGTTCTGCCAGACCAGGCGCAGCATGGTCGGGTCGGCTTCCACCTCCGGCAGCGGCGCCATCGTCCACTGCACATCGCGACCGGCGTAGTCCAGCGCCAGGCTCTTGCGGACATCCCCGACCAGCGCAGCCATGTCCAGCCGCACCCGTCCCAGCGTGGAGCGTCCCATCTGCGAGAAGCTGAGCAGGTCGTCCACCAGCGTTCCGGCGGACTTTGCCGACTCGACGATGGTGTCCAGGAAGCGGCGCTCGGTCTCGTTGAGGCGTTCACCGGCCGAGCTGCCCAGCAGCTCCGAATAACCGACGATATGGCGGAAGGGGGCGCGCAGGTCGTGGCTGACCGAATAGGAGAATGCCTCCAGTTCCTTGTTGCTGCGCAGGAGCTGCTCGTTCAGCTCGGCCATTTCCTCGGCCTTGCGCAACACGACGTCGACGATGGCGGTTCGCATCTCGTGCGCGGCATCGCGATCGGCGTCACCCCATGGCAGGCTGCGCTGCTGCACGGTCTCCTTCCATGCCTCAAAGGAATGGCGTGGAGACAGCACGACATCCGGCGCTGCGGTCTTTCGGGGATCGCCACCCCAACTGACAGTACGCACCACCTCTGGGCGGAACCACATCAGGTAGCTGTCATGCAGCTGCGAGATGGAGACCGCCAGCAGGCCACTGGCCACCTCCGCCAGGCGAGCGCCCTCCGCCCAGTCGGCGGCCAGATGATCAGTGCAGTAGATTTCCTGGCCGGCATGCTGCGCGGACAACCAGTCGGTCAGCGCCAGGACGTCGCTGGCAGAAGGGCACCGGCCAACGCGCATGCAGTCGCCCTTGTGCACGATGGCCGCGCCAGCGGCACCGGTCAGCGACAGCAGGCTGGTCTCATCCAGGCGCAGCGCGGCAATGAAGTCCTCGTCACCGGCCATGCGTCCCAGCAGCTTGACCAGCACGGAACGGCGAACCACGCGTTCCTCGATCGCGCGCGCACGCTCCTTCAGGGCAATCTGCAGCGACAGGATCTGGCCCATGAACTCGCAGGCCGTGCGCACGTGGTAGGGCAGGCGGCGCGGCTGCACCGTATGGCACGACATCAGCCCCCACAACTGGCCCTCATGGACCAGCGAGACCGACATCGACGCCCCGGTGCCCATGTTGCGCATGTACTGCAGGTGCACCGGGGATACGCTGCGCAGCACCGCCAGGCTCAGATCAGTCGGCGGTGCGTCGCGATGCTCCTCGGCCCGCATCAACGGGGCAGGGGTGTAGTTGTTGTCCGCGATCAGGCGCACCCGGTTGCGGCGGTAGAGTTCGCGTGCCTGGGCGGGAATGTCAGATTCAGGAAAACGCAGGTCCAGGTACGAGGGCAACAGGCCATTGCCTTCTTCCGCCACCACGATGCCGTTCCAGCCGGCGTCGAACTGATAGACCAGGGTGCGATCGAAGCCGGTGAGCCGGCGCATGTGCGCGGCGGCCAGCTGGCACAGGTCTTCCACCGTCGAGGCCGATTCGATGGCGGTCATCAGCTCGCGGATGGCCGGATACAGCTCTTCAAGAGAACCGGGCTGGCCCGCAACCGGCGCTTCCAGCTCGACAAGGAGGTCGGTGGCGGAGCGATGCACCAGCAGCTGATGGCGGCCGTGGCCATCCAGGTGCACGGCGCCCACATGCGCACTGCTGCCGATGGTGGTCTGCCGGAGCAGCGCCTGGAAGGGCGCCAGCACGCCACCGAGTACCTCACTGACGTGCTGAAGCAACGGCTCGCCGAACTGCTGAAGGACGCTCGGCTGACTGATGGCGCGCTCGCGCACCCGCAACGACTGCGGCTCCAGCACCAGAAGCACACCGTAGGGCTGGATCGCGCCGGGTGTGTGGATGGGTTCGCGCGCACAACGGGACAGCGCAAGGTCGGGCGTGGACTGGGCAGAAGGCATCAACGGAGGGGCTCATGTTTCATGGATGGCTGGAAAAGCCCAGCGATACATCCGGCTAGCAGGGATGGTGAAGCAAAATCGCGCATTCGCCTACCACCTGATGCCCGTGAAGGCCGTTTCATTCAAACCTGAATTCTTCATCTACACAGCGGCGGACGATGTGTAAGGCGCCCGTGCAGAGGTTTTGCATCCAATGCATATCGGCTGCACGCCAGCTCGACAGCGATTGTCCTAGGGTGAATCCACCTCCAACCGTTGCCACGCCCGTGAACCTGCAGACGCTCCCACCTCTTCCGTACCGCATGCTGCCTGACAGCTGCCAGTTTGAACTGCTGGATGTGGATGCCCTGCAGGATCCTGCCAGCGGTCGTCTTCTGCACCTGTACTCGCTGGTGGCCCGCTGCCTTTCCTGCGAAACGGTGTTCAAGGCAGAGGAAGGCCAAGGGTTGGTGAGCCATTCTGCAGCCAGAGTGGTGCGCTGCCCCACCGGCTGTGGTCAGCAGGCCTTCAAGTCGTCGCTGTTGCGGGCGTGGCGCCCGCAGGCCATTGCCCAGGCTTGACTCAGATCTGTTGCGCTCACAGCAGTGCGGGATTGGCGCGCCACACCGCGTAGTTCAGCGCGCAGGCAAACACGATCCAGGCCAGGTAGGGAAGCAGCATTACTGCCGCAATGCGGCTGACGCGCGCAAACCTGACGATCGTGGCGCACACCAGCGCAATCAGCAGAAGAATGTCCGCGAACGCAAGGGCGCCAAGTTTCCAGCCGAAGAACAGCCAGCTCCACAGTGCGTTGACGGCCAACTGCAACAGATAGAGCCGCAGTGCCGGTTGCGCGCCGCGCCAGCCGCGCTCGCGCCAGACCCGCCAAGCCGCAACCGCCATCAGCGCATAGAGCAGCGTCCACACCGGGCCGAACACGCCGGCCGGCGGCGCCCACGCGGGCAGGGCAAGCGTGGTATAGAAGGTGGCCGCCGATGAAGATGCCCACGCGCCCAATGCGGCCGCAGCGAAGGTGATCGCCAACCAGCCCAGAAACCCGGAAATCTGTGTGCCGCGCTTCATCCCGATACCGCTCCATGCTCCGTATGCCCCTGCATACGCATGAACGCGGCATATGGATGCAGATGCCGCGGCATTCAGTCTGAGGATCCGCCAGTGCCTGTTGGCAGCAGGGAAGGGCGCTCGTCAAACCACTCGCGCGCCTTGGCCAGGTGCCACTGGCGCTGGTCGCCATCCAGTTCGATGCCCGCGCCCAACAGCCCCCAGCGCAGATAAAGGTCGCCGCGCTTGCGCTGCTCCAGCAGATCCAGTCGCGCGCGCACCGACAGCCGATCATTCTCGGCCTGCAGGCCATCAATCACCAGATGGCCCGGGCGCCAGCGCAGCCTGGCCTGCGCATCCACCTGGCCGGAGTCCAGCAGCGACAAGGTCCAGCGCGGGTAGTCCGTGCGCTCGGCGAACAACGCCAGCAAGGGGCGCGCATCACTGAGCGCCAGGTCGGTGGTGGCGTCCACCTGGAAGGGCGATTGCGCATCGATGCGGCCGCGTCTGAAGGTGGCACGCCCTTTCCACGCCGTCGAGCGTTCCGTGCCGGCCACCTGCACGTTGCGTAGCTCGACCGTGGTGCCGGACAGGTCGAAATGACGCTGGTTGAAGTCGCCCCGGCGCAGCGTTGCGTTCACGTCCACATCGCCGCCCATGTCCAGCCCTGCCACCCTCGCACTGGTGCCGCGCCCCTGCAGGCGGGCCGTGCCATGGCCAACGCGGCCATCGGTATCGAGGGTGGCATCACCGCTGAGTAAGCCGGTGCCGCGCAGCAGGCGCACCTGTTTTGAACCGAGATAACGGTTGTAGGCGGACAGATCTGGAATGGTGGCTTCGCTGAAGCTCAGGTGCGCGCGCACGCCCTTGCGCAGTTCCTGCAGACGACCGTCGCCGGTCAGGTCCAGCGCCAGATTGCGGCCGTCGAACAGCCGAACGTCCTTGGCATCGGTGGGACGCGCGGTGAAGCGGGGCAGGCGGACCGCAAGCAGCGCCTGATTCGGAGTACCTGACTTCAGTTCCCCATGCGCGCTGGCGGTACCGGCAAGCCGGACGCCGGCGACCTCGGCAACTGCTTCGGCAGAGGGAATGTCCACCGTGCTGCCTTCGCTCAGCTCGCCATTGTGCAGCCGCAGGTCGGCCTTCAGCGTGCCGCCGCCGTCCAGTTGCAGCCACGGCTTGCGGACGAACAGGGCAGGGATCCAGTTGAGCGAGGTGAATGTCCATTCGCCGCGTACCGTACCTGAACTGCGCTCCAGCAACTGGCCCGGATCCTGGAAGGGGATTTCACGGCCGGTGATGTGCAGGTCCGCGTCCACTTCGCTGCCTGAGTCGGGCCGTGGTGGCAGGCGTGCCTGCAGGCGCAGGTCGTTGGCCACGTTGAGCTGAAGGGCCAGCACGCCGCGGTCTGGAGCCCCGTCGCCAAGATAGAGCGGCACCTGCCAGAGAGCGCGGTCGCCGGGTTGCAGCTGACCATCGATCAGGTGTGCCGAGAGCTGCAGGCGGCCCGGCACCGGGGCGCTGGAGATCTTCGGGGTGGTGGCATCCGTATCCATACGCAGGCCCTGGCTGCGTGCATCAACGTCCAGCTGGGCATGCAGGATCTTCAGTTTGGCCAGCCCAGGCGCCTGGTCACGGTAGTGGCGTGGGTAGCTGAAGCGCGCAGCCAGGTTCATGTCGCCCAGCAGCTGCACGCCGTCGAAACTGGTGTCTGCACCCTTGAATGTGACTGTTGAATCCAGCAGTTCCGAAGGACCGCCGCGCAGCTGCTTGACGAAGCCGACCGTGCCCTGGCCCTTGCCGATGATCAGCAGCTTGCCGAAACGGGCGCTGCGGATGCTGTCGCTGTGGATGGCATCGAACCGCAGCGTCCAGCCCTGGTCGCTGCGCGGGGGCGGCGGGATGGCCTCTTCAACACGGCTGATCTCGGCCGAGACGCCCGTGGCCTGCAGGCGCGGAACCCGCACTTCGCGCTGGAACAGCGGCAGGACTGCCAGCCTGGCGCTTGCCCGGTCGGCATGCAGCACGTAGACGGTGTGGTTGACGTGGCCGCGCATGTGCACGTTCCAGGCGATCACGTGGCCGGGCAGCAAGGTGAGGGCTGGGCCCGTGGTCATCACGAACTTGTGCGGCTTGCGGTTGGTGACCTGGTCGAACAGTGGCGTGTTGAGGAAGATGTTGCCGGCCAGCAGATACAGCAGGTAGATGCCCAGCAGGACGTAGCCAGCGACGCGCCATCGGCGGAGCCGGTGCGGGATGCGCGCGGAAGTAGGGGGCATGTACTGCTCTAAGGGCCGGAATTCACTCAACTATTGCCGAACCGATGGCGGTGGCGCGTGAAGCGGGTGCGGGGCGCTTGCTGGAATCTGCTAGTACCCGGCCTGGTCACGACCACAGATCTGCAGTAGACGCATGGAGATCCGGCCCGCCCGTGCAGGCGATTTCGACGTGATGTGGGGCATGCGCGACGCAGGATGTGCTGCCTTTTCAAGACGGCCATTCGCGGGCGCTTTTGAGGGCAGCACGTTTCGCACGCATTGGTTCCAGGCCCAGACACCCCCACGCTGCTTCCACGTACCAGGAGGTCGCCAGTCGCAGCGCGGCATCGCTGCCACGATCGCACAAGATCATGGGTGGCGTGCGCCTGATCGGTGCAGCCATGGCGTGCAGCGGCGGTGGCAATGCTGGTGGCTTCTGCAGCCAGCCTGTGCAGCGGCGCCTGTCAATTTTCTGGCAGTGTCTGCTGCGGTAGGGTGACGCACCCGGCACGTGGAGGACTGCAATCGCACACGCGCGTTCAACCCCGTGAAGTCGCGAAAAGTGACTGATCCTTGCTCCCTCTCAATCAATCAGGAGTGGGAATGGACAACGTTGTGGAGCAACCCTCTACGGGGGCGGGACAGCAGTTCAGTCACTATCGGATCGGAGGCACGCTGGGCGAGGGGGGCTTCGGTCGGGTTTGCCTGGCCTGGGATGAGCGGCTGGCGCGCGAAGTCGCGATCAAGTTCTCGATAGGCGATGAATCCGGCCAACGAGGTCTGCGCTACGAGGCCCAGCGGCTGGCCGCGCAGGCGCACCGTGCTTTTGTAACGGTCTATGCATTGGAGGAGCACGCCGGTCAGCTGGCGATGGTGATGGAGCGCATCCGCGGCATCACTCTGGCGCAGGCGTTGGACCGGACCGGCGCGTTGCCCGCCGAGCGTGTGCTGCGTCTGGGTGCGGCGGTGGCCGAAGCCTTGGCTGTGGCCCATCGCCATGGCTGGGCGCATGGTGACCTGAAGCCCTCCAACGTGATGCTCACCGAATGCGGGGACGTGCGCATCCTGGATTTCGGTGCTGCTGCGGCCATCGACCCCGAGCAGACCGTCAGCACGGTGACTGCCCAGAGCGCGGCAGGGACGCTGGCTTACCTGGCCCCCGAACGCCTGCTGGGCGCGCGCGCGGGCGCATCCGGTGACATCTATGCGCTTGGGCTGGTGCTGCACGAGGCGCTGAAGGGCAGCCGTGATTTCGAGGCCAGCGCGGCGTGGGGCGGATTACATCGACGCCTGCATGGTGGAGCGGCAGGGCGACGGCTGCCGCGCGGTACCGACGCCGCGCTGACCGATCTGGTCGAGCGGATGACGCGCCGTCACGCGCAGGACCGTCCACGCTCCATGTCCGATGTGCACAGGGCGCTGCTGAAGGCGCAGGAGCAGCGGCACGAGCGAAGCCGAAAGCGTGCGGAGCAGCGTGGGGTGCTGGGCTTGATCGTGTTGTTCGGACTGCTCGCTGTGTTCATCCAGGCGCGCGACGTGCGCCTGGCGGGGGCAGAGGCTGTGGCGGAGGCCGGTGCTGCGATCGACCCGTTGGTCCGCGCGGAACGCCTGTTGGCTGACTTCGACCAGGCCGGCACTGTAGCCGAAGCGGTGGCGCTGCTGGAGCAGCGACTGGCCAGCGACCCGCACGATGCCGGTGCCGCAGCGCTGTTGGCCATCGGGTATTGCCTGAGCTACGCCGGTGATGAGCGCGATGAGGTCTGGTTGAGTCGCGCACGCGCGGCAGCCCAGCAGGCCGAGCGTGAGGAACCGCAGCGGGCCATCGTGCAGGCGGCGCGAGGCTGGGTGGAGGAGTATCTGAACAACAAGGCCGACGCAGAAGCCCACTATCTGCGGGCGCGGATGCTGGACCCGGGCGATCGCCATGCGTTGCTGGGCCTGGCGCGCCTGTACGCGCAGTCGGGCCGCGCAAGCCAGGCCCAGCAGGTGCTGGCCGACGCCATGCGGCGGCTCCCTGCCGACCGCGGCTTTGTCGACACCCAGGGGACGCTGCTCTACCAGCAGGGCGACCTCGCCGGTGCCGAGCAGGCGTTCCACCGCAGCATCCTGCTCAAGCCCAATGGCGTGCAGGCCTACGTCAGCTTGAGCGGCGTGCTGCTGCGCGCGAACCGTCTCGATGAGGCGCTTCATGTGCTGCAGCAGGGCCTTCGGCAGGGCAGCAATGGCCGCCTGTATGGCAACCTCGGCACCCTGTTGTACATGCGGGGTGACTACGCTGAGGCCGCCACGGCGTTCGAGCGTGCATTGTCCGATGCGAAGGGCAGCCCCAACGACTACCTGAAATGGGCCAATCTGGGCGATACCCTGCGCTGGTTGCCTGGCCAGGAAGCGCAGGCGCGCGCGGCCCACCAGCGCGCCCTGCAGATGGTGGACACGCTGCTGCAGCGCAGCCCTGACAGCGCAACGCTGCAGAGTCGCAGCGCGCTGTACGCCGCCCGGCTGGGACAGGCTTCGCTGGCACGGCAGCGCATCGACGCCGCACTCGCCGGTGGCAATAACAATGCAGACCTGCAGTTTCGCGCAGCGCTGGTGGCCGAACTTGGCGGCCGTCGCGAAGCTGCGTTGGCTCACCTGCAGGACGCTATCGCGCGCGGCTACCCCCCGCATATGATCGCCGGGGAGCCGGATCTTCTGGCTCTACGCCGGGATCGGCGCTACCACCGCATGCTTACAGGGAAGACAGAATGAGTGTGAACATCACCCCGCCCGCGGCCGATGCCGCGATCATCCGGGTCAGCTTCGATATCGACCAGGTCAGCTCGGACCTGTTGTGGCAGGCTGCCGTCGCAAAGACGCACCGAGATCTCTATTCGCCGGTCGGCCGCTATGCCGGTGCCGTGCATTTCCGTGAAGGCGATACGGTCAGCGTGGAGGTCACCGGCTTTGGCCGCAGCGGTACGCTGCTGTCAACCAATATCCTCGATGCGATGCTTTACACGGTTCCGCACACCTCGGGCGAACGGTTCTCGGCGCCATCGCCGTTCTCAAGCGTGCGAGCCACCACGCCGATCGAGCAGTGGCAGCCGGCCCGGATCGAGCATGACCGTGAACCCGGCTTCAGTGCGTCGGTGCAGCACTCGCTGACCCCGCTGACCGTCGTGCAGGACGACGGCCGCTGGAAGCTGTCATTGATCCTCACCGTGGTGATCGAACGCCTGACCAAGGCGGGCCCGCAGCAGGAAATCCGGGTGTTCTCGTTCGACCCAGAAGCCGAGGTGGGGTCGGGCACCGAGCCGCCGGTCTAAGCCCCTGGCGGTCACCACTACTCAACACGGATGATGTAGTGGACGGCCATGTTGCGTGGGCGTGTCTCATGCACGCTCACGCGACCGGTGACAGGATCGGTGGTCTTCTGGGGCTTGGCTGGCAGATTGCAGGCCTGCGCTGCATCGCCGGAGACCGTACTGCCGGTGGGTTCGCTGTAGTCATGCTGATGCGCCTGCAGGGCATCCCACTGCAGCGAGCCGACACCGGAATAGTCCGGGTTGCCGTCCGGGGAACGACGCTGGTCGCGGTCCGGATCCACGCCGGCGCCGTCGTCAACCCCGCGGACGAACATGCCGCGCAGGTCGGGCAGGTTGAAGATGCCGCGTTCGTACTGGCCGCCGTACAGGCAGCCGAGCGCGGCAAACAAGTCCGGGTAGCGGGAGATGCGCATTTCGCGGCCATCGCAGGGCATCCAACCGAGCGGTTCCAGCAACGCGCGGAGTGGGCCATCTGTGCGGCTCGCGGCGGACGCGGCAACGGCACTGTCGCCGCTCGACCAGGCCGGATTGGGGGCCTGCGAAACCTGTGCAAGGTCGCCGAGATAGAGGCAGACGCTGCCGATGGGCTGGGCGGTGTTCATGCCTCGTCCTTGAAGTCGGGCAGGGCTTCACCGTCTTGCAGGACGCTGATATCGGTGGCCACCATCAGCTCCCACGCCTCCCGCTGAGGTGCTGGGGCCGGCGTGGCCGAGATCACCTTGAGATCGTCCGCCAGGTCCAGGTAACGCAGCGTCGCAGGTTGGTTAGCGGGGGCTGCCTCCAGTGTTGCCTGGAACGTAGGCACCAGCGCGTCATCACCCAGCCACATCATGCCTGTAGCGAGGAAGTACAGCAGCGCGTTCTCATGGCCCGGCGCGACCGGCAGCAGTACCCGTGCCTGCGCGGCCTGCAGGAACGGGGTCAACCCGGCGTCATCAGGATCCGGCGCGGGTGCAGCCTCCGGATCATCGATCAGGGTATAGGTCAGCTCCGGCCACTCCAGCGCTTGGTCCAGCCATAGCTGCAGGGTGGGCGCCACCTGCTGGTCAGGCGCATCGGCACCCGTGCGCCGGCGGGACAGGCCAAGCAGCCCGCGCACTCCTGCCCGTTGCAGTTCAAGGCGGATGCTGCGCTGTTGCGCCTGCCCGTCGGGGTGGCGCCGGGGCGATGCACCGGCGGCATCGAAATAGCGGAGCAGCTCGCGCCGCCAGGCCTCGATCAGCCGATCGTAGAGTCGTGATTTCCAGGCCGCGAGCAGCTCCGGCGTGCTGGCCAGGCGTACATCGATGTTCAATCCATAGACGGGCAGCGGCGTTGCCGTCGGTGCAGGGTCGGACGGCTCCTCCGCGCCGGCAGGTGCGACCAGGACGATGCTGATGGGCAGCGCGCCGGTCTGCCCGGCCAAGGCAATGTCCGGCAGGACGGCTGATGCATTCCCCTCGGTGGTGAACCCGGCCGTGCCGATGCTGCCTCGCATGCTCCAACCCTGGCTGGCACTGGCCAGGGCGATGCTCGCCGAGACCGCCTGATAGCCCGGCGGCAGCGGCAGCTGCTGGCTCAACAAGGGTGTGCCGCTCTCGAACACCGTACAGGCATGTGCCTCGGGCGTGGGCGGAAGCTCGGTGACCTCCACGCCGTAGCGTGCCGCCAGCGCAGCGTAGTAGCAGGGGCTCTGCGGATCCAGCGAAAGGTCATTGAACTGGCGCAGGCCCAGCTGTGCAGGTGCCAGCGGCTGTTCCAGCGCCTGCCCATACTGGTCACGGCGAGCGTGCACCAGCCGCTCGCCCGGCCGCGGGACACGGTATTCCAGCATCAGCCGATGGCCGACGGAGACCACCCAGCACCGGTAGCGGGCATTGAGCCAGCGGTAGACGCCACGCTGGTTGTTGGCGCGGCCGCGACGATCGAAGCACTGTGAGACTTCATTGCGGCGGGTGTGACGATGCCGCTGCAGCCGCTGCTCGCCCAGCTGGGTGGTGACCCGTTGTGCGGCACGCTGGACGATCCGCCGCGCCAGCGTCGCGCTGTCGGCCAGGCGATCACGGGTGGGCTGGGTGTCCACCGGCATCAGCGTGCAGCTTCCGTCCTGCTGGCACTGGGTGGGCGGACCGTAGGTGGTTGAATACTCGAGCTTGAACTGTTCGCGCAGCGCGTTGTGGACTTCCGACTCCAGCGTGCTGGCGAGGCCGTCGCGCAGATCCTCATGGGTATCGGCCACGCCTGTCCGAGCGCTATGCTCGCTCAGCGTGTCAGCGCGCTCATGCCGGGCGCGCACCTTGCGCTCATCGGCCATCACGCTCTCGATGTGGCTGACTTCTCCCAGCGCGTAGCCCAACAGGCGGCGCTTGACCTGCTGCAGCTCACCGATCGCATAGGGCTGGATCGGGATGCTCGACGGCTCTTCGGCCCGGGCGGGCCCGGCGGCGGGCAGCGGGAAGACGGGAGAAGGCAACAACAGGGTGGCGGCCAGGCCATTACGCAGACGTTCTGGTGGCCAACGCCCCTCGAAACCCGGTGCGGTATCGCGCGACAGGCGGCCCAGCAGTGTTGCCGCCTGGAGGGTGCGGGTGAGTGCGTCGCGCTGGCGACGGTCATAGCCAAGCACACAGTTCAAGGCGAACACGTTCTGCCAGATCCGATCAAGCGTCTGCGCGAATTCCGTCGAGGCCATGGCCTCGGTGATCGCCGGCCAGGGTTGACCCCAGAGCTGCACGATCAGATCGATCAACGCTTCGCGGCTTGGCAGCGGAATCGCTGCAGCGGCCAGCGCGAAGCGCTCCAGCGCAACAGCGTCCGGCCCCAGCACGGCAATCGTGGGTACGCACTGGCCGGTATAGGGCGCATCGCCCTGCAGGAACATCACCGCCTGCTCAAGCATCTGGCTGCGCGCACTGTCTCCCGCTGGAAGCAACGCGGCCAGCTGGCAGTACAGGCGCGGGTCGGCGGTCGTGCAGGTGCCGGAGTAAGCGATGAAGTTGTCCTCCTGGGTCCGGGTCGAAGTGCCCGGCCACGCCCGGAGCTGGATATAGGGGAACAAGTCGCCCGCCTCCTCGAGCCGCGACTGCACCACTTCGCCCTGCGCCGATTCCGGCACCGGGGCGGGCGGCACTGCTTCGCCCAGCAGTTGCGGCGGGGCGCTTCCGCCGGGATAGCGGAGCTGGTCGAGCAGAAGTGCGGCGCGACTGGCATCGAAATGCAGCTGCCCGACGATCATCATGCCCGGCGAGGTTTCGCCGCGCGCATCGAACGCCAGTATCGGATCGTTGGATACCAGATGCTTGCGTGCGAGCAGCTGCCCCTGCCAGGACACATCCACATCGCAGGCCAGCGCATCGGCGCTGAAGGTCCAGTTGATGCGCACCGGCCCCTGCTCGAAAACCCCCGCGTTGTCAGTGCCCGGCATCGCCATGCGCGCCTCCTTCGAAGGGACCAGCAATCCTTGCGAGATCGGTAAAGCCGCCGGGATAGCCGGTGTCCACCAGCCAGACTCCGATGCAGCCGTCAGCATCGACACGACGCTCGATCCGTCCCCACAGGATCCGGTTGTTGGAATAGGGGTCCACAAGCGAGAACGTCAATCGTGGGGTGGTGCTGTCCAGAATGCTGCGGGCGATGAGGTTGACCGGGTCCATCGAGGAGATGGCCCGGTCGATCAACAGCAGGGCGACATCGAATGCACCATCCACGGGATCACTCCAGTAGATCTCGATACTGGCGTCTGGCGAGGGCGCCCAGATGTTGCTGGGCAGGGGGAGCGAGTCGGCACGGAGCGGGGGCAGCGAAGGCGCAGTGGTCATGATGGAACTCCTTGGAGTGGAGCGGGACGGGCCAGGGCCCGTCCCGCTGCGGATCAGGCCTTGGTCAGCGAGTAGCCCTTCCACTTGGACCCAGTGACGATCAGCGAATCGCCCTCGAGCACCTCGAGCTGGGTCTGGCTGATTTCTTCCTGCACCAGGCGCTGGCCCTTGTAGGTGAACTGGGAAACCACGGCGACGAACATGCTCGCGCGTACATCTTCCATGAACAGGCCGCCCGGCCAGATGACCTGCGGCTCGTAGATCGCGTCCTGGCCGCGCAGGATGGAAGCTTCCACGCCGATGCTGAAGTTGTTGACCACGCGCACCTCATTGAGCACCAGGTCGGTAAAGCTCTGGTTGATCACCGCACCATTGGAGCGGCGGTCCTGCGAGGCGACGCTGTCGATGGTGAACGCGGCGGAGGTCTCGGCGAAGGAGGCCGGCTTGGCCGAGGTGTCCAGCTGGTCGGGACGGGAAGCATCGTTCGAGTAACGCACCTGCAGGCCGAAGTCATCCGGGATCTGGATGACCGAGTTGCCACCCGGCGGCGGTGCGGCAACCTGCCAGGCGATCGTGGCCAGGGTCGGGTTGCTCACCGGCTTCTGGAACACGGCCAGTCGAACGGTTTCGCCGGTTTCGTTGATCAGAGTGATGGTCGACATGAAGGACTTCCTTGAGATTGAGGGTTGATGGGCGAGACGCAGCGTGCGCCTCGATGAGGGCGTACACACAAACCGTGCCAACTCCACCGAACCCGCCATGGCAAGGGTTCGCGCCAGCCCGGACAGGCCATGGCCAGGGCTGGCGGGTCGGCTGACATGTCGGCTGACATGCCCGGCATGTCCCTCCGCGGTCCGCGCCGACATCAGGTACGATCCGGCAACGGCCACGGAATGGGGGCAGGGACCGGTGTCGCGACGCACAGCTGACAGGGAAGCCACGTTGTCCGCGCCGATCGAGGCGCTGGCGGCACAGGCCACGGCAACGCTCGGATTGACGGTGCTCTGGCATCCGCGTCGGCGTCGCATTGGTGAGCAGGCAGCCTTGCTCCTTGAGCGTGGCGCGGCCGAATTGAACCGGAATGCGCCCGCGTTCTTCGCCGCCGCCAGTGACGTCGGCGAGGCGCTTGAACATCAGGGCGTTTCGAGGCAATCCCTGTGCTTTCGTGCAGGCGACGACGGCAGTGTGCTGCTGAGCGCCCCGGCATCGACGATGCGCGTCGAGATCGACGGTGTGCCGATCAGCGAAGACATGCGCGGGACGCCCATTGCATTCGACACGACGCGGCTTCGCCGTGGGGTGGTACTTCGATTGGGTGGCAGTGTCCTGCTGTGCCTGGGCTATATCGGTATCGGCAGCGCCGGGCAGGGCGGCAGTGCACTGGTCGGGGTGAGCCCGGCGATGACGCGGGTACGTGCAGCGATCGCCCAGGTCGCGGCAACCGACATGCCGACCCTGATCCTGGGGGAGACCGGCACCGGCAAGGAGCTCGTGGCGCAGGCCATCCATGCCGCCAGTGCGCGTTCGCACCGGATGCTGGTGAGCGTGAACATGGCCGCCTTGAACGAGTCGCTGGCGGCGGCGGATCTGTTCGGCGCGAACAAAGGGGCCTACACCGGAGCACAGGTGGCGCGCGAAGGCTATTTCGCCGAAGCCAACGGCGGAACGTTGTTCCTCGATGAGATTGGCGACACGCCTGCGGCGGTGCAGCCGATGCTGCTGCGGGCGCTGGAAACCGGCGAATACCGACCGCTTGGAAGTGCACGCAACGAGCGCGCCGACGTGCGCCTGATAGCGGCCACCGATCGGGATCTATCCACGCCAGGCTTCAACCAGCCGTTGCTACGTCGCCTTGAAGCCTTCGTGATTGCAATGCCGCCACTGCGCGAGCGTCGCCAGGACATCGGTGTTCTGATCGTGCAGCTGCTGCAACGTTGGCAGGGCAGCGACGCTGCACCGGTGGAGCTGCCTGGCTCGGTGGTGCAGGCGTTGTGCCTGTATGACTGGCCCGGCAACGTCCGCCAGCTGGCACATGTGCTGCGGCGACTGAGCCTGGCGGCACAGGTACAGGAATGGCCGGACATGCAGGCATTGCTGCCGGCTCCCGTGCCCGCGCCCGTCTCCCTGTCTGCGCCTGCGATGGACGCAGGCCAGGTGGCCGCTGTGGCGCCGGCAGTGCGCTATCGCTCACCGTCGCGGGTCGGCGAGGACGATGTGATTGCTGCACTGGAAGCACACCAGTGGTGTGTGCGCAAGGCGGCCGAGCATCTCTGCGTCTCGCGTGCTTCCTTCTACGTGCTGCTGGACGCATCGCCGAGCATCCGCCGCGCCGATGACATTCCGCTGGACGAGATAAGCCGCGCGGTCGCGCAGGCCCCTGACGATCCGGGCCACTGGGCCTCGCAGCTGCGCACGCCGCGCGAATCCCTGCGCCGGCGCGTGCGCCAACTGGGCCTGGCCAAGCGCCTGTAGACCACGCGATCGCGGTGCGAACCGGTGTGCTGCAGGCAGACCGATGACTTGGCATGGATCGTGCGTTTATCCCTCGTGACAGCCATCCGGCCTGTCTCAACCCAACGAGGGTCATCCCATGACACGCATCGACTTCGTCGGTCGCGGGCTGCTGTTGTCCGCGATCCTGTTACTGGCCGCCTGCAGCACAGGCAGCATCAAACCCACGCCACCACCACTGGTGGGCGCTCCCGTCGTCAACGTGGTGGATCCTGGCAATCTGGTCGTGCATACGCTGCCGATCGGTGCTGGAAACTGCCAGATCGCTCAATGCCCTTCGGGTAACCGCTTGGTGGTGATGGACTGCGGCTCCAAGGGCGCCGGCACCCAGGACTGGGACGCGGGCAAGGTAAAGGGCTACGTCGAAACGCTGATCGATGACAAGAGCGAGATCACGGTCAGTATCAGCCATCCCGACGAGGACCACTACAACTACATCGCCCCGGTGTTTGCCAACATGAAGGTGACGTCGTTGTATCTGGGCGGTGACTGGAGCCAGTACAACAGCACCTTCCAAGACTGGGTCAAGACGCAGAGGATCAAAAGTGCGGCGCAGGTCAACATGTACACGGGGTTCTACGCATCCGCCACGCCCGAGCCGGGGTTGAGCTGTTGGAAGCCCGAGCACGGGGGTAGCAGCATGCAGGTGGCCAGCTACATCCTGGGCGTCAACGCGGGCACCACCAAGAACGATGGAAGCATGGTGGTGGCGATGCGCTATGGAGACTTCACCACGACCTTCACCGGTGACATGACCCAGGCGACCGAGAACAAGCTGCAGCTGCCGAACGGTCTCAAGAGTTTCAAGGCCAACCTGCTGACCGGAGCACATCACGGCGCGTCCAGCCAGGGCAGCAATTCGGTGGAGTGGGCCAAGGCGACCAGCCCCGATTTCGTGATCTTCAGCGCCGGGCTCCGCTACAGCCACCCGCGCTGCGACGCCGTGGATCGTTACACCACCGTGGGCGCTGCACTGCCTGAGCACGAGTACTTCTGCGGGAACAGCGGTACGGGCGAGAACCGGAAGACCACGGACAACATCCTGGTGACCGACTCCAACGGACTGATCGTCATCGAAGCCGATACCCACGGCGCGATGAAGGTGCTGCCGGTGAAGTTCTGATCGACGAAGCGGTGCGCTGAACGAGGCGGCTGCCGGCGGGCAGCCGCCTCGGACGGTCTCACTGTCCATCGCCATCCGCCTCAAGCAAGCTATGGGCAATCAGGGCATCCGCTGCAGTGCAGGTTGTACTCCACCGGCTCGGCCGCAATTCCAGAGGCATCCTTCAAGGTCACCCGTTCCCTCCAGGTCAGGGGCGGAGGTGGGATGACCGGTGGCGGGTACAGCACGATTGGATAGAAGCAGACCCAGGTGTAGTTGAGAGGAGAGGGCGTTTTCTCGGACAGCGTCTCCGTCGCAGGTTCGCAGGGGCCGCTGGGGCATACGGGACGCTCGAGCGTCAGCTCGATCGGGAACTTCGGCACTCCCCTGTATGTCACCGGAACGGAGAATGGCCTGAAATAGTTTTCTGTACGATCAGCGATGCCGGTAACTTCAAACGCCTCTGTCAGCACGGAAACGCCCAGTACCGAAACCCGCTCGATGGGCATGTAGTACAAGTCGTTCTCGAACCCGGTCCCTTCCCCCCCGCGGCCATGAATGATGCCAACGGCTGCGTGATTGGAGAAGACTGGTCCTCCGCTGTCGCCTTCGACGCTCAGCGGGCCTGCGGAAAGGTTGCGCGCACGAATGTAGCGCCCGATCACTCCGTTGTAGTTGGACATTGAGTTCATGTCCTGGATGGTGCCGCACGCGTAATGACCGCTGATTCCGCTCTTGCAGACAACATCGCCCAGATGCATTGCCGTCGAGGGGAGTACGCTGGTGATCTCGAGGGTCGGCGACGGTCCGTTGATCAGGGTGATCTCATTTGCCTGTGGCTGGCGTGGCCCGGTGGCTGATTCCTTGTGCCACTGGACATCGTAGTCGCCAGCGTCCTGCTCCGCCTGGAATACCATAGGCGCTGCGACACCCTGATAGCTGGCGGCATTGTCACAATGGCCTGCGGTGAGAATGCCAAGCTCACGCTCTGCGTCGAAGACGTTGAAACCGGTGGTGCACGCAATGGTAGCCCCGGCGATTCTGTTGCCGCCCTGGATCGCTGTGGTGACAGTGAACCCTTTGACCGCCTTGATCTTCACAAAATCGACTGCACCGAGCAGCGGCCGTAGCGTACGCCTGGCGGCGACCTCGTCCTTCACATAGAAGGTCACCAAAGACCGTTTGACATCAAGCCCCGACTCGAACTCGACACCTCTTGCCTGGAGCTGGGCGCCGCCCTCGGCCTGGGTAGCCAGCAGCATCTCAAGGGATTGGGGGGACGTGCCAGCGACAAAGACAGGATCCTGGGTGTACTTCGCCAACGTCTCGGCAGGCTTCCTGGTGAACATGACGACGATTCTGAAGTCTGGTTGGTGTTCTACATACAGGCCGCCAAAGGTTGCGGGTTCCGCTGCTTGGATCCTCGCCTCCAAGGGCGCTGCAGCGACCGACTTCAACGATCGATACCTGGCCTCGGCCTCAGACACGCCGAAAATGCGCGAGTACGTATAAGCGGAGGGGTTCTCAACTCCCGCACGCGCATGTGAACCGAATGCAATTGAACTGAGCGCCAGCCATGTCAGCAGGCGGATGCAGTTGTTCGGAATCAGGTTGATCATGGCGACTCCTTTGCCTGGCGAATCAAGTGCATGGTCATCATCGGGCCGCTGCAGCCCGCCGGGATGTTGGTGGCAAGGCTCGATCGGGGCAGTTCAGCCGCGTGGCCACCCCCGAAAGAGGCTGCAACCCCGAATTTCAGGACCTGTCCTGATCCCGCGCCCTGAATGCCGATCGGCGTCCCTCCATCCAGCGCCAGCGAGTAGCCATAAGGCCACGCCGCGAGGTAGGCCGTGCCATTCTGATCAACGAAGTAAACACAGCCGTTGATGGGCTTCAGCCTGCCTCTAAGCAGGCCTGTGGCGAGGACTGCGCTGGCCGCGGGCGAAAGCCTGACCAGCACGACCGACCGGGTCTCCCGAGCCACTGCCGATGGGGTGGTTGAAATGCCGGCAGCGATCATCGCAAGCGTGAAAGCTGCCCGTCTGATTGAGAAACGCCAGGATGCCATGCGCATTGCCCCTCCGCTTCAAGCCATTTTGCCAGGCTGGGAATATCAGAGTCCCGTTCCGGCTAAATATAATGCCGATGGATCAAACATTAATTCCCCTCACGATTGGCAACCGTGACTTTTCTCACAAACGCGCATTGCCCTTTCAGGGCTTACGCCAGGCACGGCTGCCTGCGTACCGTGGAGCGGCACAGCTGATAGCAAGCGTGCTGTCGTGCCGGAGGAGCGGTGAAGCGCTCAATATCCATGCCCAGCCTCCGCCGCTACTGCGTGAGTTCTGGCAGGTACCCATCACTGAAAGCCATTTGATTCTTCGATATTAATACCCGATCCCGTCCCTTACTGGTTCTGCACGAGAATCTGCACACATGTCCAACACGTGGCTTGTTGTCGATGGCGCGGCAAGCCGGGTCGCGCGGCCTCACCTGCGCACTGGGCGACTACGAACTGGCATTGTTTGTTGAAAAGCTGGGGGACGGAACCAGCTTCGGCCATTGCGGCGGTAGCGGTGGCTTCCGGACTCAGCTGTATGGCGACACGCATACAGGGCAGGGTGCGGTAGTGATGACCAGCAGCGACAATGACGCCGCACTGATCGACGAGCTTTTGATCAGCATTGCCGCTGAATGTGGCTGGCCGGAGTTCAACGTCATCGAGAAGACCGCCGTCACGCCGAATCCCAGGTTCAACGCGGCGGATGCAGGTGAGTATCAGCTGCGTGACAAGCCTGCACATGTCATCACCGAGGTTGACCGGCCCTGTTTCCAGAGCGATCCGTTTGGCGCGGAGCGAATGGAGCTGTTCGCACAGTCGGATGCAGCCGGGCCTGTATGAACTCCAGCGCCGCCCGGACCCGAGCGGTGACCGAATGGCGGTGGCTGTAGGCGCCAAGCAGCTGCAGGGGCGCTGGCTTCAGATCCAGCTGCACGTTCTGCAGTCGTCCCGCTGCGAGATGATCCCGGCAAGGGTGGGCAGCTGAGCAGCACTCCCAACTACGATGCCTTACGGTTGATCACACAGGCCCACGGCCCGGCCAGGTTGCGATGACCCACAATCAAACGCCAAGATTGAGCAGGTGTTGCACGCGCAAAACTATGATTCTGTATCTCATTGATTAATCAATGGATCGATGCGGTGTTGCACCACAATCGCGCGCGCGCCAATGCTGTGTAGTTGGACATTGCACAACGCTAGTGCATGAATTTGGTGCGGCGCCAATGCACGGCTTCTAATTTGAGGCAAAGCCAATGGAGCGGCTGTGCCCGGCGGCGTAGTTCAAACGAGCGTAATCAATGCTGTGGGGACTGGAATGCTCTTGTCCGGCAGGCTATCGATGATTGTGGCCGAGCCGCTCTCGCAGCAGTCGAGGTGGCCATTGGAGGTTGCGAACCTCTTCCTTTAGGTCGGCCCCGCCACGTGGTCGAGGTGGGGCTCGGACTCGGACTCGGAGGAAGGGATAGTCGCGGCATCGCTAGAGATTCAGCCAGCCTCGCGCTGGCCCGCTGACGCTGATTGTGCACAAGCTAATCGCGCGACGCCCCAAGTTGAAACATCCGTGCTCCGGGCCGGAAGGCAGCGACCTCACTCGGTGCACCTCGAGCTGGGCACGAAGCGCGTGAAGCCTAGAGGCGTCTCCCTCAGGCAAGCTTCCTCGCTAAACAGCGCGGAGTACCCGGGCAGGCATGCCTCATGTCGCGCCCAACAGCTGCCATGACCAAGCCATCACTTCGTCAGCCACTGGCCGTAAGCCTCAACATCAATCATCGGTACGGTCCCACTGAACTGAAGTTGGGCGATGAGTTTGAAGAGGAACGCCGTCGCGGGCTTGTTCTCATTCACAAAGAGATAGCGATCCTTGGAATGGTCAAAGAAGAAGTGACCATGCGCAGCAACGCAGCCAAGGTCCAAGCGCCCGTCGCCGGGATTGGCGGTCAGTGCCCTTTCCAGGGAGGGCCCAAGCGCTGGACTCCAGTCACTTTCAAAGGTCAGCAGCCCGCCAAGAATTGGCATCAAGGCCTTTGGCGGATAGACCCCACCCGCGTGCGGGATTGGCAGGCTAGTGCGCTGCAACTGTCGAACGCTTGCCACCTTCTGCTGGGCGTACGCCACCAGCTCTGCATTCGCTGTCTGCTTGGCTTCGAACACCGCATAGACGCTCTCGGCAGGAACAATGATTTCACCCTCGTAGGTGAAAATAAACGGTGAATACTGCCGATCGAAAATCACCACATCAATCTGCTGGCTGAAATTTCCTTGACTATCCACCACGTGTGCCTTCGCAGCTTGATAGCGCTTTGGTAGGTAGGTATCCAGCAAGCTGATCCACACGTTCTCACTGGCATCCCCCTTGGACCCTGGGTGATTGAACGTCTTCCGGACAGTGGCAAGGCGCAGCTGAACATCCTCATGCAATGAAGAAAGCAGCTGTGAAAGTGACCATTGGGACATCTTGGGACCTCCATACACTCAGCAGCAGGCGCTTGCCTGGTCAACAATGTGAAATAGCAGCGACTGGGGTGGGGCAGCCAGCTGTGCCACACGAAACAGTGTCAGCGGCGCCCCGGCGCGTGCTGGGAAGGCATCTCAGCCATGATCCTGAAACGCCGGCGTTGGCTGCATTGGGCGAGCAATCTCAAGCGCGCGTTTGCTCTCAATCGATCGGTCTGGATAAGCATCTAGTACGATCGAGGGGATCAACCGCTGTGTGATGTCAGAGTAGGTGAAGCCGACCTCTTGTCCATCCTTCGCTCCAGTGGCCTCTACCAGCCCTTCGATCTGCACGGAGGATAGACCCAGCGGTCGCAACTGGTGTTCCAGGACGTAGCGTCGCTGAGCTGAATCAGGACGGTTGAAGGTCAAAATGTCAGCGGCGCGACGGCGTACGGCCGGATCCAGCGCGTTGAGGCGATTGGTGCACATGATCACGGCGGCGGGCACCTTCGTCTGCGCCAGACGATCGATACCCCTGATGAAGGCATTGACCCCTGCTCGATCCTCATGGTGCATCTGCGCCGATTCCCGAGACTGGGTCAGCGCATCGGCCTCATCCACCAGCAAGATGACCCCTCCGGTGCTTTTTCCGCGACCTTGCAATTTGGTCGCTTCTGCCAGCGCGTAGTCGAACGCTGTGGTGAGTAGCTGGGTCATCTCGCCAACCTGTCCCTTGCCTCGGGTGGCCAGGCTGAGCGGGAACAAGGTGATATCAATCTTCTCCTGTCGCGCCACGGCATCACCGATAGTCTCTGCCAATTCGGTTTTGCCAGAGCCGACGTCACCGGAAAGAATGACCAAAGGAGGTCGGCGCAGTACGGAATCAAGCAGCGTTGCGGCACCTGGGTGATGGCGCTTGGCCCACAATTCCAGGCCAGCTGGGTGGACTAGCAGGCCGAGAATCTTCGACAAGCGAGCCTTCTGATCGTCCACGCCAATCAGCCGATCCAATCGGGTGCGGGCGTCGATGTCCGGATAGATGCGACGTTGATCAAACAACTCGTCAAGGGTTGGCTTTGAGTGCATTAGTAGCTCCTGACACTGAGGCGGTCGAGTGCCTTGCCACCCGCAGAGTAGCTGCGGTCAGACACCAGGCTTCCGCTGATACCAGGCTCGGCTGCCCCGGTACGCTGAAATGGAAGCGACTTTTCAAATGACTCCCGCTGAGGAGCCGACAGCGTGAACCAGGCAGAGGAATACGTCAGGTAGTTGTAGAAGCTCGCCCCGGATACATCTGCGCCTGGGCGGAGCTTGCCGGGATCGTCATCGATTCCGGACATGCCTGCAAGATCTTTTGCGGTGTAGCGCAGTGTGGGCTCGATCCAGTTATCACCCCGCTTGAAACCGTAGGTGACTGTGTCCAGATAGCCGGCCTTCAACAATTCAACCACTTCGGTCTCATAAGCGGCGATTCTGTCATCGCTGGGCGCCCCATAGAAGCGCTGCATACGCTTGAGGTCGGCGGCCAATTTCGCTGCCATGTGGCGGGCATGAGTGATCGTAAAGGTGCTGGTGCTTGATTGTGTGTAGCTGCCAGTCATAGGGCCCTCACGCTTGGAAGGAAGAGCCGAAGACCTTTTGCCAGTAGCGCACGGTCTCCTGCTTGGTCGGTGCAGCCAGTGCCGCATCAATCGCGTCGCCGGCATCCAATGCCGCCTCGACAATGGCATCGACCTGCGCGTGACCGTACAATTTGGCCACGTTGTTCTTCTCGTTCACCGGATCAATGATCTGCATAGGCTCGGAGAAGGCGGCGATAATGGCGGTAGGGTAGTAATCCTGGAATGCGATTTGTTCGCGAAGGCCGCTCTGCGCCACGTAGGTGAAGAAGTGCTGGAGCGCTTCGGGGTAGTTGGAGAAATCACGCCCCTCATCGCACAGCTTTGCCAGGATCATCTCGATCATGAAGGACTTGAAACGAAAGCCGGGAACTTCCGTCTTCATGCGCCTTGCCCAGAACTTGACCAAGCGCACCACCTGCACAAAATCCGAAGGCTGCAATTGTTTACGCCGCTTGGCAAACTCTAGGTGCCGGGGAATGCTGGTTCTCAAGAACGAGCCATCATCCTGACTGACTAGGTTGCCATACCAGTCAGGATCGCCGTCATAGAGGATCGGCACCACGTCCACATCCAGCCCAGAACCTTGGAACGAGACTGTTACGGAGTAAGTCTGGGGCTTGACTTGTTCGGGCTTGAAATTTGGATAAGCCTTTCGAAGCCGCTCTGCCAAGTACTCCAGCAGCCTCCCAATGTCCTTGGGGGCGTCTGCCCCACTGATGTAACAGGCCACGTCAATGTCGTTGAGCGACCGCAATGCGGTGCCTTTTGCCAGACTTCCCGAAAGGATCATCTTTCGAAGGGTGAAATCCGGGTGCTGCCCTAGGTAGGTCTCCAGACGCTCTCTCAGTCCACGCGCCTGCGCGCGTAGCTCATTGGCTTTATCGCGTGGCAGATTGACCCGATCGTCGGCAAAATTGACAAGCTCCCTATGGCCTACGTGCTGCGTTCCCATGCATCGATCTCCAAGCCGGGCGCGTGCCGACCGGCGGATAGGTGAGGTGGTACTGCGACTTCCCCGCTGCCAACTTGCCGGCTCGTTGTCGCAGGAACTGCGACTCTTCCCCGATCACGGGCCGGAAAGCTGATAGCTCCCGATCAACATTGGGATGGCTTTCACAGTTTCAAGGGCGTGGGTGGGTGCCGGGACGCGGCGCGCCTGGGACGGGCTCAATCCGCGTCGAGCAGCCGTGCGGCCGGGTTGTGCTGGGCGCCGCCCTGCTGGAAGTAGCCAGCCGCGCTGGCCACCGAGCGGTGATCGGTATTCGCCATCAGGGCGGGCAGCGCCAAGCCTTGGTGCGCCCCTTCGGTGATGAAGCCCGAGCGCAGGTTGTGTCCGCCGAAGTCCCCTCCAGGCCGGCGAGTGCGGCGCGGTGCTGGATGACCACGGCGGTGGTGTGGGGCGCCTATCGCCAAGTCAACCCGGGTGCCCGCACGCGGCAGGACAGCGCGTCATCGGTGATCCTAGCGGTGGGCAGTATCCGCAACTGACTGGCGCACAACGGCAGATGGTGCGCGAGGAGTACATGCGGGGCACCTAAGGTCTTCGGTTTGGGGTGGAAGTCCCGCTGGTCCAGTACGTCATTCAGGCCTATCGCGCGGCGCCGAACCCTCAGCGTCATCTTGCTCCTGACTATCTACTGATGGTAGACCAGCCAGAGTCTCTGCCCGATGGCGCCATCTGGCATTGACTGGTGCATCAGCATCACGGATTGAAGGCGCCTGGCCCTGGCGTGGATTCGATTGCTGTTGTTGGCAAATGCTACGAATAAATGGGTGCCGCCCATTTCCAGGTGCAAACAGGCGGCTTCTCTATCTCGGCAGCTGAGTTGTGCGTCAGAAGTTTAGGGTGGGGCGATCGATGCCTTTGCTTAGGGTTGCGTTATCCGAACGCCACGCGCAATTCGTGTGGATGGCTCGTATCCAAAAGCGCAATGGGACTGGGCGATCTATAACGCTCCGGAAGCGCGCTCAAGTTGCCCTCATGCTCCGAGAGGAGGATGCCGTCCGCGTAGCCCTGGGCGAGCACCGCTAGTCTCACTCGTAGTCCCAATCCCGAGTTGCTCACCCGCTGCGGGCTGGAATGGCTGAATTTGCCCAGGAGCTCATCTACGAAGTTCAAATAGTTGGGGTGAATCACTCGATAGCGCCCGCCTGGCCTGGTCGCGGCGTAGCTGCTCCATCCATCCGGAGCCGGTTGATCCCGAGCTCCGGCGACTCGCTCGCCTTGAGGGCTAAAGGCCTGATCTGATCGACCTCGTCGGGAACCTCTGGCTGCATTCTGGTCAATGTAACGGAGGATTGGGCCTGAGTCGTCCTCAGAGCCCGTATGGTTTGCACGTAGTGCTGTATCTGCGCCTGCTGGTGGTGATTGTTGATCTGGGTGTGTCGTGAGCCTGTACCTTTTAGCGTTGCAGACCCTCCTGGCCTGGCGTAGCGCCAGGCCAGGAGGAAGGTCCACAAGGCTGGAAATCCTGCTGGGATCAACGTGTACCCCTGGAGTTACGATCAGCCGACTTGTACGCCTTTGCTCCGCACACCAGTTGAGGTAGGCCTGTAGATACGCCGTGGCATTGGGGTGGGGGTGTCTCTGCAAGGCGGAAGCCGACTCATTCATAAGGTCAAAGCCGCACGCACAGGTGAGCAACTTCGTGGGCGTGCCAGCGACTGTCACCGGAAATCCATTGCATCGTGGGCAACTCTGGCGCAGGCGAACGCCATGCCAGGGACACGTGGAAATCCAGGGCAGCTGATGCAGTGTGGTGTGATACCCGAGTCTGATGCAAGGAAGGCAGTACCTCAACCTGAGATGGGAGGGCAGTCTCGGGTCGTCCGTCATGAACGGATACCACGCCGCCAAGTCCCACTCGGGCGGAGTCTCGATCCCAAGGGTTGTAGAGAGTGCCTCTTGTTGTACTTGCGAGGTCGTCAGGCTCAAGAGCAGGTTGATGTTTCTGTTTGGCTTGATTCCGAGGAGTTGTGAGTACTCCGTGACCCGCCTGGCCTGGTTCAGTCGCGATAGCCTCGCGACGCAGCCAAAAGCCGATTGGTATGGAACAAGTCGGAGGTTGCCGCCGACCAGCTGAGCGCCGCTCCTCATTTGCCTACGGCCCTATTTCTTGAGCTTTCGAAGCCGGCGTATGCGCTGCGCAGGAGAGCTTCATCAATGTGCTGGGTAGTAAGCCCTTCGAAATCGTTGCGCCCAGCAGCGATCTTGGTGAGTAGGTGGTAGACAAACTGGTTGAAGGAGGCCATGAGCCAATCCTTGGGAACGGGATAGTTGCCTTGATTGGCAAGGTTCTCAATTCGTTCGCGTATCGCTTCGGTCTCCTTCTCAAGGCGCCAGCCAACGCTGTAAGCATAGGGTGCGAATGCTTCGGTGTAGGTCTTTCCTCCCTCGTCCGGCCACCTCATAACTTGGTCAAGCTGGCGAAATGCCAAGGCGACATCACATGCGTCCTGCACGTCAGCGTCCTCCGTCGGGATGTCCCAGAGAAGCCCGGTAAAAGGATGGCTGTCGACAAAGAATCGGCCATACAGATGTGGCGGCGCCAGCTGACTAAGATCGTCTGCGCCTCCAATCACGCTGTTGCTCTGGTGGATGAAGAGAAAGAACGGTTGCACTGATGATCCGAGGAAGTGGTTCTGAAGCTTTGCAAGGTGGGCGTAGTCCTTGAGCGTGAGCTGCTCAGCCGTATCGATCGCAATCACGACCACGTCGGCCGATGCTCTAGCGGCTTCCTGCTCAATTGCCCGGATGATCCTGAGGAGGAGATCCTGTGGGCTGGCTACGGTTGTTGCCCTCATGCCCAGTCCAAGGATGACCTCGCGGAAGAAGTTGCCTTCGCTAGGGGTAGTCGGTTTTCCGACGACCATCCGGAGGAATCCAATAGGAAATGGTCGCCAAGAAGTGGTGGTTTCAAGTATTCGCGTGGCAGTTGACTTCCCACACCGGCCATCGCCAATGATCCTCAGGCTCGGCCGCCCATACTCCAGGCACGTGGCGAATCCAGATGCCATTCGCAGTAAGGGGAGAGTCTGGATATTGGGGCGATGTCGCGCGTGCATTGGGTGGTTCTCAAGGCTCGCCGGGGCCTTCATCAGCGGAGCCTCGTGTTGAACGTGGCCCTGCGGATTCCCATCAGTGGAGAGCCTTGCCCCTGACTGTTGGTCGTGGAAGGTGGCTTGGGCACATCGCCAGCTGCCATGAGCGAGGCGCTGTCCCTGACGCCAGCGGCCGCCGATCGGACGGCTGCGTGATAGGCCTCAATGTTGTCGGCTAAACAGTAGTTACCGGGCTCCCGTGACGCGTCGCTCTTCGCCCAGCGTGCCGCGCGCTTCCTGATCGACAGCGTGTGGGCCACGCTCGCATATGGGGCGAGAGCGTGAAGTGTGAGTACACGCTTACCGCCTCTCCAGAGGGTCAGCTTGCGAATGTCTCGCCAGTCTTCGTAGGTTGCGTCAAATGACTGCCCAATCAGGTGCCACTGTCCAGACAGTGTTGGTGACCTGTACCTAGCGTGGTCGAGATAGACGAGGGGAGGTACACCACTCCTTCTGGAGCCTCTGATGGTCACCTTCATCCGCCTAACGGTCATGTTTCTCACGTCATCTTCGGTGCCAGGTGCATGCCACACCCACTCCCCAGATGCCAGATGCTCATCAATGATTCGCTTGGGCGACCTGGGTTCGCGAGTGGACCGGCTCGTCACATTGTGCGAGGTAACATAGGTGTCAATGAGGTCTTTCAAGACCTCCAGGAGAATGGGGTGGTCTTTCCCGTCAAGCTTTGTAGTGACTTGACGCTCATTCACTTGCGTTGCGGGAGCAAAGCCGCCGGCGATGTGGCGCAGCAGGCCATTCTCAATCTTCTTGAATAGAGCCTCGATGTAGGGGCGACCTTCGCCCATCCCGGATCGTCCAAAGTGCAGGATTCCCTTGTGATGATCAATGAGATTTCGGACTGTCATCTTGGCGTGATGGGATGAGTCGTTGTCCATTGCGATCATTGCGCTTCTCATCACTACCTCATCCACTAGGTAGATCGACGGCATCCATGCACTAGTCGAGTAGCTCAAGTTCGACGTGCTCAGATCCCTTGGTTGCCAGGGGCTCATGATCTTCGCGAACAGGCTGACTACATCGTGTTGCTCGTACTTCCGGCCAAGCACCATTTCCCAACCAAGGATGGCGCCACTCCCGACATCAACAACTGCCAGTAGCCAGATCCGACTAATCTTCTCTAGCCGGAATGAGCCGTCCGCCATCGGCATGGCCAGCCATGCGTCGATGTCGACGGAATGCTCGTCGTACTCAACTCGATCAAATGGCCGAATGCTGAGTAGGTTCTCGATTCGGGTGGAAGTAGGCTCATCCGCAGCCAAGAGCATCTCATTTTCGCTCTTTGTGCCTCGGATGCGCTTTATGAGGGAGGTCAGTGCTCGTCTTCCCTTGTCACGGATGTTGAGCGGATACATGGCCTGAAAGCCCTTCCCAGTCAGCACCTTCACGAACTGGGAATGCAGCCTGTCGAACGCGGGGCTCCTTTTGGACTGTGTTGGCAAGGCGCCCTTGAATCTTGCGACTGCATCGCCGAGTTCGGGGATCGCTTGCAGGACAGCATCTATGGCGAACGGATGTGAACTATCGGGGACGACCGAGTTGTTGCGATCTGACACGCTGAATCGCGCATAGGGAATGCAGGCTCGGTATCCGACTCGATGACCGCTCTCGTCGAAGAGCAGTGCGGTCCGGATCATTCGAGAGAGGGTATTTCGCGGCACGCCCCATCGAAGGGCTGCGTCGACCAAGGTTGCCCCATCAAGGACGCTGGTGAGTGCTGACAGGCGGGCTTGAAATTCCGACTGTTGATCAGCTGGAAGTACGATCCCATTTGGCCTTGGAGTTGCCCGGATCGACTCGAGGTCGACGGCATTGAACTTGGAACTCATGGGTCGGCCCTCCAGATCCTTGATCGCCCCGTCATTCGAGGAAATGCATCGGTCGCCAGAAATCCGACGTGAAGCAACTCAGCCACGACCCCCTGAATGTGAGTTCGAGGGTGGTGCCTGAGCTCATGGATGAGTTCATCTGCACTGATGCTGCCGCTTCGCTCGATGGTCGCGGCGATTTCCTGTCGCAACGCCAGGCTGCTCCCCAGATCCTTGGCTGACTGGCAGAACCCGAGCAGTTGGTAGCAGAGCTCATTCCTGCCGCCGGGCGCCTTGAGTTCGTCCTCCGTGATTAGCCACAAAGAGATGCCTGCATCCTTGGCTGCTGAACGAAGCCGGTCCAGCTCGCGAGGACGACGCTTGCCATCCACGCCGGGTACTGTCTGCGAATTCGGAATGACGTTTGCATAGATCTCCTGGCCTCCGCGCCTCTGAAACCAGAAATGGAGTTCCATGCTGTCAAGTCCTACCGGGATGGACCGAGGCCTCTCGGTCACGGCCGCCACTGATGGATCAAACTCCAATTGCAGTCGAAGCGCGAGTTGCAGGGGGCCGTGTACGGTAACCGTCCGGTTCTCTTTCGGGCTAAAGAAGGTGAAGATGTCCCCCCTCTTGATCTGGCCAGCGGTTAGTTCACGGGGGGGCAGCGGTCGATCCTTCCCATTGTGGAGCGGGTCGGAGGCGCGTGCAGACGCTACGCCTTGGAACGGGCTCACGGGATTGGTCGCGTGGTTGCTCATGCTGCCTCCTTGTGGATGACTGCAGTTCGCATGGTCGAGGAGTGGCGCTGCGCAATCGCGATTGAGGGATGACTCAATGCATGGTCAGCTGAGTGTTGGATCTTCATCGATCGACTTCCCGGTTGGCCTCGGAGAATGAGGCTCGGTACTGGCGGCAATGGCCAGCAGGGTCATTGGGGATTTCGGGCATGGGGTGCCGTGCCGATTGCCATACGATGGCAGTCGGAGCGCGCAGATGCCCGCTCAAGCAGCTTTGCCGCTTGACACGAAGTCGGAATTGCGGGAGCCTACATACGTTATCGTAGAGCTTCACCCCCTCTCGCTCCGGCGAGAGGCTATCGCCCCCGTTGCTGCGGGGGCGATTTCATTTCCGGGGTCGGAGATTTGATGAACTGGGGGGCTAAATGCCTCCTTTGAAGCTGGAGTTTTGGCGTCAAGCCGTTCAGGGGCGCACTGTGCGCCTAGGTGAGTTTCAGCAGATCAGAAGTGGTGCGGGCCTTTTGGCTTCGGCCTCAGCTCGCGTGCTCAGGAATTACAGCGAGTTCAGCCACTCAGCGACATCTCGCGTTTTGGCGAACAACCCCCGCCGACCTGGCAGCGGAAAGGTGCGAACCGGCAAAAGTTCACGCTGGACGGCTCGGCCGAAGGTGCGGCCGTTTGGAAAGCCAAGGTTCCGCTGGAGGTCGCTGCCGCCCATGAGCTCCCCATGCCGCTCTAGCAGCTCGCGACTGAGTTCGGTGGAGACTGCTGCTTCTGGATTCTGGATAGGCATGACGCAACTCCTAGCTACCGTTGGACCCCATCATGCACAATTGCAGCCAGTTCTAGGGGATTCTTTAGTCCCGCTTCAGAAGATCCATAAGTATGCCTCGTGGCAAGATTCCAACAGACGTGGCGCTGGTCGTCCGCAATAGCGTGTGGGCCTGCGTTGTGCGAAGGCTGCATGGCGATCGACTGACCTGGGATGATCTTGATCAGTTGCTCTTGCCTAGAGTTGGGCTCGATATACACGCGCAAGCGGCCAACGGTCGTCCCCGATCCTTCTACCGGTTCTTCAGCAAGGGGCATCATCCAGGGAAGCTACGCGGTCCTGGTGGATACTTGATTGACTCGGTGCATGGGGATCCAGCGTTCGCGGCTGCAAAGGAGGCCTTCGAGCATCCGATCTGGATGATCTGCAGCACAGAGGCTCCCACTGCGGAGCAATTGCGGGGCGTACGTCGATCACTAATGGAGCGTCTTGGGCTACTGATGCCGTCCATCACCGAACGCCTGGTGGCTTCTCATCACAATCTCCCTGGCCTCAGCAGCTATGCGCCAAGTCGGGTAGATGCCTTGGAGTCCATGTTCAACGTGGCCGAAGGTGGCTCCTTGGACGCGATAGGCCTGTGTGCGTGTAACTATCTGTTAGCTATAGACAGCGGTAGGCTCGAGACTGCAGTAGATGTCCGGGATGCACTACGCTGGGCAATTATTCGTTTTTGTGCTGTTTGGGGATTGCGCCCCGACGCATGCACGGCAATCCAGCTGTTGATGGAGCAGCGGGTGGTCAGGCTTCGTAGGGGATCGCTGTTGCCAAAGGATGTTGGGTTTCCACTTGGCAATACGGATTCCAGCGCGTTTAGTAGCAATTCGGCGAAGGGGGTATTCTTCGCAGATGACTATCCGTGCATGCTTCCGGTGACTCCTCGCACAGGTGGGGTGGATACATTCTTCGCCCGGTTTCACTCGCACTATCTTGCTTTCGTGAATGATCTGACAAGGCAAGGAGCATTCGCGCAGCTGGCTGGGACTGAGCTCGGCGGATCTTTGCCGACTCAAGATGCAATTGACGACCTGTTTCTTGGGCTGCTGGACGTGCCGGAGGATGTTTGTCACGGCGAGGTTGCAACTCTCAAGCAGTTTGCGCCAATCAGTCCGGTAGCGGCATGCGTGGCGGAAGTCCTGCCCACTTCTAGCATCGGAAGCTCGCCTTACACCCGCATCAAGCCTCTGGGCGCAGTGCTTCTGAAGTTCATGCGTTCTGTCGACATGCTGGTTGACGTTGAGCATCCGCATCCCATGGTTGATGAGCCGTGAGATGCGCCTCCAGGATCTTTCGTTACCTTGAAGTGGCGTCAACAAGGGAGAGGTATCAACGCTAGCCGCGCGGTGGAGGTCACTGTTCTTGCGGGGAGATGCGCATGCTGGTTCTGCAATGCATGCCGAGCCTTTTAAGCTATGGTCAGTACGAAGAGGTCGCCCCAAAGGGATTTCCTTGAAGCGCTGAACCTCTTATTGCGAAGGAATCGTCAGTCAAGCGCGCCGACAGGGCTTATGAATGCTTTCCCTTCTAGCTCGGATGGTGCGCTGGAGGCCACCACTTGACCAGCCAGTCCTGTGTAGCCAGAACTGGCAAGAAGCCATTTGCTCAAAGTGGTCGCATGCTCGTTGAGCGGGATAGTGGGGTGGGCACTAGGCGTGAGCCTAGTGGTACGCATCTGAAGAAGACTGAGCCTTAGCTCAGTAAAGTCAGTCTTTGAGTCGCTTCTCAAAGTCGGCAATGAGCTTGCCCAGGGATAGGCCTGTCAGGCGCGCTATGTCCCTAAGCTCCACGACGTCAACCCTGCGCTTCCCTGTCTCAACATCGCTAATGAACGACTGGCTGCGCCCCAGCTTGCTGGACACTTGTACTTGGGTAAGGCCAGCAGCCAAGCGCGCGTCTCTGACGGTCTCAATCAGGGCGGCGTATTCCTTGCGATGGATTGTCTTGGCCACGGCCGCACCCTGGTTGAGCGGCTTCAGAAGCTATATCCAGTTCTCCGATATCTAAAAACCAGATATCCTGTGCTTCTCATTGACAGGGGAAGGGCATGATCAAAGAACAACGTCGACGCGACGCAGCTGGCTGGGGCAGGCAGGGCTTGCTGCTTGCTCTGACGGTCCTAGTTGCCGCCTGCAGCGGTCCAGTAGACAGGAAGTTGGTCACTGACGGCACGCAGGAGCAATACAGAGCGTCGATTGACGCAATTGACGCCGAGCTGAGTGCCCATGAGCGGGATGCCTTCAACTGGGCCGTTGCCGGCCTTGATCTGGCTGAGCTGAACAAGGCCTACCCGAATGCATCTATAAGACAGGTGGTTAGGGGGCACATCAAGCAGATTAGGGATGCCCATCCAAAAGAAATTCTTGCTCTGCAGGAGCAGGCCAACGCGCAGCGGCCGACGATCACCGAACTAGAAAGAGTGCGTGCGAGTGGCGCAACGTTACGGATCGAGGACAGCTTCTTTGGCCCGAAGCCGGTCATTGAGGCGCGAATTGCGAATAGCTCAACTTTGGCGCTCAGCCAGGCCAGCTGGGCGGCGACGCTCTACATCAATGGCGAAGCTCAGCCCACGGCAAAGTCGCGGGTGCACAGCGACTTCCGATCGATTGATGGCCTCAAGCCGAGCCGCGGCGTCACGGCGCGCTTCAATGTTGGCTTCGTAAAAGGTGATGATGCGTGGTCGACACTGGCAATTCGACAAGCGTCTTCAACGCGAGTCGAGCTCGAACTAATTCCTCAGACGGCTTTGGACTTCAATGACAAGCCCTACATAGCTGCCAACTATAGGGAAAAGATCCAGTCTCTGGAGAATCAGCTTAAGCAAGCCGAGAAGTTCTCAGATATCTGACTCATTGGCGTTCCGCAACTGCGTCCGATGACCAAGCGCAGCGCGGAACGCTCCAGATCCAAGTGTCCAACTGCTGATGAGGATCCTAGCGCTCAATGCGACCGACCATCCTTGCTCTCGATCTCGAGGGGACGCTGATCTCAAATGCTGTCAGCCAGATTCCACGCCCAGGGCTTTATCAGTTCCTTGAGGTCGCTCATGAACTCTTCGAGCATCTGGTCATCTACACCACGGTCCCTGAGGCAGCTTTCCGCAGGATTTCGCGGCTGCTGGTCGAGGAAGGGAGCGCGCCAGGCTGGTTCGCTGAGTTGCCATATACATTCTGGGGAGGGGCAACGAAGGACCTCCGGTATGTGTCTCCGATCCTGGGTGCAGCGCTGTTGCTGGACGATCACGCGGACTACATCCATCCGGGGCAGGAGCGCTATTGGATTGAGGTCTCTTTGTTCGGCGCTCCATATGACGCGGATGACGCCGGCCTGGAAGTGGCCCTTGAGATGCTGAAGGAACGATTGGTTGTTCCGTTGTAGTTGGTGTGCTTAGTGAGTGGGTTGGCGGGTGCAGCTCTTCCAGCCAGCAGCGCCGGTTGCTGCATAGGAATGGGCTGTCGTTCAGGAGATCCGACATGATTCGAACAAGTTTGACCCACCCTTTAGCTATCGCGGAACTCCCGGTTGGCGAAAGGGGAGGGGCAATTGGTGTGACCTTCGCGCCAGGTAAGTACCAAGAAGTTGCGATGACGGGGGCATGGGCGAGAGACATCGATGTGGATGTCTCTGTGATTCAGTGTTGGGGAGCCAGCCACCTGATCACGCTACTCGAGCCGTGGGAGTTCAGTGAGTTGCGGATCGAGTGCTTGCCTCAAGTGGTTGAAGGGCAGGGCATCTCATGGCATGGCCTTCCAATCACGGATGGCGCAGCACCTGACCAGAGGTTGCTCGAACGATGGCCAGTACTGGGGTCAATGCTCGTTCGGAGTTTGCATTCGGGCCTGCGCATTGTGGTCCACTGCAAGGGTGGGCTGGGGCGAGCCGGCACTGTCGCAGCGATGCTTCTACTGCAGTCAGGGGCTGAGCGAACAGCGCAGGCTGCCATTGGCTCGGTGCGACGTGTCAGGCCGGGTGCCATCGAGACCGCTGTCCAGGAGGATTTCCTGCAGCAATGGGCACAGGGACTGCGCTCGTAGTTGCCCTTCCAGATCAAACGCGTGGCGAGCTCATCAGTCGTTCAAGGCCAGCCCTGGCTATTGGCGCCACCGATACCTACGCGATCTAGTCGACCGCTGACACCGGATTCGCTGGGTCGCGCGCCCACTAGTGGACGCGGCGCGGAGAGTATCCGCTAAAGCCTCCAGTCGCTACTTGGCTGCAGCCAGTACTGTCTGCCCAGAGGGATAAACGTCTCCATTGCCACGTCCAAGATCAACGGCTGACGCCAGCCATGGCCTGGCACGAAGCAAAAGTCAGTCGGGCCAAGTGCTCCCGATTGAACTCGGCTAACGAGCCAAGTGCATCTCCTGCTGATCTCTCGATCAAGTACCCGACGGGCGGCCTCCTCGTCCAGATCAGCTTTCAGGAACTCCGACGCAACGTTGCGCATGCCGGCCCACAGTACATACCTCTTGCGTCCCAAGCTCAGTGCATTCCACTCCGGGAGCTGGGTCGATCTCAGGCCATTGCCCAGCGTGGGAGATAGCCGATACTTGCGTAGCAGGTTGGCCAGGTATGCACGGGCTTCGCTCTCTGCGAGCGAGGTTCCCAAGGTCCGTTTGGCAGTGGACGGGCATTCGGCAGCCCATCGGGTAAGCGTACTGGTCAACCTGGCCTCCAGACTCACGTCCTGACGTGACCAAGCGGCCTGATAGGTCCATGCCAGAGGCTCATACAAGGACCTCGCCCCGGAATTGGGGGCTGCGATGGGAATGCGCTGCAGTACGCGAAGTGAGGCAAGCGTATCGAGTGCGGCTGAGGCCAAGCCCTCGGCGGCAACAGGCCCGCTTACGGTCCTTGAGCGCTCCAGTGCGCACCAGGCGCAGGCTAAGAACGGGCCGATTGAACGAACGAAATCGTCCAACTCTGGCCAATGCGAAATGAGGGTCGGTTGGGTGACAACATAGGCCACTTGTCTCTCAGATCGCTCGCCTAGCTCACCAGCATAGCAGCGAGGCGAGTCCGCGTCTATCTGATCTTCAGATATCGCCACACTGCTGTCCGTGGCTGCGCTGGAGTTGTGAGTGAAAGTCCCGTCGCTTCCTCCAGCGGTGTTCTAGGTTCTTTGGGGAGCCGTGCTATGCCGAGGAGCGCGAGTAGGCCATTGAGCATGGACGAATCAGTGGTTCAAGTTCCATGTCGCGCGGCCGATACAGCCCTGTCCAGACTCCTGGCGGGTCGTCCCGGCCACGAATCCAGTCGATGGCATCCCGTTTGCCCAGGAGCTCCGGAGCGACGTTCTAAGTACCCTGCCATGTACTCAATTCAGAAGATCATCGACCTGCTGCTGCTATTGGGCGTTCCTTCGCTGCTCTTCATTGGCGCTTACGTTCTGCGCCGCCCCAAAAGAGAGCTCAGTTGGGAGCCGGTGCTGGATCAGCGAGTTCATTGCTGGAAATGGTGCGCCTATGGCTTCATTTTTCTCTTGTATGTTCCCGGGACGACGTTGTATCGAACGTTGATTCCTACGGGTTGTGATGGACTTGTTTGCGTCCAGTTCTTCACCGCGAGTGGATACCGTATCGCCCCGAGCGAACTTCATGTTGTTCTCGTCGCAACTGCCGTTTTCGCGGGGTACTTCTTTGCGCGTGTTCGAGCTTCGTACTCACCGATTCCTACCAGGGCCCGGGGCTACGTCCTGAAGGTTGCCTATCATGGCAAGGGGGAGTACTCGCCACACTTGGAGATAGCCCGCCAAGTTCGCCGGCGTCAGCTCAGAGCGGAGCTTGCTGAAAGGCGTAGGCTTGAGCGGGAGGGCTTCCACCTATGGTTAAGATCCGTACGGCCGTGGGTTTGCACGTTGGCCAGAGGCTCTACTGTTGAGCTACTTAGCCCCATGCTGTCGGGAAGGGACCCACTCACTCTTGTCAGGTGGCTATCTCGTAGCGGCCCCATACATGATGTAGTCCTTCTTTCTAGGCGACTTCGTTGGTGTGAGGCGTTCTTCTACCACCTCACCGTGAATCATCGACTTTCCTTCAAGTCAGTTCGATCCGAAGGCATACGATTCAGGGTCGGCTGAAGGCCCCACTCATCACATCCTGTGTGTCTTAGGGCGATACACGATTCTGGGAGGCCGGGCGTATTGGCTAACTGATTGAGTCAAGTCGAGGGCCAGAGGCGGTGGCATTTGACCTTCGGCTTAGCTGAAGATAGTCCAGTGACATTCAGTTCATGAGTCGGCCGCCACCGAACCCACTCGCCCTTTCCGGGCTTTAGTTGAGCCCATTCTCCACTTCAGGCGAATGGGCGGCATATCACGCTCAATGATAGCTCGTGCTCGCACTCACCTTGCCGCGGAAAACGCGGTATGACCAGGCGGTGTAGCCCAGGATGACAGGAAGCATGACCGCCAAGCCGACCAGGCTGAAGCCAAGCGACGACACTGGCGCTGCTGCATCCCAGATCGTCAATGCCGGGGGGAGCAGGTACGGCCACATGCCGAGTACGAGGCCTAGGTAACCCAGGACAAACAACGACAGGCTCAGTAGGAAAGGGGCAAGATCATGAGTGGGGCGTTTCTCCGCGCGCCACAGCGCCACTGCCACGGCGAGCGTAAGAAGGGGGACGGGGGACAGCCACCAGAAATTCCCGTCACTGAACCAGCGAGTCATTAGTCGCAGATCAAGGAACGGCAGCCAGCTGCTCACGAGCCCCATGGCCACGATCACGGCGACCACCAGGGGGCGGGTCAGGCGCCTGGCAAGTGCGTGGGTTCGCCCCTCGGTCTTCAAGATTAGCCAGGTGCCTCCAAGCAAGGCGTAGCCGGCAACCAAGGCTGCTCCGGTAAGCATGGCAAAGGGGCTGAACCATAGGAATGGCCCGCCAGCGTAGGTGTCACCAGTCATTGGCACGCCTTGCACCACCGTGCCAAGAATCACTCCTTGAGAGAACGCGGCCAGAAGCGAGCCAAGGCCGAAAGCCACGCTCCAAAGCCTCTTGGAGCGATGGGCTTTGAACCTGAACTCAAAGGCGACCCCCCGGAAAACCAATGATACAAGCAGCAGAAGTACTGGAAGGTACAGGGCCGAAAGAAGCGCTGCATAGGCTGTTGGAAACGCTGCTAGCAATCCGGCTCCGCCGAGCACCAGCCAGGTTTCGTTGCCATCCCATATTGGGGCAGCGGTGTTCATCATCACATCGAGCTGCTCTTCATCCTCGGCAAAGGGCGCGAGAATGCCAATACCGAGTACGAAGCCGTCGAGGACGACGTACATCAGGACGCCGAAGCTGATGACGGCGAACCAGGCGATGGGCAACCAGGTCATCGAGTCCATGTCAGCGTTCCTCAGAGAGATTGATCAGCGGCCGAGATAGGCCGTGCAGGTGTGCGATCACCACCCTCTAGCGACGGACTTCCGTCTTGGGCATGTGGGCCATGTCGGAGGATCTTGACCAGATACCAGATGCCCCAACCAAATACGAACGCATATCCAGCGACATAGACCGCGAGTGAGATCGCTGTCATCCAGGCCGTTTGCGGTCCCACGGCATCAGCCGTTCGCAAAACGCCATAGACAATCCAAGGCTGGCGCCCCATCTCGGTGACAAACCAGCCGGCCACCAAAGCAACGAACCCACTTGGAAGCATCCAGTTCCAAGCGCGCAGCAGGGCCCCGGAATCGAACAGCTTACGGCGGGCCAGGGTGAAAGCAGAAAGCCAGGCGAGCAGTAGCATGAGGGTGCCTATCCCAACCATGATCCGGAATGCGAAGAGCACAGGCGTGACCGGAGGTCGTTCGCTCGCCGGTACGGATGTCAGCGGTGCGAAGGTTCCATCCATGGAGTGAGTCAGGATGAGGCTGCCAACACGCGGAATCGCGATCTCAAGATCGTTCCGCTCTTCCTTCTCATTTGGTACAGCGAAGACGACCAGCGGAACTCCTTCACCTTCTTGGCCCTGATGCCAGTGAGCCTCTACCGCTGCGATCTTCATCGGCTGGTGCTTGAGGGTGTTCAGACCATGCATGTCACCCACGAAAATCTGAACAGGAACGGTAATGGCCGCAAATATCACAGCCGCCCCAAGCATCTTGCGGCCGGCTTCGACGTGCTCCTTACGCCGCAGGTACCAGGCGCCAACACCACCCACCACGAAGCAGGTTGTTATGAATGACCCTATTGCCATATGGGCCAGTCGATAGGGGAACGATGGATTGAACACAACCTCGAACCAGTCAACCGGATGGACCACTCCGTTGATCATTTCGTAGCCCGCAGGCGTATGCAACCAGCTGTTGGAGGCAAGAATCCAGAACGTTGAAAAGAGCGTTCCAAGTGCGACCATGCATGTGGAAAAGAAGTGCAGGCGTGGTGATACTCGCCCCCAGCCGAACATCATCACTCCGAGGAAACTTGCCTCCAGGAAGAAGGCTGTCAGGACCTCGTAAGTCAGTAGGGGGCCGATTACGGTTCCGGCGATCTGGCTCAAACGAGGCCAGTTTGTGCCGAACTGGAACGCCATGACGATACCGCTTACCACGCCCATGCCGAAGGACACGGCAAAGATCTTCTGCCAGAAGAAGAACAGATCCCGCCACACCGGGTTGCGGGTTCGAAGCCAGCGCCATTCCACGAAACCAAGCCAACTGGCCAAGCCAATGGTGAAGGCAGGGAAGAGCACATGGAAGCTGATGAGAAAGCCGAACTGAATTCGGGAAAGGAGGAGGGCGTCCATAACGATCCCAATAGGGGGTGGGTGGTGGCTAGCGGCTCAAGTTCCGATGGTGCCTAGCAATTTCATCGGCGGAGATCCTTGCTCATTGCACGGCAGGCGTCATCTGGCGTCATACGGCTGCTAGGTGTGCAGCTTCCAAATCGAGTAGGCGCTGGGGGTGTGAATAGATGTTGAAGCCATCCGAGCGCGCGAAACCGACAAGACAGATCCCTGCGGCCTTTGCGAGATCTATGGCTAAGGCTGTGGGTGCCGATACCGCTGCAACGATCGCCATGCCTGCATAGGCGGCCTTACTCACCATTTCGTAGCTAGCACGGCTAGATAGAAGCACGAGACCTTCGTTGGTTGAAGTCGATGAGCGCCTCATTGCACCAATGAGCTTATCTAGTGCGTTGTGCCTGCCCACGTCTTCGCGTACCACTTCGATAGCTCCGTCCGGGAGAACCCATGCTGCTGCGTGGGTTGAGCCGGCAGCCTCGTTCATTGGCTGTAGCCCTTTTAGCGAGGACAGTGCTACGCGTAGCGCCAAGGCGGAGTAGGTGGTGGGTCGGTCGATTGGCAAAGGCATTCTGAGCACTTGCTCCAGTCGACTAGCTCCACATAGCCCGCAACCGCTACGCCCGGGTAGGTTGCGGGTGGCGTCGTTGGGCATTGACACGATGGGCGCACTATCTGTGACTTCCATCGCCAGCTCAATGCCTTCCAGCGATGGCCTCACTTCAATCCGGAGAAGTTGGGAGGGATCAGAAATTGTTCCCTCCGTCATGGAAAAGCCCAGCGCAAAGTCTTCCAGATCCGTTGGGCTGGCCATCATCACCGAGAAAGGACTGTCGTTGTAGAGCATCGCGACAGGCACTTCTTCGGCAACGCTGTCCATGATTGAGCCGCGCTCGCCACCACGCCACCGAAGGGTTCTTCGATATGCGATGCCGCAGGGCTCGTTGGCAGGTACTGGGCTGGGCGCTTGCATGGAGATGAGGCCTGGCGGGGAGGGAAGCCGGTAACGATGATCTGGGCGTGCAGGGTCCCTCGGGTCGGGGACTTCTTAGTGGTTTGACAGTGCGGAGAGTATCCCAAGGCGTACACCCCGCTGCGGTCAAAATTTACAAATGTTCGCAGATGGACAGTTTGGCTGAGTTGATCCGACATTCTGTTCGAGGGGCTGTGGCCCGCCTGTCCGCTACATGTGCCTGTAGCTAGAAAACGCCCGATAAATTAGATAGTTACAATCGATGGCGGGTGGCGTGAAGACCTGTTCGTGGTGAGGGCCAGGATGAGCGCTTCGGGTCCGTTGAGGCACTCGTATCGGACACCAGTGCCTCGATTCGATCCCCGGCGTGTACGCCGGACGTCTTGTCTGGGCAGGGTGGACATACTGTCCGTGGAAGGGGAGGCCGTCGCGTGCTTAACTTTTCCCACTCCCAATTGCATGCTGCGAGTGCCTGTCATGTCAGAGCAGAAGATCCCCCGTTACAAAGCCTACGACCATCCTGCCGGTGGTTGGGGTGCCACCGGTGCAACCGCCAAGGTTCTGATGCAGCAGAGCGTCATTGCCAAGGGATCTAAAGCGCTTTTGTCGATGAATCAGCCTGGGGGATTCAAGTGCCCCAGTTGCGCTTTCCCGGATGCAGATCACACCAAGAAGCTGGAGTTCTGCGAAAACGGTGCGAAGGCCTTGGCATGGGAGGCAACCAAGCATCGCGCCACGCGTGAGTTCTTCGCGGAGCACACTGTCCAGGAGCTGATGGCGCAGTCCGACTATTGGCTGGAGATGCAGGGTCGATTGACCGAGCCGATGCGATATGACCCGGTATCCGACCATTACGTTCCTTGTAGCTGGGATGAGGCCTTCGCGCTGATCGGGCGACACCTGCAGGCCCTGTCCAGCCCGCATGAGGCTGAGTTCTACACCTCGGGGAGGACGCCGAACGAAGCCGCGTTCCTGTACTCGATCTTCGTGCGCGAGTTCGGAACCAACAACTTCCCGGACTGCTCGAACATGTGCCACGAGCCGACCAGCCGGGGGTTGCCGCCGGCAATTGGTGTCGGCAAGGGCACTATCGTGCTCGATGACTTTGAGCATGCTGAGGCCATCTTCGTCATCGGCCAGAACACAGGCACCAACTCACCACGAATGATGTCCAACTTGGTGGAGGCGCGGAAGCGTAATGCTCCAATTGTCGCGGTCAATCCTATGCCGGAACGTGCGCTGATTCGCTTTGCCGAGCCCCAGGACGTCGTGCAGATGGCCACGTTTGGCTCCACCGAGATTTCCAGTGAATTTGTACACATTCGCATCGGCGGTGACCTGGCCCTGATCAAGGGCATCATGAAGGCTATGTTCGAGCGGGAAGCGGCCGGCGAGTCTGTTCTCGATCACGAATTCCTGACCGAGCACACCGTCGGGCTGGAGGCATTGCGTGAAGAAGTGATGTCCCTGGAGTGGAGCCAGATCGTCCAAGTGTCCGGGATCAAGAAGGAGCAGATTCTGCGTTGTGCAGAGATCTACATCCGTTCCCGTGCGACCATTATCTGCTATGGCATGGGCCTGACCCAGCACCAGCAAGGATCTCGCCTTTTGCAGCAGGTTGCCAATCTGCTGATGCTGCGCGGCAACTTCGGAAAGCCCGGGGCGGGCATTGCTCCTATTCGCGGCCATTCCAACGTGCAAGGCGACCGTACCGTCGGCATTGATGAGAAGCCGACGCAACGCTACCTGGACCAAGTTCGCGACGTGTTCGGGTTCGAACCGCCGCGCGAACATGGGCACCATGTGGTTGAGTCTATTGAGGCGATGCTGGCTGGAACCGCCAAGGTCTTCATCGGCATGGGCGGGAACTTCATCCATGCTGTTCCTGATACCGAAATTGCCTACAGGGCAATGCGTGGTCTTGAGCTTACGGTTGGCATCGCCACCAAACTCAACCGTGGCCACCTAGTGCATGGCAAGGAGGCGCTGATCCTACCGGTGGTGGCGCGCTCGGAGTGGATCCATACCCCGCTGGGTGAGCAGTTTGTCACCATTGAGGATGCCATGTCGAATGTCACCGCATCCCGTGGAGTACTGGAGCCTGTGAGTGAACATGTTCTTCCGGAAGTTGAGATCGTGTGCCGCATGGCAATGGCAACACTGCCGGACAGCAAGGTCGACTGGGCAGCTTGCATGCACGATTACAACCATGTTCGTGAGCTGATCGCGGCGGTCTATCCCAGCATCTACGCAGACTTCAATGAACGGATCCAGGCGCCGCGTGGCTTCCACTTGGACATTCCGCCGCGCCGCCGTGAGTGGCCGACACCTAACGGGAAGGCCAATATTCTGGTGTTGCCGGGTCTTGAAGTGAACGACCTGGTCGAGGATCCCACTATGCTTCGGCTGGCCACGGTTCGCTCCCATGACCAGTACAACACGACAATCTACAGCTACAACGATCGCTATCGCGGTGTGTATAACGATCGAATGATCCTCTTCATGAACCTGGAAGATCGAGTAGCACGAGGGATTGGGAAGGAGGAACAGGTGAGCCTCGAGACGATCTCCAGTGATGGCGTCTGCCGGCGGGTCGATGGGTTGACTGTGCTTGACTATCCGATGCCGCGTGGCGCGATTGCGGGCTACTACCCTGAACTCAATCCACTGCTTCCTCTGGATTACTTCGATCGCATCAGTGGTACCCCCGCGGCGAAGTCGATCCCGGTCAGGGTGGTCATTTCACAGTGATTGCGCCGGCATGTCGTAGGGAGGACTAAGAATGTCAGCCGAGCTCATTCGGGCGCCAGAGCCGGTAGGTGAGGGCGCACTGGCAGATCATCCCCGCCAACTCACCGACGGTTTCGGACGCAGCTTTCCGTACCTGCGCCTTTCGTTGACCGAAGCCTGCAACTTCCGTTGCAGCTACTGCCTGCCCGACGGCTACCAGGCCGATGGCCGCCCGCGCTTCCTGCAGGTGGAAGAAATCGCGCGCCTGGTGCGTGCGTTTGCCGCGCTGGGCATGAGCAAGATCCGCCTGACCGGCGGCGAGCCCAGCCTGCGCAAGGACCTGGATGAGATCATCGCCACCGTGGCGGCGGTGCCGGGCATCCGCAAGGTGGCCATCACCACCAATGGCACGTTGCTACCGCGGCGCCTGCCGGGCTGGCACCGCGCCGGCCTGACCGCGCTGAACGTGAGCATGGACAGCCTGCAGCGCGAACGTTTCAAGACCATCACCGGGCATGACCGCCTGCCGGAGATCGAACAGGGCCTGGCCCTGGCGCAGGCGCTGGGCCTGCCGGCGATCAAGCTCAATGCGGTGCTGCTGCGTGGCCTGAACGACGACGAGCTGCCGCAGTGGATGGACTACCTGCGTGACCGCCCCTTCAGCGTGCGCTTCATCGAACTGATGCGCACCGGCGACAACGAAGCCTATTTCCAGCGCCACCACCTGCGCGCCGACGTGGTGATCGAGCAGCTGCTGGCGGCTGGCTGGCACGAACGGCCGCGCGCCGCCGATGCCGGCCCGGCGCGTGAGTACAGCCACCCGGACCATCGCGGCACGGTGGGCATCATCGCCCCGTATTCGCGTGACTTCTGCAAGGGCTGCAACCGCCTGCGGGTGACCGCCAAGGGTGACCTGCGGCTGTGCCTGTTCGGCGAGTTCGGCGTGCCGCTGCGCCCGCTGCTGCAGAGCGACGATGACCATGACGCGCTGCTGGCACGCATTACCACGCAGCTTGGCCTGAAAGCGGCCGGGCATGGACTGCACCAGGGCCAGACCGGGCTGACCCCGCACCTGGCCTCCATCGGAGGATGAGCAACACGATGAGTGGGGAATTGAATGCGGCCTTCCATATGGCCGATGTCCGCGACAAGCGCATCACCCGCCGACGTGCGGTGGCGGTGGGCGAGCTGCATGCCGGTCCAGTGGCCTATCCGCTGATCGTCGAGCGCCGCCTGCCCAAGGGCGATGCGCTGGTGATGGCCGAGATTGCCGGCCTGCAGGGCGCCAAGATGGCCTCGATGCTGATGCCACTGTGCCACCCGCTGCCGCTGGAACTGGTGCAGGTGTTCTGCGCGCCGGTACCGGAACGGCAGGCGATCCGCGTGTGGTGCGAGTGCGCCAGCGAGGCGCGCACCGGCGTGGAGATGGAGGCACTGGCCGGCGTCAACGCGGCGCTGCTTACCCTGTACGACCTGAGCAAGCCGGTGGAACCGGCCCTGCGCATCGAAGGTATCCGCCTGCTGTTCAAGGAAGGCGGCAAGCGCGGTGTCTGGCTGCACCCCGACGGCATGGACGATGCCGAGCGCACGCGTTTCAAGCCGCGTGCGCCGAAGGGCCTGGAGGGCGCGGCCTGCGCGGTGATCACGCTGAGCGATCGCGCCAGCGACGGCACCTATGAGGATATCTCTGGCCCGACCCTGGTGACCGGCCTGAAAAAGCTGGGCGGCGAGGTGGTGGCCGCTGAGGTGTTGCCCGATGGCATCGAGCCATTGGCGGGTCGCCTGCAGGCCTTGGCCGCCGAGGGCGTGCGCCTGTGCCTGTGTACCGGTGGTACCGGACTGGGCCCGCGTGACCTGACCCCGGAGGCGCTCCGTTCCCTGAACGCGCGGCCGGTACATGGCCTGGCGCAGATGGTGCGCGCGCTGAGTGCACAGCACACGCCGATGGCCTGGCTGAGCCGCGCCGAGGTGGTGCAGCTGGGCAACATGCTGGTGTTCGCGCTGCCCGGCAGCCCGAAGGCGGCGGCGCAGTGCCTGGATATCCTGGCGCCGGTACTGGGCCACGCCCTGGCGATGGTCGAGGGGGATGGCCACTCATGATTCCCTATTGCGAAGCCTTGCAGCACCTGCTGGACGCGGCCACGCCGCTGCCGGCCGAGCGCGTGCCGCTGCATGAAGCCGGCGGCCGTACCCTGGCCAGTGACATCCACAGCGGGCAGTCGTTGCCGCCGTTCGACAATTCGGCGATGGACGGCTTTGCGCTGCGCGCCAACGGCGCGACGTTCGAGGCCGGTACCGAATTCGCGGTGCAGGGCTGGCAGGCAGCCGGCGATGCCGGCGCCGAAGGCGGCGAGGGTGCCTGGGAAATCATGACCGGAGCGCGCATGCCGGTTGGCCTGGATACGGTGGTGCCGGTCGAGAACGTGGAGATCCTCGCCAGCGAGGACGGCCGCCCGACCCGCATCGCGCTGACCGCGACGGTGAAGCCGGGCCAGAACGTGCGCCTGCGCGGCCAGGACGTGCGCGAGGGTGAGCGCGTGCTGTGCGCCGGCCAGGTGCTGGATATCAATGCCCGCACCCTGCTGCACGCCCTGGGCGTGGGTGAGGTGGCGGTGGTGGCGCGGCCGAGGGCGGCGGTGATCGCCACCGGCAAGGAACTGGTGACCGAGGCGGCGCAGGCGCTGGAATCGGGCCAGATCCGTGACAGCAATCGCCCCTACCTGGTGGGCCGCCTGCAGGCGGCCGGTGCCGAGGTGGTCTGGCAGGGCACGGTGGGCGACGACGTGGCCGCGTTCAATGCGGTGCTGGATGAAGCGCTGGCCGCTGGCGCGCAGCTGCTGATCAGTACCGGCGCGGTGTCGGCCGGCCGCTACGACTTCGTTCCCGATGCGCTGCGTGGCCGTGGTGCGCGCATCGTCTTCCATAAGGTGGCGATCCGCCCCGGCAAGCCGTTGTTGTTCGCGGTGTTGCCCAATGGCGCGCTGTACTTCGGCCTGCCCGGCAACCCGGTTTCGGCTGCCGTGGGCCAGCGCTTCTTCGTCGAGCCGGTACTGCGCCGCCTGCTGGGGCTTGCACCGGAACCGGTGTTGCGGCTGCCGCTGCAGGCCGACGTGCGCAAGCCGCCCGGTCTGCGCTTCCACGCGCGGGCGCGGGTGGAAATGGACGGGCAGGGGCGCCTGAGTGCGCGCGTACTGTCCGGGCAGGAGTCGTTCCGTTTGATGTCCATGCTGCAGGCCAACGCCTGGGTGGTGCTGGAGGCCGAGGGAGACCTGGCCAGCGCTGGCACCTTCGTGCGCGTGCAGGGCTGGGGTCACCACGAACCGGTGCAGCTGGTGAGCCAGGAGTCATGATGAAACAGGTGAATCTGCAGTTGTTCGGTGCGTTTTCCGATCTGGATGCCAGCCGCGAAATCGCCGTCGATGTGGCCGGTGGCACCGTGGCCGATCTGCGCCAGGCGCTGCGCGAGCTGCTGCCGGTGCGTTGGCCGGGTTTCCGCGCGGGCCTGCTGGACTACTCGGCGTTTGCCGACCAGCAACGCGTGCTGCGCGACCACGAGGCGCTGCCCGACGATGGCCGCGTGGCGATCCTGCCACCAGTGAGCGGGGGCTGAGCGATGAGCGAGAAGATCATCGCGACGGTGGTGGACCGCGCGCAGGCGGCGATCGATCCGGCCGAAGGCATCGCGGCGGTATCTGATCCGGGCTTCGGCGGCATCGACGTGTTCATCGGCAAGGTGCGCGACGTCAACATCGGCCGGCCGGTGACCGGGATCACGTACGACCTGTTCGAACCTTTGGTGCTGAACGAGTTCAAGCGCCTGGCGGCAGAGGTCGAGGCGACGTTCGGTCCGAAGCTGAAGCTGTATGTGGCCCACGCCAAGGGCCGGTTGGGCATTGGCGATGTGGCGGTGGTGGTGGCCGCCGGCAGCCCGCATCGAGACGAGGCATTCCGGGCCTGCCGGCAGTTGATCGAGGTGGTCAAGCACCAGTGCCCGATCTGGAAGCAGGAGCATTACGAGGACGGCGACAGCGAGTGGACCGAAGGCTGCAGTCTCTGCCATGCGGATAACGAACCCACGCAAGCTCATGACAATGCCCATGAATGTGCACACGATCACGAACATTCCCACTGACGGCATCGTGCTGGCCGGTGGTCTTTCCAGCCGGATGGGCCGTGACAAGGCGCTGCTACCGTGGCACGGGCGAACCCTGCTAGAGCACATGCGTGGCCTGCTGCGACAGGCAGGTGCGGAAAGGGTATGGGTGAGTGGCAACTACCCGGCCTTCGGTGGCATTCCTGATCGCGTGGCACGCTGCGGCCCGTTGGGCGGGCTCTACAGTGTGGCCATGTGCATGCCGGACGCTGCCGCTCTGGTGCTTCCGGTGGATACGCCCAATGTGACCCCGGCGTTACTACAACGGTTACGTGATGCGCCTTCGGCTGCCTGTGTGCTGTTTGCGGAAGAACCCCTGCCGATGCGGTTGCAGATTGATGACCATTGCCGGCATGTGTTGCGGGAATTGATCGAGAATCCGGCGGCGCACCGCTCGCTACACGCCCTGCGAGAACGCTTGGGCGCAATCGAGCTGCCACTGGCGGATAGCGAATACGACCAGCTACTCAACTGCAACACCTCAACCGAGCTCGAGTTCATTGCATCATGAAAGTCCAGCTACAGCGGCAGGCAGTTCGTCTGCGCGTTGATGAAGAGGAGCTAGCGCAGTTGCTGGCCGGCGAATCGGTGGAGAACCTGACGCGGTTCGGCGGCGATCGCGGCTGGGGCATGGTGCTATCACTGCATGCAGGGCAACAGGCGGTGCTTCTGGAGGGGAGCGAGTACTGCCGGTTGATGCTTCCTCGCGAAGCGGTTCAGTCCTTGGCATTACGTTTGCCCTGTCGTGATGGTCTGGGTTTTGGCATTGCGCTGGATGATGACATCTCGCTGCAGCTTCAATTCGATGTGGATGTACGAGACAGCCTGCGCCAACGAGGTCCGCACCGTCGTGCACCCTCTACCTAGCTCTGGGCGGGCCAGCTATGTAGCGCCTGCGATGCCAAGGATAGGCGGTGAAACCGATCTAAACCCAACCAAACGGGGAAACCAATGATGAAACGAGTTGGACTGTTGTTGCTGGGACTGCTGGCCACGGTGCCGGCCTTGGCGGCCGACCTGACGGTGTCGGCGGCATCGAGCTTGACCGAGAGCTTCCGCGAACTGGGCACCGCCTATGAGAAGGCACACCCGGGAACCAAGGTCGATTTCAACTTCGCCGCGTCCGGCGTGCTGCTGCAGCAGATCAGCCGCGGCGCGCCGGTGGATGTGTTCGCGTCGGCCGATGAAACCACGATGGACCAGGCCCAGCAGCAGGACCTGCTGGCGGCCGGCACCCGCGAGGTGTTCGCGGTGAACGCGCTGTGGGTGGTGGTGCCGCCGCAGGCCAAGGCTGCGCCGCGTACCTTGAAGGACCTGGCCGGTGCCGGTGTGCAGCGCATCGCACTGGGCAACCCGGACAGCGTGCCGGTCGGCCGCTATGCCAAGGGCGCGCTGGAAGCGGCGGGCCTGTGGCCGTCGGTGCAGGGCAAGACCATCACCACGCAGAACGTTCGCCAGTCGCTGGACTACGTGGCGCGCGGTGAAGTGGATGCCGGCTTCGTCTATGCCACCGATGCGCAGGCGATGCCTGATCGGGTGCGCCGTGCCTTCGCGGTGCCGGTGGCGGGGCGCATTGCCTATCCGTTGGCGGTGACCAAGGCCAGTGCGCAACCGGTTGAAGCCAAGCGCTTCACCACCTTCGTGCGTTCGGCACAGGGCCAGGCGATCCTGGCCAAGCATGGGTTCGGCAAGCCCTGAGGCATGGATCTCGACTGGAGCGCACTGTGGTTGTCGCTGAAGGTGGCCGGCTGGGCCACCGCGATCAATCTGGTGCTGGGCGTGGCACTGGGCGCGCTGCTGGCACGTCGGCGATTTCCTGGCCGTGAGCTGCTGGATTCGCTGCTGACCCTGCCGATGGTGCTGCCGCCGACCGTGCTGGGGTATTACCTGCTGGTGCTGATCGGCCGCAACGGCCCGATCGGCGCGTGGCTGCAGTCGTGGTTCGGCATCAACCTGGTGTTCACCTGGCAGGCGGCGGTGATCGCTGCGGCGGTGGCCTCGCTGCCGCTGGTGTTCAAGCCGGCACGCGCGGCGTTCGAGGAAGTGGATGGACAGTTGGAGCAGGCCGCACGCACGCTCGGTGTGTCCGAAGCAGCGGTGTTCTTCCGCATCACGCTGCCGCTGGCGTGGCGCGGCATCCTCGCCGGCCTGCTGCTGGCGTTTGCACGCGCGATGGGCGAGTTCGGCGCGACGCTGATGGTGGCGGGCAGCATTCCCGGCCGCACGCAGACGCTGTCGATCGCCATCTACGAAGCGGTGCAGGCCGGCCAGGACGGCAAGGCCAATGCGCTGGTGATCCTGACCTCGGTGGTGTGCATCGTGATCCTGCTGCTGGCCGCGCGGCTGGTGGGCGGACGTCGCCGGGAGCTGCGTGATGTGGCTTGACCTGCAGGTGCAGCGTCGCCTGCAGGCGGCCGGCCAGGATTTCGTATTGGACGTGTCGCTGCAGTGCACGCAGCGGCAGGTGGTGCTGTTCGGGCCCTCGGGCGCGGGCAAGAGCCTGACCCTGAAGGCGGTGGCCGGGCTGCTGAGGCCGGGCCAGGGTCATGTGCGCCTACAGGGGCAGACCCTGTTCGATGCGGCCACCGGTGTGGATCTGCCGCCGCAGCACCGCCGGCTGGGCTACGTGTTCCAGGATTACGCGCTGTTCCCACACCTGAGCGTGCGCCAGAACGTGGCGTTCGGTCTGCAGAAGGGCTGGTTGAATCCGCGGGTCGGCCAGCGCTTCGATGCGGTGGAGCAGTGGTTGCACGCATTCCGCATCGATACGGTGGGTGATCTGCTGCCCTCGCAGGTGTCCGGCGGCCAGCGCCAGCGTACCGCCTTGGCACGCGCCTTGGTGACGCAGCCGCAGGCGCTGCTGCTGGATGAACCGTTCTCCGCGCTGGACCAGGATCTTCGCCAGCACTTGCGGCAGGAGCTGGAGGCCGTGCTGGACGGGGCCGGTATTCCACTGCTGCTGATCAGCCATGATCCCAACGACATTGAGATATTTGGGGGCCAGATCGCCTGCATCGAAAATGGGCGACTGATCTCTCCTCCCGGCTCGCGTCAGAGGCCGACCCGTCAGCCCCGCCTTCTACCATCCTTAGTCGGCTCCCCAACAAGCCCGGGTCTTGAGGGGAAGAGCAACCATCAGTCAGTCGGAGACTCAGAGAGTCCAAAGCCACGATACATCTGCCCGCGAGCCGCGCAAATGGGAGACGACCCTGGTGCATAGGCATCTCTATGCCGGTAGGCGAGCGGTAGGGCCTGGACCTTCTTGCAAGGCGGATCGACTCGCCCGCGCTTGGCCGCGCTGCGTGGCTCCGGCCGAGGCGGGGACAACGCGCACCCAGCGCTTCCCATATGGCCGAATTGGCGTAATGATCCGCTCGAAGGGAGCGAGACTTCTCCAGCCTCCCGTGGCGACCGACCGCCGAGGGGCTTGGAGGGGCACGGAGGCCATTGGCGCTCTGGGCAATATGGCGAGGAGCCCCCGGTCCGTTTGGCCACCAAGAGGTCGATACTAGGCTCGTAGGGCAAGAGTTCCGGATTGGCATATGACTGAGGTCGACAGCATTGAACGTCTCAGACTGGCCTTTGGTGCACAACGTCCTACGTCGTGAGAGGGGGTGTTTTGTTCGATATGTCACCCGTCATCTAGCGGTCGAAAGATCGAAATGAACTCGAACACGAATCGACGGAACTAGCCACGCTTCAATTGTACTGAGGGAAACATGACGCCAAAGAGCGCCAACCAATCTTCCGAAGAGCGCGCAAACGGCGATCTTGCATGGCCGGACCTTGCGCGCTCATCGATACTGATCGTTGACGACGAACCTGGCATGCGTAGCTTCTTGGTTCGTGCCTTGCGACCGCGATGCAAAGTTGTGGAAGCTGCAGCTGACACCATTGAAGCGGAGCAGCATCTGACGGAGCGCCACTTTGACATCGTGATTGTGGACAACGTGTTGCCAGGGAAGAGTGGCATCGCGTGGCTGGAGGACCAGCGCAGGGGAGGGGTCTTGGCCGACTTCATTCTGATTACTGCGTACGCAGACTTGGATTCCGCTATCGGCGCTATCCGCGCGGGAGCGGCTGATTTTCTTCTCAAGCCTTTCAGAACCAATCAGTTGCTGGCCGCTATATCGCGCTGCCTGGAACGCGGTCGCCTACGGCGGGAGAATGCCATTCTCCGTCACGAGCTACATGGCTCCGGTGCACCAGCTGCGCTTCGAGACAGGCTCACAGGTAGCTCGCGTGCGATTCAGGCCACCAAGGATCTGATCGCGAAGGTCGCACCACTGCCCAGTAGCGTGCTGTTCACTGGAGAATCCGGCTCTGGAAAGGAGGTTGCCGCAAGATCGCTGCACGCGTTGTCCGCACGGGCATCTCATCCTTTCATTCCAATAAATTGTGCAGCTGTTCCCAGCGAGTTGATTGACGTTGAACTGTTCGGGAGTCTCAAAGGAACGTTCAGTGGAGCGAACTCGTCTCGCCAAGGACTGGTCGCCTATGCAGAAGGCGGAACATTGCTGTTTGACGAAGTCGCTGATCTTCCCTTGGCTCTCCAAGGAAAGCTGCTAAGGATGCTTGAAGATAGACGGATACGACCAGTTGGCGCAGATCGGGAGATTCCGATCGATGTCAGATTCATCTTCTCAACCAACAAGAATTTGGTTGCGGAAGTGAAGAATGGAACATTCCGGTCGGATCTCTACTATCGCATCAACGTTCTCGAGGTGTCGCTTCCTCGCCTTCATGACCGCGGCGCTGATGTGTTGGAGCTGGCGGCGGGCTTCATGCGTGAGCTGGGGCTGCAGCTTGGCCTTCAACCGATTCCGATCGACGAAAGGATCCGGGCATATCTTCAGAGCTACTCGTGGCCCGGGAACGTCCGCGAGCTTCACAACTACGTTGAGCGTAGCCTGATACTCGGACACTTTCCGACTCAGCTTGAGCGGTTGGAGTCACTCTCTGACCCACGAAGCCGGCTGCTCTCGGAGGTCGAGCGCAGGCACATCCTTGCAGTGCTTCGTGAGACTGGCGGAGATCGCGAAAGAGCGGCCACGATCTTGGGCATATCGCGAAAGACGATTGATCGTAAGTGCTCCAGTTGGAATGTATCAGCCTAGGAATCTGCAATGAACCGAGCGCGCTCAGTTCGCTTCCGCCTGCTTCTAATCGCGATCCTTCCAATGTTTGTGATCCTGCCGGCTATCGTCGGCGGACTCATCTACCAATGGGATTTGCGCTTCGACCGACTGCTCGCCTCGAAGGTTGGCGGGGACCTGAAAGTTGCGGGACAGTACATGAACCAGCTGCTCGTCAACGACCGCGCGACGCTGGCTGCGATTGCTGATTCGCAGAGCTTCCATGGCGTCATTAGCCAGGGGGTCAACAAGAATGCAGAGCTTGGCAGCCTACTAGCGTCGAAAGCCCAAGGTGGTTCACTAGACTTCATCGCACTGTTGGATTCAAACGGTCGCTTGTTGGCTAGTAGTGAGCCGGCCTCGCCAGCTGAGCTTGACTTGGACTGGTCAGTCATCGAAAAGGCCCTGAAGGGAGCGTCCAGCGTGGAGGTGGGGGTGGTAAGCCGGGACGATCTGATGGAGATCTCCCCAAAGCTCGCCGCACGGGCCGAGGTCATTCGTCCGCATAACGCAAGGAATCCTGTCGATTCGGCCCAGAGTGAGAAGCGGGGCCTAATGATTCAAGCTGCAACGCCGGTTGCACTTCCAAACAATCAGGTTGGCGTCTTGATTGCGGGTACTCTGCTGAACCACAACACCGAGTTCATCAAGCAGATCACTGATCTTGTCTACCGAGATAAGGCCCTGCGTACTGGCGCAACAGGGATAGCCTCCATCTTCCTTGGTGATACCCGCATCAGCACCAACGCGTTGTTGGCGGGAGGGAACCCAGCGTCGGGGACACGGGTGTCTTCTGAAGTGGCCGAGGCCGTGCTGGGCCAGGGAAAGACCTGGCAGGCGAGAGCCTACGTAGTCAATGATTGGTACATTGCCGGCTATATGCCCATTCTCAATGGCCGGGGCGTACCTATTGGTATGCTCTTCGTGGGCTTTCTGGAGGAGCCATTCACCACCGCCCGTCGAAATTCCATCGGAGCGATCGTGTTCGGTTGCCTCCTTGTTGCAGTCATCACCGTACCCCTTTTTCTGTACATCGCTCGCGGCGTGTTCAAGCCACTTGAGCGGATGGATCAGGCAATTGGACGGGTCAAGGCGGGCGACCGCAGTGCTCGCTCCGGAGCAGGGGCATCCAATGATGAAATCGGACGTGTCGCTTCGCACTTGGACCAGCTGCTCTGTCAGCTGGAAGAGAAGGAACGGCAGCTGGTCGCCTGGAACGAGGAGCTCAATTCCAGGGTAGAGGAGCGAACTGCTGGTCTCGCACTAGCCAATAGACGGTTGGAAGAGACGACCCAGCACCTGATTGTCACTGAGAAGCTGGCAACAATTGGCGAGATCGCAGCAGGAATAGCGCACGAGATCAACAATCCGCTTGCCGTCATGCAGGGGAACCTCGAGCTTCTGCGTGACTCGATCAGGGAGCCCGAGGGTCAAGGGTTTGGAGAAGAGATTGACCTCATTGAGGATCAAATTGGGCGTATCAGCACCATTGTTTCCAAGTTGCTGCAGTTCTCCAAGCCCAGTGAGTACTCCGGTCATAGTGAGCTGTTAGAGCCTGCCACGCTGATGTTGGAGACGCTGCCCCTGATTCAACACCTCATCAAGCGCCATCCCGTGAAGATAGAGAAGAACTTCCTGTCCACACGGCTCGTAACGGGCAATCGGGGCGAGCTGCAGCAAATTCTTGTGAACCTCCTGATCAATGCAATCTATGTCATGCAGAAGGGCGGAACGCTGGGATTGGCGACGTTGGACGTTGACGACGTTCATGGTCACCCTGGCGTCGCTTTGCGAGTCTCAGATACTGGAAGCGGCATTCCTCAGGACATTCTGGTCCGAATTTTTGAGCCATTCTTTACGACCAAACATCGTCAAGGTACTGGGCTGGGTCTTTCCATCAGTCAGATGCTTGCCAACCGCCACGGTGGCAGCCTGTCGGTAGTGAGAACCGGCCTGACAGGGACGGTCATTGAACTATGGATGCCCGAGGCTGCCGACGATGAACTGCTTTAGACCTGCTGTAGCAGTGTCATGCGAACGGCGTGATGTCATTCGCATTTCGAACTCAAGTGGAAGGAATTTGTTGCCTAGGCGTATCGACGCCAGCAGTCGATCAATGAATCAGAGGTTGGCATGACACACCGTCTCCCAGATGTTGAAACGAGAATGCGAAGGCAGCCGACGTTGTGGGACGTTGCGTTTGCCGTCAGGGGTACCATCCTGCCCAGGATCGCATTGCATCTACTACTGATTAGCATTGTGACCGCAGGAGCGGTGCTCGCATCAACGGAGCATCCAGGAATCTTTGCTCGCTTCAGTGCCGTTCCGTTCACGCTCATTGGTATCGCACTTTCCGTATTCATGAGCTTTCGAAACAACGCTTGCTACTCCAGATGGTGGGAGGCGAGGCACCTTTGGGGTGACCTGGTCATAGCGTGTCGCTCAATAGCCAGGCAGACGTCCCTGCTGGATCCAAACAGCCGAGCACAGATCCTGCGAGGCCTGTGTGGCTTCAGTGCTGGCCTCTATTCTCGACTGCGCCGGGCCGACGAAGCCCATGCGATCGCACCTTGGTGGGATATTGGCAAGGCATCACAAGGCCCGAATCCGACGGACGCTGTGCTCCAGGGCATTGGCTTGAAGCTTGCCCATCTGGCTCATGAGGGAAGGATCGACTCGATTCAGTACTCGGTGATGGATAAGCAGCTTGCCAACTTGGCTCGTATCCAGGGGGGGTGCGAGAGGATACTCAATACTCCGATTCCATTCTCGTATTCGCTGCTGCTTCACCGGACTGCGATCGTATTCTGCACAACACTTCCTTTTGCGCTGGCAGGAACATTGGGGTGGTGGACCTTTTTACCGGTGCTCATTGTGGCGTACACGTTTTTTGGTCTCGATGCGCTGGGCCGTCAGCTGGAGGAGCCATTCAGTTCCGCGCCGAACGCGCTCCCGATCTACTCAATGCAGAGGACGATCGAGACAGAGCTAATGTCAACGCTGGCTCTGACTGCGGTCGATCAGGAGTCGGTACAGCAGCCAGGTAGGGAGGAGTGAGGCGTGAGCGGAGGGCGGCGGGTGCACTTCTGAGGCCGCTCCGGCATGTAACGACATGCCAGCTCACGCCCTAGCGCTAGTCAGGCATGGGTTGCCAGGCTCACCTGAAAGGAACTCGCCCAAAGATAGCATTCGTACAGCCCCCTTGGTTCCGCTCGCACATATGGGATGGAGTCTGTGAGACGGGAATAGTTCCTCTAACGATCAAGAATGAGCCAGTAGGAGCGTAAGTGATGTCAACAGATATGTTCGTAATGCATTCGGATCATACGCCGGCCGGGGATCAACCCGAAGCGATTGCCAGGCTAATTGCTGGCATCGAGGAGGGAGCAACACATCAGACCTTGAAGGGAATTACAGGGTCAGGGAAGACCTTCACGATGGCCAATGTGATCCATCGGCTGAAGCGACCCACGCTCATTCTTGCGCCAAACAAGACGTTGACTGCTCAGCTCTACGGGGAGATGAAGGCGCTGTTCCCCGAGAACGCCGTGGAGTATTTCGTTTCCTACTACGACTTCTTCCAGCCAGAGGTCTATATCCCAGGTAGCGATCGTTACATCCAGAAAGACTCAGCCATCAATGATCACCTTGAGAGGCTTCGACTATCGACTACGAAGTCTCTGATTGAGCGTAGAGACGTGATTGTTGTCGCTTCGGTGTCCTCAATCTATGGACTGGGAGACCCACAGAGCTACCGGGATCTGCAGGTTGAGCTTGCGCTTGGAATCGAACTGGATCAGAGGGACTTCCTGCGTCGGCTTGCATCGCTTCAGTACGACAGGACTGAGCGGACCCTGAAGCGTGGCACGTTCCGTGTGTCTGGCGATGTGGTCGATATTTTTCCCGCCGACTCTGAGTACAAGGCAATTAGAGTAGAGCTCACGGACGAGGGGAGAGTGCAGTCGCTCACCTGGATTGATGCGGTTACAGGGAAGAAGCTTGGCGATGAGACGCGCTACCTCGTTTCTCCAAAGACACTCTTCGCAAGCCCCAAAACAGAAATCAATGAGGCTACGAAGGCCATCCTCAAGGATTTGGAGGCCAGGGTGACGGAGCTCAACGCATCTGGTCGAATCGTTGAGGCAAATAGGCTTTACGAGAAGATCACGAACGACGTGGAGATGATGAGGGAGCAGGGATATTGCTCTGGCATGGAGAACTACTCCAGTTACCTGAACTCGAAGCCTTCAGGAGCTAGGCCGACGACACTCATGGACTACCTCCCGAAGGATGGCCTGCTATTTGTTGATGAGTCGCACGTCATGGTTCCTCAGATCGAGGCGATGTTCAGGAGCGATCAGAGCAGGAAGGATACTCTAATCGAGTACGGGTTCCGTCTACCTTCGGCGATGAACAACAGACCGCTTAGCTTCTCTGAGTTTGAAGCCATCAAGCCCCAGACGATCTTCGTTTCGGCTACGCCTGGCGCCTATGAGATTGGGAGATCCAAGGGAAGATTGATTGACCAGCTCATCAGGCCCACTGGCTTGCTCGATCCGCTGGTAGAGGTGAGGCCGAGGGAGGGCTACAGGCACGATCTTCTGTCAGAGATCGCCCGTTGTGTACGAGAGGGCGACAGGGTCTTGGTGACCACGCTGACAAAGGTGTCTGCTGAGGAGCTGTGCGAGTTCCTCGAGGATCAAGGGGTGCGTGCGAAGTACATGCACTCGGATATCAAGGCAGAGGATCGAGTTGAGATCATCAATGGGCTGAGGGCCGGCGAGTTCGATGTGCTAGTGGGTATCAGCCTGCTGAGAGAGGGGCTCGATATTCCTGAGGCCTCTCTGGTCGCTATCGTTGATGCGGACCAGGCGGGCTTCCTTCGGTCGAGCCAGGCCCTCATTCAGATGATTGGACGAGCCGCAAGAAACTCGCGCGGTAAGGCGATCATGTATGCCGATACGATCACTAGTGCGATGCGGCAGGCCATTTCTGAGACTGATGACAGGCGACAGCATCAGATCGCGTTCAATGAGGAGTTCGGCATCACCCCGTCAACGTCTCGCGGAATGTTGGGATCAACAGAGGCTCGACCTGACCGGTCGCAAGCCCATTCAGCGGAGTTCTGCGCCAACCTAAAAGACCTCTGTGATCGAATTACATCAAAGGAGCGACAGCTTCTGGAGCTCTCTGATGCCGGGGACGAGGAGGAGATCGAGTTCGTCAGGCTGGAGCTAGACAAGCTATACCGCCAATTCATCTACATGTAACCACTCTTTCGAGTGGTGGGGCGTGGCTCCTACAGGAGCCCGCCTTTTGTGGTGTGGGGGTGGGGCGGGAGGGGTCTGTCACTGGCCTCTGGCGGCGGCTCGAAATCAGGCGCAGACTCAGTTGACGGAGTTAAAGACCCTCGCAGATTGCTAGCTTGCATACTATCGGGGAGTATAGTATCGTTCCCTCATGTGATACGGACAGGTGCGCAATGCCTCACAGCCCTCGGGAGAAAAAGCAGGCCCTTACCCGCGTACGTCGGATCAGCGGACAGGTGGCTGCATTGGAGCAGGCTCTGGAGAGCGGGGCGGAATGTGCTGCAGTACTTCAGCAGCTTGCTGCTGTGCGCGGGGCGGTCAATGGTTTGATGGCGACGGTTCTGGAGAGCTATCTGCGTGAAGAGTTCCCGCATAGCGACACCCACACCGACTCTCAAAGGAAGTCGATTGACGAGACCATCTCTATTGTCCGCTCCTATCTCCGTTAGTCAGTTCGCGACATTGCTTGATGGCGCTAGTACTAAGTAGAGGAGGCAATCTATGGGTGTCCGAACTACTTCATTTCCAAGTAGAACCCGCCATTCCTAACCCCTTCGTGGGTTAGGGCGTCACGACTAGGACGTTGAGGCCTTTCCAGGAGGCTCCAAGGCATGCTGGATGATGTCAGTCGAGTTGCGCCTGTCTGTATTTCTTGGAGCGGGCAATCTCTGTCGGCATCGTTGCCTTCGGCATCTGACTGAGTCATGGGAGGCCCTTTGAAGTGAGCTTCCAGCCTCGTTGCGACTCCCATGCGGTCCGCGCCTGGCTGGAAGGTGGGAGAGCAAGGGCCTGCGATCTATGCGGTGCTGTCCTCCCAGCTTGTTGTGGTTCCCACTACCGCCCTACACCAGAGCCGGCTCCACCACACGACCTTTCGCTGAGCTATCGCACAAGCAAGTGATAGACCTCCCGTGAGCGGTGTTTAGAAGATCATCCATTCTTGAGGCTATGTATGAATGACCCATCCGGCCTGAGCCAAGCTGCAGGCACGCCAGCAGAAGGCTACGTATATGGGATGCCGGCGCACGCGGACCGCCGCGCCGCCGTTGAGGAAGTCCATGCGCGACCGCACCTTCTCACCCAGTCTCCGCGAAGCCTTCTCCAGCTCTCCTTCATGACAGAAGGGGACATGAGTCGAGATCGTGCCGCGATCGACGATCTTTCAGGTCGTATGGGGGCTGCAGTCGAGGATCACACCACACCTCATCACGCGCTTACGTGGAATGAGGGTGATCTGCACTGCGAGAAGCACACTGAGTTCTCTTCCTACCTCTGGAGCGCACCACTGAGCTCAGAAACAGGTGAGCCTTGTGGGGACAACCCGTTTAGACAGGGATTCAAGCCGCCAGGACCCGTGATCTCGGCTGTTAGCGTCAGGCTTTTGCCTTGGACCGCGGAGGCGGAGAAGGAAATAGATTGCTTTGATCCCGTCAGCCGCTGCTACTCGCTGGTTGAGAACGGTGCCGCGGCCATTGTGACCGACTTCCGTCAAGACGAGGAAGGGCTAACCCACATGCTCATCCTTGATCGCGACCTGACTCCGGCGCGGGCAGGAGCGCTGGCGCAACGACTGCTCGAGGTCGAGACATACCGAACGCTTGCCCTCCTAGCGCTACCGCTGACTCGTTCCATGACGTCGAATCTTCGTCGCATGGAGGCGCGTCTGGCTGCAATTACTGAAGAGATGCGCAGGGCCTCCGGCGGACGTCGTGACAGTGACGTGCTCCTCTCGGATTTGACCAGCCTGGCTGCAGAGTTGGAGGCGGACGCCGCGGCAAATCTCTATAGGTTTGGTGCAAGTCGGGCTTACTACGAAATTGTTGAAGAGCGACTGGATGCGTTGGCGGAGGATCAAGTTGCCGGCTATAGCACCTGGGCGGACTTCTTGTATCGAAGGATTGCACCGGCCATGCGAACTTGCCAGTCAGTGAAGGAGCGACAGGGGAAGCTCTCAGACAAGTTGACGCGCTCGATCTCGCTCCTCCGGTCGTGGATTGATGTTGAGCTCGAGCGGCAGAACCGCGACCTACTGGCGTCCATGAATGAACGGGCGAAGGTTCAGCTGCGCCTGCAGCAGACGGTGGAAGGTTTGTCGGTGGCCGCCATCTCGTACTACGTCGTGAGTCTTCTCGCATACCTGCTCAAGGGTTTGCCTGGGACGCATGACATCGCAGCAACCGTCACTGCGATCTTGGTTCCCGCTGTATTGCTGCTGATTTGGTGGATTGTCCGAAGGATCAGGCATGCACACGGTGACTCGGCAGTCGAGGACAAGGCCTAAAGCCTCGCTTAAGGCCACATTCGATTCGCGATAGATGGCCTATCAAATTCAACTCAGAGGAAAGAACAATGGAACGCATTGAGCGTCACGCAAGCTTCGGTGGATGGCAGGACGTCTACCAGCATGAATCATCCAGCCTTGGTTGCACCATGAAGTTTGGAGTCTATCTCCCTCCGCAGGCGTCCAGCGGCCCGGTACCTGTTCTCTACTGGCTCTCTGGCCTGACGTGCACAGAGCAGAACTTCATCACCAAGTCTGCAGTGCAGCAGCTCGCTGCTGAGCATGGCATTGCCATCGTTGCTCCGGATACAAGTCCGCGCGGAGAGTCCGTCGCGGATGATCCAGCTTACGATCTCGGCCAAGGTGCGGGGTTCTACGTCAATGCCACCGAGGCACCGTGGTCCGACCACTACCGCATGTATGACTACGTTGTAAGTGAGCTGCCTGCTCTCGTTGAGAAGAACTTCCCTGTTAGCCAGGCTCGCTCAATTAGCGGCCACTCAATGGGCGGCCACGGTGCCTTGGTCATCGCTTTGCGAAATCCAGGTCGCTATCGCAGCGTATCCGCCTTCTCTCCGATCGTGGCACCCACCCAGGCTCCTTGGGGCCAGAAGGCGTTTTCGGCCTACTTGGGGGGAGATCAGGAGCAGTGGCGGCAGTATGACGCCGTGGAGCTGATTGCAGATGCAAAGGAGCGCCTGCCCCTGCTCGTGGATCAAGGGCTCAGCGATGATTTCTTGCAGAATCAGCTCCGCCCCGAACTGCTTCAAGATGCATGCGCCAAGGTGAATCATCCGCTTTCGCTGAACCTTCGCGATGGTTACGACCATAGCTACTACTTCATCTCCAGCTTCATTGCCGATCATCTCAAGCACCACGCATCGGCGCTGAACACCTAACCAAGGAGTGCTGCCGTGATCAAGACCTCCAGAAATCGTCATCAAGTTGTGATCGTTGGGGCGGGCTTCGGCGGACTGGAGGCCGCCACGCACCTTGAAGGAGTGGATGTCGATGTAACAATCATTGACCGGCGGAACTATCACTTGTTCCAGCCGCTGCTCTACCAGGTGGCTGGTGCGTCACTGTCACCGTCGGAGATCGCATGGCCGATCCGCTATCTGTTCCGTGACCGCCCGGAGGTCAGAACCCTCATGGCGGAGGTCGAGGGTGTGGATAAAGCTGCCCGCCAAGTGATCCTTCAGGACGGCACTCGATACCCTTACGACACCCTTGTGCTCGCTACGGGAGCAACACATGCCTACTTTGGGCATGACGAATGGTCGAAGTACGCTCCAGGCCTGAAGAGCCTGGAGGATGCAACAACCATTCGAGGCAGGATCTTGAGCGCGTTCGAGCAAGCGGAGCTCTGCAATGATCCCGAGGTTCGAGAGGCCCTTCAAACCTTTGTGATCATTGGTGGTGGGCCTACAGGTGTCGAGCTTGCCGGAACCATCGCGGAGCTGGCGCGTGGCACGCTGCAGGATGACTTTCGGTCAGTTGATCCCAGCAAAACCCGGGTATTTCTCATTGAGGCGGGTCCGCGGCTGCTCCCCGTCTTTCCTGAAAAGCTCTCCGAGTACACGAGGCGCGCCCTCGAGAAGCTTGGGGTATCCGTTTTGTTGGGGGCCCCTGTCACCGAGTGCGCCTCTGATGGGGTGATGCTCAATGGCAAGAAGCTGGCGGCATCCACAATCGTCTGGGCAGCGGGAGTTCAGGCGTCTCCAGCCGCACGTTGGCTCGACACCGAATCAGATCGGGCGGGGCGCGCAATCGTCGGCCCTGATCTAACGGTGCCTGGTTCCCCCAACATTTTCGTGATCGGGGACACTGCTTCATCAGCCACTGCGGACGGAAAGACCGTTCCTGGAATCGCGCCGGCGGCCAAGCAGCAAGGCAAGTACGTCGCGGGCCAGATTGAAGGGCTGATAACAGGGGCGCGGAGGACCGCTGCATTCAAGTACCGGCACCAGGGCAACCTCGCCACGATTGGACGCAGCCTTGCAGTAATCGATATGGGGAAGCTAAAGCTGAGCGGAGGAATCGCATGGTGGATCTGGAAGCTCGCTCACATCTACTTCCTTATCGGAGTGCGAAATCGCCTGAGCGTCGCAATGAGCTGGGTATGGAATCACAGCGTTGGATACAGAGGGGCTCGCATCATCCTCCGTGAAAAAGCAAGCAATGCCACAAGCGGCTCATTGGATGGGAAGCTGAAATAGGGGCCAAGACGCTCTGAATGCACACTCGCAACTGACTTCCCGAAGGAGAACACCTTGGCAGATCTATTCACAGCGAAACCAAGGGCACCACTGGCCGAACTGCTACGACCGAAGTCTCTCGACGAGTTCGTTGGGCAGCAACACCTGCTGGGGCCGGGGAAGCCTTTGCGTCTTGCCTTTGAAGCAAGAAGTCTGCACTCCTTCATCATGTGGGGGCCCCCGGGCGTCGGTAAGACCACCCTGGGGCGCCTCGCAGCGATGGTGACTGACAGTCACTTCATTGCGATCTCCGCCGTACTCGCCGGGGTAAAGGACATCAGGCAGGCCATTGATGATGCGCGGGCCGAACTCGACGTCCGCGGTCGCTCCACGGTACTTTTCGTCGACGAAATTCACCGGTTCAACAAGGCCCAGCAGGATGCGCTGCTACCTCACGTTGAATCAGGGCTACTCACGCTGGTGGGCGGCACCACAGAGCATCCAGGACTGGCCGTTAACTCGGCGCTGCTTTCGCGCGCGCAGGTGTACACACTTGAGCCTCTGTCTGACGCAGATCTTGAGAAGCTCTACGAACGCGCCAGACCTCACTTGCGAGGCGTTGACCTCTCCGATCCCGCATTGCAGCTGCTGAAGGGCTTCGCTGATGGTGATGGCCGCAGATTCCTGAATCTTCTCGAGCAGGTCTCAACTGCGGCCTCTGAGAAGCGGGTGGAAGAGGTGGATCTTGAGTTTGCCAAGCGCTCCACCAGCCCGTCACTGCGTCGATTCGATAAGGGCGGGGACGAGTTCTATTGGCAGCTCTCCGCGTTTCACAAATCACTGCGTGGCTCTGATCCCGACGCCTCCCTCTACTGGCTAGCGCGCATTCTGGATGGGGGCGGGGACGTGAGCCAGGTCACACGTCGAATGATTGTTATGGCAAGCGAAGATATCGGAAATGCTGATCCGGGCGCTCTGCACTTGGCCATCCACGCTGCGCAGGCGTATGAGCGACTTGGCTCTCCTGAAGGTGAAATTGTCTTGGCCCAGGCTGCGACCTATCTGGCGCTCTCCCCCAAGTCGAATGCGTCCTATGCGGCTTGGGATCTAGCAAGGGCCTTCGTCAAGGAGCACGGATCATTACCAGTTCCCATGCATCTTCGGAATGCTCCAGCGAAGCTTATGAGGCAGATGGGGTATCGACAAGCATATCGCTACGCGCATCATGAGCCAGACGGCTACGCAGCTGGACAGACGTACCTGCCGGAGGGTGTGGAGAGGCCGAACTGGTATCGGCCCACTGATCGGGGAGCTGAGCGCGCCTTGGCTGAGAGACAGGCATGGCAGCGAGCCTTGGATGAAGAGGCATCGCAAACCGAAGCCGATCCCTCTTCGGGCCAGTGATCCAGCTGAACTTAACGTCTACAACCTACAGAGACATGCACATGCCAAACGCCACATTCGGTGAAGCTTCCTGCAGTGTCGCAGCAAGCGGCCTTGTAGAGGTGCGCGGTGCGCGTGAGAACAACCTTAGAGACGTTGATGTCTCAATTCCTCGCAACGCACTGGTCGTCTTTTCCGGTGTATCCGGTTCCGGGAAGTCATCTCTTGCATTCGGGACAATCTATGCGGAAGCTCAAAGGAGGTACTTTGAGTCCGTTGCTCCCTATGCTCGACGCCTAATCGATCAGGCAGGCGTCCCTGATGTTGACTCCATCGATGGACTCCCGCCGGCAGTAGCGCTGCAGCAGCAGCGTGGTGCCAGCAATGCGCGATCTTCGGTGGGTAGCGTCACCACGCTATCCAGCCTCATTCGTATGATGTATTCCCGCGCGGGAGCATATCCGGCTGATCAGCCTATGCTTTATGCCGAGGACTTCTCACCCAATACTCCCCAGGGCGCATGCGCGACCTGCCATGGCCTTGGCCATGTGTACGAGGTGACAGAGGCCCTCATGGTGCCGGATCCAAAGCTGAGCATCCGTGAGCGTGCCATTGCTTCGTGGCCACCTGCATGGCACGGGCAGAACCTTCGCGACATTCTGGTGACGCTGGGCTACGACATTGATAGGCCTTGGAAGGACCTTCCCAAGAAAGACCGCGATTGGATTCTGTTTACCGAGGAGTCGCCCACTGTGCCGGTCTATGCTGGGTTCACGCCGGCGGAGACGCGTGCGGCCCTGAAGCGTAAAACTGAGCCGAGCTACATGGGAACCTTCACTGGCGCCCGTAGGTATGTCCTGCACACGTTTGCTAACACGCAAAGTGCCCTGATGAGGCGCCGCGTATCGCGATACATGGAGGGTAAGCTTTGTCCCACCTGCCATGGCAAGCGCCTTAAGGCAGAGTCGCTGTCAGTGACATTTGCGGGTGTGGACATTGGTCAATTCATGCAGATGCCTCTTGACCAACTGGCTTCCCTGCTCGAGCCCATTTCTCAAGGAGACTTCAGTGCTCATGCTGGCGGGGGCAAGGCGAACAAGGAAGCCACCCGTCGTGATCGCGCCGATAGGGCGGCCAGTGGGCGGGCGGTCCACGCGGTGTCTCCTGACGTCCGCCGGACCTCAGCGCTGTCGGAGGAGAAGCGCCTGGCCGCGCAGCGCCTCGCTAGTGGAGTGATGAGCCGAATCAGTCAGTTGCGTGGCCTTGGGCTTGGCTATCTAACTTTGGATCGCGCTACGCCGACATTGTCCGCTGGCGAGCTGCAGCGATTGAGACTCGCCACGCAGTTGAGCTCGCTGCTCTTTGGCGTGGTGTACGTGTTGGACGAGCCGTCGGCAGGTCTTCATCCCTCCGACAGCCAGGCTCTCTATGACGCCTTGGACCGCCTCCGCGACGGTGGTAATTCCGTATTTGTTGTGGAGCACGATCTGGAGCTGATGCGCCGTGCCCAGTGGTTGGTGGATGTTGGGCCTGAGGCGGGAGAGCGGGGCGGCAAAGTGCTCTACAGCGGAGAGCCGGATGGTCTTCGTGACATCGACGAGTCACGTACCGCGTTGTACCTCTTTGACAAGGTCCCGCCCCCTAGTGGCCAAGAGCGTCAAGCGAGTGGTTGGCTGGAACTTCAGGGCATCCAGCGTCACAACCTGAAGCGCATTGATGCGAAGATACCTCTGGGCATCCTCACCGCGGTGACCGGGATTTCGGGATCGGGCAAGTCCAGCCTCGTCGCCCAAGCGTTGCCGGAGCTGATGATGCTTCAACTTGGACACGAGCCTGAAGACGACGCGGTGGAAACGGGGGCAGCAGACGGGCCAACCGTCATCGAGACGACAGGGGGACACCTCGGCGGAGATGTCGATGCTATTCAGCGTCTCGTCCAGGTTGATCAGAAGCCAATCGGACGGACGCCGCGATCGAATCTCGCGACTTACACCGGCCTTTTCGATCATGTTCGAAAGCTGTTTGCCGCAACACCAGATGCGCGGCGTCGACGTTACGACGCAGGTCGATTCTCCTTCAACGTGGCCAAGGGACGTTGTGAGACGTGCGAAGGGGAGGGGTTCGTGAGCGTCGAGCTGCTGTTTATGCCTAGCGTCTATGCACCGTGCCCAACGTGCCACGGTGCGCGATACAACGAAGCTACGCTGAAGGTGCTTTGGAACGGTAAGAACATTGCAGACGTTCTGCGGATGACTGTCGAGGATGCACGTGAATTCTTTGGCGATGAGGACGCGATCGCTCGCCCACTTCAGTTGCTGAAGGAGATTGGCCTTGGATACCTTCGACTGGGCCAGCCGGCTACCGAGCTATCGGGTGGTGAAGCGCAGCGCATCAAGCTGGCCACAGAGCTTCAACGAAGCCAGCGCGGGCGGACACTGTATGTCCTGGATGAACCCACTACGGGCCTCCATGCCTCGGACGCGGATAGGCTGCTTGTGCAGCTCCAGCGGCTCGTTGATGCCGGCAATACGGTGGTCATGATTGAGCACGACATGCGTGCCGTTGCTCAGGCGGATTGGGTAATCGACGTGGGTCCAGGTGCCGGTGATGCGGGCGGGCAGATCGTGGCGGCAGGAACTCCAAAACAGGTCGCTCGCGTGAAGAGAAGCCGTACCGCCCCCTTCTTGGCTGAGGAACTCGCCCGCGCGGGTTGACCCGACGCTCTTTTGGCCACCATGAGCGTCCCTGGCGCTCATGGCGGCCAGATCCCGTATCAGAGAGCGGCCAAGCGACTCGGCATTAGCGCTTCCCTGCTTTGGATGGCGTTAGGGCCGAGGTGGGGGAGGGCGCCATCTGCGTAAGGCTTGGTAGTGCTCCGACGGCGGAATGGAGTGCATCGAAAACTACTCTGACGCGAGGTGAGACTGGGCCGCGTTGAGGCCGATAGACGTACAAGCCCCACGGCGCAGGATCGAATTCTTCCATCACACGCTGCAGAACACCTGACTGAATGAGTGGGGCAGCCATGTAATCAGCAAGTTGGGCAAACCCCAAGCCCGCAATGACCCCTGCCATCTCCATGTCGGCATTGTCTGCAATGAAGACCGGTGCTGTCGGCGCCACCTGTACGCCTCCAGCCAGGTACCAGGGCCAGGGCCTGCCTGTATTGATGTCCACCGATGCAACCAGTGGAAACCGCGAGAGCTCGCTAGTCTCCGCTGGTGCTCCGATTCTCTCTACAAGTGCGGGGGAGCCAACGATGTGCAGTCGCATCTCTCCTGCCTTCTTCGCAATGAATCTGCTATCACGCATGAAGCCGACGCGGATTCCGACATCGATCCCTTCATCGACAGCGTCTGCAACCCGATCGCTTAAGCGAACGTCCAAGACAATTCCCGGGTGACTTTGGGTCACTGTATCCAAGGCGGCAAGAACTGCCCTGGAGCCCATGCTGTGAGGGGCACTAATTCGGACTGTGCCCACAATCTGTGAGGCCGTCGCCTTGGTTCGCGGGCGCCACAGCTTGTCTAAGCCCTCAAGCGCCGGCCGCAGCTGATGTAAGAGATCCTCCCCAAAGGCCGTGATGCGAACCTGGCGTGTGCTTCGGTGGAACAACAGCTCCCCGTAATGACTTTCAAGGGCCTGTATCGCTCGGGTGATGGCCTGAGGAGAGCTTCCCAGTCGAACAGCGGCCTCACGAAAGCTCGGCGCCTCAGCCGCGGCCCTAAACGTCTTTAGAAGATCCAGCTCGCTGTTCATCTCAAGGCCCCCATGGTCGTTGGGCTCATATTATTCCATTTCAGGGAATTATGAAATCCTATCAATTCCATATACAACAATTCTTCAGGTCTCCAGAATTCCTCCACACCCTCACCTGACCGGAGAACCTGATGAGCAAGTTCAACTACATCGAAGAGTACTACCAGGCATTCAACCGCGGTGATCGCGACGCGATGCTCTCGATGCTCACTGATGACGTTGTGCACGATCTAAATCAGGGGAGTCGCGAAGTAGGGATCGACGCATTCCGCGCGTTCCTGAGCCGCATGGATTCCTGCTACAGCGAGCAGCTTCACGACATCGTGGTGATGTACAGCAGCGATGGTGCGCGTGCCGGCGCGGAGTACGTGGTGCACGGACTCTACCACCACACGGACGAAGGTCTCCCTGCAGCGGCAGGGCAGATCTATGTTCTTCCCGGTGGCGCGTTCTTTGACATCCGTGATGGAAAGATTGCGCGCGTCACCAACTACTACAACCTGGAGGACTGGATTTCCCAGGTCCACAAGGCGCCCTGAAATGGCTACCAACGTGCGAGTAGAGGTACTGGTCGGCACCGAAATCGAGGACTGGCTCGATCGCGTCGCTCAGTTGCGGATCGAGATATTCAGTAGCTATCCCTACCTGTACGAAGGAGACATGGACTATGAGCGTCACTACCTCCGCAATTATGCGACGTCTGACGGGGGCATCGTTGTCCTGGCCAGGGATGGAAGGGACGTTGTAGGTGCATCGACTGGCCTTCCTTTGTTGAGCGCCGATGCCGCTTTCATTCGTCCCTTCCAGGAGCACGGTCCCCGGCCAGAAGAAGTCTTCTACTGCGGGGAGTCCGTACTGAGGCCGGAGTACAGAGGAGCTGGCTTGGGCCACGTCTTCTTTGATCGAAGAGAGGAGCAAGCCCGACGAAAGGGCTTCAAGTGGTCTTCTTTCGCGTCGGTGGTTCGGTCGGAGACTGATCCGCTTAGGCCACCTGGATATCGAAGCAATGAAGGCTTCTGGACTCGCCGTGGGTATGCACAACAGAGCGCGATGAAGGTCGCTCTTCCTTGGCGGCAGCATGGGGCCACGCACGAAACCGAGCAGACACTTTCACTTTGGCTCCGTTCCTTGGAGGACGTTACATGAAGATTGCAGCAGCTAAGTACGTGATCGGTCGTCCGAAGACCTTTGCCGAGTTCGCTGCGCGCCAGCGCCGAATTCTGAATGACGCACGGGAACAAGGAGTTGAGCTTGCAGTACTTCCGGAATACCTGTCGCTGGAACTGGGTTCGACTCTTCCAGAAGCTCTTCAGCTTAGCCTGAGGTCCACCCTGGAGTCGCTCCAGATCTATCAGAGCGCATGGTGTGAGCTCTATAGCACCTTGGCTGTCGAACTGGGAATGACCATCCAGGCAGGAACGTTCCTCACCGCAACATCCCATGGGATGTATCGCAACCGTGCCTGGTGGTTCACAGCTGATGGTCGCAGCGGATGGCAGGACAAGCTTCAGCTTACTGGCTTCGAGAAGCAGGCAGTTGTCATCGAGCCTGGCGATCGCATCGCGGCGTTTGAGCAGGACGGAAAGCGTGTCGGGATTGCGGTTTGCTATGACAGCGAATTTCCGCTTCCTGTTCGCCTCCAGCAGGAGGCAGGGGTGCGCTTGCTGTTGGTGCCAAGTTGCACCGACACCGACGCCGGTGCCACCCGTGTCGATGTTGGGTGCCGAGCGCGAGCGCTTGAGAATCGGATGTTCGTGGCAAAGGCGGTCACCGCTGGCGTCGCCGACTGGAGTGAAGCGCTTGATGTCAACACCGGTGAGGCAATGATCCTCTCACCGATGGACCATGGCTTCCCCAGTGACGGCGTGCTCGCAGCGACCTCCGACGATCAGGAGTGGGCGATTGCTGACATTGACTTCGCAGCGCTCGAAGCAAGCCGTGCACGAGCGCAGGTAGCCGTCGACAAGGATTGGGATGGTCAGCTCCGCTTCCATTCCGTTGAGGTCCTGAACTAACCAACGTCTAGATGCCTGGGCCATGAAGTGCTCGTGGGCGTCGCTGGCAACTCAAATACCTGGGGAATCAAAATGCATCGTATTGTCATTGTTGGTGGTGGGGCCGGAGGGCTGGAGCTGGCTACGCAGCTGGGCCGGAAGCTCGGGCGCTCAGGGCGAGCAAAAGTCACTCTTGTCGATGCTCGGATGACGCATCTGTGGAAGCCACTTCTTCACGAGGTTGCCTCAGGCGCGTTGGATGCCGCAGAAAGTGAGCTCAACTATCTCGCCCAGGCTAGCTGGAATCACTTCCAGTTTCAGTTGGGGCGGATGACGGGTTTGGATCAGAAGTCCAGAAAGATCGAGCTTGCCCCACTGTACGATGAGGAGGGCAACGTTATTGCGCCCCGTCGCTCGATCTCCTACGACACCCTGGTGATCAGCGTGGGTAGCGGAACGAACGACTTTGGAACTCCCGGTGCAGCGGATCATTGCCTGTTCCTGGACGATCCCGATGCCGCCATTGCTTTCCAGAAGCGGCTGCTGAGCGAGTACATGGGCGCGCAAGCGCGCGGCAAGTCAGAAACACTGGAGGTTGCGATCGTCGGCGCCGGCGCCACCGGTGTCGAGCTGGCGGCCGAGCTGCGTGATGCTGCAAGGCAATTTAGCGCTTATGGGCTGGACAAGATCTCTCCCGAGAATCTGAAAATCACGCTTATCGAGGCTGGTCCGCGAGTGCTGCCAGCTCTGCCAGAGCGCGTGAGCCTGCCGGTCGCCGAGCGACTTGTACATGAAGGCGTTCGTGTCATGTGTGGCTCGGCTGTGACCCTAGTGGATGAAGAGGGCCTGCAACTCGCCAATGGCATCAAGGTTGCTGCGAGGCTGAAGGTATGGGCGGCGGGCATCCGTGCTCCCGTCTTCCTTGCATCCCTCGGGAACCTAAAGACCAATCGCATCAACCAGCTCGAGGTATCTGAAACGCTGCAGACAACGCAGGATCCGAACATCTTCGCATTCGGGGATTGTGCAGCCTGCCCGAATGGACACAGCGGTACAAACGTTCCCCCCAGGGCACAGGCCGCTCATCAGCAGGCTCACTTCCTTGCGCAGGCGATTACCCGCCGTATCGAGGGACGCCCGCTGCCCAGCTTCACCTATCGAGACTATGGATCGCTGGTGTCCCTGTCGAGGGAGGGCGCCGTTGGCACGCTGATGGGTAACCTCATGGGGTCATTCAAGGTCGAGGGCTGGCTGGCCAGGATGTTCTACATCTCACTGTATCGCATGCACCAGAGGAGCCTGTTCGGTACACGCCGGGTGGTTGCGCGCATGCTGGCAGACGCATTGGGACGGAGTACGGAGCCTCGCCTCAAGTTGCATTGATGCGGGCGAGCTGAGGGGCGGAGCTGCGAGTCAACAATTCCAACGCAAGGAATTATGAAATCCAATCTGTTCCATATACAGCAATCCATCGAAGTCCAATACTTGGTCCCAACAGCTCGCCAACTAGAATGCTGTAGGCGCATTCGACCTGATTGAAACGCGTTCTAGAGCCGGCGCCAGGGGCGGCGCGCCCGATGTACCACTGATCAAGCTCGCCCCAAAGACCGTTGTCGCACTTATCTCGTTACACCCAAGGAGAACTCACATGAAATCCCGTGCAGCCGTTGCATTCGGTCCCGGTCAACCGCTCGAGATCGTCGAAATCGATGTTGCTCCGCCGAAGAAGGGCGAAGTACTGGTGAAGATCACCAGCACTGGTGTCTGCCATACCGACGCATTCACCCTGTCGGGCAATGACCCTGAAGGCCTGTTCCCGGTGGTGCTGGGCCATGAAGGCGCCGGCATCGTTGTCGAAGTGGGCGAGGGCGTGACCAGTGTGAAGCCCGGCGATCACGTCATCCCGCTGTACACCGCAGAATGCGGTGAGTGTCTGTTCTGCAAGAGCGGCAAGACCAACCTGTGCGTTGCCGTACGCGCCACCCAGGGTAAGGGTGTGATGCCTGATGGCACCAGCCGCTTCAGCTACAACGGCCAGCCGCTGTATCACTACATGGGCTGCTCGACCTTCAGCGAGTACACCGTCGTGGCCGAAGTCTCTCTGGCCAAGATCAATCCGGAAGCGAATCCGGAGCACGTCTGCCTGCTCGGTTGCGGTGTCACCACTGGCATTGGTGCGGTGCACAACACGGCCAAGGTGCAGGAAGGTGACAGCGTGGCCGTGTTCGGCCTCGGTGGCATCGGCCTGGCGGTGATCCAGGGTGCTCGTCAGGCGAAGGCTGGTCGCATCATCGCAGTGGACACCAACCCGTCCAAGTTCGAGTTGGCCAAGCAGTTCGGCGCAACCGAATTCGTGAACCCGAAGGATTACGACCGTCCGGTTCAAGAAGTCATCGTTGAGATGACCGGCTGGGGCGTCGATCACAGCTTCGAGTGCATCGGCAACGTCAATGTGATGCGTTCGGCGCTGGAGTGTGCACACCGCGGCTGGGGCCAGAGCGTTGTCATCGGTGTGGCCGGTGCTGGTCAGGAGATCTCCACCCGTCCGTTCCAGCTCGTGACCGGTCGTCGCTGGATTGGCAGCGCCTTCGGTGGTGTGAAGGGCCGTAGCCAGCTGCCTGGCATGGTCGAAGACGCCATGCGGGGTGAGATCGATCTGGCTCCGTTCGTGACCCATACGATGGGCCTGGAAGCAATCAACGAAGCCTTCGAACTCATGCACGAAGGCAAGTCCATTCGTACTGTCATCAACTACTGATGCACCGCAGCACCGGGCAACCGGTGCTGCACTTCCAACAATAGGAGTTTAAGTCCATGCAACACCAAACTATCCATCCCTCGGTCGATTCCGGCGTCGTTGCCGGAACCGCCGGCTTCAAGGGCGGCACGCTGAAGTGCCTGTGCTCTGACAAGCCGGTTGAGATCTCCGTCGCAAGCAATGTGGCCCACAACCATGCCTGTGGTTGCACCAAGTGCTGGAAGCCGGAAGGCGCCATCTTCTCCGTGGTCGGTGTCGTTCCCCGCGATACCGTTTCGATCACGGCGAATGCCGACAAGCTGGCGATTGTCGATCCGGCTGCGACCATCCAGCGCCACGCGTGCAAGGACTGCGGTGTCCACATGTTTGGCCGCATCGAGAACAAGTCCCATGCCTTCTACGGCCTGGACTTCATTCACGTTGAACTGTCCGAACAGAAGGGCTGGGAAGAACCGCGCTTCGCCGCATTCGTGTCTTCGATCATCGAAGGCGGCGGCGCAAGGCCGGAACAGATGGACGGCGTCCGTAGCCGCCTGAAGGCTCTGTCCCTGGAGCCGTACGACGTGTTGAACCCGCCGCTCATGGATGCGCTGTCCGCGCATGCTGCACGACTCAGCGGCGTTCTCTCCTAAGCAGTGTAAATGCCGCCCCTTGCATGCAAGGGGCGGTACTTCCTGACAGTACGCCACCGGCGTATACATTTTCGCTCAGAGCCTGGAGTCTTCGACCATGTCCTTGCTTCCCCCCAACGCAATGCACGAGCGGACTCTGCAGGGCGTACAGAGCACCGGCAACGCACGGGCAATTACGAAGGCCGCGACTCTCACTGCGGTCATGATGTCCGTCGAAATTGCTGGAGGATGGGCCTTCAACTCGATGGCTCTTCTCGCAGATGGCTGGCACATGAGCTCTCACGTGCTGGTACTCCTGTTCGCACTTTCTATCGCTTGGTACGCTGAGCGGAATCAGAGCCGCCCAGAGCGCGCGGCTCGGGTGCTAGCGGTTGAGCTCATCGCGGCGAGCGTAAGCGCGATGATCATGCTTTGGATTGCCGCTTCGATGGCCTATGAATCGACGGAGCGTCTCCATGCGCCAGAGGCTGTTCAGTACTCAGAAGCGCTTGCCATCGCCGTTGCGGGTTTGATTACAAATATATTCTCAGCGCGGTGGCTACATTCTGCCTACCATCGCGAAGGTGCTGCGGTTGATCACTGCCACGTTCCGCATGAGCGCCATGCTGACGAGAAGGGGGCCGATGCGCGCAGGAGTCCCAATCTTCGTGCGGCCTATCTTCACGTCGCTACGGACACCGCTGTAACGGCACTCGCAATTACTGCACTTGTCGTGGGGATGATCTGGGACGTGACGTGGCTGGACTCAGTCACAGGCCTCATCGGAGCGTCGGTTGTCGCAGTCTGGGCCATTAGATTGCTTCGTAGCTCCATTTCGGCGTGGATAGGTCGGCGTAAGTAGCTAGTGCGGTGGTGCCTCCGTGCTCAGCACGGAGGCTAGCCCTGCGATTGGGAGCCTTCCACAAAACTCGCTGCGACCGGAGTCATTCCTGGACGCATCTGGCGAGCCCGCTGAGCGCATATGCCCCACCTCACATGATGCGGAGTTGCTGGCGGGGTGGCCATTCTCTCAGTCAGAGATCAACAAACTGACTGTGATTCTGAAACGTCCATCTTGAGCGGCTGACGTTGCTTCGCAGCGAGGTGACGTGCCCTTCAGTCTAGGTCAGTACCTGGGGCGCCGGCTGTTGCGGCACTAGGGGAGGGCCTGGACGATCTCTTGCTCAGGCGAACGTCTTGGCGAGCCCAAGAGCGCTAGATACTGCTGCAGGGATGCGCCGCCTTTGAAAGCAATTGGCGTGCGGCCGGCTGATGGCCTGGTGTATGGCTCAAACCCCTTCCTCCGGGTCTACTGCGACAGCGCATTAGATCTTCAATTGAACCTCACATTGAGTCAAATGGCAGCAAGCCCATGAAAAGACTGGCGCTTAGTCGGTTGTCTGTGATGGCGGCACTCGTGTTCCTGGCCGCTGCCCGAGCCCCGGTGGCCCAGGCGGCCGAACAATGTGGCCCGGACGCGATGCGCGATCACCCGCCGCAGATCAGCTTCCGCGTCGACAACGACCTGTTCGGTGGCCGCCACCAAGACCAGGGCTATACCAACGGCGCGCAGCTGACCCTGGTCTCGCCGAACCTGGTCGACTACACCGCCGACCCGTGCCTGCCGCGCATGGCGCGCTGGGTGAACCAGTACCTGGAAGGCCTGCACCCCGGCAGGTTCGAGCAGCAGAACATGATCTTCAGCATCGGCCAGGCCATCTTCACCCCCACCGACCCGACCCGCCGCGACCTGATCGAGGATGACCGGCCGTATGCCGGCGTGCTGCTGGCCAGCTTCGGCTTCAACGCACGCAGCGGCGACCGCCTGCAGACCACCCAGCTGGCCGTGGGCGTGGTCGGGCCCTGGGCCCAGGGCAGGCAGGTGCAGAACGCCGTGCACGACGCGCTAGGGGACGAGAAGTTCAAGGGTTGGGACAACCAGCTGCACAACGAGCCGGTGTTCATGCTGACCCACGAGCGCATGCGCCGCTGGCCGGCCGATGCCAGTGTCAATGCCGGCGGCTGGGGCTGGGATGCGATCAGTCACTATGGCGGTGCGATCGGCAACCTGGAAACCAAGGCCAACGCCGGTGGCGAAGTGCGCTTCGGCTGGAAGCTGCCCGACGACTTCGGCAGCACGCCGCTGCGCCCGGCCGGCGAGAACACCGCGCCGACCCGTGGTGGCCGCCTCAGCGGCTGGTCCTGGCACTTGTTTGCGACCACCGACGCGGCATGGGTAATCCGCGACATCACTCTGGACGGCAATACCTTCCGCAACAGCCACAGCGTGGACAAGCGCCACGTGGTCGCCCAAGGCGGCTACGGCATCGCGGTGATGCGCGGGCGCTGGAGATTCGCAATGGCGCGTTACCACAGCACCCGGGAGTTCTATGGCCAGCGCCAGTCGCCGGTGTTCGGAAGCTTCACTATTAGCCGCTCGCTATAGTAGGTGGCGACGATCGCGGGTGTTCGACCATGCAATGTCCTTGAGTGCAGTACCTCGCAGAGCGACTACAGAAGTAACGCGGGAGTGCATGATGGAGAGTACTGAATGATGCTAATCACCAAGCTCGTCGTAGTCATCGTCGCGCTTGCCGCTGGGATCAAGGTGATTGATTGCTGTGTCGTGTGGGCAGCGCGACGAAGGCTGGAGAAACTTCAGAAGCTAAAGGCGCCGGCCCCATCGAGATCTCCTTTACCCGATGCCCTGGTGGTCTACTACTCTCGCTCTGGGCACACCGCCTTAGCCTCTAGTTATCTGGCGAACCAGTTACACGCCGATCTGCGTGCTGTCGAAGCATTTGACTACTCATTGGGCTTGGCCGGGTGGGTGAATGCTATGGCTGATGGGGGTCTTGATGACGCGTGGATAAATCCCGCGTGGATGGATCTAGCTCCCTATGACGCTATCTATTTGGGAACACCCATCTGGCGTGGTTGCCCAGCGCCGCCGGCTTGGGAGTTTGTTAGGAGCAACATGTTCCCTGGGAAAAAGGTCGTACTAGTCACTACATCCAGAGGATCATGGAAGCAGTCAGCTATTGAGCTCCTTGGGCGAGAGATAGTTCGACGAGGTGCGCGATCATTCGAGCATCGGCCTTTGGCGCGCAAGCGTGCCTGGTTCAGAAGATCGGACCCAGATGATCTCAGAATTACGGATCTGATGTGACCGACCTACCATGAATGCCCCCGGCCAATGCTGCGTTTAGTCGGCACCCCTCGCCTTAGCTAGCGCTATGCCAATCGCCGCGTCGCCCCTTGCTGCACGCTCGTCAACGGCCTAGGGCCGTCCCGAGAGTTTCGTGAGGTGGTTTCATTCGCGATTGTCGAGCCGTCCGTTAGACAACGCATGCTGGAGAGCAATCGCAACCTGCGTCGCGGCGTAGACCCAATCGTTGTCTTCTTCGTACGGATCCACTTCCGAATCTTCTTTGCCACCATGGAAGAGGTTGTTGCGGACTTGCCGCATGGCTTCCACCAGCGCGACCGCATCCGATTCGGCATCCAATGGGCAGGGGCAAAAGCGGGCCACCAAGTTCCCGTTCTCTTCAATAATCATCTGCTTCATGGGGCGCTCATCGCGTTGACAGAGAAGGCGCGCACGCGCCGACTCAGGAACCTCTGACGCGAAATCGTCGCCCAACTTTCGGACGCGCTCTTGCACCTTGCGCCAAGCCACGTCGGACGTCGGTTGCCCCGTCCGGTCTTTCCGGAAGAAGTCCCCGTGCCGTCGGAGCTGGAATTCCAGTTTGCTCACGGTCTTGAGAAGGTCGTAGGCGAGATTGGCGCTTACCGGCATTTCAGCATTCTATGTGAGTAGTGTGAGGTCCGAATCGCAAACTGCCACAGCGAAGGCACAAGGACCACCAAGAAATGGCGCTACTTGAGAGCCGCCTAACACGCGGGAGGATGTCATCCTGTAGGCCGGGCGTCGCACCTCATCTAGATTCTTGACCTATAACCGCTTCGGGCTGGCAACGCAGGTCGGCAGTGACTTGGGACAACTTTGCCTAGACACCGCTAAGAATACTTGGATGGGGTTCGCGTGAAGGCCGCGCTTACGATTCGCCTCTCAGTAGTCGTCCATTGATTGCAGGTGAGTGCTGCGCTTCGACTTGGTGGCTGTCGAGTCTGGGTCGGGTTCATCTCCGTTCACCGTTACCCACTCGATGAGAGGGCCCAGGTCGGATTGGCGGCGGGCTTCCGCATACAGCTTGCTATAGGCGGCCATGGCGTATATCGGCGACAGCATGAGCTCCGCTGCCAAGGCGAAGACATCGGACTCGGGTGGCAGCGACACAGTGGTGAAGGCGCCGCTGTCGGCATCGGTGTGGCGCTCAGCCAGCGCATCCAGAAGACGCCGACGGAGTGCTTGCTGGAAGGGGCTATGGGTGGGATTAGGACACCTCAGGCCGTCTTCGACCGGAACCCAGGTGTCCAGTGACCAGGCGGGGGCGAGCACTTGCGGGGTTGCCGCGTCGTCAATCCCCTGTGCATTACCCTTCAGAGTGCCCATAGCCTGGTCAGAAAGCCGATTTCGCAACAACCAGCGGTCATCAACTGAACGCTGCCAGAGAGTCCATAGACTCCCACCGGACCGCCATTGGCCGATCTCCTCGAACAGTTCGGAGGCCAGTCCGCCTCGCGCCTCCAGCTTTGAGGCAAGGCTCCATGAGGCCGCCAGCGCGGGTGGGTTACGGAGCGGATGGGCCACGTTCGATAGGCCTAGCCATTGCGCGAGCACCGCAAAATCGGATAGACCCTCCCTGATTTCCTTAGGAACGGCTGCAACGCATTGTCCAACGGTATCGATGTGCTGCCCGCCCCGCTGGAAGGCAGCGAGGGCCGCGTACAAGGCCCACATCGGGCTGGCCATTGCTTGCTCGGTTGATGGCACCGCCACCTCCCGGCCGACTGTAAGCTGCGCTCGCGCCGCCTCCGTCGCAAGCCCGATCGGATCGAACAGCAGTGACGCACTTCCCATCCGGACCAGATGGATGGAGGCAGTCGCCAAGTCGAGCATTCGTGCGCCCTGAGTGTCCACCATCGGAGGGGTTGGCGGAGCTGAGGTACAGTCAAGGTAGATCTCGGTACGCCACCCCTTAATCACCGGGACGACCAGTCCGTCTTCATTCGACTCGTCCCAAGGGCTGGCCGTTCGCAGTGCGAGGCTGCCAGCTGTTGCTGCTAATTTGAGGTAGGCGTAGCCGAGCCTGTCGTCCGTACCACTGTGGATGAGGCGCTCCTCCAAGGTTGCCCCTACAAGGGAACTGAGGTGCCACTGCCGCCACGGTGGCGCGGGGTTTAGAGAGCCGTCGGGACTGAAACTGGAGTCGCGCGCGAAGACAAAGACCTCACCGATTTCGCTGAGATCGCGGCTTGGCTCCGTCGGAATCATCGAGTATTCAGCGGCATGAAGGGACTGATTTTGGTGCGTGGTTGACGTGCCGATGACGGGCGCAGCCGCGGAAAATTCGGGCCCGGGCAACCGCTGGTCGAGGGGCGCATCCGCAACAACGAACAGCGATTGCGCCGATTCGGCCCCGACGTGCACCAGGGCTTTGTAGAGTCCCGGAGCTAAGGACAGCGAGACCACTCCCGTACCGATGCTGACACGAGCGTAGCTAGCATCGAGCACCGTGATCTGCGCGTTGGGATTGTCCGTCCTCAACACCACCGGCTGCGCTGCAACCTCGTCGGTTCGCAAAGCGGGCATGTCGATAGGTGCAGCAACGGGAGGGGTGTTGCCTGCAGCTGGCAGCACCGGGTAGGGAACCTCGAAGGCGACGTCGGGTAGATTCCCTGGTGTAACGACGAGATGCAGACCCGGGGTCAGCTCCACGATGGGATGCTCGAGCTGGCGAAGCTGGCTACTGCGTAGCTGCCCATTTGGCGTCATGTCGGTGGGCGGCGCGGGTGGGTAAGGTGAGATGTCAGGATCCGGTTGCCGGTCGATGGCCGCGAATTTAGCAATGATGCGGCTCAGGTCGACGGCAACCCGGCGTGGGAGCGCGGAAGCTGGCGCCGACGCCGGGCGCTGATATATTCGAATCCGCTTCGTTGCGGGAGTCAGTGGTGGCGTGTATCCGGTTTCCTGTTCGTAGCGATCGGCCCATAGCACCTGGAAGTAGTCCGCGACGGCGCGATCCGTCACCCATCCGTCGGCGTCAGGCGGTGCGCTGCGCAGCGCGTCCAGTAGGACGCTAGTGAACAGGCCGCGAGACTGCCCGGCCGGGCCAATGTTGCGCTCAAAGGACTGACGTCCCCGCGGCGCTCCATACGCCTGGAACAATCGGACGTGTGCCGTTCGTTGCCGGTCCGGCGGGGTCCAAGTCGGCTCGAGCACCTGGCTCGCCTTGAGTACGTCCTGGCAGCAGTCCGTTACCAGGATGATTTCATCAAAGAAACCCGCGTTGGCGATTTTCGACGCATAACGCAGGACGGCGATATGCGCCGTGTCGCCGTTTTGCGCGACGGCCGAGAATAGTGCCGGGTCGTGAATCGCCGAACCGGCTGTGAACCCGTGTCCGGCGAAGAACAGATACAAGCGCTGTCCAATGCGGTCATGCCATCCGTTCGGGGTGCGCAGCCATAGATTAAGCGCCTTCTTGAGCTCCTTCTCGGTCGGGTTTGCGTCGTCCGGGGTCGCTGCCACGCCATAATCCTGCGACCGTATGACTTGGATACGTCGGGTGTCCAGGTCGCCGTACTCCGGATCGAGGAGCCATTGCCGGAACTCTTCGCCATCGTTCTCAGGTCCATGGAGGTCACTCAGGCCGGGATAACGGTTAATTGTCAGCACGATCGCGTAGTGATCATCTCGCGGCATGTCCACATCTCTCCCTGTTGCGTACACAAGGGCACCTTTGGCGTGCTCTCGAAGATGTCACCATCCGCCGAGGAGGCTCTCAACGCTGAGCAGCGTATCTTCGTCGTCGTCGAAAGCTCCGTGATCAATGCTTGTGCTGTTCAAGCCTGCTGTCTGTCCTTGGGACTTGGACCAGATCGTACGGTTCGGTGCAGCTCCGAGCCACGCGCGGACTGCACCTATTTCGGGAAACTTGCTATCTGAGTAGATGTGGTGCCAAGCGAAGAAGCGTTCCATGCCCAGCAGCGGCATGTCCGGTTCGTCGACGAGCGTTCCGTCGGAATTTGGGCGCGATTCGAGGACACCCGACACCAGATAGAGGAGGGAGCTGGGATAGATGAAGCGCTTCCAGTCCTGCCCATTGGGAAATTTAGAGTCGTCTCCGACGACCTGATCGTCCCGTTCGAATTCATCGCGCATGCCAAACAAGCGGAAGTGACGGATGCGATCGCCATGTTGGGTGATCGTGGCGGCAAAGCGCTCGTAGGTGATGGCGGGCGCCAGGAACACGACGTCGAATGCAATCTCGGCCGGCAGAAGCTCTGATGCCTTGTCAAGCCAATTGGCGATGTAGACGGCGCCAGTGCTGTGGCCGACTAGAGTGATCCTCGATAGCAGCCCTTCAGAGGCATGGGCGGCACGCAGCCGCTCCAGCAGCGCAGTTCCGGCATACAGGTCGGAGCCGTCGCCGAACGCATCGAGTGAGTCCTGCTTCATGCGGTTCCACTGGAGTGCCTTGCCCCATTCATTGAGTCCACTGCCACCAAAATGAACACCACGCAACACTTCCTCTACGACCGTTGCATACAGGCCGTGATCGCGTTGATCCGCGTACCGACGCAGAACACCCTGCAGGATGCGCTTCACCAGAAGGGAAACTTTGAACCAGACGATCAACCCGCGGCCTCCCTCGACCCCGGCGACCTGCGTTGATACCGCCTGCGAGAACGGGGTATCTCGAACGCTCGCTCCGCCCCCGATGAATGCATCGCGTGCTTCGTCTAACGCGGTTGGCAGGGTTTGCATGGCGACCACAAACTCGCTGTCGGTTTGCAAGTCGGCTTCGATCTCGGCGTCGTCGATCAGCGCACTCGCCGCACGCGCACCTGAGGGCCCCACTACAGGTTTGAAATCACGGTAGGGCACGTGATTGCGACTGGGATCGCTCCAATATGTATCAACTGCCTGGCGGACCTTCCCTGCATCGACGTTGCCCGGCGTGATGGTCCGGGCGCCGTTGCTACCTCCCAAGCGGCGGAGCGCGTACTCTAGCGCCTTGCGCACCAGATTCTTGAATACCGGCTCATCCGGCAGCTCGCGCAGGTTGTTGCGGATCGTTTCAACGAAACCCGACTCCCACACGGAAAAAACCGGATAGGCCGATTGAGAAAAGCGCCCCTCAAGTCGCTGGGCAATACCGATACCCGCGGCCTTGTCGACCAGGCCCCCGTGAAAGTAAAGCAGCAAATGACCACGCCCGTCCTTACGAAGCGCCGTGACGATAGCGTCGATATCCTCTGGCTTCGTATCGGTTCCGGCACCGATACGGCCGTTGCGACTGTGGATTTGATGCAGACTGCCCATACCTGGCCCCCTGTGACCAGAATGATGCCAACCCAGAGTGCCATGAGTTTATGAAGTGGGCAATCAGTAATCGCCTAGGTAGGGATTGGTCACCTCAATGCCGAGTAAGCGAAGGGCTAGAGTTGAATGCCCCGGACCATGCCGCAGCTGGGGCGGTAGTTTGCATTTGGCGCTCGATCGATAGGGACACGAGGGCACGGCTCATCGACCTGATCATTGAGGTACAGACGGAGAATTGGCTTTGAATGCCAATGGCGTCCATCTGATACGGTTCCTATGTAGGGTAGCTACCCAGGCAGGGGTAGCGCGGTATCCGTGCCGGGCCTCAAGTTTGGCTACGATCATGCCATCCGCTAATTCAGCTCGCCAAATAGCCACGGTTGGATCGCGGTTGGATCGTCGACGCAGAGGTGAAATTCGTTCGGCGGCTCCTTCTCTGCATCGGTGGCGCAGCGCAGTTCATGTAGTCGGTATTGGAGTAGTGCGGCACGGGTTCTTAACCTGTAGGCTGCCTTACCTCCGAAATACTCGATACGCACCATATCCTTCTGATCTGGTGTCAGATGCGGATGGGGGACGATCGACAGCTCTACCTGTGTCTGCCAGGCGGCGTCCTGGCTAGGCTCGGCCCGCTCTGGCCGAGGATCAGCCAGCTGTTTCAAGCCGCTCAGCCGATTTATAGACAGGTCCAGGAAGCGTCCGGCTTCCGCCTCGTCCTCGGCGATGACAAATGCGCGAACATGCCAGCGCCTGCCTGCCTGCACCAGCGCATGAGGGAACAGTCGTTTGGTGCGAGGTGCTGGGTTGCGCATGGACCGGTGCTCGCCAACGAGCCCCTTGCCCTCTCTGCAGGCACGATTAAGCAGTGCGAAGTGGCGTCGTTCAACGCCGCCGAGGATAAGCTGGGAGCTCTCGATAAAGCCTGTAGCTTCCTGGGGGCGCTCAAACGCAAGGTACTCTTCGATCAGCCCTTCGGTTAGGAGGGGTCTGAAGCCAGACATCGCCACGTATCCGCGCACATGGCTTCGGTACTCAAGGCCGCCTCCATTGAGTTCAGCATATTGGGTTAGCAATCGACTTACCGTGGTGATATGCAGATCAAACACTTGGCGTACTCGCTCATTGGTGACTTGCCCCTCCCAGAGGAGCAGCGTTTCGATGGCTCGAAGTGTTTCCGGACTTTTGTTTGGATTGGGGCGGGGGCGGGGCATGGGGCTGGGCCGGGGTCAGATGACACGCAGCTTAGCATTGATGCTAAGTTAGCGTTTATGATATGTTAGCGTTTATGCTAATGTGAAGTAGATAGCCCAACTTCTGTGGAGTTGCACAGTGTCCAGCTCTCTGTTTGAGGTACTGCCATCGCAACTCTTTCGCCCATTGGCCTCGGCAAATCGGGAGAACTACTGGCGGCTGCTCTTGGGTCTGTACGAAGAATTCTTCGGGCCAGAGGCTGAGGTTCCCCCGGCGACCGGCTGGGAACGGCGGCAGTTGACGCAGTTCATCGAGAACTACCTCGAACACGATGACGCTTGGCAGGCAGAAGAGGGGGTAGGCCAGCTCACTCCGCTCAACATTCGCGCCAACATGTACTTGAGCCATCTCACGGAGAATGGCTGGTTCGAAGAAGAGCAGGTGGGACTCACGCGCACTCTGTCCATGACTGCTGTGGTAAGCCGTTTCCTTGCCACCTTGCAGGTCTTCACAGAAGACACGCCGGCGATGGTGGGCGCGAAGATGCGTTCCATTGAAGACACATTACGTCGGGTGCTTGATCCTGCAAGCAATGTCTACGGTGACGACTTCGTAAACGCCGGCGACAGCGCCCATGCGCTTCTGTCCGGGATTGCCGCCATGAGTCTGAACGTGCGTACCCTGCAGCGCGAGATATTCAAGTCCGCGACCCCCGGGGCGGCTATCCGTCGGTTGTTTGAAGACTACATTTCCAAGCACGTCATGGCTGACTATGCGGACTTGGCTGGCGCCGATCACCCCCTCGCACGAAAGGCGCAGGTGTTGAGCCTAACTCAGGAAATCCATTACGGGGATCATCGGGAACGGATCATCGTGTGGTTGGCCGAGCGACGCTACAAAGGTGATAAAGGCACGGCTGAGGCTGTCTATGAGAAGGCGATCAGGCGATTGAGCAATGTCTATCGTCTGCAAGACTACTTCGATCGCTTGGGCCAGGATCAGCGCCATATCGAGCGTCGCATGCTGGCCATGATCGAGTACCAGCTTCGCGCGCCGGGCCAGCTCGAGAGACGGATCAAAAAGGCTATCGCCGGAGTCAATGCTGCGGAGAACTTCGACGCCTCCATGCCCGTTGGGCCCGGAGCATTGCTTTCCGGTGAACTCCTGTTTCAACCACGCATCGCCCGTCCGCCCATTCCCAGGACCGCGGATTCTCCGCGGCAGATGACAGCCGAGCAGGAGGCGCGGATGAACCTGCACAGGCGTGCGCGTGATGCGCGTACCGCCATGCCAACAGAGGTGAGGGTGTACTTGCAGGGTGTCATGGGAGGAGGTAGGCAGATCCGGGCGTCTCAGCTTCCCATCACCGGTATCAAGCAATTTCGAATGGTGCAGACGCTGTCCACCTACGCACAGGAAGCAATGACAGGCCTCGGAAAGAAGCACCATGAAGGAATTTCAAAGCGACTACCTGGATATCGCTTCCAAAGCGCCGGTGATGAACGAATTGCCGGGCCGTATTTGGACATGCCGGACTTCTACATCACCAAGGTGAAATGACATGGCACGCCACTGGGAAAAGGCGCTTAGCCGCGACACTATGTACGAAGAGCAGGACTACGAGCAGGCGGCCTATCGGCTAGTAACCCATCAGGTCTTGTCCGCCTCTGACCGGGCGACCCGGAAGGATTACGGCATTGTCAGCCGAAATATCAATGACTTTGAGCAGGCAGTTCGTCCCCTTGGCATCGAGCTGTTGCACGACACCAACTACCAGTACATCGTGGCGCGGCCCGTGCACGTACTGACCCAACAGCGAGCCAGCAAGGACGAAACCCTGCTGCTGTTGGTGCTCGCCGGCGTTCATCATCGCGTCCGTTTCGAGGGGCGCGAAGAGCCAAATGGCGAAACTTTCGTCGATTTGCCTGACTTGCAAGAGCACTACGAGAAGGAAACGGGCAGGGACTTTCCCTCGCCTGGGGACTTCCGCTCTTTGATGACCAAGTTCAAGCGCTGGGGGATTGCTGCCTTTGAGGACAAGGACGATGTACGGAATCAGCTCGCGAAGGTTCGCATCCATCCCGCGATCGGAGATCTGCTGCGGAAGGAATACTTGAGCCATCTGGAATCCTTCCGTAAGGAAGTGGCAGGTGAGGGGGATGCGGCTACTTTCGACGCAATGAATGAAGTCACGGAGGATGGCGATGTATCTGCTTGAGAAATTTCACTTGGTACAGTTTTTCCTATTCCGTGCCGAAACCCTGAGCTTTAGCCCTGCAACAGGCATTGTGGCGCCTAACGGATCTGGAAAATCTGCGATTCTGGATGCGATGCAGATCGTCTTGTACGGAGGGGATCAGAATCAAATCGATCTCAATGCGCAGTCAGGGGGGGTATCAGGCACTCGAGGGCGTTCAGTGCGCGAATACTGCCTCGGCTACTATCGCGGTGACGAGCATATTCGTGAGAATGCGACGTCCTATTTGACCATGGTGTTTCGCGACACTGAGGGCGAATTGCCGCCGGTTTCGGTTGGCCTGGCCCTGGGCGCGTCAGTGGGCGACCCAAAGCTGCACGTCTACGGGCGCTATGTGGTCCAAGGGGTTGCGCTCGCGTTAGATGATCATCTTGAAGCGAACGCCGAGGCGGAACTTTTGCCGTTGGCCTGGGGAACGTTCAATAAGCTGATGGAGGACGCAGTCAGTCGCGTGAATGGTAGGCTCGCAGTGCCTCCGTCGGCGGAGAAGCAGGTTGAAGCAATGTTGTTCGCCTTGCGCCCCAAAGGAGGGGGCAGCATCGACCCGAGAGCTTTTCGGCGAGCGATGAAGAATGCGCTTAATCTGCAGAAAGTTCCTGACACCAGCAGCTTTGTTCGAAATTACATTGTCGATGCCTATCCTATCGAGCTCAAGAACTTCCGCTCCCAGCTCGACAATCTGCGCTCGCTTCAAGCCAAGGTTCTGGAAACACTGGACAGGCTTGAGAACGTCAAAAGCTTGATCGCAGCCGGTCATAAGGCTACTCAGACTCGGATGCACGCAGCGACCTATAGGGCGCTGTTGGATGACTATGAGCGTGAACAACACATGGATGCTGTTGATGCGGCACAAACTACGCTGCATGAAGCGCGGGACAGGCATCAGGCAGCGCAGAATGCAGTCGACAGCGCCAAGGCGGAGCATGATCGACTCAACGGCGTGTACATCGAACTAGAGCTTCAATCAGCAGCAGATCCGGCGATCAGTGCCGCCCGTGACCTGGCCAGCGAACGAGAGAGATCACTTAGACCTATCAAAACCAACGTGGCCCAGGCCATTCGCGAGGTGGTGGCGGGCTTCGAGAAGGCCAACCGCGTGAAACCCGATCTCGGAGGCTGGCAGCATCTGGCGATGCCGTGGGTTGAGCTTCTTGATGCGGTTTCCAGTACATCCGTATCCGATGCGCTTGTGCTTGACGTTTCGCAGGCCTCGGCAGCATTGCGCGAGTCCAGCATGCGGGTTGCTCCGATCATCCAGTCGGCACGGCGTCAGCTAGACCATGACGAGCAGAGGCTGTCCAAGCTTGGAAATGAACTTAGGATCGCTAACGAGCAGATCAAACGCATCCAGGAAGGCAAAGCGGAACTCCCGCCGGCCGTCCAAGCAGTTGTGAACATACTTGGAGACAAAGGACTTCTGTGCACGCCCGTCTGCGATTTGGTTACAGTCACAGATGCCGACTGGGCACCCGTAATCGAGGGATTCCTTGGTCGTTCGCGCACTGCCCTGGTTGTCCGTAGCGGCAAGTTTGAGGATGCCTTGTCCGTTTTCAACAAGATTCCGTGGGATACAAAGCCGGATTCAGTACTGTTGGTGAACCCGGTGAAGTCGAAGGCGGATATGGGTGTGGTTCCGCCAATGGGTCTCGCGCACCTGATCGCGGGTGACAATCAAGTGGCGGTGGACTATATCCGTCTTCGACTCGGCCGGCTGGAGCGATTGGAGCGCGTCACCACGGATAGCCCAGAGGGCTTCACCCGTACTGGCGAGCAGGCTGGACGTGCTGATTTCGGCCGTCGACGCCCCTTGTCTGCAACGGAACTGGTGTTGGGACGCCAAGATGCGAGCCATCGCCTGGCGGTGCTTCGGCAGCAGCGCAGCACTTTGGGGCAGAACGCAGCCGAATGCGAGCAGGAGGCGAACCGGTCGCGCCAGTTGGTTGAAGCCCTTGAGAAGTTGGTGGGACTTGAAGGACGTATCCAGGACATTGAAAGATGGCTGAACTCGCACATTCAGGAGCAATCCGCGCTTGATGCAAAGGCGGCGATGCAAGAGATCGCAAGCGCACCTGATCTCCTTGCTCGTCAGCTGCTCATCACAGAGGCAAGGCGAGCTGCCCTGGCAGCACAGTCGAAGCTGGAAGAAAGCAGCAGAGACGTCGGAACTCATGGTGAGGCTTTCCGGCAAGCACAGAGACGGCTAGACGAGCTTGCGGATAGAACCAACGGAATCTGCTCAAAGGCGGCTCTCAGTCGCCGCAATGAATACGTGGGTGATGAGTGGTTCGAAACAAAACGCGATGAGTTTGATGGTTCCGGCCTATCGCTGCATACGATTGTGGCGAAGATTAGTGACGCTACGGTTAGAAGTGGCAATCAGCTGTCTTCCCAGGTGCAGGCCTTGGCAAGTGACATGTCTACATACGCAAACCAATTCGATCCGCAGATGGATATCGCGGTGGGCGACTTGGGTGCCATGTGCGAGACGATGGCTCAGGAGAAGCAACGGCTAGAGGAATCCGAGCTCCATCACTACCAAGTGCTTTCCGCGGAAGCTGCAGAAGCGGCAGAGCAAACGTTCAAGGTGCAGATCGCCGCCCGCCTGAGCGACCACTTCGCCAGCATGCGCAGCACGCTCAATGAGCTGAACAGTACGATGGAGCGCTTGCCGCCATTCTCGAACAACGAGAAGTATCACTTCGTCACCAATCTCAATAAAGATCATGAGTCGCTGTACAAATTCATACTGAAGGTGGCTGGTGCGGGACCGGAGGGGGATATCTTCTCTGGACAGGTGGATGCTCCTCCTGAGTTCAGGGCGATGCTTGAGGGAAAGGATGCAGAGGCCAACAGGCTTCTGGAGGACTATCGCAATTTCTTCAACTTCGAGATTGACGTTCGCAGCAATGGTGTGACGGTGACCGACTTCTCAAAGCGCATGGACAAGGGTTCCGGGGGCGAGCACCGCGCGCCTCTTTTCATCGTTGCTGCAGCGTCGATGGCGCGCGCATTGGGAAAGTTGCGCGGTGATCAAGGCGGCATGTCGCTGATAATTTTCGATGAGTTGGGTGACAAGATTGACTCAGTGAATACCCGTGCCGTCTTTGAGTACCTGAAGGCATTGGGCCTTCAGCCCATCGTCGCGGCACCGGACGATGCCTTGGGTAAGATCAACGAATCGGTGGATACCTACATCGAGATGTACCGTGACGACGATCTTATCTCCATCAAACACGTACGCATTGATGACGATGGTCATGTAATTCTGGATTCCGATAACTGGCGCAAGCATCCCGAGCTTTTCGAGGAGGAGCTCAAGCGTGTTGAAGCAAGTCGAATGCCCCATGGGGAAGGGGTCGTTGCATGACTATAGCCCGGGCCTTCCTTACGTCAATTTTCAATCGCTCCCAGAATGCAGTGAGTCGTGGCAAGGATGAGCGAATAGCTCTCAGGCTGACGGAGTCATCATGCCCAGAGTTCTTCAGCCTGCGCAGCATCGAGGATGCAAGAGCGTTTCGTTCCGAACTTGAACTGGCTGAGCGCTCTGGAGCCATCGAAATCAAGGCCAAGGTGATGGTGCAGCCGCCTCTAGATGTTGCGGGCGTTGCCGTACTGAACCTCGCAAAGCTGGCGAACTTCTTGGGCGCACGACTTCGTCGTGATTCCGTATCAGAGGCCCGTTCCATGCTGGACACTCACACCGGCCTTTTCCCCGTACTGACCGAGGTCATTGAGCGCTGGTCGCTGGGCCATAAGGTTCGCGGGCAAGAGGCTACCGATGCTTCTGTAGCGCAAATACTGGATGCAATCAGACTCATTTCAGCAAGGCGAGGTGTCGTCAGGGACGAACTGTTGCGCCGGGTTTCGGCCATGATGTTTGGTGACAGCAAGCGAGTGGAGGGCATCGTGAAATGGATCGATTTGCTTTGGTTCAACTCTATTGCACCATCTGGACTTGATAGTAGCGAGGTCTTCTCGGCCATAGGCCTGCACAAGGAACCATTGCCCGTACTGATCTCAGGTCCGCTTACGGTTGTTACGTCGACTACGGTGGTGGGAGTGGTTCATCCATATCTCGGCTTCGCTCCTGCCCACATCACTGGATTCGTGCCGAATCCAGCCGTGTTGAGTTGGCGTGTTCTCACCATAGAGAATCGACAGACATTCCATGAGTTTGCTGAAGCTGCATCTGATCAAGTCGGCCTCGTGCTGCTCTATACCGGTGGTATGCCGTCCCCATCCTGGAGACAGGTCTACATGCTGATCTTGAAATCACTTCCTTGCCAGACAACTCAGGCGTTTCATTTCGGCGACTTGGATGAGGGGGGGATGAGAATTGGCGCCGTCATCGCAGGATCTGCCGCCGAGGCGGGGTTCACCCTGAAGCCGTGGTTGATGGATCCCAGGGAGCTCATTGGTCTCGGTTACGCTCTCAAGCCAACGGCTGAATCGGTGTCTAGCGCAATATCTCGAACTTGTCGATCCATCGGGTGGAATGACTTGGCCATTCATGTGGAAACGCATCCGGGGACGCTGGAGCAGGAGGTTCTCCTTCCACAGTTTCCAGGCTCCTAGAATTCTGGGCAGTCTGACCTAGGCGACAAATTGCTTTGCGCCGTCTTTAATGCCTTGATGCGCGTGCCCCGATCATTGCGGGAAGGGAATCATGAGATTTTTTGAACTTGATGCTGTAGATATCACAGCGCTCAGTGCTGGCGATCTGCGTGAATTGGTTGCCCGTCTTTGCGAAGCGGAGGTAATCCAGCAGGGGCGTCGGCCGAAGAGCGTTATGTGGGGAGGTGCGCAGGAGGCACCTGATGGCGGTTTGGATGTCCGTATTGAGGCTATGGACTTGCCGTCCAACGACGGCTTTGTTCCTCGTGGGATCTGCGGTTTCCAGGTCAAGAAGCATGCTATGGGTGCGGCGGCATGCAGGGACGAGATGTTGGAGGGTGGCACCCCAAAGCTCGTACTTGCAGATCTTGCCGATCGAAATGGTGCCTACATTATCGTTAGTGGCAAGGACGATTGTTCAGACAGCATGTTGGCGAGTCGAGTGCGGGCGATGGAGGCGGTCGCGGAGACCCTTCCTGGAAAAGCGTCTCTGCGCGTTGACTTTTATGGTCGAGATCGATTGGCGACTTGGCTACGGCGGCATCCAAGCGTTGCGCTGTGGGTTCGTGCGCGCCTCGGCCGCCCCTTGTCCGGCTGGAGGCCTTTCGGGAGGTGGGCAGCTACTCCCCCAGCCCAGAACGACGCATTCCTTGTTGATGACCACCCCTGCGTGATTGACGCGAACTCGAGCGCAAAGACTCCTATGCCTGTTTCTGAGGGTATACATCTAGCTCGAGAACGGTTGCGCCGCCGCGGTAGTGCGGTGCGCATCACCGGCCTCTCCGGAGTGGGGAAGACGCGATTCGCGCAGGCCCTGTTTGAGGCGAACGTTGGTGAGGAGGCCTTGTCACCAGCTAGCGCAATCTACGCCGACCTGGGTGAGAACTTGACACCGACGGCATCCGAGCTAGTTTCATACATCGTTGCTAACGATCATGCGGTTCAATTGGTGCTGGACAACTGCCCGCCAGACGTGCATCGGCAGTTGCAGAAGCAGGTCTCCGCAAGTAGCGCGATGCTCAGCCTTCTGACAATCGAGTACGACATCTCGGACGATCGTCCTGAGGAAACCGAAGTGATCCACCTCGAGCCGTGCAGCGAGGAGACGGTCTCGATGCTGATCCAGCGGCGGCACCCAGACATCGGGAAGTTGAACGCGGGCAAAATCGCCGAATTTTCCGGCGGCAATTCGCGCATCGCGATCGCGCTGGCCAGCCGGGTAGATGCAGATGAGACGTTGACAAACTTCTCCGACGAGGACCTTTTCCATAGGTTGTTCAGTCAACGAAAAGGAGCGTCCAATGAACTTCTGGAATGCGCTGAAGCGCTATCGCTCGTCTATTCCTTCAATGTCTCCTCGTCCGAGTTCAATGATGAGCTTGGCGTCCTAAGTGCCATCGTTGGCCTCGATCGTCGTGGTCTGCATCGGGCTCAGGCTGAGTTGATGCGTCGTCAGCTCGCGCAGAGTCGTGGTGAGTGGAGAGCAGTTCTTCCTCATGCACTTGCCAATCGTTTGGCGAAGCGTGCGCTGGAGAACATCCCTGTCGATGCAATCAATGCCGAGCTGCTAAAGCCAGAGAACCTCCGACTTTTCGTCTCATGTGCGCATCGACTGGGATACCTGCACGATTTCGAGCCTGCGGTTCGGATGGCAAATAGTTGGGTGAGCCCCGGCGGACCGCTGCATGATATTGGATCGTGTAACGAAGGCACGCTGTCTGCATTGCTATACATAGCGCCGGTATTCCCGGAGACCGTGCTGCAGCTGATCGAGAACGCCGCAACCAAGCCAGGCTTTGCCTCGCGCGAGAACCGAAACTTCAGGTTGTTCGTGCGCCTGCTGCACCAGCTAGCTTACGACGACGATAAGTTTGATCGTGCTGCGACGGTCATGCTGAAGTTCTCCGAGGGCGAGAAGTCAGGTGAGAACAGGGACAGCATAGTTGGACAGATGCGGCATCTGTTCTCGTTGCACCTGTCAGGTACGCTGGCGCGACCAGAACGGCGGTGTGCGTTTGTCAGCAAGCTACTCGAGTCGGGCACCGAGAGGCATCGCGAGATCGCAGCCGAGCTGTTCCATGCTGCGTTCGAAGCGACGCACTGGACGTCTTTCTCTGCGTTCGACTTCGGTGCACGTAGACGTGATGCTGGCTGGCAGCCGCGAACGCGTGCCGAAGAGCTCGAGTGGTATATCGGCTTCTTGAACTTGCTGCGACCGGTGCTGACATGTGATGACTTGACTCTTCGCGACTGGGCGCGCTCACTTCTGGCAGGTCATTTCCGGGAACTATGGACGTTTGCGGGCTGTTTTGATGATCTCGAGGAGATAGTCAGAAGTCATGCTTCGAAAGGGGAATGGCCGCAGATGTGGGTCTCGGTAAAGAAGACGCTTGGCTTCGATGGCGACTCAGCTCATCCTGATCTACTGGCTCGGCTGGAGTCACTTTCGCGCGTTGCGGCACCATCCGACCTCTATTCTGAGATCGAGGCCTATGTGCTGTCCAATACTTGGGATCACATCGAGAGTAGGGGGGGGCAAGTAGCCTTCAGTGACGAGATGATCAAAGAGAAGGTCATCTCTCTTGGTGAGATGGCCGCAGCAGAGCTAGGTTGCTTAGAGCGATTGGGTCCAGGGCTTTGGTCGATGGTCGGCAGGGAATCATTACGTACAGGGCCAAAAGCTGCCTAAGCGACTGAATTTCAAGGTTGATTGCTCGTCTCTCGGGCAGGCTCTCCCCATCTATGGGGTCTGTTCAAGCACCTTGGCTGTGTAGCTCAGCGGCGCCACTTCCCTTTCAAGATCCAGGTGGTAATCGCCGAAGCGATTGATGTGGCTGGTCCGATAAGGCGACAGGCCGGCCAGGATCTCGGGCGTCAGTTCAATCCCCTCCTTCCTCATCTCGGCCAAGGTCCGGCTCATGCCTTCCACGTTGTGGAGGATGATCATGTTGGCCACCAGCTGGCTGTACTTGATGATCTTGCGCTGCTCGTGTTGGACGTTCTCAGCAATGATCCCCTGGCTGCCAAAGAACACCCATTTCACGAAGCCGTTGTATTCCTCGCTCTTGTTGGTCGCAGCATGGATCGTTTTGCGGATCTCGTTGTCATCAATGTAGCGCAGCAAGAACAGCGTTCGGACGGCCTTGCCAAGTTCTCGGAATGCGAAGTACAGCTTGTTCTTCCGGCTGTAGGTGCCCAGCCGGCGCAGGATCGAGGACGCGGTGATCTTGCCCAATCGGATTGAGATCACCACCCGCAGCATGTCGTGGAGATGGGTGGCGATCAGTTGCCAGTCGATGCTGTCCCCGAACAGTGCCTGGATGTTCTTATAAGCCCTACCCGGTTCGGGCCGAAAGAATGTCAGGTCCTTGATGTTCCGGATCCGGGGCATCAGCTGGATGCCCAGCATGTGGGCCAGGCCGAAGACCGGGTAGCTTTGGGCCTGCGTGTCGCCATGGACGATCTCAGGCTGGATGTCGGAAGTGTTGGCCAACAGACCGTCGAGGATGTAGATGCCCTCGTGCACGCCACAGGGAATGAAGTGGCTGAAGAGCGCCACGTATTTATCGGACACATGGTAGTAGCCGATGCCACCGTAGCCGCCGTAGCGGATGTGATACTCCGACAGCAGGTTGTCCTCGTAGACGCTCCACTTCGTGCCATCAGCTGATGCGCTCTTGCCGCTGCCCCAATAGCCAGGCAGGTCGAATTTGTTGTAGGTATTGATGACCTCCACGATGGCCTTCTCAAGCACATCCTCGGTCACGTATTTCAGGTTTAGCCAAGCGACTTGGCGCCGGCTGAAGCCCTTGATCGACCGCGCCGTCTGCGTCGGCCCCAGGTTGCAGCCATAGCAAAATAGCGTGGTGATCACACGTCGGGGCAGATCTTCGACCTGGCTCTCGGTGCCGGCGATCGGGCGGAAGAAACGGTGCAGATCCAGCCATTGGCTGGCATCGATCAGGACATCGACGATGCTGGATTCTGGAAGCCGTTCGGCGATGAGGCGATCCACGGTGGTAATCGCGCTGGAGACTTCGGCGCGTTGCCCCTCCGCAGCACCAGGCGCCCATCCAGGATGTCCGCATGTACGTTCTCCGGGAAACGCGCGTCGACCTCATCGGCCAGGGAGGTCAGTTGTGCACGTAATCCCGCCACGAAAGACTCGGCGTCGGTGGGCAGGCCTGACACCTGGCCGTAGGCTTCCAGTTCCTGGGCCAAGGTGGCTTCATCGACCAGCTGCTCACGGTAGTCATCAAACCGTTCGCTGCTGGGAATGAAGAGATCTCCGGACTTCAGTTCGTCCTTGACCTGCACCAGCACGGCCAGCTCGAAGTACTTACGGTGCATCCAGCCGGCGCCGGCTGCACTGGCCCGCTTGCCGAACACGTGCTGACGCCAGAGCTTGGACATCCAGTCAAAGTCCTTTTCCGGGTCCAAACCGAGGGAGGCGACCTCGATCAGCTCACGGCGCTGGTTGCGCAGCGAGAGCACCGCTGCGATCAGTGGCTCCATGCCGGCGTCGTGGCTGGTCGCCCGAAGTTTCATCAGCTCCAGCCCATTGAACAGCAGCGGCCTGACCGCGCCATAGGGCTGCAGCATGAATGGCAGGTAGTTCTTCCCGGCGTAGGCCATATGTTCTTCGCATTCGGCCAGCAAGGTCGACACTTCCGCTTCCAGGCTGTTGTCGATGGCATCCACGCGCTGACTATCGCTGCCGTCGAGCTGATAGGCCTGTAGGATTTCCTTGAGCTGGCCGATGAGGAAGTCGGCCCGTTTGGCATGTTCGAGCTGGTAGGCCAGCAATTTCTGCTGGGCCGTGTTCTCCAGCCCGCGCACCTGCTTGATGAACAACTCGGCTGCATCATCCAGTGTCTTGGCATGCTGGGCGCGAATGAAGATGGTGGCCAGCGCATAGCGCTTGTCCGGAGCCAGTTCGGCCAGCTCGCTGGCGTCATAGGCCCGAGCCATCGCACGGAACTGCTTGAGCTTGGGCACCGGCACATCAATGGGAGGCAGCTGGTCGGCCAACTGCTGCAGCATGCGGATGTGCTGCAGATAGAACCGAACTTCCTTGTTGGTGGGCCGGCCGGGCTCGCGCTTGAGTGATTGCCAGCCGGTGAACCTGGACCCTTCCGGTGCGCGCAGCAGTTCGTCGATGAGCGTGCGCGTGGCAGGCGTCAGTGCGTGGCTGATGCTGCGGTAGTAGCCCAGATTGACCCGCTCACGGGCGCCGATGGCGGCCAGCTCCAGAGTGCGGAAACCGGGCAGTTCGTAGCGATGGTGCACCAGCTCTTCGAGCAGGACGTTCACGATGTCCGGGATGGTGTGCTTGGTCTGGGCTGCTCCGGTGGCCACGGTGTCCAGCCAAGCCAAGCCCGATTTATCCAGGGGACGTACCCCGATGAATTGCCGAAGCTGCGGCATATGCCGGCGCTGGCTGCCGGAAGCGTCGTAGCGTTCGAGCTGGTCGGTGTCCAATACGCGCCCGAGTCGGGCGGCCTTGGCGATGTGCTTCCGGATCCGCTCGGGTACGTCGGCCAACACCGTGAAGTAGCCCAAGCGTTGGAAGAGCTTGAGATGAATCAGTACCGCCAGCTGCGGACCCGGCTGGGTGGTCAGCTGCTTGGCGAATGCAATCTCAGCGGCGGTCGGGGTATAGATCTCCTCCAGTTCCTTGGCGGTGGGATCAGGCTTCAGTCGCGGGTAGGCGGTCTCGTGAAGGGTAGCCATTGGATCCGGAGGGTGTGAGGGGGATCAGTCCCAGTGCCGGCCGTCGTCTGTACTGAGCGACGCTTCCAGGAAGCACTGGTGCGTATCGGCCATGCGGTGCATGTCATCGAGCAACGTGGCCAGGATTTCATCCAGATCCCGGTCGGGATCGGTGGGAACAGTCAACCGGTACTCGCTGCTGGCGGTGTTCAGCCGCACCGCTTGGAACGGGGCCAAGCAGATCTCTTCGATTCTGCCCCGGGCCTTGGCCGCGCCGCGGCCGGCGCGGGCAAACGGGGTCAGCACCATGCGTAGGAGCAGCTGCAGGGCAGATTTGACCTCGGGCGCCGGCAGCGCCATCGCCGGAGCTGGCGCGGTTGGGCTGGGCAGGCTCGCTTCAATGCGATCCCGGGCGAACGGGTCACGCCCGTCCAGGTAACGCATGGCCGACTGAACATCGCGCCAGCCCACGTACTCCATCAACGCCTTCATGTCCCAGCCCTGATCGTTGGCCCAACTAGCAAAGCCGCGGCGCAGCGAATGGCTGCTGTGGAGCCCCGCATCGGCAAAGCCGGCACTGGCCAGCAACTCGCGCAGCAGGCGCACCAAACTGTTGGGATGGAGCCCTTCGGCACTTACGTGGCCCCACTGGTTGATTGCCCGAAACACCGGCCCGTCTTGCACGTTTGCCGCCTGCAGCCACACTTGGGTCGCCTCTACCGGACACAGCCGCGACAACGCCGGCACCTTATGGGTAACGCCGGCCGCTTGGCGATCGCCCTTGCTGCGCGGCAGGAAGCAGGTCATCCCCTGTCTCGGCACCAGCGTGAGATGGGCCACTTCCAGACGCAGCAGTTCATCGCCACGGAAGCCACGCCAGAATCCGAGCAGCACCAACGCGCGATCCCGCTGATGGCGAAGCGCCGCCGCCCCGTCGCCCCGGGCATGGGCCGCAGCAATCGCTGCGGCCAGCCAGTCATCGAGCTCGACCAGCCGCCGGATCTGCAGTGGCGCAGCCTGCTTGACCCGGGTCGGGTGGAGGGTCTGAATCCCTTTAAGTACCTTGCGCACCAGTGGCGAGCGGGTGGGATCCACAAATCCGTGATCCCGATGCCAAAAAGCGATCGCCGCCAGGCGATGCCGCAGCGTGCTGGTGGCCAGGGTCTGCGCGTAGGTGGCCAAGTACCGCGCCACACTGTCTGGGGTGGCCGGAAGGTGTCCTTGCCACTCGACCTCAAAGTGCCGTAACGCCGAAGCGTAGCTGCGCACAGTGTTCTCGCGGGTGGCGGCATCAATGTACTGATCGAGGATAGTCACCTGGCCCAGAACACGCACGTTTCAAAGGTGGCCGGCCAATCGTCCATCATTCGACGCAACTATGCAGATTGTGCTAGGCTCTCCAGCCAGCGGCCGCAAACAACAGCGGACCCAACTCTACTCCCGAGCCAGTGCCCATAGTGATTACGCCGCCCTAAATCCTGTCATCGGATCAAGCCCGCAAGCGGGCTTAGGGTTGTTATTTCGTAAATCACACTGTTGGCCCGACGACCAGTCGGGACTAGGGATATTCTGTTTTGACTACGCTTACTCGACTGCGCCAGGACTGGCTCGGCAATATTCGTGGCGACTTGCTTGCCGGCATAGTTGTTGCGCTCGCTCTAATTCCTGAGGCCATTGCGTTCTCAATTATTGCCGGGCTTGATCCCCAGGTGGGCCTCTACGCCTCATTCTGCATTGCAGTGGTTATCGCCTTTACCGGCGGTCGTCCGGGAATGATCTCGGCAGCTACCGGGGCCATGGCGCTGCTGATGGTTGGCTTGGTGAAGGAGCACGGACTGCAGTATTTGTTGGCAGCGACGCTCCTAACCGGGATGCTGCAGATCTTGGCTGGCACGTTTAGGCTCGGGGCGTTGATGCGTTTCGTCTCGCGCTCGGTCATCACCGGTTTTGTCAATGCGCTGGCGATCCTGATTTTCCTGGCGCAGCTCCCCGAGCTAACCAACGTCCCTTGGACCGTTTATGCGATGGTCGCCGCAGGGTTGGCCATCATCTATCTGTTGCCACGCGTGACCAAGGTCATTCCCTCGCCGCTGGTGGCCATCGTGGTCCTGACGATAGTCGCGCTCCTGCTCAAGCTTGATATCCGCACCGTGGGGGACATGGGCGAACTACCCGACAGCTTGCCGGTGTTCTTGTTGCCTGATGTTCCCTTGAATCTAGAGACACTGAAGATCATTTTCCCGGTTTCCGCCACATTGGCGGTCGTGGGCCTGCTGGAATCGATGATGACTGCAAAGATCGTCGATGATCTGACCGATACGCCGAGCAACAAAAACCGCGAAGCGGTCGGTCAGGGCATAGCCAACATCGCATCCGGCTTTGTTGGCGGCATGGCCGGTTGCGCCATGATTGGCCAGTCTGTCATCAACGTTAAGTCCGGCGGTCGTGGTCGCCTCTCATCACTGGCCGCGGGCGTATTCCTATTGTTGATGGTGGTATTTGCAGGCCCTTGGGTAAAGCTGATTCCCATGGCGGCGCTGGTCGCTGTAATGATCATGGTCTCCATTGGCACTTTCAACTGGGGTTCACTGGCGGCACTTAAGGCAAATCCCAAGACTTCTAGTGTGGTGATGATCGCCACAGTTATCGTGACGGTGTCCACCCATGATCTGGCAAAGGGCGTTTTGATCGGCGTACTGCTCTCGGGGCTGTTCTTTGCTCGCAAGGTAGGCCAGGTGCTTCATATCGGCTCCACTTCTGAAGAAGGTGGGCGTCTGCGGTGCTACACCGTGACCGGGCAGGTTTTCTTTGCCTCGGCTGACCAGTTCATTGCTAGCTTCGATTTCCGCGAGGCTTTGGAGCGCGTTCAAATTGACGTGGGCCGTGCCCACTTCTGGGATCTCAGCGCGGTGGGCGCACTGGACACGGTTGTGGTGAAGTTCAGGCGTGAAGGTACTGAGGTCGAAATCCTAGGAATGAACGAAGCCAGTGCGACGCTGGTGGATCGCTTGGGCGTCCACGACAAGCCCGACGCCGTCGAGCGGCTGATGGGCCACTGAGGAAGCAACCATGACAGACAAGATTGGACACTCCCATATAGATCACAGCGGCAGTGTATTGGCCGCCACCGACGCATCCGCTTACAGCGAGAGCGTGGCGCATTACGCCGCTTGGGCAGCGCACAGACTGGAAGCCCCGCTGGAATACCTTCATGTGCTTGACCGCCATCCGGAAGCGGCCAGTACCGCGGACTTCAGTGGGAACCTCGGAGCGGATGCCCAGCCCAGGTTGCTGGAAGGGCTCGCCTTGCTGGACGAGACCCGCAGCAAGCTGGGCCAAGAACGAGGCCGCCTAGTGCTGCAACAGGCCAAGGGGATTGCGGCCGCTTTCCATGGCATCGAGGCGGAGACGCGGATGCGGCATGGGTCCTTGGTGGACACCCTCATCGAGTTGGAAGGCGATGCACGCCTGTTTGTCCTTGGCAAGCGTGGCGAGCATGCGGATTTCGCCAAGGGACACCTGGGCAGCCAACTGGAACGCGTGGTACGTGCAGTCCATCGCCCATTGCTGGTGGCGTCGCGCAGCTACACGGAAATCGAACGCGTGCTGATCGCGTTCGATGGGAGCGCCACGACCCGCAAGGGCGTGGAAATGGTGGCGGCCAGCCCGTTGTTCAGTGGACTCGATATCCGTGTGCTCACCGTCGGAGCGACCAATGCCACAAACGAAGCCGCATTGCGCTGGGCGCTGGACACGCTGGCCGCGGCCGGATTGTCTGCGGCCGGCGCGGTGCGACCGGGCGAAGCGGAAGAGGTGATCGGCCATTACATCCGTGACGAGCATGTGGATCTGCTGGTCATGGGGGCCTATGGCCACTCGCGTATCCGCCAGCTGATTGTCGGCAGCACCACCACCACGATGCTGCGCACCTGCCGCGTCCCGGTGCTCCTTCTCCGTTGACGCCAACCACCGGCAGTAAGTCAAATGACCGAAGCATCAACCAAGCATAAATCCACTGAAACAATCAATCGAAACCACCTCCATCGAATGATGGACGAACTGCTGGAGATCGCTGATGTTCGACTGGGCGGTGATCGCCCATGGGATATCCGGTTGCTGGTCGATGGCGTCCCGGAGCGCGTATTTGCACAGGGCAATCTCGGCCTTGGGGAAAGTTACATGAACGGCGCATGGGAGTGCGATCGGCTGGACGAACTGTTCGATCGCATCCTGCGTGCGCGGCTCGATCGCCACGTCAAACCGTTGCGGCTCATGTTTCATTCGCTACGGGCCAAGCTGCTGAATCGGCAGACATCGCGACAGGCCTGGGAAGTCGGCGAGGCCCATTACGACCTCGGGAATGATTTCTACACGGCAATGCTGGACCCGCGCATGACCTACACCTGCGGCTACTGGGCCGATGCGAAGAACCTGGCGGAGGCGCAGGAAGCCAAGCTCGACATGATCTGCCACAAGTTGCGCCTGGAGCCCGGCATGCGGGTGCTCGACATCGGTTGTGGCTGGGGCAGCTTCATGGCGTACGCCGCCGAGCACTACGGCGTTGAGTGCGTGGGGGTGACGGTTTCGAAGGAGCAGACCGCATGGGCGACGGAGCGTTATGCCGACCTGCCACTGGAGTTCCGGCTGCAGGACTACCGCTCCATCAACGAGCGCTTCGATCGCATCGCCAGCGTCGGCATGTTCGAGCATGTGGGTCGCAAGAACCATCGCAGCTACATGGAAGTAGCTCATCGCTGCCTGGCCGATGACGGCCTGTTCCTGCTTCACACCATCGGCAAGAACCGGCGCAAGTCCACTACCGACCCGTGGATCGATCGCTACATTTTCCCGAACGGCGAGTTGCCGTCGATTGGCCAGATCGGTGATGCTTGCGACGAGCTCTTCGTCGTCGAGGATCTGCACAACTTCGGCGCCGACTACGACAACACATTGATGGCGTGGCATGCCAACTTCGAGCAGGCATGGCCTCATTTCGAGGACGAACTGGGGCAACGGTTCCATCGGATGTGGCGCTACTACCTGTTGTCCTGCGCCGGTGCATTCCGCGCCCGCGACCTGCAACTGTGGCAGTGGGTGCTGTCCAAGGATGGGGTTCGTGGCGGCTATCAGCGCCCAGAAGGCCCGAGGTAATCCCCCGTCGTTTGACGGGGGACTTGACATGCTATGATTTAGTGAAATTCACGATACAACACCCCTCCGCCTGTCTCGTCGATCTTGAGGATGGCCTCAAGCTCTACTAGGTGATGTGGTTTCCGCACAATGGGGTGCGGTTCAGAGGGTCAAGACGAGGCTCTCTCATGACCACTCCAATCTAACGCTCACTTCTTGGCCGCGGGCGCAATGCCCGCTTCCGGATGCCGCTCCCGGCATACCGCCTACCAAGATGAGGAGTCACCATGTCCGTACACGTTCAAAGTCTGGACGAATTCTTCAGCATGCTCGTAGAGGAGCAGCGGGACATTCGCATCACCCTCGCCGGTTTGGAAGACGCGGGCCAACCCGTCGCCCTCGATCAGACCACGCAAGGCCGCGTCAGCAGGATCGACGCCATCTCCCAGCAGCACATGGCCAAGGCGGGCAGCAGTCGCCTGATGATCCAGTTGGATCGGATCAAGGCGGCGCTGGATCGCTACGAATCGGGGCGCTACGGCATTTGCTGCCGATGTGAACTCGAAATCGGGCATGGCCGTTTGATGGCCGATCCCGCCGCGCCTTTTTGCCTGGAGTGCACCGAGGAACTGGCCGAGGCGAAACAGCACAACATGCGCCGAAACGCCGGTCGCTGAGTCCGCGCGGCACCCATTGGGCCGCCTCTGCGGTGGTCGGCATATCCTTGTTGATGAAAGGAAAACATAATGAATCTGATGACGAATGCACCGGCTAAATTACCGGTCGTGAAGCGCTGCGCCTTCGGGGCGCATGAACTCACCCTCGAAACCGGCGAGATCGCCAAGCAGGCGTCCGGCGCGGTCATAGTCCGCATGGGCGATACGGTGGTGCTGGTAACCGCGGTCGGCAGCAAGCGCGCGAAAGATGGACTCGACTTCTTCCCGCTCACCGTCGAGTACCGGGAGCGCTTCTACGCAGGCGGTCGTATCCCCGGTGGTTTCTTCAAGCGCGAGGGTCGCCCGACCGAAAAGGAAATCCTGACCTCGCGCCTGATCGACCGGCCGGTAAGACCACTGTTTCCCGATCAGTTCCGCCACGAGGTCCAGGTCATTGCGACCGTGCTGTCCGTCGATCCGTTGATCGATCCCGATATTCCAGCCATGGTCGGCGCCTCCGCCGCGCTGCGCTTGTCGGGGTTGCCGTTCAAGGGGCCGATTGGAGCGGTCCGCATCGGCCGCCACGGCGACAGTTTTCTGGTCAACCCGACCACCGAAGAGCTCAAGGCCTCCGACCTCAATCTGGTCGTCGCCGGCACCCGGCACGGCGTGTTGATGGTCGAGTCCGAAGCCAACGTGCTCTCGGAGGAGATCATGCTGGCGGCGGTGTCGCTTGGCCACCACGCCATGCAGCCCGTGATCGAAGCGATCGAGGAACTCGCCCAAGAAGCGAAGGTGACCAAGTGGGAGTGGAGCCATCCACCACGCGACCTGGCCCTGGCCGATACGGTGCGCACACAGATTGGAAACAACCTCAACAGCGCCTTGCTGATCACCGACCGGATCGCACGCAAGAAACGAGTGCAGGCGATCAGAAATGAAGTGTTGATTGCGCTAGCTGCACCGACGACCTCGGCAACGGGTTGGGAGGTCGCCCAAGTCCGCGCGGAGCTGGACGACCTCGAGTACACCGCTGTGCGCCGCATGGTGCTGCAGGATCGGCGTCGGCTGGACGGTCGCGGTCTCGAAGACGTACGTCCGATCTCGATCCAACTCGGCGTGCTGCCGCGCACTCATGGCTCGGCGGTGTTCACACGCGGCGAAACCCAAGCCATCGTGACCACCACGCTCGGCACTACGCGTGACGGCCAGGTCATCGATGCCGTCACCGGCGAGTACAAGGAACACTTCCTTTTCCACTACAACTTCCCGCCTTACTGCGTCGGCGAGACGGGTCCGATGATCGGCCCAAAGCGACGCGAAATCGGCCACGGCCGTCTGGCCAAGCGTGGCGTCGCCGCGATCATGCCGTCGATGGAAGCATTCCCTTACACCATTCGAATAGTGTCGGAGATCACCGAGTCCAATGGTTCTTCCTCGATGGCTTCAGTGTGCGGCAGCTCGCTGGCCCTGATGGCTGCGGGCGTTCCGGTCAAGGGGCCTGTGACAGGCATCGCCATGGGCCTGGTCAAGGAAGGCGATCGGTTCGCGGTGCTGTCCGACATCCTGGGTGACGAGGACCACCTGGGCGATATGGATTTCAAGGTCGCCGGCACTATCGACGGTATCTCGGCCCTGCAGATGGACATCAAGATCGACGGCGTGACCGCCGAGATCATGGAGGTGGCATTGGCGCAGGCGCGAGAAGGGCGACTGCACATCCTTCGGGAGATGGCCAAGGCCATCCAGGCCCCGCGCGAGCAGATGTCGGAGTTCGCACCGCGCCTGCTGACGATCAAGATCCATCCGGACAAGATCCGCGAGGTGATCGGCAAGGGCGGGGCCACCATCCAGGCGCTCACCAAGGAAACTGGCACGCAGATCGATATCCGGGACGACGGCACGATCGTGATCGCTTCGACCAGCGGCGGAGCCGCCGACACGGCGCGCAGGCGTATCGAACAGATCACGGCCGAAATCGAACCGGGTCGGGTCTACGAAGGTAAGGTGGCAAAGGTGCTTGACTTCGGCGCGTTCGTCACCATCGCGCCGGGCAAGGTCGGACTGGTGCACGTCTCGCAGATTTCTGACGAGCGAGTGGAAAACCCGAATTCCGTTCTGTCGGAAGGGGATGTGGTGAAGGTCAAGGTCCTGGAAGTGGACATGCAGGGTCGGGTTCGGCTTTCGATGAAGGCGGTGGACGGAACGAAAGTGTTGCTGCCGGAGTCGGCGTATGCCGGGGGTTCTGGCGGCTCCCCTCCGGCATGCGTTTTTATTGCGGAGGAACGGTCATGACGCACAGAGAGATCCTTTTCGATAATGATGCGCGGCTGCGCCTGCTGCGCGGCGTCAACATTCTCGCCAATGCCGTCAAGGCCACCCTGGGCCCGAAGGGCCGCAACGTCGTGCTCGAAAAGAGCTTCGGCGCCCCGACCATCACCAAGGACGGCGTGTCTGTCGCCAAGGAAATCGAACTGGCTGACAAGTTCGAGAACATGGGCGCGCAGATGGTGAAGGAAGTTGCTTCCCGCACCAACGATGACGCCGGCGACGGCACCACCACCGCCACCGTGCTGGCCCAGGCCCTGATCCGCGAAGGCGCCAAGGCCGTTGCTGCCGGCATGAACCCGATGGACCTCAAGCGCGGTATCGACAAGGCCGTGATCGCCGCCGTCGCCGAGCTGAAGAACATCTCCAAGCCGACCACCGACGACAAGGCGATCGCCCAGGTCGGTACGATCTCGGCCAACTCCGACGAATCGATCGGCAACATCATCGCCGAAGCGATGCGCCGCGTGACCAAGGAAGGCGTGATCACCGTTGAAGAAGGCTCGGGCCTGGAAAACGAGCTGGACGTCGTCGAAGGCATGCAGTTCGACCGCGGCTACCTGTCCCCGTACTTCATCAACAACCAGCAGTCGCAGACCGCTGACCTGGACGATCCGTACGTGCTGCTGCACGACAAGAAGATCGCCAACGTGCGCGACCTGCTGCCCGTGCTGGAAGGCGTGGCCAAGTCCGGCAAGCCGCTGCTGATCATCGCCGAAGACATCGAAGGCGAAGCGCTGGCGACTCTGGTGGTCAACACCATCCGTGGCATCGTCAAGGTCGTGGCCGTCAAGGCACCGGGCTTCGGCGACCGTCGCAAGGCGATGCTGGAAGACATGGCCGTGCTGACCGGCGGCACCGTGATCTCCGAGGAAATCGGTCTGTCGCTCGAAAAGGCGACGATCAAGGACCTGGGCCGCGCCAAGAAGGTGCAGGTCTCCAAGGAAAACACCACGATCATCGATGGCGCCGGCGAGAAGGCCAACATCGAATCGCGTGTCACCCAGATCAAGACCCAGATCGAAGACACCTCGTCGGATTACGACCGCGAGAAGCTGCAGGAGCGCGTTGCCAAGCTGGCCGGCGGCGTGGCGGTGATCAAGGTCGGTGCGTCGACCGAGATCGAGATGAAGGCAAAGAAGGCCCGCGTCGAAGACGCCCTGCACGCCACGCGTGCGGCGGTGGAAGAAGGCATCGTCCCGGGCGGCGGCGTCGCGCTGCTGCGCGCCAAGGCCGCGATTGCAGGCCTGAAGGGCGCCAACGAAGACCAGAACCACGGCATCCAGATCGCCCTGCGCGCGATGGAAGCACCGCTGCGCGAGATCGTCGCCAACGCCGGTGAAGAGCCATCGGTCGTGGTCAACAAAGTCAAGGAAGGCAGCGGCAATTTCGGCTACAACGCCCAGACCGGCGAATACGGCGACATGGTCGCGTTCGGCATCCTCGATCCGACCAAGGTCACCCGCTTGGCCTTGGAGAATGCGGCCGCTGCTGCCCGCATGTTCCTCAGCAGCGGCGTCGCGATTGCCGAAGCAGAACCGCCGGGCGCGGTGCAATCGGAAGACGGCTGATGTCCCGCCTCAACACGATCCTGCGCCTACCGGTCATCCATCGGGCTGATGCGACCGAGCTCGGCCCGTATTGCCTGGAACAGGTGCATCTCGAATTCGCGAACGGGGAGCGACGGCTCTACGAGCGGCTCCACACCCGCTCACCTGGAAGCGTCATCATCGCCGCGATGCCCGATCCGCACACGGTACTTTTGATTCGCGAGTACGCGGTGGGCACCCATCGATACGAACTTGGCCTGCCCAAGGGACGTATGGACCCCGGCGAGTCGATTCTCGAGGCCGCCAATCGCGAGCTGAAGGAAGAGGTCGGAATGGGCGCCAAGGTTATGCGCTATCTGCGGCCACTGATCTTGGCCCCCACCTACATGAGCAACGCCATCCATCTGGTACTGGCGGAGGACCTGTACCCGGAGCGCTTGCCGGGGGACGAACCCGAAGAGCTCGAGGTGGTCCCTTGGCAGCTCGATCGCCTCCACGAATTGGCCCTGCGCGAGGACTGCTCTGAAGCGTGCTCGATCGCGTCGCTGTTCATCGTGCGCGAGGTGATGCGGGAGCGTGGGGGTTAGACGTCCGGCATCAATGCCTATCGAGCACGCGGTCGACGTCCGCGCCGATCAATTGCCGATTCGACCGGAGGTGAGGGGTTCATGAACGTGATGGTTTCCCCTGCGCTGCACGCGACCCACGGCTTGGGAGTGTCGCAGTGCTCGCAGTACATCGTCCGCGCCGATGGCTTGAGGTAGATCGTGACGGTCCGGCTGTCATCCTCAGGCCACGCCACGCGCTCTACCCGATAGCCTTCCCGGCCATCCAGCTTTTCGATCGTCTTCCGGTCCAGCATGGCTGCATCCTCGAATCTAGGAAATCAGGCCTCAAGGGCACCGTTGGTCAGCCGAGGCTCCACGGTAATCCGCAAAGAACCATTTTTACACGGACAACCCCTAGTCCGCGCGACCCACGGCTTGGGAGTGCTCGCGTGTGGCTGTGAAGCAAATCTTCGGTGCACGTTCCTGCGCCATCTGCAGGTTGACGCGACTGGGTGCCAGGTAGACCAGGGCTCCGGAAGCATCGAGCGCAAGATGGGTTGCCGCCTTCTCACGGAACTCTTCGAGATCGGAATCGCTCTCAGCCTGGATCCAGCGCGCAGTGTGGATCTGGACCGGTTCGAAACTCGCTTCCACGCCGTACTCGTCCTTTAACCGATAGGCCACCACCTCGAACTGCAGGGTTCCGATTGCCCCGAGGATCAGGTCGTTGGACAACAGTGGCCGGAAAAACTGCGTGGCTCCCTCTTCAGACAACTGGGTCAGACCCTTTTGCAAATGCTTGAGACGCAACGGGTCCCGCAGGCGGATGCGCCGGAACAGCTCGGGGGCAAAGCTCGGTATGCCGGTGAACTGCAACGGATCGCCGACGGTGAACGTGTCGGCGATGGCGATCGTGCCGTGGTTATGAATGCCAATGACGTCGCCCGGGTAGGCGTGCTCGGCCAACTCACGCTCGGACGCCATGAACGTCAAGGCATCGCCAAGCCGCATCTCCTTGCCCGTGCGGACATGGAGTGCCTTGATGCCGTGCTGATAGCTGCCGGAGCACACGCGCAGGAAGGCGACGCGGTCGCGATGCAATGGATCCATATTGGCCTGGATCTTGAACACGAAGCCACTGAAAGCCGGCTCCTCTGGCGAAACCTTCCTCAGGGATGCGTCGCGTGGCTTGGGTGCCGGCGCATGCGTGACGAAGAAGTCGAGCAGCAACTGGACACCAAAGTTGTTCACCGCCGAGCCGAAGAATACCGGAGTCTGCAGACCTGCCAAATACAGTTCGCGATCGAAGGGATGAGACGCGCCCTGAACCAGGGCCAGCTCCTCCCGGACCTCATCGAGGAGCTGCGCTCCGACGCGCTTGACCAGTGCAGGATCCTCTATGGATGGGAAGATCGTCGAATCCTGTCGCGTGAAGTTCTTGCCAGTTTCGAACAGGTGGACCTCGCCGGTCATCAGATGGATCACGCCCTTGAGCCTCGATCCCATGCCGATCGGCCAGGTGATCGGTGCGCAGGGGATGTCGAGGACGCGCTCGACCTCGTCCAGCAGTTCGACCGGCGACTTGCCTTCGCGGTCGAGCTTGTTGATGAAGGTCATGATCGGCGTGTCCCGCAGCCGACAGACCTCCATCAGCTTGATCGTGCGCTCTTCCACGCCCTTGGCGCAGTCGATGACCATCAGCGCCGAATCGACCGCGGTCAGCACACGGTAGGTGTCCTCGGAGAAGTCGGCATGCCCCGGCGTATCGAGCAGGTTGACGATGCGGCCATCGTAGGGGAACTGCATCACCGACGAGGTGACCGAAATGCCGCGTTCCTTCTCCAGCGTCATCCAGTCGGACGTGGCGTGCTTGGCTGACTTCCGGGACTTGACGCTACCGGCCTGGCGAATGGCGCCGCCAAACAACAGAAACTTCTCGGTCAGGGTGGTTTTCCCGGCATCCGGGTGCGAAATGATGGCAAACGTGCGGCGGCGCGCGGCCTCCGCGGTATGGGTCGGCATAAGACTCCCTCAAGCGCTGTGCGCTGTAACCACGTCTTGACGATCTAGGCCCAGGCTGGGTCTAGGGCGGCATTGGCGTGGTCGTGGGAGAAGAATGGGCCATTCGCGCTCAATTTTAACCCAGCACGAGGCCCCTCTGGATGGCCTGGTCGATAGAGGTGCCATAGGCGTCTGCAGGGGCGTCTCCTCTCGGACCGTTTCGTACGTGCCACCGGTGAAATCTGGAGCAAAAAGACGATCAGGCGGGATAATTCAATATTATCCCGTATAACTATTTTCGCCGACGAGCGGTCGTCTACCTGCTTTAATAGTATGTAATTACATGGTATGTAATACATTACGAAATAAAGTGAGGTGGCACGATGGCGCGCGCAGGACTCTATAAGAGTGACGTCCAGAAGGCGCGCGACGCGCTGCTGGCCCAACGCAAGAAGCCGTCAGTCGACGCGGTGCGAGTGGCCTTGGGCAACACGGGCTCCAAGACCACGATCCACCGCTACTTGCGTGAACTGGAAGGAGAGGAAGGCGGCGGTCCGGCGAGGACGGTAGCCGTTAGTGATGCTTTGCAGGACTTGGTTGCGCGCTTGGCCTCGCGGCTCCAGGAGGAAGCAGAGTCCATCCTCACCCAGGAGCGTGAGCGCCATCAGGCTGAGCTCCACAGTCGGCAACAGGCGCTTTCCGGTGCCCAAGAGGAGGCTGCCGCCTTGAGCAGTCGGCTGCAGCGCACCGAAGCAAGCCTGCACCAAGAGCAAGCTGCTCACGCCCTCCTTCAACAGAATCTAGGTGACAGGATCGCGGAAATCGCCCAGTTGAACGAGCGCATCGCTGGCATGACGGTGCGGCTGGCTGATCATGAGGCGCATACGCGTTCTCTGGAGGACAAGCATGCCCATGCCCGGGAAGCGCTTGAGCACTACCGCACTTCAACCAAAGAGCAGCGTGAGCAAGAGCTTCGCCGTCACGAGCATCAGGTCCAAGAGCTGCAAGTAGCCTTACGTCAGGCCAATGAAGCCTTGGGCGCGAAGAATCAGGAGCTGTTGGTGCTGAACCGCGACAATGGTCAATGGCTGGAGCGCCACGGGCGGATTGAGCGTGAGCTTGCCCAGCTACGACAGGCCCACGAAGGCCAACACAGCGAGGTCGTGGCGTTGCGCCAGACCGCGACGGACTATTTGGCACTGCAGGAGCGCTGGAAGACTGACGCCAAGACCTTGGATACCATGCGCAACGAGCTAGCTCAAGTTCAAGACACCCTTGCGCGGGAGCGTGAGCGCCGCGAGAGCGCTGAAGCCGATGCGTTGCGTGCCAATGCACGTCTTGAAGCGCTAGAGCCTCTACTGAATCAACTGACGCCAGCACAAAATGCGGTGAAGAAAACTAGGCGCGGCCATGCGCAAGATGGGGGAGCCGACTGACGAGGCTGCTCGTTTGTCTGCTAGCGGCTGGGGTGGCGCTCACCTGTCCAGTACGCCCATTCCATAGGGACGACCCAATCTACAAACAGTTTGGCTACTGAGGACTCCGGTGCCAAATGATAGGGATTGAACATGCCTTGCTCGGGCGAACTGGTCATCAGGTAGCGCAGGCGCTTCTGGACCTCCTGAAAGATGGCTTCCCGCACATGGGCGCTGTCGTGCACGCCAAGACGCATCGCCACCGAGGCACCTTGGCGTACCGCCGCCCAGCAGCAGTAACGCCACCGCGCGATCGGCAAGCCCCGCGGTCCGGATTGAAAGACGAACCCCACATCACGTGCCCAGCCTGGGTCGAAGTGATGTTTGAGCAATTGCTGCTCCAGAAACTGCTCGGTCTCCCAGAGTGCAAGTTCATCCCACAGCTCCAGTTTCGCGTCCGCCAAGTCTACATCGTGTGCCATATCGCCGAGTTGGTCTTCCAGCACCGGGAGCAGGTGCCTGCGCTCGTGGGTAGACCAGGCGAAAGCCCATTGCAGATCTTCGATGGGCGTGACCTCGGCATCGGGGCGGATCTGCCATCGATCGGCTGGCCAGGGAACTTGGATCAAGGCCAAGTCTCGCAGCGTGTCCAGCACCAGCAAGGTGGAGCGGCGTGTGGGCGCCACCGGTAGGCGTCGTAGCTGCGCGGCTAACAGTGCGGCTAGGAAAAGGGTGCCACGAAGGCCCAACTCCTCGATGCTGGCGACCCCAGATGGCGTCATTGACGAGGTTCCGGGCATGCGGTTTCCGGGGATGAGGGAGCGGCGTGGCTCCTGGGGGGGGGGGGGCGGCGCTACCGGTGTCGCCGGTTGCCTCAAAGCTAAGAATATCTTAGTATGCAAGGCTGGGTACATCCGCCATCCTTATGGGGTCTCCATGGGGTGCGCGCGTGACTTTGTCCGTCGACTCAACACCGACCTTCGCTCGACGCCTCAAACAAGCCCGCCTGCACACGGGTTTGTCGCAGAAGGAGTTGGGCATCCGGGCCGGTCTGGATCCTCACGTGGCCAGCCCCCGAATCAACCAGTACGAGCGTGGCAAGCACGAGCCCATGCTGGAGATTGCTGAGTGGTTGGCCCAAGCGTTGGGGATCCCCGCCGCCTTCCTTTACACCGACGATGATCTGCTGGCCAAGTTGCTCCTGCGCTGGGGCTCGCTAAGCAAGCAGCAGAAGCGCGAGTTGGTGAAGCTGATCGAGGCCACGCCCGAGAAGTAAACCGAACAAGCGCTCGCCCTATGGGCAACTCTTCGCCTCAACCCGCCCTTTGGGCGCTTCTGGAGGGAGCTGCAGTGTCCGCGGCTAGTGCGACTGACAAGTCGCGACATCTCAGGCTTACTTGAGATTTTGTTCACGACCGATACACACGCGCCTTGTCTAAAGTGATATACCATGTCGCCCGTGTCAGCCTCCTCACTTCTACTGCGACTGTTCCTGATCGCCATGCTCGTGCTTAACGGCGCGTGGTCGGCGTTTGCGTCCGTCAGTATGAACCCGGTCATGGAAGAGCAGGCCAGCGAAGTGGCTGCCGCGGTGCAAGTCGACGAAGACTGCTTCGCCCATCACAGTGCTGAGCATCATCCCGATGCCACATCGATTGAAAAGGCTGGCACTGGGCATGGCGACCATGCCGGTCCCGACTGTTGCAAGTCTTCTGCGTGCCGGTGCGCCTGCGTACACGCTTGCGCGAGCGCACTTCCTGCGCGCCTGCATGTTTCGGTGCAACTGGCCTTGGGCCTGGATGTCATGCCGCTGCCCCTAGGGCATGCGGCACCTGCCTTGCCTCATCTGATCCGACCACCGATCGGCTAAGCGTCCCTAGGCGCCGCAATGGCGCCGTTGGTGTGGCTTGCATGCCTGTTTAGGCCAGCCGCCCGCTCTGTACCACCGCCCGCCGGTGGCAACACGACGCTTGGAGCATTTTCATGTCGCATGATGATTTTCGTGGTCCACGCGGTGGACCGCTGCTGCCTTCGCGGCGGCGATTTGTCCAAGGCTTGGCCTTGGGAGGCGCAGTCGCAGGATTAGGTTTCTGGCCCAAAGCCAGTTGGGCGCTCAAGGGGCCGGGACAACCCAACGTACTATCGGGCACTGAGTTTGACCTGACCATTGGCGAGACGCCGATGAACTTCACCGGCAAGACCCGCACCGCGATCACGGTCAACGGGTCCGTTCCGGCGCCGTTGCTGCGGTGGCGGGAAGGCACCACGGTCAACTTGCGCGTCTCTAATGCATTGCCCGCTAACTCCATCCATGGCGCGGACACCTCCATCCATTGGCACGGCATCATTTTGCCGGCCAACATGGACGGCGTGCCGGGTCTGAGCTTTGACGGTATCGGACGTGGTGAGACCTACCACTACCGGTTCACCCTGCATCAGGGCGGAACCTACTGGTACCACAGCCACTCAGGGTTCCAGGAACAAGCCGGGCTCTATGGCCCGATCGTCATCGACCCATTGGAGCCGGAGCCCTTCAGTTTCGATCGCGACTACGTCGTGATGCTGAGCGATTGGACAGACCTGGACCCGACGGCCCTGTTCGATCGTTTGAAGAAGATGCCGGGCCATGACAATTACTACAAGCGCACGGTCGGCGATTTTGCGCGCGATGTGAAGCGCAACGGCCTGTCGGCCACGTTGGAAGATCGCAAGATGTGGGGCGTGATGCGGATGACGCCCACGGACCTGTCCGACGTCAACGCCAACACCTACACCTACCTGATGAACGGCACGACCTCACTGGGCAACTGGACCGGTTTGTTCCGCAGTGGCGAGAAGGTGCGCCTGCGTTTCATCAATGGCTCTGCCATGACGTACTTCGATGTGCGTATTCCGGGGCTGAAGATGACCGTGGTGGCGGCAGATGGCTTGTATGTCCATCCGGTTTCCGTCGACGAGTTCCGCATCGCGGTAGCAGAAACCTTCGATGTGATCGTGGAGCCCTCCGGGCAGGACGCATTCACCATCTTTGCCCAAGACTCCGGTCGCACCGGCTACATCAGCGGCACGCTCGCTGTGCGCGAAGGATTACGCGCGCCCGTTCCGTCTGTGGATCCCCGGCCGCTGCTGACGATGGCAGACATGGGCATGGATCATGGGTCGATGGATATGTCTGGCGGCAGCAAGGGCATGGAAGGCGGCTGTGGTGCGGCCATGGGCATGCCTGGCATGACCCCACCTGTCAGCGGTAACGCGACCTCGGCCCATGCAGGCCATGCGATGCCCGCCGCCGGCGATGGTGCCATGGCAGGCATGCAGCACGGGGGCATGCAATCACACCCTGCTAGCGAGACCAACAATCCCCTGTTGGACAACCAAGCCATGAGTGTGAGTTCGCGCTTGGATGATCCGGGCAATGGCCTGCGCGATAACGGCCGTCATGTGCTGACGTATTCCATGCTCAAGAGCACCTTTGAAGACCCTGACGGACGCGACCCCGGTCGCGAGATCGAGCTGCATCTGACCGGACACATGGAGAAATTCTCCTGGGGCTTCAACGGTCAGAAGTTTTCCGATGTCGAGCCGCTGCGGCTGAACTACGGCGAGCGTATGCGCATCGTATTGGTTAACGACACGATGATGACCCATCCCATCCATTTGCACGGCATGTGGAGTGACGTGGAGGACGACAACGGCAACTTCATGGTGCGCAAGCACACGGTGGATATGCCGCCAGGTAGCCGACGCACGTATCGCGTGCGTGCCGATGCGTTGGGCAGCTGGGCGTTCCATTGCCACCTGCTTTATCACATGGAAGCCGGAATGATGCGCACGGTGAGGGTCGACGAATGAACATCAATAGACGCGATACCACCCTGACTGCGCTGACGGCTATCTCGCTGGCCCTGGCCAATGCGGCCAGCGCCCAATCTATGCAGCACGGCTCCATGCAGATGGAGCAGGGCGCGCAGACCCAGACTCAGGATCACTCTGCACATCAGGCACCGACATCAAAACCTGCGCCAGCCCAAAAGCCTGCAACACCGGCCAAGACGAGCGAAGCGACGATCGATCATGCGGCGATGGGCCACGCCGAGCCGCAGGCTAACGCAGCCGAGCCTGCCATGCAGGGCATGGACCATTCGCAGATGGGGCACGGCTCGCCCGCGAGCACACCTGCGGCGCCCACAGCGCAGGCGCAGTCGATGCAGGGCATGGATCACAGTCAGATGGCACAGCCCGCTGCAGCCGACACCTCCGGCACGGCCACGCCTGCGATGCAGGGGATGGACCATTCGCAGATGGGCCATGATTCGCCCGCGCCCGCTACACCAGAAGCGGGAATGCAATCGATGGAGGGCATGGACCACAGTCAGATGGGACACGGGCCTGCAGCGCCAACGCAGCCGCGCACCCCGATTCCCGCGGTGACGGACGCGGATCGCAAGGCGGCCATCGCGCCGGAACACGCGCATCCGGTGCATGACAACTCGATCAAGAGCTACGTGCTGCTCAATCGCCTGGAAACCTGGGATGCCGATCCGGGCACCGGGCTGGGCTGGGAGGGCCAGGGCTGGATCGGTACGGACCTCAATCGCGTCTGGCTCCGCAGTGAAGGCGAACGCACGGATGGTCAGACCGAGTCGGCTGATCTGGAAGTGCTTTACGGCCGCAGTATCTCCACGTGGTGGGATGTGGTGGCCGGTGTGCGTCATGACTTCAAGCCTGGGGCATCGCAGAACTTCGCCGCTATCGGTGTACAGGGCTTGGCGCCGATGAAGTTCGAAGTGTCCGCCACAGCCTATCTCGGCGAAGGGGGCCAGACTGCCGCCAATGTCGAGGCCGAGTACGAATTGCTGCTAACCAACCGGCTGATCTTGCAGCCGCTGGTGGAAGTCACCGCCTATGGCAAGAACGATCCATTGCGCGGGATAGGTTCGGGTCTGAGTGCCGCTGAGGCGGGGCTACGACTTCGCTATGAGTTCACCCGAAAGTTCGCTCCCTACATCGGCGTGGTGTACGAGCGCGCGTTTGGCAATACCGCAGACATGCGACGCGAGCATGGCGAGTCCTTTGAAGACACGCGCTTGGTCATCGGCCTTCGTACCTGGTTCTAAGGGGAACTGACAATGAAATCCAACAAAAAGATGTGGGTATGGCTCGGTGCCGGCGTGGCATTGGTTGCGGTGGTCGCAACCGCCACGCTCTCTCTGGGCGTGTACAACGTGGCCGCCGACGATCCGCATAGTCGCCCGGTGTATGCGCTACTTGAAACGGCGCGCGAGCGTTCCATTGAGGTGCGCGCCGCCAAGCTTCAGCTACCCACGAACCTTGATGATCCTGAGCGTATCCGCCAGGGTGCGGGCAACTACAACGCCATGTGCGTGACCTGCCATCTTTCACCAGACGCGGCGGCCACCGAGATGAGCAAGGGCCTGTACCCCGCGCCACCGAACCTAAGCAAACAGCCGGTCGCTCCAGCTGAGGCGTTCTGGGTGATCAAGCACGGCATCAAGGCCAGCGGCATGCCCGCTTGGGGCGGCAGCATGGACGATGAGTTCATATGGAACATGTCGGCCTTCCTGCAGAAGTTGCCCACGCTGGACGCGACTGCGTACAAGGAACTTGTCGACAGCAGCGAGGGCCATTCGCATGGCGGCGGCGAGACGCAAGGCCACCATGACGACGAAAAGGCCGAGGATCACCCTGCCTTATTCGAGCCGGGCAACAACTCCATGCCGCATGCGCACCCGCCGGGCGTGGACGACGATCACCACGGCCCGACACCCAGCGACACGGAAGTCGGGTTGGTGAGCCACGGCCATCCCGACGGCAAGGTGGAGTCGCACCCTGCACCACACACGCCCGTGGCCGATGACGGCCATGCGCACCCCCATTGATCTTCTTGGAGCCCACGCAATGAACGCAACAGCAATCTCGTTCACCCTCGCACTGGCACTGGCCGTCGTGTCCCCCGCAATGGCGCAGGCGACACAGCCGCACGCACATCACCCCGCTGCCGCGGCATCTGCGGACGTCGACGTCCCAGTCACTGCAGAGGCCGCGGTCGCCGTAGCGGAGCGTTTCAACAGGGCCCTGTCTAGCGGCGATCTGGCCACGGTCGAAGCCCTGCTCGCTGCCGACGTTCTCATCCTCGAGTCCGGGGGCGCCGAACGCAGCCGCGAGGAATACATGGGCCATCACGCAGTCAGCGATGCGGCGTTCCTCAAGGGCGCCCATCGCCAGCTGCTCCGTCAGCGCGCACGAGCCGCTGGCGAGTTCGCGTGGGTCGGAACCGAAAGCGAGTTGCATGCCCAGAAGGACGGCCAGCCACTGACCGTCCAGAGCGACGAGACGATGGTGCTGAAGGAGACCGCGGACGGCTGGCGGATCGTCCACATCCACTGGTCCTCGCGGACCAAGCGCTGAGTCGAGAGATTGAAATGACTACGCTCACATTGCACCGTCTGACTTTTGTGGTCCTTGCCGTGGCTGGTCTGGGTGCTTGCACCCAGGATGCTTCATCCGCGCAACCCACAACCTCGCCCTCCGCACAGGTTGTCGTCCAATCAGCCGACGCGACTCCAGCAGCCCTGCCACGCATGACCGTCCACAAGACCCCGACCTGCGGGTGCTGCGGTGTCTGGATCGACCACGTGCAGAAGGCGGGATTCACCGTGGATGTGCACGACATGGATGACCTGGGTCTGGTCAAGGAGCGGTTGGGTGTCCCCTATGCAAAGGGCTCCTGCCACACGGCCGAGATCGGCGGATACGTCATCGAAGGCCACGTTCCGGCCGCGGACATCAAGCGTCTCCTCGAAGAAAAGCCGAACGCACGCGGCCTGGTCCTCCCAGGGATGCCGCTTGGTTCTCCGGGCATGGAGGTCCCGGAGGGACGCCAGCAGCCGTTCACGGTCGAGCTGATACATCGCGACGGAACCACTGAACCGTTCGCACAGCACTGATCCGTCGCAGCAACAGGGGACGGTGTTGCGGGCGCGCCGATTCTCGCCCGCGAGGAAGAAGGAGAACTACATGACTCACCATTCCGCAGCACACCGGCCCCAGGCCATGAACGAGTGCATCGACAACTGCACGCAATGCCATGCGATCTGCCTGGAGACCATCAACTACTGCCTGACCAAAGGAGGTGTTCACGCGGCCCCGGAGCACATCGCCCTGTTGGCGACGTGTGCCGATACCTGCGCAACCAGTGCCGACGCGATGCTGCGCGGTGCCAGCGTTCACGACGTGGTTTGCGGTGCCTGCGCGGAGATCTGCCGCCAGTGCGCCGATGCATGCGACGCCATGAACGACCCTGAGATGACGCGCTGCGCCGAAGTTTGTCGCCGCTGCGCGGAAAGCTGCAGCGCCATGGCAGCGTAATGCGTCGAGGATCCCGCCTGAGCCGGTGGGATCCTCGTCTCGCGAAAGCGGAAGTATCAAGAAAATCCGACAAATCGTGGTTTCAGTGACAGTCCGACATCTAACGCTTGTCGCATCGAACACAGCGCGGCCCCTCCCGAACGGGCTTTGCATCACATTCCAATGAGGATTTATCCATATGAAGTCGTCCAACGTCATTCGCTCCTTCGCGCTCGTCCTCGCAATCGCGGCCGGGCAGTTTTCGCTGCAGGTCGCGCACGCCCACGCCGCGCTGCAGCAGTCCACACCGGCGGCAAATGCGGTGGTGGCCTCGCCAGGCCAGATCGATCTCGTGTTCAACGAGACATTGATTCCGCGGGCGTCGCGTCTCAAGTTGCTCATGAAGCACGGCAGTTCCACCATGCCGATCGAGAATTTCACGACCGAGATCGTCAACAACGGCAAGACCCTGCGTGCCAAGTTGCCTGGACCGCTGGCTCCGGGCGTCTATACCGTGGAATACCGCGCCGTCGGTGGTGACAACCACCCCATGCCGGGCAGCTTCAGCTTCACGGTGCGCTGAGGAGTCGCGAATGTTCGACCTGTCGGCTTATGCACTGAGATTCTTGGAATACCTTGTCATCATGGTTCTTTTCGGGGTTCCACTCTTCGGTTGGTACGGGTCGCGTCGATCGGCACTCGCCGACGCCTTGGCCGGGTGGTCACTCATGGGCGTTCTATTGGCGGGTGCCGTAGCCGGTCTCGTGCTCACCGGGCTCGATGTCGTCTTCAAGACCGCGGGCATCATGGGAATGCCGCTTGCCGAGGTTGATCGCGCATCGCTTGGCTGGTATCTGCTCGAGACGTCCGCGGGCCGGGCAGCCATGGCGAGAGGCGCGCTGCTGGTCGCCCTGATGTTCGTGCTCGGATGGCATCGTCGCCGCGGGAAGGTGGAGACCGCCTTCCCGCTGGGGGCGATGCTGGCGGGCGGCGCACTCGCTTCGCTGGCATGGAACGGCCACGCCGCCGCTGGCGAGGGCTTGGCAGGCGCGGTCCGGCTTGCTGCAGGCATCGTCCATCTTCTCGCGGCAGGCGGCTGGATCGCAGCGGTCCTGATGTTCCTTGCCATGCTGCTGCGCGGCAAAGAGACGAACGGCAGCGGGCGTCTGCGATCAACGCATGACTTTCTGCATGGTTTTTCGACGCTGGGAACGATCTTCGTTGGTGCGCTCATCGTGTCCGGCATCGCGCACTACGGGGATCTCACCGCGTGGTCGTTTTCGGCCCTGTTCCAGAGCACCTACGGGAAGTTGCTGCTTTTCAAACTGGCCCTGTTCGCTGGAATGCTGGGTTTGGGAGCGCTGCACCGATGGACGCTGGTGCCGCGCTTGGAACGAGCGCTGACCAGCGGAGATCCCGCGCAGGAGGTGCGGGCTTTGCGGCAGAGTGTTACGGCTGAGGCCGCGCTGGCCATCTTGATCCTGATTGTTGTTTCAGTGCTCGGGACGCTCAGCCCCGAATAGCTGTGTAACCCGCAATGGCACACTGCCTTGGCAGTCCATCCCCACTAAAGCGAGCATCGGCATGAACTCACCGTCGTCCCATGACCATCACCATTCTGCAGGCGCAGCCCCTGTCGAGGCTGCGGATGGACGGGTCATCACCAATCCCGTCCGCTATACGGACGATGCTCCCCAGCAAGTTGAAGTGACCGCCCCAGCAGCGGTGGCCCAACCCAGCGGTACCCACGCCACGGTCTACACCTGCCCGATGCATCCGCAGATTCGTCAGCCAGGTCCCGGCACCTGTCCGATCTGCGGCATGGCGCTGGAGCCGGAGATGCCCTCGCTGGAGGAGGACGACAATCCAGAGTTACGCGATTTCACCCGAAGGTTCTGGTGGACGTTGCCTTTGACGTTGATCGTCCTGGTCTTGGCCATGCTGGGACACCGTCTGCCCGGCTTGTCCACGCAGGCGCGCACCTGGATTGAGCTCGTGCTGAGCGCCCCGGTGGTGCTCTGGGCGGGGTGGCCTTTCTTTGAGCGCTGCCTACAGTCCATCGGCAATCGCAGCCCCAACATGTGGACGCTGATCGGCATCGGCGTGGCCGCCGCGTTTGGCTACAGCGTGGTGGCCACCGTGGCACCGGACCTGTTTCCGGACTCTTTCCGCGAGCATGGACGGGTAGGGGTCTACTTCGAGGCGGCAGCGGTCATCGTCTCGCTCACCCTGCTCGGACAGCTGCTGGAACTGCGGGCGCGTTCCAAAACCTCGGCGGCCATCAAGTCCCTGCTGGGATTGGCGCCCAAGACGGCTCGCCGCGTCAAACCCGATGGGGGCGAAGAGGACGTTGCGCTGGATCACGTGCACGTGGGTGATCTGCTTCGCGTACGACCGGGCGAGAAGGTGCCGGTCGATGGGGAAGTCATCGAAGGCCGCGCCAGTGTCGATGAGTCGATGCTGACCGGTGAACCCATTCCGGTGGAGAAGGCTGTCGGTGATCACGTTATAGGCGCCACGCTCAACGGGACGGGCGCCTTAGTCATCCGGGCGGACAAAGTCGGATCCGGGACGGTACTGGCGCAGATTGTGCAGTTGGTAGCCCAAGCCCAGCGCTCCCGCGCGCCGATGCAGCGTATGGCGGACAAGGTGGCGTACTGGTTTGTCCTGGCCGTGCTGGCCACGGCGGTGCTCACGTTCTTCGGATGGGGTCTGTTTGGACCCGAACCGTCCTGGACCTTTGCCGTCCTCAATGCCGTATCGGTTCTGATCATTGCTTGCCCGTGTGCCTTGGGTTTGGCTACCCCCATGTCGATCATGGTCGCCACTGGCCGCGCTGCGCAGGTCGGGGTCCTGTTCCGCGATGCTCAGGCGATCGAGCAGCTACGTCTGATCGACACGTTGATCGTGGACAAGACCGGTACGTTGACCGAGGGGCGTCCAGCCTTTCGCGACACGCTCTCCAACGCCGGCTTCGACGCCGATCAGATCCTTTGTTTGGCCGGCAGCTTGGAGCAGGGCAGTGAGCACCCCTTGGCCGAGGCCATCGTGGCTGAAGCCCAGCGACGTGGCTTGAACCTGGTGGCCGCCCAAGATTTTGATTCGCTCACCGGCCAAGGCGTCCGCGGGCGCGTGTCCGATCAGGATGTCGTGCTCGGCAACCAAAGCCTGATGGCGTCGGTTGGCGCCGATGTAGCACCTTTGCAAAGCAGCGCCGAGCGTCTTCGGAAAGAAGGCGCTAGCGTGATGTTCCTGGCGGTCAATGGTCGGTTGGCCGGCGCCATTGCGGTGGCTGATCCCATCAAAGCCACGACCTTGCCTGCCTTGAACCTGCTACGTGCCGATGGCCTGCACGTGGTGATGGCCTCCGGTGACGCACAGGCGACGGCCGAGGCCGTGGGGCGCACGCTGGGCATCGAGGATGTGCGTGGTGGCGTCAAGCCGCAGGACAAGGCCGACCTGGTCCAGCAACTCAAAGCCCAGGGTCGTCGCGTGGCCATGGCTGGCGATGGCATCAACGATGCGCCGGCCCTGGCGGCAGCCGATGTGGGCATCGCGATGGGGACGGGCACGGATGTGGCCATGTCCAGCGCCCAGCTCACCCTGGTCAAGGGTGATTTGAGGCGCATCGTGCAAGCCCGTGCCATCTCGTCTTTGACGGTGGCCAATATGAAGCAGAACCTGGGCTTCGCCTTCGTCTACAACGCCATCGGCGTGCCTATCGCCGCCGGCTTGCTGTATCCCAGCTTCGGCCTTTTGCTCAGTCCGATGATGGCGGCCCTGGCCATGAGCCTGAGCTCGGTTTCGGTGGTCACCAATGCCCTGCGTTTGTCCGGCTCCACCGTTGTTGCCACCCCCCACCCTGACCGCGCCGATGAGCCTGCGCGCGGCCATTCCTGTCACTGATGGCTCATATCCCACAAGGAGTACTGCAATGAAGCGTTATGCCTCCCTCTCGATGATGGCCTTATTCCTGATGGCGGGCGCGGCCTTCGCCGGCGGCCAGACCACCACGCCCACCACCGACCACGGTCAGCACAAGCCGGCGGCGGCCGATGCCGATTTCACCAAGCTCGATGCCAACAAGGACGGCTCGCTGTCCAAGGAAGAACTGGCCAAGCACAAGCTGGCGCCGCACTTTGGCATGCTCGATAGCAACAAAGATGGCAAGCTGAGCCCGCAGGAATTCGCTGCCGGCAAGGGTATGTAAGTGTTCTCAGCCCGGGAGCTGTTCCAACAGTTCGCGGGTTCTTCCGCCGTTCTGCCATTCCCACGGAGATTGTTATGTCCTCTTCGCACGGTACGCACGAAAACGCGCAAGACCCGCAGTCCCAGCACGCAAAACCGCACGCCTCACACCAACCTGCCCACCAGGCACAACAAGGGCATCAAGGCCATTACGGCCGCCTGTTGTTGATGATGGGCCTGTCTTTCGTGGCCATGTACGCATTGATGTACGCAATGGTCGATCAGTGGGCTAACGTCTATAACAACGTGAACCAGTTCTACATGGCGGGCCTGATGGCCGCTCCCATGCTGCTGATCGAGCTGTGGCTAATGTCCAGCATGTACCCCGATCGCCGACGCAATCTGATTCTGGCTGGTCTGACGGTGGCGTTCATGCTGTTCTGCTGGTGGGGCATTCGCACTCAAGCAGCGGTCACTGACAAACAGTTCATCCGTTCGATGATTCCCCACCACGCTGGCGCCATCCTGATGTGTGAGGAGAATCGTCTGAAGGATCCTGAGTTGGTGAAGCTCTGCCAGGACATTATTACCTCGCAGACACAGGAGATCGCGCAAATGAAGCAGTTGCTGGCTGAGCGTTCCCATTAGCTCACTGCCTTTTGCCAGCCGATATCACTTCACTGAGCCTGCGCACTGACCATTCGGTGGATCAAACGCGCGGCCACACGTGCGGTGGCTTGATCCGGATCCAGGGGCGGACACAGTTCCGCCACGTCGACCACACGTACCTTGCCCGAGGCCATGACCAGATCCAGCAGGGCTTCCAGGACCTCCAGACTCACCCCGCGTGGGTTGGGGGCGCTCACGCCCGGGGCCACCACCATTGAGTACGCCGGCAAGATCACCAGCGGCTTGGGTAGCTACACCCAGTGGCGTGGCTTGGGCTCACTGCGTATGGGCAAGAACCGTTGGACCGGCGTCTATTCGGCGCAGTACATCGGCAGCGCGGACGACATCATCGCCGTGCCCGACACGATCGGCTCGCATGTGTCCAGCGTGGTGTACCACAGCCTGCAACTGAGCTACGGCATCAAGAAGAAGTGGGATATCTCCGCCGGCGTTGAAAAAGTGCTCGATAAGAAGGCGCCGTTCGTGAAGAACAACCCCAACACCGACACCGACACCATGACGTACGACTTGCTGGGTCGTCGCTGGAATGTCCGCTTTGGTTACCACTGGTAAGCCACGATCACGAGGAGCTACACATCATGAGAAACACGCAACTATCCGCCACACTACTGCTGTTCGCTGTGGCCGGCAGTGCCGGTGCGCACGACCTGTTTGTCGCTTTCTCCAAGCCTGGCACCGCAGCGGGCGAGGCGAACACAGCGTTGGTGAACAATGGCACCTTCGATGAAAGTGCAGGTGCAGTCACCCGAGCGCGTCTACAGGACGTTTCGCTGAGTCAGGGCGGCGCTAAGGCTGCACCGGACTTGGCCAGTTGGAAAGAGGTCGGCAAGCAGAGCCAGCTCACCGTGCATCCGGCGGGCGAGGGCACCTATCTGCTGGGGGTCTCGACGATGGCCTCCACCAGCACGCGTACGGCCAGCGAGTTCGGCAAGTACCTGGAGTTGGAAGACTTGCCCGATACCCTGGCCACCTATGATGCGAGCAAGTTTCCCAAAGGGGTCACCTATAGCTATACCAAGCATGCTCGTACCATTGGACAGGTGGGCACAAAACTGACCGACGATTTCGCTGCCTCGCTGGGCTATCCGCTGGAGATCCGCTTGGCCCGCAATCCTGGAAGCGTGAAGGTCGGCGAACAGCTGTCGTTCCAGGTGCTGCAGCAGGGCACGCCAGTGCCCAACCTACGCGTGTACGTCGGTCATCGTGCTGACGCACCGGTCAAGGGTGGGCACGGTAGCGCTACGCTCCTGCGCACCGATGCCCAAGGCCAAGCCAGTTTCCAGGTGACCACCGCCAAGACCTGGTACATCCACACCAATCACATTGTGCCCTCTACACAAAAGGGTTTGGATTTTGTGTCGGATCGGGCGTCGCTGAGCTTTGAGATTTCCCCGCACGCCGGGCACTGATAAGTAAGCATGTAGGCGGTACTCTCCCCTTTGACGCCAGTCATGACTTCTTCCATGACTGGCGTCTTTTTGTGGGGACTTACCTCAAGTGCTCAGTCTGTCTCTCATTGGTCGCCCCGCGCCGCGCGCAATCCACGTCGCCGCACTAGATAGAACGCTGCGGGAATCACCACCATAGAGAGCACCGGTGCGGTGAGCATGCCACCCAGCATCGGCGCGGCGATACGTTGCATGACCTCCGAGCCGGCACCGGCACCGACGAAAAGCGGAAACAACCCGGCTAGGATGACGGCTACCGTCATCGCCTTCGGGCGCACCCGTTGCACGGCGCCTTCGTAGATAGCCTCTTGCAGGGTAGACACATCTTCCGGCGCACCGCTGGCCAAGCGCTGCTCCCAGGCATGACGCAGGTACAGCAGCATGATGACGCCGAACTCAGCCGCAACGCCGCCCAGGGCGATGAATCCGATCATGCTGGCCACCGAAATCGCATGGCCCAGCCCCCAGATCAACCAGAAACCGCCCACCAACGCCAAGGGCAAGCTGAGCAGGATGATGGATACATCGCTAAGCCGGCGAAACACCATCCAGATGACCAGGAAGATGATCGCCAACGCCGCGGGCACCACCCATTGCAGGCGTGCCAAAGCCCGTTGCAGATACTCGTACTGCCCCGACCACGCCAGACCATAGCCGGCAGGCAAACTCACCTGGGTCTGCACCGCGGCTTGCAGGTCCTGGACCACCGATCCCAAGTCGCGATCGGCCACATCCACGTAGATGTAGCCCACCAACCGGCCGTTATCGCTCTTGAGCATCGGCGGGCCTGGGCTGATTGACAGCTCCGCCACCTGGCTCAAGGTCAGTTGCACACCGCCTGGCGCGATCAGCGGCAGATCCTGCAAGGCCTGCAACGAGTCACGCTGGCCACGGGGGTAGCGCAAGACGATGGGATAGCGTTCGCGCCCCTCGATCGTTTCCCCGATTGGATCACCGCCAACGACCGTGGCAATCAGTTGCTGGAGTTGGCCTTGAGTGAATCCGTAACGTGCAGCGATTTCCGGGCGCACCTGTACATCGACATAGCGCCCACCCGTGACGCGTTCGGCCAGTGCCGAACTCACGCCGGGCACAGTCTTGGCCACCTGCTCGATCTGCTGGCTCAGGCGCTCGATCTGCTCCACATCGGGTCCGGAGACCTTGATCCCAATCGGGCTCTTGATGCCGGTGGCCAACATATCGATGCGATTGCGAATGGGCGGGACCCATAGGTTGGTCAGACCGGGAATCTTGACCGCTGCGTCCAACTCCTGGCGTAGCTTCTGGGGGGTCATGCCCGGGCGCCATTGATCCCGCGGCTTGAAGGTCACGGTGGTCTCAAACATTTCGATCGGTGCCGGATCGGTCGCACTTTCGGCACGGCCCGCCTTGCCGAACACGTGCTCAACCTCCGGTACGGTCTTGATCATCCGGCCCGAGAGCTGGAGCAACTGACGGGCCTTGTCGGCGGACAGGCCGGGCAGGGCCGTGGGCATGTACAACAGGCTGCCTTCTTCCAAGGGCGGCATGAACTCACTGCCCAACCGGCTAAAGGGGATCAAGGTGAGCACTAGCAGCAGGCCGCTGAGCAGCAAGGTGACACCGGGATGTTTGAGGACCCACAGCAGGATGGGCCGATAGCCAGCGATCAGGATGCGATTGATGGGGTTCTGCTGTTCCGGGCGGATGCGGCCGCGGATCAGGTAGCCCATCAAGACGGGGATCAAGGTCACCGACAACCCTGCTGCGGCGGCCATCGCGTAGGTCTTGGTGTAGGCCAGAGGCGAGAACAATCGCCCTTCCTGCGCCTGCAGGGCAAAAACCGGCACGAAAGACAGGGTGATGACCAGCAAGCTGGCGAACAGGGCCGGTCCGACCTCGGCCGCCGAGCGGGCCATCAGCTGCCAGCGCTCCTCACCCTGAGGTTCCCGGCCGTGCGCCTCCCGCCAGTGCTCCAGATGCTTGTGTGCATTTTCGATCATCACCACCGCTGCATCGACCATCGCACCAATGGCGATGGCGATGCCGCCTAATGACAGCAAGTTGGCGGAGATCCCCTGGGCGTGCATCACGATGAAGGCCGCCAGGATACCCAAAGGCAGGGTGATGACGGCCACCAACGCCGAGCGTAGGTGCCACAGGAACAGCAGGCATACCAGCGCTACGACCAGAAACTCTTCGCCAAGCTTGTGGGTGAGGTTGCGTACCGCATCCTGGATCAGCTCGGAGCGGTCGTACACCGGCACCACTTCCACGCCCTCGGGCAAGCTGGATTGCAACGCCTGCAGTCGCGCTTTGACGTTCCGAATGGCCCCCAAGGCATCCTTGCCGGTCCGCAGGACGATCACGCCGCCGGCCACCTCACCTTGACCATCCAACTCTGCGATACCACGACGGAAGACCGGCCCGCGACTGATCGTGGCCACCTCGCCGAGCAGGACGGGGATGCCGTCGTTGCCGGTTACCGGCACCTGTTCGAACGCCTCCTGTGTGCGCAGGTAGCCTTCGCTGCGCACCATCAGTTCGGCTTCGCCTTGTTCGATCACCGAGCCCCCGGTAGCGCCGTTGGCCGCATCCACCGCCTCGATGAGCTCGGCCACCGTCAGTCCACGGGCCGCCAACGCCTGCGGATCGGGCTGGATCTGCCAGGCGCGCACCGCACCGCCCACACTGGCTACTTCAGCCACGTCCGGCACGGTTTTTAGCTCATAACGAAGAAACCAGTCCTGCAACGCACGCAGCTGCCCCACATCACGTTGACCTGTTCGATCCACCAAGGCGTACTGGTAGATCCAGCCCAGTCCTGTCGCATCAGGACCCAGCGCCGGATTCACATTCGGCGGAAGTCGATCGCGTACCTGGCTCAAGTACTCGAGCACTCGAGAGCGCGCCCAGTAAAGATCAGTGGCATCGTCAAACAGGATGTAGACGAATGAATCACCGAAGAAGGAGAAGCCGCGTACCGCCTTCACGCCCGGCACGGACAACATCGTGGTGGCCAACGGGTAGGTGACCTGGTCTTCGATGATGCGCGGGGTTTGCCCCGCCCATTGCGTGCGGATGATGACCTGGGTATCGGACAGGTCCGGCAGCGCATCCAGCGGCGTGTTCTTTACCGACCAGATACCGACCACCGCCAGCAGCGCGGCGGCAACCAGCACCAGCACGCGATTGGCGATGCAAGCATGGATCAGGCGCGCGATCATGGTGTGCCCTCCATCGCTTCGGACATGACCTCGCTTGCCTGGCAATCAGCGGCTGCGGCGGGGCCGAACTTGGGTACCAACTGCATATCCATGAACGGTGACTTGCCCGGCTTGTCGAAATGCTTCTCCGGCACCATCGGGTCATACCAGTACTGCACCGGGCAGCGCGGCGGCGTAGAGGTGGAGGTGTCTGGCGCGACAGGCGCCGGCTGTCTGGACGGTGACGGCACGACAGTGCGTGGTTCGTGCCCGGCGTCATGGCGCTCGTGCACACCTGATGCGCTGGCAGGGCGTGTCGGTTGTGCAGCACCCAGGCGCTCCAACGCACCGGAGAGACTGGCTTCGGAGTCGAGCAAGAACTGACCCGAGACGACCACGCGTTCACCACCGGCCAAGCCTGCCACGATCTGCGTGCGCCCTTGCACGCTACGTCCCACACTCACCCGCACTGGCCGGAAGCTCCCGTCCGGATCCTGCACGATGACCCGGCTGTCCCGCCCGGTGGCGATCAGCGCCTCCGTGGGAACGACTGGCAGGGCCTGCTCGGCGTCGGGCTGCACCAGAACCTCGGCGAACATGCCCGGCACCAGCCGACGCTGCGGGTTGCGCAGCACAATTCGCGCCCGCTGCGTGCGACTAGCCATGTCGACCTGGGGAAGCAACGCCTGGATCTGTCCGGCAAAGCGCTCTGCCGGCCAGGCACTGACCGTGGCCTGCACTGAGGTCCCCGGCCGCAAGGTGCCCAGCGCTGCCTGGGGTACCGAGGCCTCCAGCCACAACGTGTCCAGCCCATTGATCTTGAACAGTGGCGTACCGGGCATCACCGTCTGTCCCTCGCGTGCCAGGATCTCGGTCACGACACCACTGTGGTCTGCGCTAAGCACGACGCCACTTCTGGCCGAGGCGCCAGAAGGAACACCCAACGAACGCAACCGTTGTTGCGCCGCACCCTGCAGCTCACGCGCGCCCGCGGACTGAGCTTGGCTCAGGGCATGTGCTTCGGCGATGGCCGCGTTCCATGCCGGGGCCTGCACGGTGGCCAGCGTTTGACCACGACGAACCTCGGTAAACGGCGCCTTTACCTGCACGTGGGTGATCAAGCCTTCCATGCGCGCACTGATCACGCTTTCCTGGGTCAGATCCCACGTCAGTGTGCCCGGCACGCGTACGGCAGTCCCTAGTAACTCTACCGTCACTTCCTGAGTGCGTATGCCCACGTTCTGCTGCAGGCGCGGATCGATCTGCGTTCCGCCCCCTATGGCCTCATCTGCGTATTTGGGCAGCAACTCCATATCCATGAACGGAGATTTGCCCGGCTTGTCGAATCGCTGCTCCGGCGCCATGGGGTCGTACCAGTACAGCACCTTGCGTGCTTGATCTGCGACGCTCGTGCCGGGGGGCGGGGTGGTATCAGAGGTTCGAGTCATCCAGGCGTAGCCGCCGGCAAAGCCGAGCGCCAGCAACCCGAGGGCCACGGCGAGCTGTGTGAGACGCGTCTTGGTCGGGCTCATGGCGTGTTCTCCTCATGGGGTAGCAGATAGGCCAGTGCCGCCCAGGCACGGCCCTGTTCGCCCAGCAGACGGGCGTTCTCCAGGTGCAATTCGATCTCATCGCGCCGCGCTTCCAGCCACGGCTGCAGGTCGGCACCGGCGCCGTAGGCGGCCAACGCCGTGCGTGCACGATCGCGCGCCAAAGGCAGGCTCTGCGTGTTCTGGCGCTCCAACTGGCCGGTTAACCCGCGCCATCGCGCTATCGCGCGTTGCACCGACTCGGCTTGGATGCGCCGGGCCTCATCGCGCTCTGCGGACACCGCCTCCAGCTCGGCCCGCCGTGCCGCGATGCCTCGTGCTTGGCGGTTCTTCTGGAACAGCGGCAGGCCCACACCCACTTCCACCATGAGCATGTCGCTGCGCGCCATGCCGTCGGGTGCGCGCTCGCGACGTCCGTAGGTGAGCTCCACACTCCAATCCGGGCGGGTTTCGGCCACGGCCGCATCCACCTGGGCCTGGGCTAAGCTCTCGCGTGCCTCCCAGCCCAGTAGTGGCGTGTGTTGGTCCAGTTTGGCCAGCAGTTGGGTGGGCTCCAATGGCAACTGCGAAAAATCCGGTGCCGCACCACTGGCCAAGATCGCCTCTGGTGCAATACCCAACCACCGCGCCAGGCCGGCCTGCGCGGCGGCGTGCTCCGCATGTACCTGCTCCAGGCGATTGTCCAACTGCAGTAGGGCGGCCTGGGCGGCAAGCACATCACTGGCCCCGGCCGTGCCGCCTGCCAAGCGAGCACGCGCCGCACGCTCGGCTATACGGGCCGGCTCGCGCAGACCTTCCAACGCATCTACGGCTTGCTGCGTACTCCACAGCTCGATCCAGGCCAGCGCGGCCGCTTGGGCCACCATCTGCTGTTCGGCCATCGACAGTGAGCGCGCTTGCGCCAGCGTCGCTTGCGCCAAGGCGTGCTCGGCACGTCGTTTCGCACGCGCAGGAAACTCCTGCATCAGACCGATTTGCTGGGTGGTCATCTCATCGGCCCGCAAGCTGAAGGCATCGGGTCCGCTGACGGGCCAGTTCGCCAGCCCCACGATCAAACGTGGGTCGGGAAGCGCGCCAGCACGCGCGGCTTCTTCGGTACTGGCATCGATCTGCGATCGGCGCACCTGCAGGGTTGGGGCGTTAGCAAGCGCCCGTTGTAGGGCTTCTGTGTAGCTGATCGGGATAGCGGGCGATGCCGCCAGCACAGGACCACTGAGCGCCAGGGCAAACACGAACCCACACGCCATCTTGCGCCTTGCACGCAAGAAGAAAGACATCTCCATAAGACCTCCGGGAAACGACAACGAGCGCGCTGCAACGCATGCAGCACGAGCACGGGTCAATCCAGGAGGGGGCTTAAATCAGCAGGCTACAAAAGCGCTGCAGGGGAGGCGGATCGGACACGCACACCGGAACATCCCGATACAACTGCGCGTGTACCGGTGGCAACAGAGCCTGCACCAGCGCGAAGGCGGCCAGCGCGGGCTGGTAAGGCACTTGAGGGGCCTTCGCATCGGCCGTGGCGATGTGATCGCGCTGGCAATGCTGGTCGCACAACGCCGGAGCATCGGGATCCGGCGTGGACATCTCTTCGCAACCGACCATCAGGGTCGCTTGTCCAGCTTCCACCGATTCCAGCGGACAGGCGTAAGCCACCAGCGCGAGTTGCTGCAGCAGCAGCGCCCACAGTCCCAGCCATGCCAGTCGGGCACGAGAACGGGGTCGCCGCCATCGCCTCAGCAGCCTCACCATGACAGCTCCCGCACGCCCGAAGCAGCGCCTGCGGACGCTGGGCAGATCAGGGCAGGGGACGTGCGAGCTCTCATGATGGCCAGTCTAGCCCTCTTGGGGCCGACTGTCATTGATCAGGATCAAGCCCTCGCGCGGACTCAGCGGTGGCATCCGCCGCAGCAGGAGGATGCGACGGCCGGGGCGGCCGGCGTACCAGCCTCAGAAGGGAGCACCGCAGCGATCACATAGCCTTGCCGCTGGATAGCCTCAACCGCCTGTTCTACGGCAAGCAGGCCCTCGATCTTGACCACGCCACTGCCCAGATCGACGTCCACCTGGGCGTGGGGGTCAAGGGCCTGAATGGCTTGGGTGACCGTTCGGACACAGTGACCACAGGTCATACCTTCAACAACGAGATTCATGGACAACCCTCCAAAAGCATCGGCGGTTTGCCGACGGCGTGACGATGAGCCTTCCCACGGTGGGAAGGTCAAACGACAGGCAAGTTGAGTGGTAATCCGTCCCGCGTTGTTGACCTTCCCATCATGGGAAGGCTCAGGCTACCTGCTCGTTCCTATTGGCCCTCACTCCATGGACATAACGCTCACTTATGCGAATTAAGTTATTGATTATATTACATTAATACAGGAATCGCAAGGTCTGTAGTTGCACCGTGCCCTGGCCGGCCACAAACGCGATAAGCTAAGCATTCCTTAGTGCTAGTCATTCTTGATGTCATGACGATGCCATCTGAGCGCACCCGCAATGTGCTGCAGGCGGGCGCGTTCCTCAGGCAGCTAGCGGCCAGCCAAGCCGTGCCTAAAGAGGTGCGGCAAGAGGCATATCGACTGCTGCGGCACTATCCAACCGTCAGCGACATCGAGGCGATTGCTGAGCACGAAGAGCGGCTGCGAGCGCTGACCCAGTCGGCCTTCGTACGACCCTACCTGAGCAGCGAGATCGAGGCGGATTGGTTCTCCGGGTACCCGCTCGGCCCTCATCGCATCTGACCATGAAGCAACCGAGCAGGCCGCGTGGAAGAGGGACTACGTCTGCGGAGACAGCGCTGGAGGCTTCCTTTGAACGGGCCCGCGACAGTGCGGCCGAGGAACGCGCATTCTTCAAGCGACTGATGGATGCGATCGTGTACGTGCATGCGCCCATCTCGGACGACGCGCAGACACTGCGGCTGGTCCAGTTCCGCCATCCTGACGGTTTCGATGCGATCCCTTTCTTTACCTCGCTCGACAAGGCGCAGGCGGCCAGCTCGTCTGCTGTCAGAATTCTGGGAGTTTCAGGCCGTGAGCTGCTAACCGGTACTCGCGGCGCGACGTTGATGCTCAATCCCAACTACGGCGGCGTTGTCCTGTACCCGGAAGAGGTTGCGACATTGTTGGATACGGGCTTTCTGGCCAGGGTGGAACGTCTGGCGCCGGCGGAGTTCGCGGTGAGACCTGCCCAGGCCGCGCCGGCTTGGCTCGCTCCGGCCATCAGCGGCAGCCTTGAGCACGCCGACTTCGTCTCGTCGGCCTATCTCCTGGAAACTCACTCGTCAGGGGGCGTCGAACAGCCTCCCGGTCTGTTGATCTGGCTGGTGGTGGACCTGGCTTTCGCCGAGCGGGCGGCTCGTCTGGTGACCACCGCCATACAGCCCTTATGCTCAGATTTGGACGTCATCATCGACTTGGCGGTCCACGACGTATCGCTGCCTTTGCCGGCGGGCTTGGATGATCCCCAGATCCTGCCCATATTTTTTCACGAGAATCAAGCCAACTTGAGCACAGCTCATCGGCCTATGAGCCCTGAAGATAAGCTACTAGCACTCCTTCCGGGATTGACCGAGGAAGAGAAGGAACGGCGGACCCGCGAGGGTATGGCCGACGTCGACGCTGGACGTACGATCCCGCACGAGGAACTACTGCAATGGATCAGGCGACGGTCAGAGCCTTCTTGAAGGTTTCCGTTGGGTCAGGAGCGTGGAAACTCTTGAATCCAATATTCAAGAAGGGCACGCGTGCCTGAGCAGTACTCCAGGAATGCCTGTGTCACGCGGCTTCTGGTTCAATCAAGCCTAGGTCTGTAATCCACGAACTGCCTGACGTCGAGGGGTGTTTCCTCGTTGAATCATGGTGTTAGAGACGATTCGGCTGTTTTTCTCACGAATCCCTGCCGACCTTCTTGAAAAACTGAACCAGACCTACCCAAACGCTTCCGTAAGGCAGGTGGTGAGAGGGCAGGTTAAGCACATCAGGGATAGCAATCCCAAGGAGATAGAAGCGCTACGACAGGAGGCCAACGATCAACTTCCTACTATCGCCGAGCTAAAGAGGGTCAGTGCGGTTGATCCAGAGTTCCGGATGGAAAACAGCTTCTTTGGGCCCAAGCCAGTCATCACCGCCCGCATCATCAACCGCTCAACACTGCCATTGAGCGAAGCGAGCTGGAATGCGGCGCTGTACATCAATGGCGATGTACAGCCTGTAGCCACGTCGAAGGTGCGCAGCGATTTCCGTTCCATCGAAGGCCTCAAGCCCGAACACCATGTTACGGCTCGATTCACTGTCGGATTCGTCAAGGGCGATAAGGCCTGGACCACCTTGGCGATTCGTCAAGCTACATCCACACGCGTCGAGCTGGAGATGATCCCTGAGACAGCAATGGACTTTACGGACAAAGCCTATCTAAGTGCCGATCTTCAGAAGCGCATTGATTTCCTTGAGAACCAACTCAAGCAAGCGAGCGAGTTCGAAGATGTCTGATGCTACCAAGCCCCGCCGGCGGATCACCCTCCGGCGGGGCTTGGTAGCGGTACCGACGTTCACCCCCGCCAAAGAGGACCATTACACAATGCGCCCGTCCATCCTCGCCTTGGACTTAGAAGGAACGCTGATTTCCAACGCTGTAAGCCAGATCCCGCGCCCGGGCCTCTACGAATTTCTGGAGTCGGCAAAGTCGCTCTTTGAGGGTCTAGTCATCTTCACCACAGTTCCGGAGCCTAGATTTCGCGAGATTGCCGACCTATTGGCTTGCGAAGGAGCGGCCCCGGGTTGGTTTGCCCGCTTGCCATACATAGACTGGACTGGGCCGACGAAGGATCTTGCCAACGTTTCCCAGCCCATCGGCTCTGCATGGCTACTAGATGATTACGCCCCCTATGTACAACCGGGACAGGAACATTGCTGGGTCCCGGTTCAACTGTTTTGTTCTCCTTACCCCGAGGACGACGCGGGACTGGACGATGCCATCGAGGCAATCCGTAAGCGACTGAACGAGTACTAGAGGGCCATCTCTTGGCCAGCGTCCAATGGGCCACAGGCTCGCCGGTCAACCAAGGTCCAGCGCTTCGTTGGAGAACCGTCGATATAGACCTGGGGGGGCGTTTACCGCGATAGAGTCCTGAGCCCCCTCAAACCATCTCATGGACCCGTGGCAGCTGGTCGGTCTACTCAGACTAGAAGCTAAAGCTGCCAACTGCCGCTAGGTTCCAGCCAGTACGCCATGCCCAGCGGCAGGAAAGTCTCCATTGCAACGTCCAGGATCAACGGCTGACGCCAACCCTGACCAGGCAAGAAGCAAAAATCCTTCCGGGCGAGGGTTCCAGCTTGCTCGCGTCCAGCTAACCAGATGCATCTGCGTTTTATCTCGCGATCAAGTGCTCGCCTCGCGGCATGCTCATCCAAACCGCTTTGTATGAACTCCGAGGCAGAATTTCGCATGCTCGCCCACAGCACGTAGCGCTTACGCCCCAAGCTGAGCGCATTCCATTCAGGCGATCCAATCGACTGAAGCCCGTCGCCTAGCTTCGGGTCCAACCGATGCTTCCGCAGAAGGTTTGCCAAGTACGCTCGAGCTTCGGTGGATGCCAGTGAAATTCCGAGATTCCGCCTCGCACTGGGCGTGCACTCAGCCGCCCACTGGGTGAGCGACCGGGTCAATGCCGACTCAAGGTTCAAGTCACTGCGAGACCACGGAGATTTGTAGGACCAAGCCAGGGGCTCATACAGAGATCTTGCGGCAAGCCGAGAACATTCGACTGGTTCGCGATGGAGGACGCGCAGCGTCGCAAGCGTGTCAAGTGCCTGCGAGGCCAACCCCTCAGCAGCTACCGGCGAACTAGCCGTTCTTGAGCGCTCTAGCGCGCACCACGCGCACGCAAGAAAGGGACCTATTGAACGAACGAAATTGTCCAGTTCTGGCCAGGGCGCGATGAGGGTCGGTTGGCTAACGACATAGGCCACACAGCCCTCAAATCGCGATACCAGTTGTCAGGATATCAACCTGCCCACAGACTGTCTATCTGACTTTCCGATATTGACCCTTAGGTGTTCTCTCCAGTTCAACGATATCTGAACATCCGATATCCTAGCCGTGCAGCGAATGAGCGGGGAGCGCCCCGGCGCACGACGCAGAACGTTACCGCATGTTGGGAGAGCCGAAATGATGCGCACCAGCGCTAGCCACCCGTTACTGATTGCAGAGTTGCCTGTTGGAGCCCATGGAGGCGGCATAGGGGTGACATTTGCGCCAGGCAAGTACCAGGAAGTCGCCATGACTGGAGCATGGGCGAGAGACCTAGATGTGGACGTCTCGGCTATTCAGGACTGGGGTGCCACTCACCTAGTCACCTTGCTTGAGCCTTGGGAGCTCAAGGACCTTCGAATCGAGAGCTTACCGGCGATAGTGGCGGGGAAGGGCATCTCTTGGCATGGACTGCCAATCACTGATGGAGCCGCACCAGACGACAGACTCCTCAAAGATTGGCTACAGCTAAGTGCTGAGCTCGTCGCTGACATGCTGAGCGGTCAAAGGATCGTGGTCCACTGCAAGGGGGGGTTGGGACGCGCGGGAACGGTCGCTGCCATGCTTTTGCTGCAGTCTGGCGAGGCCAAGCGGGCATCGGATGCCATCCACATGGTGCGGCATGCCAGGCCAGGCGCAATCGAAACGATTGCTCAAGAGGAGTTCCTAGAGTACTGGGCGCAGAGCCTTCACCCGGGCGGAGCTTGACCACTCAGGTGCGCAGTCAGGAACTCAAGGACGAGTTGCCTGTGGATCCAGAACTCGAGGGCTTCTTAGGTCTGGATCCAGAAATCGACGGCGTCTCCATAGTGGATCTTCGCGAGGGTTCAGGGCACATCAAAAATTCGCTGCCTCGAAAGCTAAGAACCTTGCTGTCGCACGAATCAGGGTCTTGTGCTGGGGCCGGACCAGCGCTATCGCTGACTAAGGCAGGGCAACCTCCAGGGACTGTACTGCGACGGCGCGATCAATAGACATCTGTCAGATGTATCGCCACCACTATCGATCTAATGAATGCTGACTCAGCCGATGCGTGCTGCCTTAGGAGTTACGATCTGACTGCACTCGTGGCCGAGGCGAAACGCCACGACGTACAGGACCGTGGCATCCATCGGCATACCTGAGCCCATCCGAATGACGACCTTACGCTGACCGTGCGACAGTGATACTCCCAGTTCCCGCAGGACCTCAATGCGCTGCTGCAGCCCGTCGTAGATGTCTAGCTTGTCGACTTCTGAATACAGGTCTTGGCAGTCGCGATACTCACGGTAGTAGTCGACCAGTGCAGCAAACTCGCTCGCCGCCTCGCGCGACAGCTCGAAAGCCGGTTCGGACAGATCCATGTCGCACGAAACGATCAGGCTGGCCAGCTCGCGCCCAGCAGCAAGCGGGGACACCGCCAGGGTGATGTAGTCGCGCTCAAACTGCGCTTGCGCCGCCTGCAGTTCCTCGTCTGTCGGCAGCGAGAAAGGCTTGTTGAGTGCATCGATGTCATTGAAATCGAAGGCGCGCGCCAGTGCGCGACGGGTGTCGAAACTGGCCGAGTCACCCTGCTCAACCCGCTGAACTGTTCGCACGTTCAGGCCCGAGATCTCGGCCAATTGTTCTTGCGACCAATGACGCAACTGGCGGAACTGGCGAATGCAGGCGCCAACCTCAGCAGCGGTAAGCAGGCGAGGCGGGGTCTTGGTGGTCATAGAAGATAACTCCGGAGGGGTAGGGAGCCCAGATTAGGAGGGTGCCGAACTTGGAAACATGACAGTCGCCCGACAGGCCCCCGACACAGATCAACTGCCAGGACTTGCCCCAACGAGAAATCCGGGGCAACTGCTTATGCGCCCGTGATGTTCTCCCCGTGCCCCCAGAGGGGGGCGAGGCCCAACTGCCTAGTCACTCACCACAGACCCCACCCTAGACGCGCAGGCGATCCGGGACAGCTCTATGGCGAGGGCTGATGGGGGGTCAATGGCTCCAACTCTGGCAAAACACCCCCAAATTGATGATGCAGTGCATTCATCCATGCCAGAACTGGTTCGCCTGGCCACAGGTGCGCCAGATTCAGAAGGGTTAGCATGGCAAGCGCATTGCTGTTCATGGCCACCCCCGCCAGAAGCGCGCCCGGGTAGCCATTTAACTGCCTTGCCAAGGGGTGAATCCCGGCATGGAGATAGGAGTTCAAGCCGACATAAAGGCATTGTCTGGCTCTGCCCAACAACTGTGATGCTCCTCGGGGCCCAGAGGACTCAAGCTTTACGAGCATGTCCTGAACGCCAGGGAGCCTCTTTGCCGCTTGCTGACTCTCCAGAGTCAGGGGCGCAAGAAGCTTCTCGATGTCGGTGTCGGTAGCTGCATAACATGCCCAGGTTGCACGCACGAGGGCCTCATACTGGGGCCGGACCAGCGAGATTGCTGACTGGGGCAGAGTAGCGATCAGGGACTGTACTGCCACGGCGTGATCAAGGGACATCTGGCAAAGTGCCGCCACCGCCGTCGATCTTCGGTCACGTCCATGCTCTATCTCCATCCAAGCGGCTCGAATTTCACCCAAGAGCTCTAAGGAGCCCTCCAGCACAGACGCCCGATCCTGGTCAGCCGATTGAGGCACAAGTCATCCTAGAATCGTGATCTGCAGGCAAGAGTAACGGCTCGTCCATCGGGCAAAGCCCTCAGTTGGCCGGCTGGGCTGCAGCATCTGTTAGCCGGTAATCTCTGCATTGCATCATCCGTGCATCAGCAATTTCTGCGTTGCGTCAGTCGCAAGTCAAATTTTTCTGCAATGGACCGTCTTGCACTGAAATTTTATTCCTCAAAAGCTGAAATCTCTGCAATGGCACCCTAAGAATGTCTGCGATGAACAGCGTTCTGGTCCGCGCGCGATTGCTTCCTATATTGCAACCATACGCTCAGCCAGCCAACCGCCGGGATCCATGATCGCGCGAGCGGACGATCCCGGTCGCAAATGGCTGGCTGCCGTCACTCTCGTGGCTTTGAGCGATCAAGGGGAGCAGTCTGGCCCACGTGTCGAACAGAAGCCTTGGATCTTGGTGGATCAGAAGCGAAACCCGCAGCGCATCTTCCATCGCCTTGAGGTAGCCGCGGCGTATCTCAAGTGCGTTCTCGCAAGCATTGGGGCGACCAAGAATTTGTGTGATCGCGGAGGCCATAGCAGTCTGGACAGGAGGGGAGGGGAAGGCGATAGTCTGCAAACGTCTAGACGATCCCGCAATGAGCATCCTCAACGTTCTCCTCACTCGTGACCACCTCGTCGTCGCAGCGGATACCCTGGCAGAGGATGCTCTCACAGGGGCGTATTCCGCGGGGGCAAAGCTGCTGCTGATCCCTCAGCACAACGTAGTGCTTGCTGCGCGCGGGTCTACGCAATTCTTCCTGGGGGGCTCGCAGAATTCGGAAAAAATCGTACGCTAAGGTTTTCCGGGCATCCGTAGGGGCCGAAACTTCCCGTCTTCCAGTCTGCGGCTCTGCCGCCAGACGTAATCGCCGGTGAGGTTGATGTGCTCCCAGCCCAGCGGCGACAGGAATTGCAGCAGCTCGCCGTCCACCGGCTTGCCGGCCTCGACCAACCCCTGGGTGGCGCGCTCCAGGTACACCGTGTTCCACAGCACGATAGCCGCCGTCACCAGGTTGAGGCCGCTGGCCCGGTAGCGCTGCTGCTCGAAGCTCCGATCCCTGATTTCCCCAAGGCGGTTGAAGAACACCGCCCTGGCCAGCGAGTTGCGCGCCTCACCTTTGTTCAGGCCGGCATGCACGCGGCGGCGCAGCTCAACACTTTGCAGCCAGTCTAGGATGAACAGCGTGCGTTCGATCCGGCCCAGCTCGCGCAGGGCCACGGCCAGGCCGTTCTGGCGCGGATAGCTGCCGAGCTTGCGCAGCATCAGCGAGGCAGTGACGGTGCCCTGTTTGATCGAGCTGGCCAGGCGCAGGATGTCGTCCCAATGGGCGCGGACGTGCTTGATGTTCAGGGTGCCGCCGATCAGCGGCCGCAGCGTCGGGTAGGTCTGCACGCCCTGCGGCACGTACAGCTTGGTTTCGCCGAGGTCGCGGATGCGCGGCGCGAAACGGAAGCCCAGCAGGTGCATCAGGGCGAAGACGTGATCGGTGAAGCCGGCCGTGTCGGTGTAGTGCTCCTCGATCCGCAGGTCGGACTCGTGGTACAGCAGGCCGTCGAGCACATAGGTGGAATCGCGCACGCCGACATTCACCACGCGGGTGCTGAACGGCGCGTACTGGTCGGAGATATGGGTGTAGAACAGCCGTCCCGGCTCACTGCCGTACTTCGGGTTGACGTGTCTGGTGCTCTCGCCCCGGCCGCCAGCCCGGAAACGCTGGCCATCGGAGGATGAGGTGGTGCCGTCGCCCCAGTGGGCGGCGAAGGCATGCTGGTACTGGTGGTTGACCAGCTCGGCCAGGGCCGCCGAATAGGTCTCGTCGCGGATGTGCCAGGCTTGCAGCCAGGACAGCTTGGCGTAGGTCAGACCGGGGCTCGACTCGGCCATCTTGGTCAGCCCGAGGTTGATCGCATCACCGAGGATCGCGGACAGCAGCAACGTCCGGTCTTTGGCCTCGGCCCCGTCCTTCAGGTGGGTGAAGTGGCGGCTGAAGCCCGTCCAGTCGTCCACGTCCATCAGCAGTTCGGTGATCTTGATGCGCGGCAGTAACTGACTGGTCTGGTCGATCAGCGCCTGCGCCCGATCCGGCACCGCCGCATCCAGCGGGGTGATCTTCAACCCGGACTCGGTGAGGATGGCATCGGGCAGCTCGTTGTCCTTGGCCAGGCGGGCGACAGTGGCCAACTGCTCGTCCAGCAGCTGCAAGCGCTCTTCCAGATACTGGTCGCTGTTCGGGTTGATCGCCAGCGGCAGGGCCTGTTCCCGCTTGAGCGCGGCGAACTTCTCGGCCGGCAGCAGGTAGTCGTCGAAGTCGCGGAACTGCCGCGAGCCCTTGACCCAGATGTCGCCGGAGCGCAGGGCGTTCTTCAGCTCGGACAGGGCGCAGATTTCGTAGAAGCGCCGGTCGAGGCCTTCCGGGGTGATCACCAGTGGCTTCCAGCGCGGCTTGATGAAGGCGGTGGGAGCATCGGCCGGCACCTTGCGCAGGTTGTCGGCGTTCATCTCGCGCAGCGTCTGCACGGCTGCCAGCACGCCCTGCGCGGCCGGGGCGGCGCGCAGCTCCAATACCTCCAGCAGAGCCGGCGTGTAGCGGCGCAGGGTGGCGAAGTTCTCGCCGACCAGGTGCAGGTGGTCGAAGCCCTCCGGCCGGGCCAGCAGCTCGGCTTCGCTGACGCTCTCGGTGAACTCGTCCCAGGGGATCACCGCCTCGATGGCGGCATAGGGGTCGCTGCCGGCTTCCTTGGCCTCCAGCAGCGCCTGGCCGATCTTGGAGTACAGGCGCACCTTGTCGTTGATCGCCTTGCCCTGCTTCTGGAACTGCTGCTGATGCTTGTGCTTCGCGCCGCTGAACAGCTTGACTAGGATGCGGTCGTGCAGATCCACCAGCTCATCAATCACGGTTGCAGTGCTCTCCAGCACCACGGCGGCCAGGGTCGCATAGCGCCGCTGCGGCTCGAACTTGCCGAGGTCTTTGGGCGTCATCTGCCCACCCTCGCGGGCCAGCTTGAGCAGGCGGTTCTGGTGGATGTGCCGGCCCAGGACTTCGGGCAAGTCCACCAGCTGAAATGTCTTCAGCCGCTCGATGTGCTCAAGCATATGCCGAGAGTTGGGTTTCAGCGGTGCCTGGCGCAGCCAGGTCAACCAGGTGATGCTGCTGCCGGCCTTGAGCTTCAACAGCTCGTCCAGCTTGGCCCGATGCGAGTCCGTGAGCGGTTCAACCAGGGCGCGGTAGACCCGCCGATTGGCCCGTGCAATGGCCTCCGAGCAAGCCCGGTCGATCACGCTCAACGCCGGCAGGATGCGTCGCTTCTGCCGCAGGCTCTCCAGCGCCTGGCCGGCCAGCAGCAAGCCCTTGTCGGTCTGCTGGGCCAGTTCGGTCAGCTCGCGCACCAGGGCGCGGAAGTCGGACAGGCCGAACGGGGCCAGTTGAAGGTAGGTGCGCAGTTCCTGGGCGTGCTCGCGACGGGTCACATCGCGCTCGCCGTACTTCGTCCAACTCGCCGGATCGGTCTGGACTTGCTTGGCCACCCACAGGATGACCGGTTCGGGCAGCTCGCTGTCAGTGCCCAACGCATAGCCGGGGTAGCGCAGCAGGCAGAGTTGCACGGCGAAGCCGAGGCGGTTGGCGTCGCCGCGCCGCTGACGGATCAGCGACAGGTCGGAGTCGTTGAAGGTGTAGTAGCGGATCAGGTCATCCTGGCTTTCTGGCAACGCGAGCAGGGTGCCCCGCTCCGTGGCCGAGAGGATCAAGCGACGCGGCATGTGTCAGTCGTCCGTGCGGAGGTACTGGTAGAGGGTTTCCCGGCTGATGTTGAACTCGCGGGCAAGCTGCGCCTTGGGCTCGCCGGCCGTCGCTCGCTGCCGCAGGGTAGCAGCCTGCTCATCGGACAGGGCTTTCTTGCGGCCCCGGTACGCGCCACGCTGCTTGGCCAAGGTGATGCCCTCACGCTGCCGCTCGCGGATCAGGGCGCGCTCGAACTCAGCGAAGGCCCCCATCACCGACAGCATCAGGTTGGCCATCGGCGAGTCCTCGCCAGTGAACACCAGGCCCTCCTTCAGGAACTCGATGCGCACGCCGCGTTGAGTCAGCTTCTGTACCAAGCGACGCAGGTCATCGAGGTTGCGGGCCAGCCGGTCCATGCTGTGCACCACCACTGTATCGCCTTCGCGGACGAAGCTCAGCAGCGCTTCGAGCTGGGGGCGCTGGGTGTCCTTGCCCGATGCCTTGTCGGTGAACACCTTGCTCACCTGTGTCTGTTCCAGCTGGCGTTCCGGGTTCTGGTCGAAGCTGCTGACCCGGACGTAGCCGATGCGGTGCCCCTGCACGATGTCTCCTTGGTTGAAGGCGGCTTAAGTGCTCCTTCTGTTCCGTTGTGCCTCAAACCCCGTTTCTGTCAGGCTGAAATCTATGCCCTTCGCAGGCATGTGTCAAAAAATGCGAAAGATGACTCTATTCTGACTAAGCGGTGTCATTTTCAGAAGGTGACTGCACGGAATATCAAGAGTCGGCTGCACAGTCTTTTCTGATCTGTGGTCGTCTCAGAAAACGGAAAATAAAGCACGCTAAGCTGTGGAAGCCCCTGCCAAGCTCGTTCCACCTTGCAACGACGCAATCAGCGGACACGAAACATTCCCCTGCCGCGAATGGCAGGCGCACACCAGGTCAGACAGCACAGCCTCCATGCGCGCCAAATCGGCCATCTTCTCGCGCACGTCTTGGAGCTTGTGCTCGGCCAGGCTGCTGGCCTCCTCGCAGTGGGTGCCATCGTCGAGCCGCAGCAACTCGGCGATTTCATCCAGGCTGAAGCCCAACCGCTGGGCCGATTTCACGAATCGCACCCGTGTCACGTCCGCCGCGCCATAGCGGCGAATGCTGCCATAGGGCTTGTCCGGCTCGGGCAACAAGCCCTTGCGCTGATAGAACCGGATGGTCTCCACATTGACCCCGGCCGCCTTGGCAAAAACGCCAATGGTCAGATTCTCAAAATTAATTTGCATATCGCTTGACTCCGTACATAACTACGGAAGTAAGCTTAAGCTATCCAAACCAAATTTGAAAGGACAAGCGTATGTCTGAACCACAAAACGGGCGCGGCGCGCTCTTCGCCGGTGGGCTGGCCGCCATTCTTGCGTCGGCCTGCTGCCTGGGGCCGCTGGTTTTGATCGCCTTGGGGTTCAGCGGGGCATGGATCGGCAACCTGACGGTGCTGGAACCCTATCGCCCGATCTTCATCGGCGCAGCGCTGGTCGCGCTGTTTTTCGCCTGGCGGCGCATCTACCGCCCGGCGCAAGCCTGCAAACCGGGTGAGGTCTGCGCGATTCCCCAAGTGCGAGCTACTTACAAGCTCATTTTCTGGATCGTGGCCGCGCTGGTCCTGGTCTCGCTCGGATTTCCCTACGTCATGCCATTTTTCTATTAATCACAGGAGTTCATCATGAAAAAACTGTTTGCCGCCCTCGCCCTCGCTGCCGTTGTTGCCCCCGTGTGGGCCGCCACCCAGACCGTCACGCTGTCCGTACCGGGCATGACCTGCTCCACCTGCCCGATCATCGTCAAGAAGGCGATTTCCAAGGTCGAAGGCGTCAGCAAAATTGACGTGACCTTCGAGACACGCGAAGCGGTTGTCACGTTCGATGATGCCAAGACCAGCGTGCAGAAGCTGATCAAGGCAACCGGAGACGCGGGCTTTCCGTCCAGCGTCAAGCAGTAAATCTACCCGGAAAGCGATGATGAGTAACTTGTTTAGATACGGACGTTCGTCCGTCGTAAGCGGCCTTCTGATGCTCATGAGCGTCGGTGCGTTGGCCTATGACTTCAAAAGGATGGAGGCGGCCATCGAGTCGCTCTCGCCTACCACGCAAAGCGAATGGGAGCGCAAGGCCACAGCGGGTGAACCCATTGCGCAGAACGTCACCGGCATGGCGTACAAGTACGGCATCGGCGTCGCGCAGGATCAGGCAGTCTCGTGGAAGTGGTTCCGCTCAGCGGCAGAGCAGGGCGAGGCGGACGCCCAGTTCAACCTCGCGCGCATCTACGAAGGGCATGCCAACGACACCTTCTATCGTCGCCACGCACGGCCTGTGCCCGCTGACGACAGCGAGGCCGTGAATTGGTACCGCCGCTCCGCTGAGCAGAACCACACACAGGCGCAAGTTAAGCTGGCACAGCTGTACGCGAAGGGCGTCGCTCCGGCCGCGTCCGATCTGGTCCAGGCGTACAAGTGGTTCGGCATCGCCGCCGCCCGCGGCGACGAGACCGCGGTCAAGCTGCGCGCCGAGCTTGCGGCCAGATTGACACGTGAGCAGATCGCGGACGGCGATGCTCAGGCTATGGAATGGACAAGAAGTTCCAGTGTTAAGCAGTGAGCGACATCATGGGCTTGATTACACGCATCGCCGATAAAACCGGAGCGCTCGGCAGCGTCGTTTCCGCGATGGGCTGCGCGGCTTGTTTCCCAGCCATCGCCAGTTTCGGCGCGGCCATAGGGCTGGGCTTCCTGAGTGAATACGAGGGCCTGTTTATCTCCAGGCTATTGCCGCTGTTTGCCGCCATCGCCCTGTTAGCAAACGCGCTGGGCTGGCTGAGTCATCGTCAATGGCACCGCAGCCTGCTCGGCATGATCAGGCCGGCCATCGTATTCGCGGCCACGGTTTGGCTTCTCGGCAACTGGTGGACGGCGAACCTGATGTACGTCGGTCTGGCCTTGATGGTCGGGGTGTCGATCTGGGATTTCGTCTCGCCGGCACATCGCCGCTGCGGCCCGGACGGCTGCGAACTGCCACCACAACATGGCTGACGGAAACGACCGTCGCCGACAACAGAGAAGGAACAAACATGACCACCCTTAAGATCACCGGCATGACCTGCGATTCGTGCGCTACGCACGTCAAGGAAGCCTTGGAGAAAGTGCCCGGCGTACAGTCGGCCGTCGTGTCCTACGCCAAGGGCGCGGCCCAACTCGACCTTGACCCCGGCACCGCATCGGACGCACTGACTGCCGCCGTGGCCGGACTCGGCTACAAGGCAACGTTCGCTGATACCTTATCGACGGACAACCGCGCCGGGCTACTCGACAAGGTACGCGGCTGGATGGGGACCGCCGACAAGGGCAGCGACGGTGAACGCCAGTTGCAGGTCGCCGTGATCGGTAGCGGCGGCGCTGCAATGGCGGCGGCGCTGAAGGCCGTCGAGCAAGGCGCGAAAGTCACGCTGATCGAGCGCGGTACTATCGGCGGCACCTGCGTCAACATCGGCTGCGTACCGTCCAAGATCATGATCCGTGCCGCCCACATTGCGCATCTGCGCCGTGAAAGTCCGTTCGACGATGGCATCGCGGCTACTGTGCCGGCGATTAACCGCAGCAAACTACTGGCCCAGCAGCAGGCGCGCGTCGATGAGCTGCGCCACGCCAAGTATGAAGGCATCCTGGATGGCAACCCGGCCATCACCGTTCTGCATGGTGAAGCGCGTTTCAAGGATGACCAAAGCCTTACCGTCCGTTTGAACGATGGCGGCGAGCGCGTCGTGGTGTTCGATCGCTGCCTGGTCGCCACTGGTGCCAGTCCGGCCATTCCGCCCATCACTGGTTTGAAAGGCACGCCGTACTGGACATCTACCGAGGCCCTAGTGAGTGACACCATTCCCGAACGCCTAGCCGTGATCGGATCGTCGGTGGTGGCGCTGGAACTGGCGCAAGCCTTCGCCCGGCTGGGCAGCCAGGTCACGATCCTGGCGCGCAGCACACTGTTCTTCCGCGAAGACCCGGCCATCGGTGAGGCCGTCACAGCCGCCTTTCGTGCCGAAGGAATCAAGGTTCTGGAACACACGCAAGCCAGCCAGGTCGCCTATGCGGACGGCGAATTCGTGCTGACCACAGGGCACGGCGAAGTGCGCGCCGACAAGTTGCTGGTCGCTACCGGCCGCACGCCGAACACGCGCAGCTTGGCGCTGGAAGCGGCGGGTGTCGCCGTCAATGCGCAGGGAGCCATCGTCATTGACAAGGGCATGCGCACCAGTACGCCACACATTTATGCCGCAGGAGACTGCACTGACCAGCCGCAATTCGTCTATGTGGCAGCGGCCGCCGGCACCCGTGCGGCCATCAACATGACCGGCGGAGACGCTACGCTCAATCTGACCGCGATGCCGGCGGTGGTGTTCACCGATCCGCAGGTCGCCACTGTGGGCTACAGCGAGGCGGAAGCGCACCACGACGGGATCGAGACCGACAGCCGCCTGCTAACACTGGATAACGTGCCGCGTGCGCTCGCCAACTTCGACACACGCGGCTTTATCAAGCTGGTAATCGAGGAAGGTAGCGGACGACTCATTGGGGTACAGGCAGTGGCCCCGGAAGCGGGCGAGCTGATCCAGACGGCGGTGCTCGCGATCCGTAACCGCATGACCGTACAGGAACTGGCTGACCAGTTGTTCCCCTACCTGACGATGGTCGAGGGGCTGAAGCTCGCGGCGCAGACCTTCACCAAGGATGTCAAACAATTGTCCTGCTGCGCAGGATGAAAGGAGATGGAACCATGAAGCTCGCCCCATATATTTTAGAACGTCTCACTTCGGTCAATCGTACCAATGGTACTGCGGATCTCTTGGTCCCGCTACTGCGGGAACTCGCCAAGGGGCGTCCGGTTTCACGAACGACACTTGCCGGGATTCTCGACTGGCCCGCTGAGCGAGTGGCCGCCGTACTCGAACAGGCCACCAGTACCGAATATGACAAAGATGGGAACATCATCGGCTACGGCCTCACCTTGCGCGAGACTTCGTATGTCTTTGAAATTGACGACCGCCGTCTGTATGCCTGGTGCGCGCTGGACACCTTGATATTTCCGGCGCTGATCGGCCGTACAGCTCGCGTCTCATCGCATTGCGCTGCAACCGGAGCACCCGTTTCACTCACGGTTTCACCCAGCGAGATACAGGCTGTCGAACCTGCCGGCATGGCGGTGTCCTTGGTATTGCCGCAGGAAGCAGCCGACGTTCGTCAGTCCTTCTGTTGCCATGTACATTTCTTTGCATCTGTCCCGACGGCGGAAGACTGGGCCTCCAAGCATCAAGGATTGGAAGGATTGGCGATCGTCAGTGTCCACGAGGCTTTCGGCTTGGGCCAGGAGTTTAATCGACATCTGTTGCAGACCATGTCATCTAGGACACCGTGATCGGATATCGACCCAATGTTCTACGGCACCGGCATCGGATTCGCAGCGCGCGGATTGAACTCGGCGAAACGGTATATGCATTGCCGTGAACCGACCAAAAGGAGGTGTTCGATGAACGCCTACACGGTGTCCCGGCTGGCCCTTGATGCCGGGGTGAGCGTGCATATCGTGCGCGACTACCTGCTGCGCGGATTGCTGCGGCCAGTCGCCTGCACCACGGGTGGCTACGGCCTGTTCGATGACGCCGCCTTGCAGCGACTGTGCTTCGTGCGGGCCGCCTTCGAGGCGGGCATCGGCCTCGGCGCATTGGCGCGGCTGTGCCGGGCGCTGGATGCGGCGAACTGCGATGAAACTGCCGCGCAGCTTGCTGTGCTGCGTCAGTTCGTCGAACGCCGGCGCGAAGCGTTGGCCAATCTGGAAGTGCAGTTGGCCGCCATGCCGACCGCGCCGGCACAGCATGCGGAGAGTTTGCCATGAACAGCCCCGAGCGCATGCCGGCCGAGACGCACAAACCGTTCACCGGCTACCTGTGGGGCACGCTGGCCGTGCTGACTTGCCCCTGCCACCTGTCCATCCTCGCTGCCGTGCTGGCCGGCACAACCGCCGGTGCATTCCTTGTCGAGTATTGGGTCATCACGGCGCTCGGTTTGACCGGCCTGTTTCTTCTGTCACTGGCGCGGGCGTTGCGGGCATTCAGGGAAAGATCATGAGCGCTTCCCGGCCGGATGGATGGACTACGGCGGAGGGCCCAAGCGTTCGAGCGCGGGCAAGGCTTTCTGTTCGCAAAGCCGATGCCGGCGGCGGCATTCGCCGTCTTCGTCAGTCAATGGAGGGGTGCCACCATGAATGCAAATGATCCGACCGCCACCAGTTGCTGCGTGTGCTGCAAGGAAATTCCGCTCGATGCCGCCTTCACACCGGAAGGCGCGGAGTACGTCGAGCACTTCTGCGGGCTGGAGTGTTATCAACGTTTCCAGGCGCGGGCCAGCACTGCGACCGAAACGAGCGGCGAACCGAACGCTTGCGGTTCGCCGCCGTCAAATTGAGACAAACCACGCTTTCGCTACGTCGCCTCATGTCGGCATCAAATTCGGCTGAGTAGCTTCTCGCCATCTGGACGTAGCTCGCCCTTGGGTGAAATATGCCGATACAGGGTCTGCCGCGTGATGCCAAGTTCCTGGCACAGGTCGCCGACCTTGGTCTCTGACTGCCCCATTGCCGCCATCGCCAGCCGCAGCTTGGCGGCGGTCATCTTGAACGGCCGGCCGCCTTTCCGGCCGCGTGCCCGTGCTGAGGCCAGGCCCGCCACGGTGCGCTCGGCGATCAACTCGCGCTCGAACTCGGCCAGCGCGGCGAAGATACCGAAGACCAGCTTGCCGGCGGCGGTCGTGGTGTCAATGGCCGCGCCGTGCCCGGTCAGCACCTTGAGGCCGATGCCGCGTCCGGTCAGGTCATGGACGGTATTGATCAGATGGCGCAGGTCGCGCCCGAGCCGATCCAGTTTCCAAACGACCAACGTGTCGCCTGGCCGTAGTGCCTTCAGACAGCTCGCCAGACCGGGACGATCCTCGCGTTTTCCGGACGCTTGGTCTTCATAGAGATGCGCCGGATCAACACCGGCCGCGACCAGCGCATCGCGCTGCAAGTCCGTCGCCTGGGAGCCATCCGCCTTCGATACTCGCATGTAGCCAATCAGCATCTTGTACCTGTCACATATACGTTCTATTATGTGACAGTTTGCATCGGGAAGCTCTGCACGTCAAAATTTGTCACTTAACCCGTCATTCTGCCTAAGGCATGCAAAGGGTAGGCTAGGCTCATAATGTGACAGAAATTCCGGGGGGATGCCTTCCTTCGCGAAGGTGGCGCGCAACTGTTCCAAGGAAGCGGGGTCGCGCCGACCATAGGAAGCCAACGCGAACAGCGAGCGTGCCGTCTCGGGGTTGTGTCGTGCTTCAATGATGGCCTCATCAATGGCCTGGATTGCACGCTGCCAGTGATCGACGGGTTCGGGCTTCGGCGCTTTCGCCGGCAGGCCACTGGTGAACCCGGTTTGGGGCTCGGACCAGAATAGCTTTGCGTGCTCGCCTGGCGGGCTTATATCCCTCACCTCAATCAAGCTGATTGCCGTTGCCGCCGCCTCCAGCATCTGCAACCGTACTGCCGGGTTCAGGGTTTCATACGGTCGCCACAGACTTTGCCCAGCACGCAGCGGATGCCCGCAGCATTCCCAGATTTGGCGGAGATACCCCGCGTAGGTGCCGCACGTCGAAAGCGGGGTGTTCAGCTCATCGAGCAGCGTGCGTAGCAGCCTAAACCACAATCCGGCGTGGATGCGTCGGCGCGGCAACTCCACGTGGCCGGTCGTCAGTGCCTGCCAGGTACGCTGGTCCATCGCCGCAATCGCGTCGCTGGCAGTGCGCGGTTCGGCGTCGGCGTTCTCCCAGCCGAGAAACCGCCCTGGCACGCCCCAATAGGATTCCAGCCAGCAGCCATGCAGTGGGCAGCTCAGCATCAGGGGCAGCTTCCACGCGAGCAGTACGGCTTGGTTCTCCGGATCGTTCAGGCAGAGCGGACAGGCGCGGTGTATCGGTTGGGTGGGCAGCCAGGCACGCCAGCTCGTGATGGATCGCGTCTTACGGCGGAGTCTCGGCAGCAGTACCGAGAGCTGGAACGCATAGGTTTCCAATGCGGCTGGAATCTGATCATCAAGGCTGTCCAGTAGCCAAGGCACCCAGCCGGCGAAACTCATGCAGCGCAGCCGATCCAGCTCGATACCGCTCCGCTGGAAGAGCATCATCAGCAGCGACAGTGGTGGCGCGGTATCCAGGTCATCAACCTGGCCGTGACCAAGATCGTGCTCCAGCAGGTCGGACACCTCCATGTGATAGCAAAGGGCCACGCGGTTGAGCCATGAAGACAAGGCTTCGCCTTCCTTGGGAGCCGGATGCAGCGGCCAGCGTGGCGCTGGCTTCACATCAGTTCCCGCTCGAATTGCCGACGCCGCTCGCTTGGGCCGGTGTAATCGGCCATGCTGAGCGTGCGGTGGTTGATCGCTTCCTCGCCGCTCTCCACGGCGACGAGGGCCGCCGCCATCAGCAAGTGCGCCAGTTCGCCGATGGTGCCCTCGCTGCGTGTGAGCAGGTAGCGGGCCATGTCCAGCGTGGCAATCGACGAGGGTCGCCGCAATGGAAGCGAAGCGGCGAAGCTGGCCAGCAGTGAGCAGCAATCGTCGTTGGCCTCCCACACCGGCAGCATCATGGGCTCGAAGCGGTTTTCCAATTGGTCATCCGAGCGGATGGCCAGGTAGGCGTCGCGCGTGCCGACCCCGACCAATGGGATGCGCAGCTCATTGCCGAGGAAGCGCAGCAGGTTGAGAAATTCCCGCCGGTTGACGCTGTTGCCGGCCAAGACGTTGTGCAGCTCGTCGATCACCAGCATGCGCACGCCGACCTTGCGCAGCAGTGCCAGCGCCAGTTGCTCCATTTCCGGCAGCCGTGGGCGCGGGCGCAATGGTGCCCCCATCGCGGCAAGTAGCGCGACGTAGAAGCGGATCACCGACGGTTCGGACGGCATCTGCACGACCAGCACCGGCATGTGTTCCTGGTCCGCGTCGGAGCTGGCCGGATGCGTGCGCCGGAATTTCTCGATGATCATCGACTTGCCGTTGTTGGTCGGGCCAACCAGCAGCAGGTTGGGCATGCGTTGCTTGTTTGGCCACGCATACAGGGTTTCCAGCCGGTTCAGCGCCTCGACCGCGCGCGGGTAGCCGATCCAGCGGTCGGCGCGAAGGCGCTGGATGCGCTCGTCCGCCGGCAGCCGAGCCAGCCCCTGTGCCGCTGGCAGCAGGTGTGACAAGTCGATGATGGGATATTCGTCCACGGCTACCACTCCTCGATCTGGTCGAACGGTTTGGCCGGAGGCAGGTTGTCTGCCTGCGGATCAGCAACGTCCGTTTTCGGCGGAATCGGCTTGTCCGGCGGAGGCGATGCCTTGAGGTGCTGGCGTCGATCCGCGTCGCGCCGCGCCTTGCGCGTGGCCTTCTGTGCGGTGGTCACGATCTCGCGCATCTGCCCGATCATGCGGAACAGCGCCGACTCATCCACCTGTTCGCGTCCCTGCTGCCGCAATTTCGTCAGCGCCTGCCGTTGTTCCCAGAGGGTGACAGCCGGGTGCGACAAGGTACGGTAGGGGATTTCCAGGTAATGCTGCCCCTCCGGTTCCAGCACCCAGATACGGCTGATGTCACGCGGGTCGCGCCGGATCAGGAAAGCGGGCAAGCGGTCGCGTCGTGCGATCCACGGTTTGAGCGCATCGGCGTAGTAGTGAATGTGGTCGATGACAAAGCCGGTGCGAGTCAGAGTACGGCGAATGATGGGCAGGAAATCGACCAAAAAAGCCAAGGCGCGGGTGACGACAGCCGGTACACCGACACGCGCCACGGCTTCTGACCAGCGCGCCGCCGGCGGCTGAAGCAGGCCGTTGTGCACAGAGCCGTGATAGGTGCCCACCGCCAACGTGAGCCAGCGCTCCAGCTCACGCAATGTCAGGGCGGCCTTGTTTTCGGAATCGTAGTCCCCGCGCTGGTCAGGGTTGGAGAAGGTCGTCCCTGGCAATTCATCGTGGATCATCTGCATCGCCGTACCGATGATCCGTTCCACGATGCCGCCGTAGTGCGGCTGCCCTGGCGGACGATAGTCCAACCGGATGCCGTGCTGCTCGCAGCCACGGCGCAGCGCCTCGCTCTTGAACTCGGCCGCGTTGTCCAAGTAGAGCAGCCTGGGCTTGCCGCTCATCGGCCAATCCATTTCTATATTCAGACCCTCCAGCCAGGGACGCTTGTCGCAGGCGACATGCACAAGGCACAGGCCGACCGAAACAGATGACGGCGCTTCCAGCGTGACGACCATGCCGAGCACGCAGCGGGTAAACACGTCGATGGCGATGGTCAGATACGGACGGCCAATCGGTTGCCGGTCGCGCTCGTCCACCACGATCAGGTCGATGACCGTGTGATCAATCTGCACTTGTTCCAGTGGCGCGGTCACGGCGGGAGGCTCACCACCGACACCTTGCAGGCTGCGGGACGCATCCTGACCTTCCCGGCGGCGAGTGGCCTTGAGCGGGTCGAGGCCGGCGATCCGCAGGGCCAAAGTGTTGCGCGCCGGCACCCGTAGCTTTTGCGCTTTGCAAGCCTGCGCGACCTCGCGGTGGAACGCCGCCAGGCTACGCTTCTGCTTGGTCAGGAAGCGCTTTTGCAGCAACTCGCGGATGATGCGCTCAACTGATTCCGGCAAGCGTCCCTTGCCTTTTCCGCCGCCGGACTGGCCGGGAACCAGGTCCGTCACAAACCCAGCACCTTGCCGGGCACGCCGGATCAGGACATACACCTGTCGCCTGGATAGGCCCAGCGCTTGAGCAGCGGCATCGGCGGCTTCATGCCCAACCACTTCAAGCGCTGCCAGCGGCCCGATGATTTCGGTCCGGTGCCGGGCCTGTGCCCATGCCGCATCGGGCAGGGTGGCCACGCCCTGCTCGGCAATTGGTAATGTGTCTGACGCCATGCTCACACCTCGCTTTGGTGCACACGAGTATTGAGCATAGTCGAGATTGGTGCAGATGACTTCTGATATTGCGTGGTCAGGAGCCGACTGCACACCTGGCGTTACGCCCCGTCAATTGGTGCAGTCGTCTTCTGAAAATGACAAGCGGCGCGGCCCTGCCTGACATCCAGTTAGGGTATGCCTCAATCTGACGGTAGCGAGTCGCAGGCGTTCGGATCGGCATCGGTTTCGTTCCCTGTCTTGGCACGCGCTTCGAAGCGTTGATAACACTCCAACCCGCAGAAGTGCTCGACGTATTCCGCGCCTTCCGGGGTGAAGGCGGCATCGAGCGGGATTTCCTTGCAGCACACGCAGCAACTGGTGGTGGTCGAGTCACTTGCATTCATGGTGGCACCCCTCCATTGACTGACGAAGACGGCGAATGCCGCCGCCGGCATTGGCTTCGCGAACAGGAAGCCTTGTCCTGTGTCGCAGTCCGCTTGTCGCAATAGATCAAGACTCGCCGATGTTTCCACGCCTTCAGCCACCACATCCATGCCCAGCCCGTGCGCAAGCTGAATCACGGTGTGCACGATGGTTTGGTCGCGGCGGTCGTTGGCGAGCCCGGCGACAAACGATTGGTCGATCTTGAGCGTGCTGATTGGGCAGCACTTCAGATGTTGCAGACAGGAATACCCCGTCCCGAAGTCATCGGCGGCGAAGCGCACACCGATCTGCCGCAAGGCGTCCAGGGCGGGGAAGATCGCCGGATCACCAAACGCGACCGATTCGGTCAGCTCGATTTCGAGATACTCGGCGGGCAACTCGGCATCAGCCAGCACGCCCTTTACCCACCCGTCGAAGTCCGGTCCCACTTGGCTCGCCGAAACATTGACGGCCAGCCGGAACGGTCGCCATGCCAGCATTCGCCAGTCACGCATCTGGCGGCAGGCTTCACCCAGCACCCAAGCGCCGATTTCAGGCATCAGGCCGGACGATTCGACCACGGGCAGGAACTGGCCCGGTGGCAATAGTCCAAGCGTCGGATGACGCCAGCGCAACAGGGCTTCCGCGCCGACAATCCCACCACTGCGCAGATCGACGACGGGCTGGTAGTGCAGTTCAAGCTGCCCGCGCTCGACCGCTTGGGCCAGTTCCGGCGTCGTCCATCCATCCGGCCGGAAAGCGCTCATTCTCTTTCCCTGAATGCCCGCAACGCCCGCGACAGGGACAGAAGGAACAGGCCGGTCAAACCGAGCGCCGCGATGACCCAATGCTCGCCGAGGAAAGCACCGGCGGTTGTGCCGGCCAGCACGACAGCGAGGATGGGCAGGTGGCAGGGGCAAGTCAGCACAGCCAGTCCGCCCCACAGGTAGCCGGTGATCGGTTTGTGCGTCTCGGACGGCAAGCGCTCGGGGTTGTTCATGGCAGACTCTCCGCGTGCTGTGCCGGCTCGGTCGGCAGGGTGGCCAACTGCACTTCCAGATCGGCCAACGCTTCGCGCCGACGCTCGACGAACTGACGCAGCAGGGCAAGCTGCGCGGCCGCTTCGTCGCCGTCCGCCGCATCCAGCGCCCGGCACAGCCGCGCCAGCGCGTCGAGGCCGATGCCCGCCTCGAAGGCCGCCCGCACGAAGCACAGCCGTTGCAAGGCGGCGTCATCGAACAAGCCGTAGCCGCCTGGTGTGCACGCCACCGGGCGCAGCAATCCGCGCAGCAGGTAGTCGCGCACGATATGCACGCTCACCCCGGCATCAAGAGCCAGCCGGGACACCGTGTAGGCGTTCATTGAACACCTCCTTTTTCTCACCCGGCGCAGCAGGAAAGCTGCTTCACATCCTTGTTGAAGGTCTGCGCCGCGAGCTTCAACCCCTCGACCATCGTCAGGTAGGGGAACAACTGGTCGGCCAGTTCCTGCACCGTCATGCGGTTGCGAATGGCCAGAGCCGCCGTCTGGATCAGTTCACCCGCTTCCGGCGCGACCGCCTGTACGCCGATCAGCCGATGGCTGCCTTCCTCGATAACCAACTTGATGAAGCCGCGTGTGTCGAAGTTGGCGAGCGCACGCGGCACGTTGTCCAAGGTCAAGGTGCGGCTGTCGGTCTCGATCCCGTCGTGGTGGGCTTCCGCCTCGCTGTAGCCCACGGTCGCCACTTGCGGATCGGTGAACACCACGGCCGGCATTGCGGTCAGGTCGAGCGCCGCATCGCCGCCGGTCATGTTGATCGCGGCACGGGTGCCGGCCGCTGCCGCCACATAGACGAACTGCGGCTGGTCGGTGCAGTCGCCGGCCGCGTAGATGTTCGGGTTGCTCGTGCGCATGCCTTGGTCGATGACGATGGCACCTTGCGCATTGACAGTGACCCCCGCTGCGTCCAGCGCGAGGCTGCGCGTGTTCGGTGTCCGACCGGTGGCAACCAGCAGTTTGTCGGCGCGCAATTCACCGTGCGTGGTGGTCAGCACGAATTCACCGTCCATATGGGCGACCTGGCTGGCTTGCGTGTGCTCCAGCACCTCGATGCCCTCGGCACGGAAAGCGGCTGTCACCGCCTCGCCGATGGCCGGGTCTTCACGGAAGAACAAGGTATTGCGCGCCAGGACCGTGACCTTGCTGCCCAGCCGGGCAAAGGCTTGCGCCAGCTCCAGCGCCACCACCGACGAGCCGATTACGGCAAGGCGTTCGGGAATGGTGTCGCTCGCCAGGGCCTCGGTGGAAGTCCAGTAGGGTGACTCTTTCAAGCCCGGAATCGGCGGGACCGCCGGGCTGGCACCCGTGGCGACCAGGCAGCGGTCGAACATCACGACGCGCTCGCCACCCTCGTTCAAACGGACGGTAAGGCTCTGGTCGTCCTTGAAGCGCGCCTCACCGTGCACAACGGTGATGGCCGGATTACCGCCCAGGATGCCTTCGTACTTGGCGTGCCGCAGTTCGTCGACGCGGGCCTGCTGCTGGGCCAGCAGCTTACTGCGGTCAATCGTAGGCACAGTTGCCGCAATACCGCCATCGAACGGGCTTTCCCGGCGCAGATGGGCGATGTGGGCGGCGCGGATCATGATCTTGGACGGCACACAGCCGACATTGACGCAGGTGCCGCCGATGGTGCCGCGCTCGATCAGCGTGACCTGCGCGCCTTGCTCGACGGCCTTCAGCGCCGCCGCCATCGCGGCTCCACCGCTGCCAATGACCGCTACCTGCACCGGGGGCTCGTTGCCACTGTGCTTTTCGGCGGCGGCCATCCATCCCCGCACCTTGTCGAGCAGTCCGACGCGGTTGTCCGCCAGTGGCGCATCGGCTAGCGTTGCCTTGTAGCCCAGTCCGGCCACGGCGGCAGTCAGCGCGTCCGGCGATGTGCCCGGCACGATGGCGAGTTGCGCTGTGCCCTTCGGATAGGACACCAGCGCCGACTGCACGCCTGGCACTTTTTCCAGCGCTTCCTTGACGTGCGCCGCGCACGAGTCGCAAGTCATGCCGGTGATTTTTAGATGGGTCATGCAACAGATCCTTTATCGTTTGTGGCGCCAGACAATGACGTCCGTTGTGCTGCGGTGCCGTTTTCAGTGACTCACTGCTTGACGCTGGACGGATAGCCCGCGTCTGCGGTTGCCTTGGTCAGCTTCTGCACGCTGGTCTTGGCATCGTCGAAGGTGACGACCGCTTGGCGTGTCTCGAAAGTCACGTCAACTTTGCTGACGCCTTCGACCTTGGAAATCGCCTTCTTGACAGTGATCGGGCAGGCGGAGCAGGTCATGCCCGGTACGGACAGCGTGACGGTCTGGGTGGCGGCCCAGACGGGGGCAACAACGGCGGCGAGGGCGAGGGAGGCAAACAATTTCTTCATGGTGAACTCCGATCAGTAGAAAAATGGCATGACGTAGGGAAATCCGAGCGCGACCAGAACCAGCGCGGCCACGATCCAGAAAATGAGCTTGTAAGTAGCTCGCACTTGGGGAATCGCGCAGACCTCACCCGGTTTGCAGGCCGCTGCCTGCCGGTAGATGCGCCGCCAGGCGAAGAACAACGCCACCAGCGCCACGCCGATAAAGATGGGGCGATAGGGTTCCAACACCGCCAAGTTGCCGATCCAAGCGCCGCTGAACCCCAAGGCGATCAGAACCAACGGCCCGAGGCAGCAAGCCGAGGCGAGGATGGCGGCAAGCCCTCCAGTGAAGAGCGCGCCGCGCCCGGTTTTTGGTTCAGACATGCGCTTGTCCTTTCGAATTGAAATTGGATAGCGTAACCTTACTTCCGTACTCATGTACGGAGTCAAGCGATATGGAAAACAATTTGGAGAACCTGACCATTGGCGTTTTCGCCAAGGCGGCCGGGGTCAATGTGGAGACCATCCGTTTCTATCAGCGCAAGGGCTTGTTGCTGGAGCCTGACAAGCCCTATGGCAGCATCCGCCGCTATGGCGAGGCGAATGTAACGCGGGTGCGCTTCGTGAAATCAGCCCAGCGGCTGGGCTTCAGCCTGGATGAGATCGCCGAGCTGCTGCGGCTGGAGGATGGCACCCATTGCGAGGAAGCCAGCAGTCTGGCCGAGCACAAGCTCAAGGACGTGCGCGAGAAAATGGCTGACCTGGCGCGCATGGAGGCCGTGCTGTCTGAGTTGGTGCGCGCCTGCCATGCGCGAAGGGGGAACGTTTCCTGCCCGCTGATCGCGTCACTACAGGGTGGAGCAAGCTTGGCAGGTTCGGCTATGCCTTAGCGTGCTTTATTTTCCGTTTTCTGAGACGACCCCTTAGAAAGCCTAGTCAAAGAGCTGTCACGAGAACACCGTTAGCTTAGCGTACGATTTTTTCCGAATTCTGCGGTTCCCCCTTCCTCCGCATCTACGAGCTTGCACTGCAGGCCAGCTTCCGCGCAGATTTCACAATAGAACAGCTATCTGCCGAGCTAGGGCTGGTGGTGGACCAACTCTGGCCGAACTTTGAGAAAGCGGTTAGCGAAGCGGGATTGCCGATCGAGCAACTCGGGACCGAGTTGGTGCTTGGTGGATGGTCGTTGAAGAACGGCCGGATGATGGCCACGGCGTATGCGAAGAGTGACAGCCGGCGCCCTTGCGTTGTCCAGCCGATCGGGGGGCAGATGGCGTCGCCGGGCGAACCGCTCCAGGCCGCGACCCCTAGCATGGCCCAGGTGGATCTGCTGGCCCATGCGCGTCTCCAGGTCAGCTACCTCAATGGGCAATTGGGCCGGAAAGTAGCAGGAGGTCGACTGCTAGTTGGGTTTCTGCAGAAGGGGCAAGCCCTGCTCAAGGATCTAGGAGAGATCTAGGTCGCGGGAGTCAAATACGCTAGGGGCTGAAATCGAAGTTCAGGTCTGGCCCTAAGGCAGAAGGCCAAAGCAGACCAAGGTCGTCCGTGGATTTGGGATGTTTATCGAGGGCAGGGTGGATGTCCGCTTCTGGCCGGAAGCGGACATTGGGCGGCGACCGGCCGGGTGATGGCATCCGCCTTCGACCCAAAGCGGGCATCGTTCTCGACACACCTGAGTTGATCCGTACTCCAAAGCCTGTTTCCGCTACCCCTTGTAGTGCTCGACGTAGAGCCCCAAAGCTGCCAACGACGCATACACGGCGGACCCAGCGTTGGTCGCGTACAAGGCAAAGGGAACCGGAGGATCGCAGGGAACTGTTGCGATGAACCACGGAGCTGAGCTCGTCAAGCTCGTCCTAGGTGATGTGAGGAATCCTAGCTCCCTACGCATACCTAGCGCCTCGCGGACGTACGCCTTGTTCCAGCCGCCAGTCTTGCACGAGACCCCAAGAAGTAACTCCGTAAATGCGGGATAGCGACGGGTCTTAATCGGACGATATACACCGACGTCAATCTCGTGACGGTCAGCCGCTTTGACCACCGTCGTGCCTTTCCAGCTATGGCTTAGTGTGGTGACCTGCACTGAAATCCTAATCTCGAGCTTCTCAGTAGACGTAGATCCACTGATGTAATCGTGATCCGGATGGTTTGCTTTGCATGGAGATCCTCCAAACGTCAGGACGCCTGCCATCTTGGGGGTACACGTGAGCTTGTAGCCCGCACTATCGATGATTCGCAGAAGCCTAAGCAGCACCCGAAGTTCGTAAGCCTTTCCTTGCGCGTAGGGAGACCCGCTCGCCTTAGCACGCGAAATGGCTGCTTTCACAGCGTTGAGGATTGCTAACTTACTGATCGTCACAGTCGCGGTCCTCGTGGCGCGTGTTCCTCGCGAGGGTCGTCCGGTGGCAGATATCGAGCGATATAGGCCTCAAGATCTGCCTGCTCGTGATCCGTCAAACGCTGGGGTGATACAGTTGGTAGATGTGACCGGATTGAGCGAACTCGGCGACCTTCTGGTGTCTCAACAGTGTAATGAACGTCCTCCAGTCCGGTGAGACCTTGGACCAGCTTCCCGATCTCACCCAAGGTTTGCGAGAGGGCGTCTTGGGTCGTCACAGGTCTAAAATCGAGAACCGCCGCAAGTGCGGCTGCAGCTTGTGCATTCGTGTCGTCCTCGTAATCAGACATCGCCTGAACAATCGCGGAGCGAAGCGATCTAACAATTTGTGGATCAAGCTCAGACGCAAGGGCTAGCGCCTTCCCTATCTCCCTAATTACCTCTTCACCACCTTGATCTTCTGCCATTCACAACTCCACAGCTGTAGACATTAACGGGCCGCGCGGGATGAACCGCCCGGATTCTCTAAATTCAATTGCCGAAGGTTGCCGTTGGCAATGTTCCTTAAGAGTAAGGCACAGTGCGGTTTGGTTCCATAAGCGGATCGCGCTGGCTGTATCCCGAAGTGTGCGATGACGCCGAAGCTGGATAGTGTCGCTGAATTGGACCATCAGGCACTTTAGGTCTGAGCCCTGATACAGATTGATGATATGACTCCAAGTCGCGTACGGGCTGCGAAGAGCACCGGCTACTTTGGTCCGCTTCTGACCGAAAGCGGACATTCGTTTAACCAAGGGTGAAGGAAACTTTTAGGGCCAGGATGGACTTCAACTCTCTCGTTCGCTCGCTTCTATCCGATGCGAAGATGCGCCGTAACAAGCCTCTGCGAGACTAGTGCGCGAGCCAGGTCGCTGACATTGCTCCATGGCCTATGACGTGCCCCGCACCCGCTGGTCAAATGGAACCGCCCTCGGCACCATGGGCACGACCATCTAAGGAGTTCTTCATGCTCTACCAAGATAAGTACGTCGCCTTCATCGACATGCTCGGGTTCTCCGCACTTGTCCAAGAGTCGGCAGCCGACATGAGCAAGCTTGATGAAATAGCAGAGGCCATCGACAGACTAAAGAACACAGCGTGCTGCAACCCAGCAACAGGACTTTTGTTCACTTACTTCAGCGACTGCATCGTCATATCAAGCAGCCGCTCTCCTGCTGGCCTTGCCGACATCCTGAGCTGCATCAGAATGTTGGCCGAGAACCTGCTAGTGGTTGATATATTGATACGTGGAGGGCTCACAGTTGGAAGCATTCATCATGATTCTCAGATGATCTTCGGACCGGCGATGCTGGACGCCTATCGCATGGAATGTAAGGAAGCACGCAATCCCATGGTGCTCGTGAGCGAAGAGGTGCGATCGGATGCTCGCGCTGCGGGGTTAAGCAACCTGTTGACGTGGGATGACGAAGAGCCAGACCGCCACTATGTCCACTATCTGATCTCGTACAGCGCTTATGACTCTAATCCAAGGGCGGGCGTCGTGATTCTCGATAGCCAGGCCGCTCTCATCCGGCATTTCATCGCCAAGAGGCTGCTAGGCGCTCCGGGTAAGATCCTGGATAAAGCCGAGTGGATGGAACGATATTGGAACGAGAAGGTGGCGACAGGTGGAATTCTCGGACGTGTTGACAGGGTCGCAGACCTTGTTAGGCCCAATGCGCGACCATTTCGCAGCAGACTCGCCGTTCTAGCACCGCAACCGGGCGCCACTAGTGTGGACTAGCGAATCAGGCAAGCAGCTGCCGATTCCTTGCAAAGATTCAATTCAATTGGCCATACGGAAGCACGTGCAATCCCTGATGGCAGTCGGGACCACCATCTCCCCATTGCCAGCCGCGTCTGAACCAGCGCCCGGAACGCTTCAGCGGAAGGGGCTGGTCCCTTCCGCTGGTGCCTGCCCTGGTTGCACCGGCTATGCGCGGCCACCACGTTCCCGGACACGTCTCTGCCCCCGTCCTGTTGGGCCACCAGGTGCTCGGCGGTGCATTGAAAGGCTCGGGCCTTACTGGCCTTCAGCCCGAGCTCTGAGGGTGCAGTGAGCCACATCGGCAGGCCGCAATAGAAGCAACGGCCCGATTGGGCGTAGAAGGCAGAAGTGCGAAGGGATCTGCGGCGTTTGGCGGTCATGGATGGCTCCGGAATCGAAGGATTCCCGTGCCCCCATTGGGTGGACCTCGGGCACCCGGAGCCTATTGGCTATGCGGGCACAACACCGGCGCTTTATAGCGACTGGCTAAGGCGTTATAGCTCAGCGCTTGAGCCGCTACAAGGCCCAGATGCCGACCAGAACGGGAGGGAGTCACCGACGCCCAGTTAAGGTCAAAGCTTGGTCAGGGGGCGAGCGACGCGCTTGAGCAGGTGGAGCGGGGCGTGGCGCGTCACCCAGGGAAGTCGCGGTGTTGTAGTCCTGCTCAACCCGCTGAACTGTTCGCACGTTCAGGCCCGAGATCTCGTCTAATTGTTCTTGCGACCAATGTCGCGACTGGCGGAACTGGGAAGTGCAGGCGACAAGCTCTGACCGATCAGGTGCGCAGTTGGGAACTCAAGGGCGAGCTGGATGTGGAGCCAGAAATCGAGGGCGTCTTAGGTGCGGATCCAGGAATCAAGGGCATCTTTGGGGGAGATCTGGAAATCGCGGGCGTCCTTGTGGGGAAATACGGGCGGACAGCTGTGGGATCTGGGGCGTTTCCGTTGTGGCAGTCACCAGTTTCCGGCCAATCAGACGGCGGCTATCCCGTCTCGCGAAGAACCGGCACGGTGGCACTGGTGCTACTGGTGCTGCCACTTGTTCTGCTGCCGGTGTGGGCCGCGGCGAGCGGATCCCCCCTGGCCATGCTGTTGGAGGGGGTCTACCGCGCCGGCGCCCTGGTCTTTGGCGGCGGCCACGTCGTGCTGCCATTGCTGCAGACCGCGGTTGTCCAGAGCGGCACCGTGAGCACGGCAGATCTGCTCGCCGGGTACGGTGCGGCGCAGGCGGTGCCGGGCCCTCTTTTCACATTCGCAGCGTACCTGGGGGCCATGGCCGCGGGTCCGTTGAGTGGCTGGGCGGGAGGTCTTACGCTGTTGGCGGTCATTTTCATGCCTGCCGTTCTCGTGCTCGTAGGAGTGCTGCCCTTCTGGGAGTCGCTAAGCCACCGCAAGGATCTGCAGGCTTCAATTGCAGGCGTCAACGCCGGGGTCGTCGGGATCCTGCTGGCAGCGTTGTACGACCCGGTGTGGACGAGTGCGATCCATGACCGATGGGATGTCACGATGGCGCTGGTTGCGTTCGGGCTACTGGTCGTCGCGCGTGCACCGCCGATCGTGGTGGTGTTGCTGGCTGCCATGGCGGGTTGGGCGATGGCGCGGTAGTCAGGGCATCTGCCAGAGCATATAAGCCGCCGTCATGAAAATGAGTAGCGCGAATGCAACATTCAACACTCCACGGTGCTCTGCCAACGCTGCTGATGCGCGCGCTCCGGCGATTCCGCCCGCACTTCCAGCAACGACGAATGCGGCAGCAAGTGGCCAGTTGACCAGGCCGGATTGAGCATAGTTGATGGCAGTCGTCAGACCGAAAGCGGAGACAGCTACGAGGGAGCTGCCTATTGCGGCCAGCATCGGCATGCCCGTGGCGGCCATCAGCCCAGGGACAACCAGGAAGCCGCCGCCAATACCGAAGAATCCGGAGAGTGCCCCGGAGAACGCCCCTAATCCGAGCAGTGCCGGCATGTTCCCTTTGCTGAGGCGGACGCTTGCATCACCTTCCGCATTGCGTTTGCGCAGCATAAGAATGCCTATCACGACCATCAGCAGGGCAAACATGAACAATAGTCGCTGCCCATCCACGGCCTTACCTAAGCTGGAGCCCAGATAGGCGCCAGCGATGCCTGCCAACGCGAAGACCGACGCGCACGGCCATCTCACGTTTCCCCGGCGGGCATGAACGAAAAGGTTGGAAAGTGCATTGGCAGCAACCGCCAATGCACTGGTACCGATGGCGACGTGTGGACTGTCGATGCCCACCAGGTAAAGCATGAGCGGGACAGCCAGAATAGAGCCGCCTCCGCCGACCAGCCCGAGTACGAAGCCCACCAGAATGCCGGAGAGTCCACCCAGCGCGAGCTGCAACAGGGAAAGGGTTTCCATGTCAGTTGGCCGTTAGGCAGCGGAAGAGGGGGCGCCTCGCAGGCGCGAAGCAAGAGAGGACAGGTCGTAACCAGCCTCACCGGCAATGGACAGCACCTGTTCGGGCGTAGCTCCGCCGTTACGAACCTGGGATAGGGCCCATAGCGACGTCGAGCGGGTGCCGGTCCTGCAGTAAGCGACGATGGGTGCAGGCAGTTGTTCCAGCAGCACGCCAAACTGCTGCACATGTCCATCGGTGATGCCGCCAGGCACGACGGGCAGATAGGCAAAGCCCAGGCCCGCCCTGGAGCAGGCCGCCTGCAGTGCAAGGTGATCGGGCTGGTCCGGCTGCTCGCCGTCGGGTCTATTACAGATGACACTCGAGATGCCCGCCTTTTTCAAGGCAGGTATGTCGGTGGGAACCAGTTGGTCGGTCACATGCAAGCTCGGCGCAAGTGAGTGCAGATTCATGGCGAATTCTCTGTTGAGCGGGGACGGTGGAGGAGCCAGTGGAGGAGCATGCCGACGACCATGGCGGCCGCGAAAACGAGTGCAAAGGGTTGACCCGTTGGCAACAGTGCAATGGCCGGGCCCGGGCATACGCCTGCCAGCCCCCACCCAACGCCAAACACTGCCGCGCCAATGACCAGGTTCCGGTCGATCTGACGCTGATTGGGAATGTGCAGCGCCGCAGCGAGCACAGGAGCATTGCGTGCGCGGACCCATCGATAGGCGATCGCTGACGGAATCAGCGCCCCGGCCATGACAAGTGCCAGTGATGGATCCCACCTGCCTGTGACGTCAAGAAAGGCGAGTACGCGCGTGGGATTGGCCATGTCCGAGACGACCAGGCCCAGGCCAAACAAGGCGCCACACAGAACTGCCGCCAGCCGGATCATGTTCCGCCTCCGATCATCATGCGGACAACCGCCACGGTCGCCATGCCCATGAGCATGAAAACGCCCGTGGCAACCATGGAGCGTGGTGACAGCCTGGCCAGGCCGCAAACGCCGTGACCGCTCGTGCAGCCAGATCCGAGGCGGGTTCCAAAGCCGACCAGCAGCCCGGCCAACACCAACAACGGCGTAGCGGAGATTGAAAGCGACGGCAGCGAAATGGGCTTGACCGCGAGCGCCAGCCCGGACGCCACCAGCAGCCCTGCCAGGAACAGGGCCGACAAGGAGCGGTCGCCAGCGGACGACAGGCCAAGAGTGTTTGCAAGCAAGCCGGAGACGCCGGCAATGCGACCGGTCAGCAGCAGAAATCCACCCGCTGCCGTACCGATCATCAGGCCGCCGATGACGGGCCAGTACCACGCCAAAGAGGGGAGGGTCATAGCAGGTCCACCGGCAGTTTGAGGTAGCGCACCCCGTTGTCATCCGGGTCGGGCAGATGGCCCGCGCGCATGTTGACCTGCACTGAGGGCAGGATCAGGCGCGGCATGGGGAGCGTCGCGTCGCGGCTCTCACGCATCTCCACGAACATGTCCTCCGTCACACCTTGATGCACATGGATATTCGCGGTTCGTTCCGCGCCCATGGTGGTTTCCCATGCGAACCGATCCCGGCCCGTGGCCTTGTAGTCGTGGCAGAGGAACACCCGGGCGTCATCCGGCAGGGCCAGTAGACGTTGGATGGAGCGATAGAGCTGGCGGGCCGAGCCACCGGGGAAGTCGCAGCGGGCCGTGCCGTAGTCCGGCATGAACAGAGTGTCGCCCGGAAAGACCGCATCCCCGATGACGTAGGCCATGCACGCAGGGGTGTGGCCTGGCACGTGCAAGGCAGTTGCCTGGAGATTCCCAACGGTGAACTCCGCGCCATCGGCAAACAGATGGTCGAATTGGCTCCCGTCGCGCTTGAACTCCTTGCCAGCGTTGAAAACCTTGCCGAAGGTGTCCTGCACGCCGGTGATGTGCTCGCCAATGGCAAGCGTTCCGCCGACCCGCCGCTGCAACCACGGTGCAGCGGAAAGGTGATCGGCGTGGGCATGCGTTTCCAGCAGCCACTGAACCTGCAGCCCTTCGTCATGAATGTACTGGACCAGCGCCGCGGCGGAGTCGGTCGAGGTGCGTCCAGAGGGCATATCGAAATCAAGAACGCTGTCGATGATGGCGCACGCCGAAGACCGGGGGTCGCGTACCACGTGGCTGGCCGTAAAGGTGGCGGGGTCGAAGAACGTCTTCACGCAAGGCGAAGGCGTGTGGCCACCTCGCGCTTCACGCACGATGTTTTGAGCTCTCTCCAATGAAGAATCGACGACGACAGGCCTGTTCACGACTCGCTCCCGGTGGTTGTATGATGGATATTAATACATACTTACGTAAACTATGTAAGTGCCGCTTCGTGTCCTTTGTCCGGTTCAGCTGGCGTGCGGATTAACAGGTACGCTCTAGCTCTCCTTTCTGGTGAACCGCTCTTGACCAACCGCCTCACCGCCAACAACCTGGCCGACATGAAGGAACGGGCGCCTGAAGTGGCCGAGTTGCTGCGCTTCATGGCCACGCCGTCGCGTCTGCTGTTGCTTTGTCAGCTGTCCCAAGGGGAGTCGACCGTCGGCGCCCTCGAGGAGGCCACCGGCATCCGACAGCCGGCCCTTTCCCAGCAGCTCGCCGAACTGCGTCAACGGCATCTGGTGACGACCCGGCGAGAGTCACGTTCAGTCTTCTATCGCATCAATGACAGCCGCGTTGAGGCGATGCTGGTTGCCATGCACAGGATCTTCTGCGTGGATCAGTCCGACGACCGGGAGTGAGCAGACGTGGCGTGCCGTACGCTGGCACCCACCGCGCTGATGATCGCTCCAGCCGACGCCAACAGCACATCCTTGTGCGCATCCCACACGTCGCCCTGGATGCCGAGATAAGCCATTCCAAGGTCCTGGTCGACCACCAGAACCGCGCCCCATTCGATCAGTTCATAGGCAGCGGACGTGGCGACGATGAACTGAGTGGCAATCAGGGTCAGCGTCAGCTCGCTGGCCACAGCACGCCTTGCGTAGAGCTCTCTCGCCGCGGGAAAGACCAGTACGCCGTAGGCGAGGTGAACGAGTCTGTCGAAATGGTTGCGATCCCAGCCGAACAGGTCGGTGATCCTGTAGCCCGCAAGTTTCTGCGCCCAAGCGTCGTAAGGGACTTCCGAGTACGTAAAATGAGCGCCCACGGCATGCAGGCACAGAAAAAGCAGAAGCGAGACATTGGTTGCGGGCCGGAACGGGCGCTTCCACTGCTGGAAGACAACGTAGGGAATGGCGATGAATACCAGCAGATTCTCCAGCAACCAGTCGCGCCGGTGGTAGGGTTCGACTGCGGCAAGCAGCCAGCACCCTATGTAGATTCCAAGGCAGAACAGCGCGAAGCGCCAGGAGTCCGACTGCGTGCTCCCCAATCTGCCTTTCGCCGCTGCCGAGGCACGATCCTGGCGTTGGGGGTACTCAATGGGCATAAAGGACCGGAATGGTCGCCCCCTGCAATAGCTCCATCGTCATCCCTCCGATGGTCCGCTCGCGCAGGCGGGAGTGTCCGTATCCGCCAACCACGATCAACGTCGCCTTGGTCGCGCGGGCGTGATCGAGCAGGACCTCGCTGGAACGGCGGTGTCTGGCAAGCAGCCGGGTGGCCGATGCGGCGATGCCCCAGCTCCGGAGGTGTTCAATGAGGGAAGCTGTGACAGTGCCAGCAGCACCCTCCATCTCGTCCGAATGGCTGCATATCTCCACCAGAAGGACAGTCTGCACCTGCTGTAGCAATGGGATCGCGCTGTGCAGGGCGCGGCATGCGTTTGGGGTGTCTTTCCAACCCACAATCGCACACGAGTGGTCGCTTGCCCGCCAATGCGGCGGCACCACCACAACGGGCCTTCCCGCGTCAAAAAGCAGCGCATTGAACAGGGCCACGCCCGCTGGGTCGGCCTTGGCGAATCCTGACCAGCCCCCGACAATGGCCAGATCCGCAGAGAAGGCCAGTCGAGCGGCGAGCTCTGCAGGAGATTCAATGCCCGCTTCGTGAACTTCTACGGAAACACCAGGGTGCTCTGCGATTCTGGCCCTGATCCTTGAGGCTCTTTCCGAGGCCTCCCGCCGACATGCGTCCTGGGCAGCCAGGAACGATGCGCGGGGCGTCGGATCAGCAGTCCCGATCGCCGGCGGAGGCAGGTCGACCGTTTCGATGATGCGCACCCGCGCGTCCTGCGACCTGCCGATCTCGACGGCGAAGCGGATGGCCGCGTCATCTGCTGATGAGTCTGACAAAGGCACAAAAATATCCTTCAACATGGCTCTGGCATCCTGGTGCGTCAACGTGACAGGAACAGGGGCGTGAGGGTGCGCTCGAAGAGCTCCCTCGTCGTTCCCCCCAGCAGCCATTCGCGCGCGCGCGAATGGCCATAGGCGCCGCAGACGAGTAGATCCGCCTGGCTATCAAATGCGTGGCCCAGTAGCGCTTCAGCCACGCTCCCCCCATCTGACGACACGGGAGTAAATATCGCTTCTCGCCCCTGCCGCATCAGACTGTTGATGAACGCCTGAGCATGTTCATTGACCCGGTCACTTCCGTCCACGGTGGTAACCACAAGGGCACACGCGAAATCCAATCTCAGGAAATCATGTGCCGCGCGAGCGGATTCGGGGGTTGCACTCCAGCCGATGACGGCCCGCTTGAAGATTCCGTCGAAACGGGTTCTCCCTGGCAATGCCAGGATGGGGCGTCCGGATCGGCTAACCAGTGAAGAGAACTGAGCATGTTGCAGCCTGCGCTCGGCGTGGTCATGTCCGGCGCACGCCATTATCACCTGGTCGAAACCCTGTGCGCGCAGGGCAATCGCGTCCACAGGACGTTCCGCGCGCCCGTCCTCGATCTGGATGTCATGCGGAACGCTCCACTGCGCAACCCGGCGCAAGAGCGTGGCGACTCTGGGCGGGACTTCGGCGCGTGCAACGTCGGGCAAGGGAGATTCCACTGGCTGCACCAGCGTGATGTGCCCGCCACGGGCGCCGACAAGCGCTGCTGCCAGCTGCATGGCAGAAGCATCAGCGGGCGTATCCGTCAAAGGGACAAGAATATCCATCTTGGCTGTTGGACACAGAGGCCGGCGTTGCCCCGCATTCTCCGCCAGTCCTGCACGGAGATATTGACGTGGGTCAAGGTGTTGACGATCACCCGCTACGCCCGGCGGCCACAGCGAACGTTCCGACGATCAGGCTGGTCCCGATCAACAACGGAGCAGAGAAGCGCCATCCGCCCCTTGCCGCGGCGATCAAGCATTTCAGCAATGAGTTGGTCGCGAGTGCGATGGTGATCGCCTGTATCGCGATACCGTTGCTGATCCGCTCCGCACCAACCATCTGGGCGGCAGAGGCGGTGGCGGCATGTACGTCGGCAATGCCGGAGATGCCCAGAGTCCAGGGCAGGCTCTCGTCACCCAGCCAGTCTCGCAGCAGACTTGCTGCCAGAAGCAGAATGACGATCAGCCCAACAAAAACCACGATCGCCAACGGTTTGAATGGCCGCACGATGGCCAGCCCGGACACCGCTGAGGTACTGAGCAAGGACCGCCATCCGAATGCCAATGCTATCCCCATGGCCACGATTGCCGAGCAGACCAGCGGGACCATGCTGTAGGCGAGTAATGCAGGTGCCAGCGTGCCCATTACCAGGCCCAACTGCAGAATCATGGCCACGTTGGAAAGCAAGGCTGCTCCTGCGAATGCAGGCGCCAGCCGGGGCGACGACCGCGCCCCGTCCGCCATTGCCGCGATGGTGGCGGTACTGGAGACAAACCCACCGGCGAAGCCGGTCAAGGCCAAGGCCGACCGGGGCCCCAGATGGCGTAGCGCCAGGTGCGCTCCGACGCTGACTGCCATCAGCGCCACGATGAGTGTGCCGAGCCGACTCGGGTTGATGACTTCCCAAGGGTCGACGGTGCGGTCTGGAAGCAAGGGAAGAATCAGAAAGCCAGCAACCAGCACCGTTGCGACGTCCCGAAGCTCACGGCTGGAAACCTTCGCATTCACCTTCCGTATCAGGGCAGGGCCCCCAACCAGTATCACCAGGATGGCACTGCCGGCGAGGATCGCCGTTGCAGGTGCGCTTACCGCAATGGCGCCTACCAGATACAGGGCAGGCAGCACAATCAGACTGGCCGCGGCTGCCTGGGAGTGTCGTGGGCGAGGGCAGACTGCCAGGCCCAGCAGCACTGCGCCAGCTACCAGCGCCGCGCCTCCCAGCAGCGCTCCCAACCCGCCTGAGATCGCGACCAGCGCAAGCACAACACTGCCCCCAAAGCGCGTGTGGGCCGCCGCCATCCTCCCGCCTGCTCGCTGCCAGGCCAGTCCAACAAGGGCGCCCACGACAGAGGCGGTAATCAGCCCCGCGGCGGTGCCTGCCGGATCCTGGACGATGCTCAGCATTTTTGGTTGCCCACTGGAATCGGTCAATGGCGATTCTGCTCGGGCATTTGTCCAGAACGAATCCCGGGATGACTTGATCCAAGTCAACGATCCAGGGGAACTTTCGTTGACTTCGATCAAGTTCATTCGTCGCGCGGGGCTCAAGCTAACGACTCCTTCACCCCGGGGAGACCGATCATGTACTGCGACATTCTGCTGCCCTTCGTCTTGGGGCGCCTGCACGAGCAGGCGTTGGGTCTGGCCACGGCGCTTTCGCGTGAGCAGGGGAGCCGTCTGGTAGCTCTGGCTGGGGCCAGTGTAGTTGTGCCGGTAGCGACGGGTTGGATGTACTACCCTGCCGTCTACACCGCTCTGCACGAGCCGGCCAAGGAAACGGTCAGGATGCTTGCCACGTCGCTGGAGGAGCGGCTGGCGGGCGCAGGGGTAGATTGGCTCGTGTCCGCGAACGAGAGGGTGTGGGAGGGGCCTGTGGATCAGGTGATGCCTCAGTCACGATGCGTTGACCTGACCATCTTGGGGTTGCATCGCGATGACCCCGGCATTGAGGACACGCTTGTCTCCTCGTTGCTGGTGGAATCGGGCGTGCCGCTGCTGCTCGTGCCACCGGAAGCACGCGATGCGGTGCCGCGTGACGTTGTAATTGCATGGAAAAGCACGAGGGAATCCATTCGCGCGGTCCATGATGCCTTGCCGTTGCTTGTCGCTGCACAGCGTGTACACCTGTTGTCTATCGATGCCGGTCCCGGCGAACCCAGCAGGGAGAAAGACGCGACTCTGCGCCTGGTGACTCATCTACAGCGCCACGGCGTCTCAGCCTCGCCTGTGCACCGCGGCTATGAGGAAGGTGGAGCAGGACCGGCCATACTGAACTTCGTGAAGGAGAGCGGCGCCGATTGCATTGTCGCCGGCGGCTACGGCAGATCCCGTGCCTCGGAATTCCTGTTTGGCGGCGTTACCCGCACACTGATCCGGCACAGTCCGATACCAGTATTTCTCGCCCACTGAGATCGGCGTGAAGCCCGCTGGCCACCCAGTTCTCCCGTACCGGGCATCGGCTGCCGAGCAACGCCGGCTTGGCCTGCCGCACGGCTGATCCAACGCCCTCCCAGGTGATCCATGTACGTGAACAATCCGCCTCACGATGCAACCCGCCTCAGTGTCTCGTTCCTGGGCGGCACGGATACTGTCACCGGCTCACGCTACCTGATAGAGGCCGGTGGCGCCCGCGTCATGGTGGATTGCGGGCTCTTCCAGGGATACAAACCGCTGCGATTGCGGAACTGGCTACCGTTTCCGGTGGATCCCGCATCCATTGATGCGGTGGTGCTCACCCACGCGCACCTGGATCACAGCGGATATCTGCCACGACTGATGAAGCAGGGATTCCATGGATCCGTGTGGTGCACACCGGCCACCCGGGATCTATGCAGGACACTTCTCCCCGACGCCGCGCGCCTGCTGGAGGAGGAGGCGCGCCACGCCAATCAGCGTGGCAGCTCGAAACACCATCCGGCCGAGCCGCTCTACACCGAGGAGGATGCGCAACGGTGCCTGGATCTAATGCGCGTCGTCTACTTTTCCGATCCCTTTGAACCGGTGCCTGGCGTAACGGCTACGTTTCGCAAACAGGGACACATCCTTGGCGCCGCATCGGTATCGCTGATCCATCGGGGCAGGCGCATCACGTTCAGTGGTGATGTCGGTCGTTCGAACGATCCGGTGATGCGCCCTCCCTGGGCGCTGCCGGCATCGGATTGGGTCGTGGTCGAATCGACATACGGCAATCGGCGCCATCCGACGACGTCTTTGACGGACCTGCTTATCGAGCCGATCCGGCGCACCCTCGGGCGGGGTGGAGTGGTGATGATACCGGCGTTCGCGGTGGGGCGCGCCCAGCTCTTGTTGCACGTGATCGCCACCCTGCAGGCGGAAGGGCGGATTCCGCGCGCCCCGATCTACTTGAACAGCCCCATGGCAAAGGACGTCACCTTGCTCTATGGGAAATACAGAAACGAACATCTGCTGGATGACGCCGCACTGGAGCGGTTGCACGCGGCAACCCGGCTCGTCAATAGCATCGAGGAATCCAAGGCTCTCAACCTTCGGCAAGGCCCTATGATCATCGTCGCGGGTAGTGGAATGCTGACCGGGGGACGCATTCTTCATCATCTCATCGCCTTTGGCCCGGATTGTCGCAACATGATCCTTTTGCCAGGCTTCCAGGCAGGGGGAACGCGCGGGGCGGCATTGGTGCGCGGTGACAAGTTACTGCGAATCTATGGTCAGGACGTGCCGATACGTGCCGAGGTGGTACAGGTGGAAGCAGCTTCTGCCCACGCCGACGCCGATGAACTTCTAAGCTGGCTGCGCACGGCACAGACGACTCCGCGGCGGGTTTTCATCACACACGGAGAGCCAGACGCTGCCGACGCTCAGAGGTTAGCCATTGAGCGGCAGCTGCATTGGTCTGCATGCATCCCCGAGTACTTACAGCACATTGATCTCGACCCGGGCTGAGTAAGGTCCGGCATGGCTGCAGACGCCGTAGTTCGTTGGCGCCCGTCGGCATGGGCGGAGAGTGCGAATCTTCTGAAAAACGGGATACTTTCGTGACACACCTTGTTTTCCGCGATTGGGTTGAAGCAGCTCTCGGGCTCGCAGACGCGTTGAGTGCGTACAAGCGAACCCGAGCATCGCTACTTGCTGTTTCGTGTACCGTGCTGCCCATGGGACGCCTCATCGCAGATTCGCTTGGGGCGCAGCTTAGGCTCGCGGTAATAGCTGACGTGCGTGCGGCAAAGCGTGGCCTTTGTGTATGCCGGCGCGTGCGCGTTGCCGGGTCATCAGCTCTATGCGCCTGCCAGCGCAGACGCATAGAGCCAGGGGCTGCGATCACATCTTCTTTAACGGCACCGCGGTGGGCGGCGGCGGTACCGGGCCCGGGTCGTTGAAACACAGCATGATCTGATCGATGCCGAATTGATCGGCCAGGACCTGGGCAATCACAGCATGCACCAGGTCCAGGTCGACCGAGGGCGCAGCGACGGTGATGGTGGCCGCGATCGCACGGCCATGCTCACCGGCGACCAGGCGCAGGTCGTCCACCGCTTTCACGCCCGGGTCGGTAAACATCGCCGCACGGACCTGTTCCAGGTTGAGCTCGTTCATGGGGACTCCAAAGCAGTGCTACCGGCGCGGGGAGCTCGGTCGCGATGCAGCCAACGATAGAGCACCGGCAGCACCAAATCATCAAGTACAGCCAGCTGGTGGCCAACATGATCATCCTCCACAACGTGGAAGGCATGAGCCGGACCTTGGCCGAGATGAGGAAGGAGGGGATTGAACTGACGCCCGAGATCCTGGCCGGCCTGTCGCCTTATCGGACCAGCCACATCAATCGCTTCGGCGATTACCACCTGGATCTTGAAAGGGAAGTGGCGCCGCTGAGCTACACAGCCAAGGTGCTTGAACAGACCCCATAGATGGGGAGAGCCTGCCCGAGAGACGAGCAATCAACCTTGAAATTCAGTCGCTTAGGCAGCTTTTGGCCCTGTACGTAATGATTCCCTGCCGACCCTCATGGTCGACAGCTTGAGCGGTCCTTGGCGCTGCTTGAATTTGCCTTCCACCAAAAGCGCATCCAGTGTCGGCGGCAGCTCCCAGGTCAGGGCATCGCCTGAGCGCCGGGCCAGATGATCGATGATGAACTGGATCACGCAAGACGCGTCGACCGGCATGGCGATGACCGCTCCGTAGCGGCCTTGGTACCAGGCCGCCCAGTAGCGCAAGGCGGTGGCGTAACTGCGCGTGGTGTTGGCCGAGGCCGCTTCGGCGAAGACTTCGCGCACCGCGTCCGCCGAGGACTGCGAGAGCTGCGCCACAGTCGGATTGGCAGGAGCCGCGGTGGTCAGAGCTGGAAGAAGGTCGCTCATAAGTGGTTGAAAGTAGGGATTAAAAATAGCCTGAGTTCCGATAAATATATCTTATCGGAACCGTATATGTCGCACTTACTAAGATCACGGAGACACGTTCGGTGTCAGTCTCGAAGGATCGAAATGGCCGTCTATGTTGTCACCTGGAATTTGAACCGAGAAGCCAACTACGACGCAAAGAGGACTGCGTTCCTCAAGCACCTGGAGCGCTACCAGAACGTAGCAGATCCTGATCTGGAGTCGGTCCGCTGGGTGTCCGGGGATATGAGCGCTCACGATCTATCTGCCGATCTTCAACAGAAGCTCGATAAGAATGACGGGATTTTTGTATCCCAGCTTGTCCGTGGCGAGTACCAAGGCTACCTCAGCAAGGCGACATGGGAATGGATCAGTCAGCGCCTTGACTGACACCGCCGAAGTCCAAGGGGTTCTGACGTGGTTGGGGCTCGGGGACCGCGACACCGGAGCCAGCAAGTGAATTGTTCGCTTGGACTCTTCAAAATTGGAGGGTCCAAGCCGCTGAGCTAGCTCAGAAATGAAGCCGACGGTCATAGCCGTCTCCCAAATTAGATGCTCTCGAAAGCGCGTGGCTGCAACGCCTTGGCAACATCATTGGAGATGCAACAGATTCGCGACGCACCATTGGTGATGCACCAAGATCACAGCGAGTCATTGGGACTGCACGTAGCTCAGCGCATCAATTGCTACAAGTTGCCGCGCAAGCTGCCCCAAATTCGCAGCGCTCAACAGCAGGTGTCGAGGCTGAGGCAGGAAGCATGGCAGTCCCCCGTTGTGTGTAACATAATATACATTATGCGAAATATCGTATCGGGCGGCCGCAGCCTTCGTTGGCTCTGCATGGCAATGGCTGAGGCTCTGGCTTGGCTCTTGCCTCCCTGCTGGCTCCCCCGACAAGGATGAGATTGCAGCATGAGCAAGATCGATCCCCATGATCGCATCGACCTAACCGGCCCTTGGGCCGGTTTCGGATTCCAAGCTGGGCACATGTTCACCCCCGAAGGTCATCAGCTAGAGCCATGCGACATGACCTGGTGGTCCCTGACCTGCAACATTGCGCGGGAATGGCGACTGATGATGGCTGAGGCGGCTCCCCGGAGACCAGCTGCACGAAAAAGCTTCGGCCACGGCGAAATCCAGCGTCATCTACCTAGCCGAAGCGCTCAGAATTCGCCGAGAACGACGGTCCGGCGTGCGTGATCCCGGCCCCGGCGCCGAGACGTCCAATGTGGTCTACATGAGTCGTGGGCCGAAGCCCCGCCAGCGCGGATGAGGCGTTGACCGTAGGGGCTCCGCCCCTACACCCCATGGCGGGCTAGAATTGCGTGCAAGTGCGCCTACGGCGCGGCATGGATCGCAAAAATGGGCCCTATTGCTCTGTTCGACAAATCATTCCTCCACGGCTTGAACGTGGATGAAGCCGTGCTTTTTGATCACTTCTTTCTGTCGGTTATCTGCCCGATCTTCTTTGTCGAGACGCTGGCAGACTTGGGAAAAGAAATGAAGAAAGGTCGAACGGCAGAGCAAGTGGTCGGATCAATTGCGTTCCGTACACCGGAGATGCATGGGACGCTCAACGTCTACCATGGAACCTTGGTTAGCCAAAACTTGCTGGGTGCAAAGGTAGCCATGACCGGGCAGATCATCCCCCCCGGCCCTATCCCTGTTTCTATCAATGCTGAACACAGTGTTCGCTACAAACCGTCGCCGGAGGCCCAGGCGATGCAGCGTTGGCAGGATTCCAATTTTGAAGCTGCGGAGCGAGAGTACGCGAGGGTGTGGCGTGCCCAACTGGGCAGGACTGATCTGAAAGAGGTGGCTAAGCGAGCGCTCGCCTATGGAATTGATTTCTCAAAGGTGAAGAGTTTGGCGGATGCAAAGAATGCCGCTGACTCTGTGATCTTATCCTTGCCCGAGGCAGCTCAATTGTCCTTGGCGATCGAGAAATTTAACCTCAGTCAGACGATAGTTCCGCACGTGTGGCGGAGGTGGCACGCAACGGGGCAGCGTGCGTTGGCGAGCTTTGCGCCGTACGCGGCATTCGTCCTGAGTATTGACGTATTTTTTGAAATTGCCTTGGCTACTGGGAAGATATCGGCAGATCGTGCTTCGAACATAAATGACGTTGCGTATCTCTACTACCTACCCTTCTGCATGCTGTTTGTATCATCAGACAGGCTTCATCGAGAATGCGCACCTCTTTTTATGAGGAAGAATCAAGAGTTTGTATGGGGCATCGACCTGAAGGCAGATCTGGGGGCGAATGGCGCCAGCTTAAAGAGTTCGTTGTCTAGCGATCAACGAATGCGGGGTCTTATGGCTCTAGATGTCGCGCCCATTGATGGCGGACTAACATCTGAACTCTATCGGCGCCACTTGAGTCCGCCCAAGCAGCACAATTCAATGCCTGCCCCCGTGCTAGATGATGACGCGTCGAAGAAGCTGCTGGAGAAAGTAGAGCGAATATCGTCTGCGCCGGCATCAGCCGCAGCCATGCGGATTGACGAAGAGAATATTTCCTCGATGGTTCTAGAGCGAATGATCAGCCGTAGACGCGGATCGTGGCTGCAGGTTCCCGATTCCAAGGATTAGCGCTCGGTCAAATGAGAGGGGTTATCGTTCTCTACAGCGAAGCCAGCCGCCCGTTCGCGACATAATCTGTTCCCAGCCGTTCGGCAGCCTGCGCATCGCCTGCCCCCCAATACAGGCCATTCCCGAGCGCTTCGCCGCATCCGTGCCCATTGCAGGCAGTGCAACAACCTCAGTAGATGGCTTGGGTCGCCCGGCCTGCCTGGACTCGCCTTGCAGCACATCGGCCTCGAGCCCTTCGCAGAGGGGCTTCATTCCCGGATGCGGATGATTCGGCCAGCGGTACTGGTCGCAGTTGAATGGCGTCGTGCCTGCTGCCATGGAGTTGTGCGCGGGCCGCGGTGCAGCTGGAAGCGGCTTCGGCGCTGGCCCCTTTGCAGAGTGAATCTGCTGTGCCGACGCGGCACCAGTGGCCGCGAATAGCAAGCAAACGACCCCAAGTCGAATATCCATATTCCCTCCAGATTCGAGGGCAATCCTACTTGAATCCAGCGGCACGCGTGATGCGTCACGACTTCTTGTCACATCAGAAGCTGGCCGGGTACGGCTTCGATTCTGGGAATGTTCCCATGGGGCGATCACCGACGCGCACCAGCGTGCTTCCGTTCGCGGTAGACGTGCCCTGCCCGCCACTGACGCGGACGCCGGCGCCGGCCTCACTCCCTGCGGTCGCAAGGCCCGCGCCCGCGCTCGCGTCCTTCCCCACCCAGCCTGGAACGCCCGATCGTCAGACTCAAGAGAGCGAAGTCAGGCGAATTAATTCACGGATTGATAGTTGGGAGAAGATGCTTGCCGAGAATAGCCGCAGACGTGATGAGACCTTTGAGTAGCGTTGACGGCCTCCCTTATCCCTGCCGCCAATCCTTCAAATTTACCGGAAAGGGCACGCTAGCCAAACTGTACTCCGCTGGCGGGCCGCAAGCTCCCTTCCCTACCCCCGATAAATCTTCCTAATCCCCTCCCCTACCAGTATCTGCCTATGGCCGCGACTCTACGAGGCGCGGGGCGTAAGCCCGCGAGCGCAGCGGCACCTGCGCCGGATACCATGTGCCCTTCGTTGCTCCTAGAATGTGTATAGGGAACATTGGTAAGACATCGATCTACCGATCAATTGTCGATCCGTCAACCGCGAACAACAGGGGAAATAGAAGTGATTCATACGGAAAGCGACGTGACGCGACAGGGAGAGGTTTCGGAGGGAGCACCGCCTTACCTAGGCTGCGCGGATAACAGCATCTTTGGTCGATTTCTGCCGTCGGTGCTGCACATTCGTGCAAACAGTTTCGCCGATCTCGAGCCAGAACATGACGACTCAGGACCTCGTGCGATCTCCACGCATGCGCATGAATATGTGCACTACCTGCACAGCATCGGAACGACAGCGGGCCAGCTCTATCTGCTGTCCCATCTCATCCTCCTCCGTTATGCTGCCTCCGGCACGAATCAAAGTGGCCATTTCCTCGGCCTTGAAGCATTGGACGAGCCCAATCGCGGCCGGTTGATCGGCATCCTTCGTTGCATGCAGGAGCTTCGCGGCCAGAAGAAAATTGCCTTTGGCACAATCATTGGACGACTGGAGTTCGACCCGCCGCGGCGTATTCAGCCTGCTGACTCGGCCATCATCGAGGTTGAACGGCTCGCCGTTGTCGCTCGCGGAATACGATCTGACGGGACGGTAGTCACGGACGAGATGGAGATTGCCTATAGCTTTGTTACAGAGGGTGTCGCCTATGCAGTGGATCGCGAGATACGGCGTCTGCAGGGCAAAGAGCTCCCGCACCAGCTTGACGCACATGTACCTCTCTATCCGTACCGTGCCTATGGTGAGCTCATCGATGCCTGGGTCGGTCGCGAAACTTCAGTGCTCGAGCGGATTTTGATCGGCAACGCCGCTCTGGGTCATCGTGCGGTTGGTATTACGTTGCAGAGGGCCTGCGAGGCAGTTCGCCAATCCGAGCGGCCTGCCGAAGAAGTGCTTGCCCCCATCATCGAAGAGGGATTGGAGGAATCGAAGGCCGTCATCGAAAAGCTGGGGGAAGTTATGTCAACCACCGCAGCTGATCCAATGATAGCGGCGGGACTTTCCGCCTATCTGCAGCTTGTCGATCGCGCAAGCTTCTGCCGGCGGCGCCTGCTTGCCCCGGAACGCCTATTGATCGAGAAGCCACGCGATGTCGAAGGTTTCAGGCGGGTAGTAGGCAATCTGGTTGACGCGATGGTGCTTCAGGAGAAACCGAAGGCAAAAGAGGACGGGGAAGCAGAACTGACGATCGATTGGATTGGCCCAGGCCACGTTGCCAACGATGAGTACCAAGTTTCAGGGCTGGCTGCACTTCAATCGGCGTTTCATTTCAATAGTCTGCATCATGGCGATGACGGGACTATGGCGCCGACCAGCTCCATCGCAGCCAATGTGTGCCCCTACAAGGGGGCATGCGAGGTGAAGGTGAGCGAGGATCAGGCCGAGCTGTGCGTGTCAGCCCCATGGATGATGTTTGTCGACAGCAAGCCGGGGACGTCGGTTTGCTGGTATGCCGCTGGCGTGAAAACGGCGCGTCGTGCTGAGCTGGGCGCCACCTCGCCTACGACGCCCAACCGTTGATGCACGGTGCGCAGTTCACTCGATCCAAGCGAGAAGAGGCAGGAAGCGTGCCACATGAATGCCAACGATATCTATCTCAATGACTTTGCCACCCGCTCCTTCCGTGACATCGCCGACCAGGACTACATCATGGCGCGGGCCGCATACCGGACGACGCTGTATCCGCAGTTCCTGTGGTCGGGGCTGCAGGCGATCGAAAAGTACCTCAAGGCCATCTTGCTCTACAACCGCATCCCGCAGCCGAAGGGCAAGGAGTCGCTGAGACACGATCTGGCCCGGGCGCTGGAGTTGACCAAACAAGCCCGGTTCGAGATGTCCTTGTCCGCGACGTCAATGCAGATCATCGAGCACTTAGATACTTATGGCCGCTTCCGCTATCTGGAAAGCTCATACCATCTGGACGGCCAGGAACTGCTCATGCTCGACCGAGCGGTATGGGAGGTCCGGCTTTACTGCCGTGTCCTCGACCATACGATCACGACCGGCGCGGGCGAGGTCATCGACATGCTACCCAAGTACCTGAGAACGATCGAACTTGAACTGCACAAGCCAGCGCGCCGGTTTCTCATTCCGGGCGGCGTCCTAGAGAAGATATTGGCGAAGCGGGACCACCCCGCTCGCCCGTCCCTGGTCTGGAAGAATCTGCTCTTCAACCAGCACCATCGTAAATCCCTGCAATGGCGCCACCGTCGACATGTGGTCAACTCGCCACTGGCCCTACGGCCAGAACTGCTCGATGAGGTGAATAAGTACGTGTGGCTTCCGGGCGAGGCCATCAAGGCGTACCGTGAGGAGATCGAAGCGCGTAGGTCAGACCGATAATGGTATGGCTACCAATGAGTCTCTTGAGTTCGGGCGTCTTTGGAACAATGTTTGCGATGAATATCGGAACAGCTTAGGTATCCCCTAAGACGTAACGCGAAACAAGTCGCTCACACTGCTGAGTGCAACTATGCGCCTCCCAGACATCTGAAACCGGAGGTGCGTTCAAGGTCAACTTGTGGACTTCACCAGGATCATTCAAAAGGCTTAGGTCATCGAGCTTCTTGGGGTATTTCTTGAACCGGCGATTGGCAGCCTTCAGAAGATCCGTCTGGGAGGGGCGATCCAAGAGGGCTTGAACAAGCTCGTTGGTCAGTTCTATGTTTGGGATCGTGAGTTAGTCACCGGGTTTGCCTAGCTGCTCGATAGGCTGGGCCTCCGCTGATAGTGGTCGTTGAAACATCCTGCGCGGCACAGTGTGATCATAGCCCTTGCCCCTGATGGACTCGTTGAAGATGGTCGAACGCCAAGGCGACGCGATCAGCAAGTCTTGCATACTATCGTTGCGACATTCCCCCATCTTCCGGCGATGCCCCGGATGAACAACCTACGCCACTCCCCTTACTGAAGGGCACTCCCACTCTCAGCTTGACGCTTGCCGAGATCCAGCCCTATTGGGTTGCCGGAACAGGAATCACACCTTTTCCCAGAATCTCCAACCTCCCGACATCGCCAACAGGCACAAGCACTGTAGCCTTCCGCGCCAGGTCCCACAGTGCATAGCTGTCACCAAGACGACCAATCAGGCGTAGGTCGCCCTGCACCTTTCCATCAACAGTCACAGCCGTCACGTGCTTGCCGCCACCAGAGGAAATCTTCTCGGCACGCTGGGAGCCAAGCATGCTTGACGCTATCGAGACGTAGACCAGCATCACCAAGGCGTAGATCAGCCAAGGGGAATCTTTCACTGCGGTGGGCACCACCGGCGAAAGATGCACGATCAACGCACAGATGACCGTTAGAAGAACCCCTATCAGAAGAGGCCACGTGTTCGACCACCAAAGCAGCAGCCCCAGGACAGTGAAGAAAAGCACTGGAAACAGCCATGCGAACAGCTTGCTTTTGGAGCTGCCGCTCGTGACCTTCATCTCCACCCGGCCGCCAAACAGCGAGGCGAGCAGCATGATAAATAACACCATGCCGATCCCAGCAAGCCCTGCCAGTGCAAGCTCACTCACCGCAACAAACTGAAAGGGATCCAGGCCGAAGTGCCCCCAATACTCCTTTAGGTACAAAGCCCCTTGAATCAATCCAAAGGTGACGAGCGCCGAACCCCATCCAGCAACATCGGCCATCGTCAGTGTTTTTTCGTACGTTCCATGTATCCCCTTCCATCAATGCAGCCCCGCCACATAGTGGCATGCAGCGCTCCGTCCTGCAGAACTCACTCTATTAACGTGACGCGTCACGCTCGATCACCCCACCCCATTGGCGCCCCACCCCTCCCCCACTATAGTTCCACCCCTCACAAGGACGAGGCGGCGCACATGCCCTATATCGGAATCGGACTCCACGTACTGGCGGCCATCTACTTCGCGGTGCACGCCATCCGCTCGGGCCAGAACCTCTATTGGCTCATTCTGCTCTTCTCGTTCCCGCTGCTCGGCAGCGTCGTTTACTTCCTGGCGATCTACTTTCCCGAAGTCCGTCATTCGCGCGGTGCCCGGCAGGTCGTCCGTTCCGCCAAGCAGCTCATGGACCCGGGCCAGGACCTTCGCAACGCCCGTGCCGAGCTGGCCCGCACGCCCACCGTGCAGAATCGGGTTCGCCTGGGTATGACGCTGCTGGATGCCGGCCAGGCCGAGGAAGCCAGAGCCCTGCTTGAGCAGGCAGCCAGCTCGCCACTGGGCGACGATCCCTACATCTTGACCGGCCTGGCGCGTGCCCGCCTCGATTCCGGGCAGCCCGCGCTTGCGGCGGAGACACTGGACGGCCTGTTCGCCCGCCACCCGGATGTGCGCCGCAAGCCGGAACAAACCCTGCTTTACGCGCAGGCACTGGCGGCTGCCCAAGCGTCCGGCACCCGTGCCGCGTTCGAGCGCGCGGTGGAGTGCGGAAATGACGCGGCCGCCCGCTGTCTGTATGCCGAATGGCTGATGGCACAGTCGCAACCCGACGACCGCGAGCAAGCCCGCAGCCTGTTCGCCGGCATCATCGACGATGCCCAGCACTGGTCGCGCCACGCGCGCAGCCACAATGCCGCATGGCTGGAGCGGACCAAGGCCGCGTTGAAGGGTTACTGACGCCTGATCGCCCCTGGCAAAACTGTCGCAACCGCCTCCCCATGACCCCGGCGGGCGGATGCCAACAGTCCGCGAGCATCCAGAGCCAACATCGCCGCTGGCCTTGCAGCGCAAGGATCCGGCCCCACTGCGCCATATGCAACGATTCTGAAAATGTTGATTGTGGTGACGGCATCGGCCTTACTGCATTGGCATCGCGCACAACCGGGCGTATTTCTTTGCGTGCCACCGGAAACGGGTGGCCGGGATTCGAAACCCCGGTAGTTCGTTGAAGTAAACGCTTGCCAGCCGGCATCACCCTGTGTGGTGCCGGCTGGCAATCCGTCGGCCGGCTATGGCGGGCGGTGCGTGGGGGCCTTGTGCCCGCCGGTTCAGCGAACGCCGGGTTTCGAACCACGCATCGTCCGCCACCTTTATCGGTGGCGGCTTCTGCCTGCACGCAAGGAGCCCAGCCATGACCAAGCCCCACTCCCCTGCCCCGCACCCGATCCACGATGCGCCTGCCAACGGCGCTGCGCTTGATCCGAACACCCTCATCGCCCTGCTGCATAGCATCGGCTCCGGCGCTGCCTCCGATGGCCAGCCCTGGCCGGAACGGCATCAGATGCCCGGCCGACGATTGGCCCTGGCCGATACGGACTGCTCGCTGTCCGGCCTTCGCGTGGTGCTGGAAATCCTGCTGGCCGCGCAGCGGGCCCGCGAGAACGGCGAACTGGAACAGTACGTCGGCCCGCGCGTGATGGAGGGGCTGATCATGGCCGGGCTGGGCCTCACCGCACACGCCAGTACGCGACTGCATCCGGAGGGTTGAGTGGCGTGGTGCCGCTGGGCGGCCACAGCGCTGCTCCTCACGACGGTGGTCGCGGCACTACTTTGGTGGTCGGAGCGCCCTGTCCCCGAGCAGCTCGCGTTCCACAGCATCACTGACAGTCGCTTTTCACAGCTGCGCCGCCAAGCCGCGCAGTTCGTGGAGGCTCGGCCACGACAGGGCTTCCAGTTCGTTGAACGGCAACGGGATGTCGCTTTCCAGATTCGTTGCAACGGCGTTCCGGTGCTCTTGCTGGAGAGGCGCCCGCAACATCTGCTGTTGTGGACCTCGCTGGACGCGAAGCAGCGGGCGCCCGCCGTTGTGCGGTTGCAGGCGCTCCTCCAATGGCAGTTGGAGCCGTTGGATTACCTGGAGCAGGTACTGGCTGGCGTGCCGGAACCTGTTCTGTTGGATCGGGTGCTGCAGAGTCTTGCTAGTGATGTGCCTGATGGGGCGCGATGTGGCGTGCCGTAGTCGAGCATCGCCCGACTCTACAGGGTTGCGGGCAGCGAGGGTTAGGGCTGCAGCCCTGCCGCTAGTCACCTGCGCGACAGGCATTGGCCCAGTGATCATGCGAGTCACCTCCCGGCATCGATCCATCCCGCATCGCGCGCACGCGCAAGATCTTCTGGCGTGTCGATATCCAGGCCCAGTTCCGGTGCCTGTAGGACATGCACCGTATCGACAGGAAGTTGCCGCAGGCGCGCTCCGAAGCCGCGGTCACCGCTTGCACCCACTTGATTGAACCATGCGCGCGGCACTACTGCAGGAATGCCAAGCGCGTCTCCATGACGGGTGCCAGCGCACCCTGATGCCGAGGCGCGGGCACCGGAAAGCAGCGCCTGCAGATGGGAGCGCTCGATTGCGGGCTGGTCGCATGCCACGACCATCACCGCGGTCACCGTGGGCAGCAGGTGTGCGCCGGCAACCTGCAGACTGCTCGCCAGGCCGCGTTCCCAGTGGTGGTTGGTTACCGGAGTGGCGTCCAGCCCGGCAATGCTGGATGTCACGGCCTGTGCGTTTGCGCCCACCACGACCAGCACCTGCGCTGGCGCGAGCTCGCGCGCCAACCGCACCACGCGATGTACCAGGGTCTCGCCCTGCCGGGTCAGAAGCTGCTTGGGCTGGCCAAGTCGGGTGCTCCCGCCGGCAGCCAGCACGACGACCGCATGCGCGTCAGTCACCTGCCGTGCGCGCTTCGCCATTGCTGCAGCTGTGCGGCGATGCTGAGCGAAATCGCCTCTGGCCCTCGGCCGCCGATGTCCAGGCCGACAGGTGATCGAAGTCTCGGGGAAAGGCGGTGGCGCTGATCCGGTGTCAGCAGCTTGAACAGGTCCTCGCGCCTTCGCCGCGGACCCAGCAGTCCAATGAACGCGACTTTGGTATCAGCCAGGGCCACCAGCGCCTCCCGGTCCAGTTCGAAATCGTGATGCATCACCAGTGCCGCGTCGCACGGGTCGCCATGAAGGGCCTCGGCCGGGCTGGCCTGAAGATGCGCATCCGCACCCTGCCCGGCTGAGGCCCAGCGCGCTCGCCGTTCGGCCACGCTGACCCGCCACCCCAGGCCCCGCAGCAACGGAACCAGGAAGGGAGTTTCGGGACCGCCCCCCAACACCAGGGCCCGCGGAAGCCGGGGCAACGGCAAACGCCACGCACCCTCGCCAAAGGGCTGCGTACCCTCCATCGGATGCAGCTGCCACGCCTGCTCGCGGTGGCCGGCGCGGAAAACGATCTGCCCCGATGCACGAAGCTCGCGCTGTAGTGGCACACCCTCGCGCAGCCATGCCTCGATGACAACGTCGATGCCGGCCATGGCACGCAATGGCAGGAGCGCAATCCGCAGCCGGCCGCGGCACCCGAGCGCGGACCCACTCAACAGGTCGTCGTCACTGCGGGTGTCGATCTCGATCCAGTCGACCCGCCCTGCCGCGTTCACCTGCTCCGCGCGTCGCGCGAGCTCGGGCTCCAGGCATCCGCCGCTGAGCCAGCCGACCTGGCCGCCGTTGCAGAACAGCACCATGTCGCCGGCACCGGCGTAGGTGGAGCCCTCAGTTTCCAGCACCAGCGCGAGCACGGCGTGCTCCCCCGCGCGCACGCGCGTCAAGGCCGTCTCGAGCACGCCGCGCGGGCTGCCTTCGGTGAGGAAGCCCGGCGCTGCGGACAGGTCCCCGGCAAGATCGCCGGGCTCCCCTCCGCCTACCGCTGAAGCCTCCGGCGCGGGTGAGGCTACGGGTCGGTCCATGCGCAACCTCAGCCTACGTCGGGCAAGCCGGGCAGCAGCTTGTCCAGGGTGATGGGATAGTTGCGCACGCGCACGCCGGTTGCGTTGTAGATCGCATTGGCGATCGCGGCGCCGACCCCGCAGATGCCCAGTTCACCCACACCCTTGGCCTTCATCGGCGAGATCACCGGATCCAGCGTGTCGAGGAAGACCACTTCCTGGTACGGGATGTCGGCGTGCACGGGAACCTCGTAGCCCGCAAGGTCGTGGTTGATGAACAAGCCCAGCCGTTTGTCGACCACCAGCTCCTCCATCAGGGTCGCGCCCGCACCCATCACCATCCCGCCGATGACCTGGCTGCGTGCGGACAGCGGATTGAGAATCCGGCCGCCATCGCATACGGCAAGCATGCGGCGGATGCGCGTCTCTCCCGTGTAGGCATGCACGGCGACCTCGCAGAAATGCCCTGCATAGGTGCCGACGTCGTAGCCTTGTTTGAAGTCGCCGAAGGCAATGCCGTCCTCCGCCGACAGTGTGCCCGCCTCCGCCAGCTTGATGGTCCGCCCACCCGCCTGGATGCGGCCATTGGCGAAGTCTGCGGTGTCGCCGTCGAAGCCCAGTTTCTCACCCACCTTGCGGCGCAGGCTGACGCACGCCGCGTACACGCCTGCGGTGGAGCTTGCCGCGCCCCACTGGCCGCCGGAGCCGGCGGAGGCGGGATGACGGGAGTCACCGAGGGTCACCTGGACCCGCTCCAGCGGCACGCCCATGGTCTCGGCTGCCGTCTGCGCGATGATCGTGTAGGAGCCGGTGCCGATGTCGGTCATGTCGGTCTCGACAATCACTCCGCCCTGGCCGTCAAGCCGGACCCGCGCCGCCGACTTCATCGTCGGTGCGCCGCGATAGCCCGCAGACACGCCCATGCCGACCAGCCAGTCCCCTTCCCTGACCTGCGCCGGCCTGGGGTTGCGCTTGCTCCAGTTGAAGCGCTCCGCGCCTTCGCGCAGGCAGCGCACCAGGTTGCGGTCGGAGAACTTCTTGGACGGATCGCCGGGCACGACCTCGGGCTCGTTGAGGATGCGGAACGCGATCGGGTCGAGGCCCAGCTTCTCGGCCATTTCGTCCATCGCCACTTCCAGCGCCATGTGGCCCGGTGCTTCGCCCGGTGCGCGCATCGCATTGCCTTCGGGCATGTCGAGCGTGGCGATGTAGTTGGCCACCAGGCGGTTGGCGCCTGCATAGAGCTTGGGCGTCTGCAGGGCACCGTTCTCGCCGTCCTCGCCGTTGATGTTGCCCGACCAGTTCTCATGGGCGATGGCGGAGATCCGGCCATCCTTTCCGCAGCCGATCCGCACGCGCTGGAGGGTGGCGTGCCGGTGCGTGGTGTTGTTGGGCATCAATGGGCGTTGCAGCGCGATCTTCACCGGCCGCCCGACCTGCTTGGCCGCCAGCGCGGCCAGCACCGCGTCGGCACGGATGAACAGCTTGCCGCCAAATCCGCCGCCGATATAGGGCGAGTCCACGCGCACTTTGGCAGGATCGATGCCGAGGATCGCCGCCATGCCTTGCCTGGCCCATTCGATCATCTGGTTCGCCGTCCACAGCGTGAGCGTGTCGCCCTCCCAGGCGGCGATGGTGGCGTGCGGCTCCATCATCGAATGACTTTCGTCGGAGGTGTGGTACGTCTCGTCCAGCTTGACCGCGGCGCTCGCGTAGGCGGTGTCGAATTCGCCCAGCGTCTGCCGGTCGGGCTTGCCGTCGCGTCCCTTTGCCAGCGGCGCGGTTGGTGCCAGGGCGGGGAAATCGAAGCGGCCCTTGTCGCGCTCGTAGCGGGTGCGGATCAGCGCCGCGGCGGCGCGGGCCTGCTCGAAGGTCTCTGCCACCACGCAGGCGATGGCCTGATGGTAGTGGGCCACTTCGGGTCCGCCGAACAGCGGCGCATTGTTCCAGTTCGATGTGCCGACCGGCTTGGTTTCCGGTGCGGTGATGACCGCCAGTACGCCGGGCGCGGCACGTGCGCGGGAGGCATCCATCGAAATGATGCGCCCCTTGCCGATGCCCGCACCGACGATGTAGCCGTAGGCCTGGTTCGGCGCCACGTCGTGGCGCTCGTAGGCATAGGGGGCGGTGCCGGTGGTCTTGCGTGGACCGTCGATGCGCGGCGTCGACTTGCCGACGACCTTGGCCTTGTCGAACAGGTTGTCGCCGGCGGGGGCGTTGAATTCAAGGGGCATCAGCGCTCTCCTTCCACCAGCACGGCTGCGAGGGTGCGCTCGGCGAGCGCGATCTTGAACGCGTTCTCCGGCGTCGGACGGGCACCGGCGAACACCTGCCGGGCCGCGGCCTTTACGCCGTCGCGCAGCAGCGGTTCGGCTGCCTCGACGCGCCACGGCTTCGGCGCAACCCCACCGAAGGCGAACCGCGCCGAGCCGTCACGCTGCACGACCGCGGCGACCGACACCAGTGCGAACGCATAGGACGCGCGGTCACGTACCTTGTGGTACACGTGCCGACCGCCCAGGGGTTCTGGCAGCGTGACGTGGGTGATCAGCTCACCGCGCTGCAGCACGTTGTCCTGCTGCGGCTTGTCGCCGGGGGAACGATGGAAATCGGCAATCGGGATGCTGCGCGTACTGCCGTCACCCCTGACGGTCTGGATCGAGGCGTCCAGCACCCGCAGGGCCACCGCCATGTCGCCCGGATAGGTCGCGATGCAGCTGTCCGAGGTGCCGATCACGCCCATCTGCCGGGAGAACCCCTCGAGTGCGCCGCAGCCGGATCCGGGCAGGCGCTTGTTGCAGGGCAGATTGGGGTCGTAGAAATACGGGCAGCGCGTGCGCTGCAGCAGGTTGCCGCCGGTGGTGGCTTTGTTGCGCAACTGCCCGGAGGCACCTGCCACGATCGCGCGGGTCAGCACCGCGTAGTCGCGGCGCACGCGCTCATGCGAGGCCAGTGCGGTATTGGTGACCAGCGTGCCGATGCGCAGGCCGCCCTCGTCGGTGGGTTCGATCCTGTCCAGGCCGATGTCCTGCACATCGACCAGGTGCGCGGGCGTCTCGACCTCCAGCTTCATCAGGTCGAGCAGGTTGGTCCCTCCGGCCAGGAACTTCGCGCCCTCGGTACCGGCGACGGCCCTGGCGGCCTCGGCCGGGGATTTCGCGCGTTCGTAACTGAAGGCCCTCATGAGCGCCTCCCTGCAGAGGTCACGCCAGCGACCTCTTCCATCGCCTCGGCAATGTTGGAATAGGCCCCGCAGCGGCAGAGGTTGCCGCTCATGCGTTCGCGCATCTCCATGTTGGTGGCCCGGGGCCGTGCGCTGACATCCGCCTGCACATGGCTGGGGACACCCCGCTTGATTTCGTCCAGTACCGCCACCGCCGAACAGATCTGCCCCGGCGTGCAATACCCGCACTGGTAGCCATCATGCTTGATGAAGGCGGCCTGCATCGGATGCAGGTCATCGGGGGTTCCGAGGCCTTCAATGGTGGTGATGGCGTCGCCCTGGTGCTGCACCGCCAGGCTGAGGCAGGCATTGATACGCTCACCGTTGACCAACACTGTACAGGCACCGCATTGACCGTGGTCGCAGCCTTTTTTCGTTCCGGTCAGCTTCAGATGTTCGCGCAGGGCATCGAGCAGCGTGGTCCGGGTGTCCAGTTCAAGTTCCCGCCGCTTGCCGTTGACGGTCAAGGCCACCGTGCTGATGACCGGCGGCCTGGGCGGCGGGGGCGCCGCCAGTTCGGCGGCGAGCGAGGACGCCCCCGGTGCGGCGGACATTGCCACGGTCGTGACGCCGCCGGCGATCACCTGGCGGCGCGTCAACTTCATTCCTTCATCACAACTTGGCACAGTGACCTCCTGGCGTTCGGGGAAACCCCGTGGCTGGATGGACGCGCTCACACTACCGAAGGGCCACTATGCCCATCTGCGGGGTACAGACCTGTGAAGTCGGCGAAATGTACGAACATGATGCAGCAAGCCCGAAGAAATCGGCTGCATCCAGCCACAGCGCGGCACTCTTGAGCCATGCGTATGCCTCACTGGATGACTCACAGTCCTGTTTGTCCCTCAGCATGAGGAACATGATGGCCCGACGCTACAAAGGCGTTGGCTGGGAGGACTCGGGTTCGTGGATCGAGCCCTCCAACAAGGCAACGTAGGTATCGAGCCTGGTGCGAAGGCCGATCAGCATCCAGCCCAGCAGGTACAGCAGCACCATGGCGAAGATCAGTAGTGCACCCAGCGGGCCAACATCGAAAGCGCCCGCCCAGTCGCCCCATTTCCATCCGCGGAACTGCAGGTAGAGGGCAATCAACAGCGGGAATGGTCCCAGCCGCTGCAGGCCGCCATACATCATGCCCATGCGCTCAATCATGTTTGTGCGCAAGGTGCTGACGAACTTGAGTCGCCGCTCGCGCTGGACGCGCGGGAATCCGCGAAGCTCGGTCACCACCGCTTGCCAGTGAGCGAAGTCTTCATCCATCTCCCGGGCGTGCGAGAGCCGCGGCTGACTGAACTGGCGAATGCCCCTGCGGGCGGCCAGTACGCCACCGACAATGAACCCTCCGATCTCGATTGCCAGGCAGGCAACAACCACCTGGAGCACTACGCCAAGAGGCAGCCATCGATCCGGAAGCTGACCCATGAGAATGCCGATGATCGCCGCACCCACGCCGATGCGAAACGCCCACGTCTCCACCCTGCCCGCCTTGGGGTAGATGCTGTGCTCAACCAGTCCCTGCACCCGCTGGTAGAGCCAGTGGAATGTCAGTTCCTGCGAATCGGTCTTTGCCGACGGATCGAATTCGCCCGCTGCCTGCATGTCCATTGCATCCTCTGCCCCACCGGCCAGGTTGCCGGCGCCACCATCGTAGCCGAGCTGGGTTGTGGCGGAATACGGCCTAGCCGTGTAATCGTCAGGGCCAGGACCTTCCCGGATTCGAGCATGGCCCGACTCTACAGAGGCGGAGCCTGCGGGCCGACCCGAACATGCACCACATGGCTGACGCCGCGATGGAACATCTTGGCGTACGGGCAGACGCGTTCGGTGTTGCGAACGAGTTCGCAGGCCAGGTTCTCATCCATGCCGGGAAGATGTACCACGATCTCGGCCGACAGCAGGTACAGCCCATCTGCCGGATCACGGGCGAAGGTGACCGCCACTTCGATGCTGGGGTTGTGCAGCAGCAGGCCGGCACGCGCGGCCACCAGCACCATGGCACCGTGGAAGCAGCCAGCGTAGCTCGCGGCCAGCAGCTGCTCAGGATTGGCGCCGCCGCCAGGCCCGCCGAGTTCCGGCGGCAGGCGCAGGTCCACCGCCAGTGCACCGTCGTCCGACCGCACGACGCCGGACGCCCGCCCGTGCTGGGCCTGGCCACCGCTCACCCGCACGCGGCCGGTGTACAGCGGCTTCACGTCGTCGCCCTGGTAACGGTCCAGCATGGCGGGCGAAGGAGGCTTCAGCTCGGTCATTGCGCGGTTCCATCAAGCGCAGCTGCGGCAGGCGATCGATGCGCCGCTCAGGCAGGCTGCCGCTGCGACAGGCCGGACTGCTGCAGCCAGGCTTCGAAATCGACCTGCCCCAGCCACGCGTGTCCGACCGGCACCAGCGTGTCGATCTGCAGCGGCGCGCCGAAGTACAGCGCCTCGGCATCCGCAACGACCTGCCGGGAATCACCCGTCAGTTGCAGATAGCGCCTGGCCAGATCCGCCATCGCGCTACGCTGCGGCCCGGCAATTTCCAGCACGCCATTGGCTGGCGCCTGCTGCGCGATGCGTGCCACCGCTTCGGCAACATCCTCGGCGGCAATTGGCTGCACGTCGGCGGCTGGCAGCCGCAGGGTCTCCCCATCGCCGGCGGACTGGATGATGCCCGGCAGGAACTCGAAGAACTGCGTGGAGTGGATGATGGTGTACGGCAGGCCCGAGTCGCGGATCAGTCGCTCCTGTGCGATCTTGCCGCGGAAATAGCCACTGGCTGCCAGCATGTCGGTGCCTACGACGGAAAGCGCAACGTGGTGACGTACGCCGGCAAGGATAGCGGCCGCAAGTATGTTGTGGCCAGCGGTCAAGAAGAACGAAAGCACTGCCGCATCTTCGAACGAGGGCGAGTTGGCCAGGTCCACCACCACGTCGACGCCGTCCATGGCGGCATCCAGACCTTCACTGGTCAGCACATCCACCCCGGTCGAGGATGCTGCCACCACGATCTCATGCCCGGTTACGCGCAGGCGTTCCACCACCTTGCTGCCGATGCGGCCGGTACCACCGATGACGAGGATCTTCATTGCGTATCTCCTGGAATGTAGAAGGGCTACCGGATGTGGCCGGGCGCAGGCATCGTAGGTGGCGCGGGCGCGAGGTAGTAGGTCCATGGCGGGCCGCGCACTGTTGCCCGGCACGCACCAATACGCTCACGCCCAGCCAGGCCGTGCGCCGTCGTTCAGAGGGGTGGCCTGCTGGCGTGCTTCCCAGTGCGAGATCACATCCAGTTCGAGCGCGCGCACCCGCTGCGTGCTGAAGTCGATGAAGGCCCGCACGCGCTTGGGCAGCTGGCGGCGGCTGAGGTAGCAGAGGTAGTGGCCGCGATCGAGCGGTGCATGCCGATCCAGGCAGGTCACCACCCTGCCCGCCCACAGCGCTTCACGCACCTGATAGCTGGGCAGCTGGGCGATGCCCAGCCCGTCGATGACGGCCTGCAGGGCCAGGTCGGCATCGTTGAACACCAGTGCGGCCCGCGGCTGCAGGTGCACTTCGGCGCCGTCGACACGGAATTCCCAGGGCTGCATGCGTCCGCCCGGCAGGCGCCGCCCGATGCAGGCATGTGTGGACAGCGCATCCACCGACGCCGGTAGACCGTGCGCCTGCACGTACGCTGGTGATACACATACGACCAGCTGCATCGGCACCAGCTGCTTGGCGATCACCTGGCTGTCTTCCAGCAGGCCGTCGCGAAATGCCACGTCGATGCGGTCACCGGCCAGGTCGGGGGCCTGCTCGTCCAGCAGCAGCTCCACTGATACCTGCGGGTACTCGGCACGGAAGGCTGCCAGCAGTGGGGCAATCACCCGCCGGCCGAAGCCGTGGCTGGCACTGATGCGCAGGTGCCCGCGCGGCGGGCCCTCGCGCAGGTCGCGCATTTCCTCCAGCGCCTGCAGGATGCAGGTCACGCCCGGGTTGCAGCCCTCCAGGAACAGCTCGCCTTCGCGGGTCAGCGTGGTCGAGCGCGTGGTGCGCAGGAACAATCGCACGCCCAGCTGGCTTTCCAGCTTCTGCACGCTGCGGCTGACGGCCGAGCGGCCGATGCCGAGGCGGTCGGCCGCGCGCGCGAAGCTGCCCTCGGACGCCACTGCAATGAAGGCCAGCACGCCGGCGTAGGTGGTGGAGAAGGACGCATTGAGCGCATCGTGGCCGTCGCTGGCCGGGCGGGGCGTTGCGGCGCTCATGGGTTGCCTGGCTCCAGGCGGGCACGTTGTGCGTGCAGGTGGCTCCGCGCCAGCGCCAACCGTTGCCTGCACGTGGCAGGGTCGAGCCCCAGCAGGGGCACGATGTCCTCGAATCCGGCGCCCAGCACGTCGTGCAACAGCAGGATCGCGCGTGCGTCGGGCGGCAGTTCGCGCAGTGCGGCGAGGAAGGCCTGCCAGACCTGTTCGCTGGCAGGGCGCGATGCGGTGCGCAGGTGCGATGAGGTATCCATGCCCGGCAGACGGCCGAGCATCGGCCGCTGTGACAGGACATTGGTGCTTTTCATGCAACAGCGTGCGGCCCGGCCCCCGCCTACCGGCACTGCGAATGCAGGCCTAGCCTCGTTGTGCCCTTCACTCGCTACAGGAACACACCATGAACGCACGCCTGGATTACGCCGCGCAATCCCCCGAACTGTTCAAGAAGCTCGGCCTGTACTCGCATGCCGCCCACACCGCCTCGATCGAAGCGGCCATCATCGATCTGGTCAACATCCGTGCATCGCAGCTCAATGGGTGTGGCTTCTGCCTGGACATGCACGTGAAGGAGGCCACCCTGCGCGGCGAGCGCCCGCTGCGCCTGCATCACCTGGCCGCATGGCGTGAATCGACACTGTTCAGCCCACGCGAGCGCGCCTGCCTGGCCTGGACCGAAGTACTGACCCAGCTGCCGGCGCAGGGCGTGCCGGACGAGCTGTACGCGCGCGTGCGCGGCCAGCTGTCCGATCAGGAAATGGTCAACCTGACCCACGCGGTGATGGCGATCAACGCCTGGAACCGTGCCAATGTCGCCTTCCGTACCACGCCCGGCACCCTGGACGCGGCCTTTGGCCTGGACAAGGCCGGCCTGGCCTGATCCTTCCGCCGCTGCACCATGCAGCGGCCCTCCTCCACCGCATTGGAGACCTGCCATGCGTCGTCCTGTTCTGGCCCTGTTTGCGCTGCTGCCACTGTGCGGCGCTGCCGCCACCCCGTCCTCTGCAGCGCCCGAGCCCCGGGTGCGCGAGGTGATGACCCGCGCCCTTCCGGAGCAGCCCGGCAAGGAAGCGCTGATCCTTACCGTGGAGTACCCGCCGGGTGGTGCTGATCCCGTCCACTGCCACGATGCCCATGGCTTCGTCTACGTCCTGGAAGGACGGATCGTGATGGGTGTGGCCGGCGGCAAGGAAGTTACCCTTGGCCCGGGCGAGGCCTTCCATGAAGGCCCGGCCGATCTGCACACCGTAGGCCGCAACGCCAGCGCTACGGAGCCGGCGAAGTTCGTGGTGTTCCTGATCAAGGACATCGGCAAGCCGGCGGTGCTGCCGCCGCACTGATTGCACGTCCGGCGCTGGCACCAACGACAGGTTCCCGGGTGTCACAATCCGGGGACCTGTCCCGTCTACGCTGGCATGGACGATTCCACAGCGCTGTTCTCACGCCTCCGCCCACGCCTGTTCGGCGTGGCCTACCGCATGCTTGGCTCTTCGCACGAAGCCGAGGACGTGGTGCAGGATGTCTGGCTGCGCTGGCATGGCGCCGACCAGTCACAGATCGAGAATCCGGAAGCCTGGCTGGTGGCGACCACCACCCGTCGCGCCATCGACGGCCTGCGCCTGGCCCGGCATGCGCGCGAACACTATGTGGGCATGTGGTTGCCCGAGCCGCTGCTGACCGATGACACCGCCACGCCGGAGTACGTGCTGGAAACCGCCAGCGATCTGTCGGTCGCTTTCCTCAGTGTGCTGGAACGGTTGGCCCCGGATGCACGTGCGGCCTTCCTGCTGCACGATGTGTTCGATCAGGATTACGCGGTGGTCGCGCGGGCCTTGGACAAGACGGAAGCCGCCTGCCGGCAGATCGTACATCGCGCACGTCAGCAGCTCAGGCAGGAGCGCCCGCGCTACAACGTCCCGCAGGACGTGCACCAGAAACTGCTGCGCCGCTTCGCCGAGGCCGCATCCAGTGGAGATTTCCGCACGATGAAGGCGCTGATGGCCGAATCGGCCGAGCTGGTGGGTGACGGCGGCGGTATCGTGACCAGCTTCCCCGGGCCGATGGTCGGGGGCGCACGCATTGCCCAGCTGCTGTATGCCCCGCACCTGCGGCGCAGCGCGCAATTGCGGATGGTCCCGGCCATGCTCAATGGACGGTTGGGACTGCTGCGCTATTTCGATGGCGTGCTGGAGGCGGCGATGGCCTTCGAGACCGATGGCGAACGGATCACGCAGGTCCTGGTGCAGCGCAACCCGCACAAGCTGCAGCGGTTGGCTCGCCCTACCGACATCCAGTAGTTCCACGCCAGGTGTGGATGGCGTCCGTTGTCGGCCTCGCCCTTGCGGGATTCGAGCGGGGCGCCGATGCGCCCCGTCGAAAACCCTTGCTTGCGCTGTATCCGCAGAATCCGATCAGAAGTCCCAGAACACCGGTACCCAGCGGAACGTCTCGCCCTCCAGCGACACCCGGCCCACTGACGGGAACGGAAGATGCGTGGCCACCAGCATTTCGCCGGTGCCGGCCAGTTCCTTCAGCAGAGCGATGCGTACGCGTGCGGATTCCTCCGGGTCGTGCTCAAAACCGTTGTGCCAGTTCGGCTGGTCGAAGCCGACCGCGAACACCGCGTCACCGGCAAAGGTCAGGGCCTGCCCCGCGGACGCTACGCGCACCACGCAGTGGCCCGGGGTATGCCCACCGGTACGGCGGGCCGTCACGCCTGGCGCGATCTGCTGTTCGTCCTGGAAGGTATGCACATAGCTACTGTACTCGGCCCAGAAGTGCTTGGCCGTGGCGCGTAGCGCATCGGGGAAACCCTGCGGCATGTTGGTGCGGCTGAAGTCCGGCGACTTCCAGAACTCCACCTCCGCTGCGGCCACGTGGATCTTCAGGTCCGGGCGCAGCTGTTCCTTCACACCTTCAACCAGCAGCCCACCGACGTGGTCCATGTGCATGTGGGTGATCACCACATCGGTGATTTCGCCCAGGTTGATACCGGCAGCACCGAGGCGACGGATCAGCTGGCCGGCGCGCGGCAGCTGCAGGTCCGGGTCCATGCCCAGGCCGGCATCGATGAGAATGGTGCGGTCACCGCTGTGCACCACCATTACGTTCAATGCCCAGTCGAAGGCATCCTGCGGCAGGTACATTTCTTCGAACCATTCGGCACGGTCGGCCGCCGGTACGTTGTGGCCGAGCATCTGGGTGGGCAACGGCAGGACGCCATCGCTGATCACCAGTACTTCGACGTCGCCCACTTTCAGGGCGTAGCGCGAGGGCACCAGTTCATCGAGGGCGGGGGCAATGGGCGCGGCGGTGTTTTCCATACTGAACATGAGGGATCTCCACGAAGAGCCATTTGGCGGGCAGCAATGCAAGGCTGGCGCTAGCGATTCCGGGCGCTTTCCCACGACGCAGGGCGCGGCGCGACCAGAGCGCGGATGCCTGGCACGCCAGCACTGCGTGGCTCATGGGAAGGTGGGCCACTGCGTGAGCGGTGGGCCCGGGACACGGCAGGTGCCGTGTGGGATCAGCCTAGGCAGCACGCCGCAGGTGCGGTAGGCCCGTGGAGGGGTACGTCATGTTGCGTTCCGGGAAGCAATGCCGACCCGCCTTCGCAGTTATCGCTACGGGCAACCATGTCTGTGCCCGGCAACTCACATACCCAGCTCCGACAACCCCGGATGATCATCCGGGCGACGCCCCAGCGGCCAATGGAACTTGCGGTCGCTCTCCTTGATCGGTAGGTCGTTGATGCTCGAGAAGCGGCGCTGCATCAGGCCGTCCTCTCCGAATTCCCAGTTCTCGTTGCCATAGGAGCGGAACCAGTTGCCGGAGTCGTCGTGCCATTCGTAGGCGTACCGGACAGCAATTCGGTTTTCGGTAAAGGCCCAGAGCTCCTTGATCAGGCGGTACTCGAGCTCCTTGTTCCATTTGCGTGCCAGGAACTGCCGGGCTTCTTCCCGGCCGTTGGTGAACTCGGCACGGTTACGCCACTGGGTGTTGAGCGAATAGGCAAGCGACACCTTGTCGGCATCGCGGGAATTCCAGCCATCCTCGGCAAGGCGCACCTTCTGCGTGGCCGATTCGAGGGTGAACGGAGGAAGCGGCGGACGGGGGTGTTCAGTGGACACGGGGAAACCTCCAATCGAAATGGACACACGGGTTGCTTCAAACGATCTGGCGTACCCAGGCGCTAACGCCTGGCCTGTTCCAGCAATAGCTTCGCGACATCCTTCGCGGTGTCTGCGGCGTCGTAATCACCCATCACGCGCGACAGGGTGATGGCGCCTTCCATCAGGACCAGCAGCTGACGGGCCAATGCCGCCGGCTGCTCCACATCCAGCTGCCCGGTAAGTTCCAGCGTGTAGTCGAACAGCTTCTGCTTGTGATCACGCGCGATCTGCCGGATCGGATCGGCTGGGTCGCCGACCTCGCCTGCGGTATTGATGAACGCACACCCGCGATAGCCCTCGGACTGGAACCAGTTCTTGAGCACGGAGAACATGCCGAGGATGCGTGCTTCCGGGGTGTCCGCCTTCTCGCACTCGTGCCGGAACCAGGCCAGCCAACGCACGTCGCGCGCCCTCAGCGCCGCAGCGGCCACGTCGTCCTTGTTCTCGAAGTGGCGGTAAATGCTCTTCCGCGCCACGCCCGAGGTCTTCACCAGCAGGTCCATGCCCGTGGCGTGGATCCCGTTCTGGTAGATCAGCGCCTCGGCCGTGGCCAGGATCTTCTGATGCGTATCGGTGGTGGTCTTGCTCATGGCCACAAGGTAGAACGCACGTTCTACCTTGTCAACATGCGATGGCGAATAGCCCGTATGCGCACATCCGTGCAGGACGATCTATCAAGAAATCCGGACAGTTCATCACCCGGATGCCTGATTGCAGGCGCAAAGTACGTCTCACCACCCACCCATGAGAGTTCCCGCATGAACACCTTCGCCCGTACCCTGGCCGCTGCCGCCCTCGCCCTCTCGGTCCAGGCCGGCCTGTCTGCGCATGCCGCCGAACCGGCCACGCCGGCGGCGGCCACCAGCATCGCGCGCACCGCCAGCTACATCACCACCGCCGACGGCGTGCAGCTGTACTACAAGGACTGGGGCCCGAAGAACGGGCCTGTCGTGACCTTCAGCCACGGCTGGCCGTTGAACTCGGACAGCTGGGAATCGCAGATGATCTTCCTGGCCGATCATGGCTACCGCGTGATCGCGCATGACCGTCGTGGCCACGGCCGTTCCAGCCAGCCGTGGGACGGCAACGACATGGATCACTACGCCGATGACCTGGCCGCGGTGATCAATACGCTGGACCTGCACGATGTCACCTTGGTGGGTTTCTCTACCGGTGGCGGCGAGGTGGCGCGCTACATCGGCCGGCATGGCACCGGGCGGGTGAAGAAGGTCGTGCTGATCAGCTCGGTGCCGCCGTTCATGCTGAAGACCGCCGACAACCCCAACGGCCTGCCGATCGAAGTGTTCGATGGCATCCGCAAGGCACAGATGGATAACCGCGCGCAGCTCTACAAGGACATCCCGTCGGGCCCGTTCTACGGCTTCAACCGCCCGGGCGCGAAGGTGTCGCAGGGGCTGATCGATGCATGGTGGGCGCAGGGCATGCAGGGCGGCCACAAGAACACCTACGATTCGATCGCCGCGTTCTCGGCCACCGATTTCCGCGCGGACCTGAAGAAGTTCGATGTGCCCACGCTGGTGATCCACGGTGACGACGACCAGATCGTGCCGATCGATATCTCAGGCCGCCAATCGGCAAAGCTCATCAAGGGCGCCAGGTTGATCGTCTACCCGGGTGCGCCGCATGGCCTGACCGACACCCACAAGGACAAGGTCAACCAGGATCTGCTGACGTTCCTGCAGGAAAAGTGAGTGACCGGGGCTCCGTTGTGATGGCGGAGCCCTTCCTGCCCAGAAGCAGGGCTGGCACCGGATATGCGCCGGGTGCCGTGTCAGTGCACGATTGCGGGCGTGGGATTTCAGGCCAACGATGGAGCGCGTCCCGCACTTTGATGAAGGGTTAACCTCCGACGGAGGACACTGCACCCTCACGGCTCTTCTCCGGCGCAGAATCCTTTGCTCCCGTGTCCAGCCCAAGACGACACGGCCATGCACCCTCCCAATGCCTTCCGGATCCATGCGATCCAGCCCCTTCTTGCGCGCAATGGCGCCATCGTTCGCCTCGATCAGTTGCGATCGACCTGCAAGAGCTGCGGCCTGCGCTCATCAATGACCGAGGACGCCGGCATTCAGACGAGTCCATCGGGCACGACGCTCACCTGCCCTGCATGCGGTGCAACAGGGCTGATGGACGAGGTGGAGATATGGCACCACTGGCTTGAGCAGTGCCGCCGCGAACGGATGCTGGCGCTCTTTGATCCAGTGCCTGACGACCCCCTGGAGCCAGACGGCCCGAAATGAGACCTGTTGTCCTGGATTGTGCGGCCGCCGCGTCAGCGCCGCGCTTCAGCCGCCGCCCGGGTGCCGCCCCGCCAGGCTGCCCATCGTGAAGGCGTAGCCGGCCTCCTCCAGCAGCGCCCTCATGCGCAGCTCCACGCGCCGGGGTGAAAGCAGGCTGTTGGGCGCATACAAGGCATAGACGTAGCCAGCGCCGTCGATGATCTCACGGCGCACGGCGCAGTCGTTGGATTCAGCCGCCTCGGACCAGACAGACATCAGCCTCGCGGGACTGATGGACTGCCCGTTGCGAAGGCGAAAGAACAGCCAGCGCACTCCCAGGGACTGGGTTGGATTCAACCTAGCCACTGCGAGCCTCCAATGCGCCGGAAGAGATCCCTGAGAACTTCAGGATCCAATCGTGGATGCTCGTCCTTTGAAGATCGCGGAAGGTCGATGCGCGCGGCACCCTTCACCAGTGCAGGCAGATCGGACTGAAGGTCGATCCACCATCCCGCGGGCAGCCGGAGCCCCGTGCCCGTTCTATCGTAGATGCAGATCGGAAAAGTCATCGCGTTGCTCCTGAATGACTTGAGCATACGCTTGCGCGATGTCAGGTCCGGATGCGACGCCTAGGGAGATGCCGCATCGACGCGCTTTGCGCATTCGAACACGTGTGCTTCGTCCTGCTGGACCCTGCGGAATGAGTCCAGCCAGCTGAATGCTGCGCCACGGTTCTGAATCATGTCGCCGAGCCTTCCGGTCAGGCACCGTGCGCACTCCATGCCGCCTGGGCTGGGCGCATGGCAGCAACGGCATTGCGCCATCGTCGTGGTTCTCTCCGGACGACATTGGTACATGATCTTGGTCATCAGGCTGATCGCCTGGCTTTGCGAGGACATGCACGCTCCCTGTCTGCAACGGAAGCAGCCGCGCGGCGCGCGGCTCCTCCTCTTTCTCAGCGGCGTGTATCGCCGCCGAGACCGCCCTTCTTTTCGTCCGCTGGCTTTGGGCTCTCGCGATCCTTGTTGTCCTGCTGCTGTTGCTGTCCCTGCTTGCCAGGCTCCTCCCCTCCGGGTTCGCCCCCCTCGACCCGCCCCTGCTGCGTGGGCCGTTCTGCTTCAGAGGAAGCATTGGAGCGGTCATTCCTGTTCTGTTCGGGGACGCTGTTCATTTCGATTCTCCGCCGCAGCAAGTCTGCTGCCGATTGACTGTCGGCGTGTCGCCGTTACGGGAACGTACGGGGAAGCGCCCCATATGAACGACTGTCATGAACAGGCTCGCAGCAAGAAGTGTGTACAGTGAGGTTTCAAAAAGGGGTAACGCCGTGATCCAGGGAAGAAGCAAGCACGTTGTGGACGTAGAGCGTGAACTGGCCCACTGGAAGGCCGCGTTCAACCTGGGCGCCCTGCCCGCGATGAGCTTCCGCTACGAAGTGGCGCCGGTTATCCGGCTTGCCTGCGATATCTATGTGAGAGATCCGCACGGCGCCCGGTCGGCATGGATCGACGATCTGCAGGGCAGGCTTGCGAAGCGATCGAGCCTGCGCGGTCATCCTGGCGCAGCAGAGATCGCCGATCGGTGCTGGTCGCTGCTTGGCTGCGCCTAGGCGCGGCTGGCTGCGTGATTCCGCTCGCGCATCAGCTCATCATTCAGTACGTGGACAATGGACATCACCGCGTCGGCAAGTCCACGGGAATCGCTGATGGATCCGTAGAAGTAGATCCTGGCGCCTTCAATGCGAACATCCGCCAGCTGGAGCTGGGACGCCAGGGCTCTGCACTTGATGAGGAACATCTCTGTCCAGCGGGCGCCTGGCGCCAGATCGAGCAGCGCGGTGATGGCCTCGTCGGTGGATGCGTCTACACGCTCATGCAGCAACGGGACATCGAAGCCGACGATTCTTGGGAGCATGGAAGCGTTCACCTGAACATCCTCTCGCTGACGGGCGCTGCGAGCACTGTCCACAATACAACGGATTGCCCCGCAGGAGTGGGTGGCCGGCTCTGCGACGGGTGACCGTCGATGCGCTACGCATGCGCGCGCTCCATCTGGAATCAATGGCCAACCTGAGCGTCAACCCTGCCGGCATGCCGCGCGTCCGCCACCGGAATGCGTGAGCGCGACGTATTGACCATTGCCTGCGGCATTTCAAGCGCCTGCACCACCCGATGCTGCGCACGATGCTCGCTGCCCTCGACGCCCACGACGTAAACGAAACGTCCGTCGAATTTGGCTTGTGCGCCCTCGAAGAGATCGTCGGCCTGCAGTGCCCGCTTCAATGACTTCATCCACGCCCGTTCAGGGATGCGGTCCAGCTCCACCACGATGGCAGCGCCTCCGCAGTCCAGGCGCATGCACTCCACACGCAGTACACGTGGCGAAGCGGGGTTGGCGTGGGATCGGTGCATGACGGACACTCCAGTGCAGGGGACGGCGGCAGTATCCATGGCGCTCGCCAAGACGCCGTCAACACGTCCCGTGGCACCTTCCATGCGACGTGGACGGCATCGAGAGGCGGGGTCGCTTCGACACCGAGCTGACAACCCACACGCGTCGCGTTGATGCAGCACAGGACACACTGCAGCTCCGATGGCAACGCAGGCATGTGCCAATGCAACCCGATATGAACCAGCGGAATCGATACAGTCTGCTGCTGGTGGAAGACCAACTGGACCTTGTTGCCCTCATGGGACAGGCGCTTGAAGAGGGCGGTGGCCAGGTAACACACGCCTACAGTGTGTTCGATGCATTGGGGCTGCTGGATACGCAGCGATTCGACGGTGCCGTTCTGGATGTGGAGCTTCGTGACGGTGTGGTTTTCCCCGTCGCCGATCGCCTGGCTGAACTCGGCATCCCCTATCTGTTCGTTTCTGCGGTGTACGACCAGCTGGTGCCGCTGCGCCATCGGCGTGCCACCTTTGTTGCCAAGCCTTTCCATATCGAGCGATTGCAGGAGGCTGTGCAGCGTGTGATGGGAAACGACGGCGCACCCGCCATCACTCACTGATCCCCGCTACCCAGCACGGCACGCCCTCGAAGGGCGTGCCGCCTCTGCCATGGTCGCCTGAGTTCTTCGGCGATCCAAAGCGCGGCGGATACGGCCATCAAGGATGAATGGCGAAGATGAAGAAATCCTCATCGCGCTGCCATCCGAGTCCTGCATAGAGCGCCTGCGCAGCCGCGTTGTCCTTCGCCGTCTGCAGCTCGATGCGCGCTGCGCCGCGTCTTCGTGCTTCTTCAACGGCGTTGATCATGAGGGTGCGGGCAACACCAGTGCGACGTGCTGGTCTGTCGACGTAAAGATCATAGAGTACGAAGCTTGGGCGTGCGCTGATGGAGTCAAACAGCGGGTACAGCTGGGTGAACCCGACAAGGCGGTCCCCATCTGCCTCGGCCACCAGTACAAGCGAATCGCCTTCTGACAGGCGTGCATGCATGAATTGCCTTGCCAATGGCAGGTCTGCCGGCTGCGCGTAGAACTGTCGATACTTGTCGAACAGCATCGCGACCTGTTCAAGATCTTCCGCGCTCGCCACTCGTGTGTGTGTCTTCACTATTTCGGCTCCAGCTTCAGGCGGAACAGAGAGGGCTCCACGAAGGGCGCGGACCTCTCCGCGGAGGAGGCCGAGTCACCTCGGGCATTGCTGGGTCATGCCCCTCGATCACAGGGAAAGGCCGCCCTCAGCCCATCGACGACCAAGGGTGCAGCATCCTGCTGCAGTTTCCCTTGGGGCAGCTGTCGAAGATGTGAAGCGACCCGGTCAACCAGCTCGTGCGGAAGAATCCGGCCTTGGCCACACCACTGGGCGTGGCTGGCATCGGCAACGCCCTGGATATAGGCGCTGGCGCGAGCGCTGGACAGGTTCCGGCACTGATCGCCGTCGCAGAAGCCGTCGGCGCCTTTGCCCTGCAGCAGGGTGAGGAGTTCGGCGCCACTGACAAGCCAGGTGCGTGCCGGTTGCGTTGTTCCGGCGAGGGCGGACCCCGCCAGGGCGCAGAGGCCAAGTGCGAGGAGCCGACGCATGCCGCGGCGCGCGTGGAGGGCCTGATGTCCTTTCATGTCGGGGTCCTTGGTGGTCGTCTCTGTGGGTTCCACGCAGCGAGGGTCAAAGTCGATCGAGCTGGTTGCGCGGATGAAACTCCGGGTCGTCCCGGTCTTCCAGCATGGCCTCCACCAATGTCTCGAAGGATGCGGTGGCGGTATCCAGGTCAGTGGAAGACAGGAAGCTGGATTCGCCGTGGCCTGCCAGCGCAATCGCGGCAATGGTCTCCCGCTGATCGTTCTCGGCCCAGAGATAGTCGTGGATCAGCGCCACCCCCTGGTCACCTGCCTTCAGGAAGTCGGCGGCGCTTCGTGCCACCGCAAGAAACGCAATGAGATCGTAGAGGCTTTCTGAATAGGTCAGCGATCCTGCAACAAAGTGCGTGCTGCTGCGGTCATGGGCGGCGACCCGGATGTTCTCAGCCTGTGCAGAGGCCAGGAAGGCTTTCAATGCGGCGCGATTGTCGGGGTAGCGGGCCAGCAGCGCCTGGCAGTCCGCAAGCAGGTGATCCAACGCCTCGTCGCTTGAAGAGGCCAGGTATTCACCGTTTCCCAGGTGCCACTACCCGGCGATGCATCGCCAGTCGGACCATCGGGACGCTGTGGGCACGGGCGCGGACAGCCATCTGGAGAGATCTTCGGGGCACAACTGCAGGCGGAGCAGCGCTGAGTAAGGCTCTGACAAGGCAATCATCCATGGTGTCTGCGTGTACAGATGGCTTGTAACAGACGACGGTCGGCCGGCCAACACCCGAACGGCGCTCTCAGGGTTGGCCGCAACCGGGCGTCGAGCTATCGCGCAGCCGTCGACCCTCTGCCCACGCACCGACCCGTCATCACCAGCCGGCGCACAGGCAGTGCTGGCGTGCGCAGGCGTTCAAGCAGCATCGACATCGCGGCCCGCCCCATCTCCTCAACCGGTTGCTCGATCACGGTGATGCCCGGCTCGACCAGTTCGGTCCAGCGTTCGTTGTCGAAGCCGGCCAGCGCCAACGCCTCGGGAATCGCCAGCCCAGCGCTGCGGGCGGCTTTCAATGCCCCCATCAACAGCAGGCTGTTGCTGGTCACCAGTGCCTCGGGGCGTGATGGCGTGGCGAGCCACTGCCCGACCGTCGCGATGGCGGCTTCGGCCGTGGGTTCAACCTCGCGGTAGTCCGGCTGCAACCCATGGGTGCGCATCGCAGCGAGATAGCCGTCGCGACGCTCGGCCGCCGTGGTACTGGTGCTGCCGAACAATCCGCCGATACGGCGATAGCCGCGCTCGACCAGATGCTCGACCAGGCCCGCCATCGCTGCCGGATTGTCGAGTACCACGCTGTCGATCGACCCGCCGGGGGCGGCGCGGTCCACCAGCACCGTTGGATAATCCAGCGTGAGCCGTTCGAGCCGGCCCACCGTGGTCCGGGTCGGCGCGAAGATCAGGCCACTGATGCGCTCTTCGTGCATCAACTGCAGATACAGCGCCTCCCGCTCCGGGTCCTCGTCGGTGTTGCAGAGGGTCACGCGCAATCCTTCGCGATAGGCCACCTCCTCCACTGCGCGGATCAGCGCCGTGAAGAAGGGATTGCGGATGTCCGCGACGATCAGGCCGATGATGCCGGTGTGCCGGGAGCGCAGTCGCCTGGCCTGCAGGTTGGGTCGATAGCCGGTCTGGCGGATCGCCAGCTCGACCCTGCCGCGCACGTCCTCGCTGACCGGACCGCCGCCGAGCACCCGTGACACCGTGGATTTGGAGACCCCCGCCACGCGTGCGACGTCGTTGATGCTGATGCTCATTGGAAACGTTCCCGGAAACGTGCGCTGTTCATGGCCGGATGGCCCCTAAGGACAATGCTAACGCCAAAGGACTATTGGCTTTTTGTGCAGTGCACATTGAAATGCGCAGTGGGAACGTTCCCAATACGCCCCAGCCACCCCCTCCCGGAGCCCGCTTTGTCGCCCCTGACCTCCCCCTCTCCCGTCAGCCGGGAACTGATCCGCCTGGACGCGCGGGCACAGGACAAGACCGATGCCATCGCCCAGGTAGCCCAGATGCTGGTCGCCGCCGGCTGCGTGGCGCCGGGCTACGAGGCCAGCATGGGACGCCGCGAAGCGCTGGCGAACACCTTCCTCGGCCATGGCGTGGCCATCCCGCATGGGCTCGGCGAGGACCGCCACCTGGTGCGCCGCGACGGCATCGCGGTGCTGCAGTTGCCGGAAGGCGTGGAATGGAACCCGGGCCAGGTCACCCGCCTGGTGGTTGGCATCGCCGCCCAGTCCGATACCCACATCACCCTGCTGCGCAGGCTGACCCGCCTGATCCAGGACGAGGCCGCGCTGCAGCGGTTGTTCACGACCCACGATGCGAGCGACATCGTCAATGCGCTGGCCAGTGATGTCGCGGTCACCGTCGCCCACGTGCCGGTGGCGGACCTGGCCGAGCGCTTCGACTGGACCATTGCCTACCCCAGCGGACTGCACGCCCGCCCGGCCACGCGCTGGGCCGAGTCGGCGCGGGGTTTCACGGCCCGTGCGCAGGTGCGCGCGGGCGATCAGGTGGCCGATGCCAAGAGTCTGGTGGCGCTGCTGCAGCTCGGGCTTCGCGAGGGCGATGCCGTGAGCGTTTCTGCCGAGGGCGCCGATGCCCCCGCCCTGCTGGCCGCACTGCGCAAGGTCATGAACGGGCTGGTGGCGCAGGAAAAGACCGATGCGGAGCGTGCAGCACAGCGGAAGGCGGCGCCGGTCGCGGGCTGGAATCCGCCCGAAGCGCAGGCGGCGATCGTCGGCATCGGCGCCAGCCCCGGGTTGGCTATCGGCCCGGTGCATGTACTGGCCAGCGCGCAGGCCGATGTTGCCGATCGCCCGGCCCCGCTCGGCGAGGGCGGCGCACGCCTGCAGGATGCACTGGGTCGCACCCGCCAGCAGTTGGCCGCGCTGCAGGACGACACCCAGCGCCGCCTTGGCGCCTCGGATGCAGCAATCTTCAAGGCGCAGGCTGCGCTGCTTGACGACACCGACCTGATTACCCGCACCTGCCAGCTGATGGTTGAAGGCCACGGCGTTGCGTGGTCCTGGCATCAGGCCATCGAGCAGATCGCCTCCGGGCTGGCGGCGCTGGGCAATCCGGTGCTGGCCGGGCGCGCTGCCGACCTGCGCGATGTGGGTCGGCGCGTACTGGCGCAGCTTGACCCCTCTGCGGCCGGCGGCGGCCTGGCCGATCTGCCGACGCAGCCGTGCATCCTGCTTGCCGCCGACCTGTCGCCCTCCGATACCGCCAACCTCGACACCCGCCGCGTGCTCGGCCTCGCCACTGCACTGGGCGGTCCCACCTCACACACCGCAATCCTCTCGCGCACGCTCGGCCTGCCGGCGCTGGTTGCCGGTGGCGCCGAACTGCTGGCGATCCAGGCCGGCCGCGAGGCGATCATCGACGGCAGCATCGGGCGGCTTTACCTGTCCCCCTCCGAGGCAGATCTTGCTTCGGCTCGCGCCTGGATCGCCGAGCAGCAGCAGATCCGCGCGCGTGAAGCCGCACAGCGTGCGCAGCCGGCGCAGACCACCGATGGCCATCGCATCGACATCGGCGCCAACGTGAACCTGCCGGAGCAGGTGCCATTGGCGCTGGAACAGGGCGCGGAAGCTGTTGGCCTGATGCGCACCGAATTCCTGTTCCTCGAACGCGGCAGCACGCCCAGCGAGGATGAGCAGTACGCAACCTACATGGCCATGGCCAAGGCGCTGGACGGCCGTCCGTTGATCGTGCGCGCGCTCGATATCGGTGGCGACAAGCAGGTCGCCCACCTGGAGCTGCCGCACGAGGAAAACCCGTTCCTCGGCGTACGTGGCGCGCGCCTGCTGCTGCGCCGCCCCGACCTGCTGGAGCCGCAGCTGCGTGCGCTGTATCGAACGGCCAGAGACGGTGCACGCCTGTCCATCATGTTCCCGATGATCACCTCGGTGCCGGAGCTGACGGCACTGCGCGCCATCTGCGAGCGCCTGCGCGCCGAACTGGAGGCACCCGACGTGCCGATCGGCATCATGATCGAAGTCCCGGCCGCCGCAACCCAGAGCGATGCGCTGGCCCGCCACGCCGACTTCTTCTCGATCGGTACCAACGACCTGACCCAGTACGTGCTGGCCATCGACCGCCAGAACCCGGAGCTGGCCGCAGAAGCCGACAGCCTGCATCCGGCCGTGCTGCGCGCGATCCGCGCCACGGTGGAAGGTGCACGCACGCAGGGGCGCTGGGTGGGTGTCTGCGGTGGCCTGGCCGGCGATCCGTTCGGTGCGATGCTGCTGGCAGGGCTGGGCGTGGACGAACTGTCGATGACCCCGAACGACATCCCGTCGGTGAAGGCACGCCTGCGCGGCACTGCGCTGGCCGATCTGCAGAGGCTGGCCAATGCCGCGCTGGACTGCGAAACCGCCGAGCAGGTACGCGCCCTCGATGGAGCAGGTGCATGAATGCCCGCGCCGTCACCGTTACCTTGAACCCGGCGATCGACCAGACCGTGCGGCTGGCCAGCCTGCGGCCGGGCCATGTGCATCGCGCGCGCAGCAGCCGCGACGATGCGGGTGGCAAGGGCATCAACGTGGCCGCCTGCCTGGCCGACTGGGGCGTGCCGACCACGGCACTGGGCGTACTCGGTGGCGGCAACGACGGTGTGTTCGGTACGTTGTTCTCGGCGCGCGGCATCGTAGATGGCTGCCTGCGTATTCCGGGCAGCACCCGCACCAACATCAAGCTGGTTGACGAGGAAGACGGAGAGACCACCGACATCAACCTGCCCGGCCTGGCACTCGACGATGCCGATCTGGACGCCGTGTCGCGCCGGCTCGGTGCCCTGCTGCTGCCGGGCCTGCCGGTGGTGCTGTCCGGCAGCCTGCCGTCCGGCCTGCCGGCCGACGCATGGGCGCGGCTGCAGGTGCAGGCCGGTGCCGCCGGGGCGCGCGTGCTGCTGGACACCAGTGGCGATGCGCTTGCCGCTGCGTTGAGTGGCACTGCGGGTGCATTGCCCTACGCGGTCAAGCCCAACCGCCAGGAGCTGGAGGCTTGGACCGGCACGCCGCTGCTGGACCGCAGCGCCCTGCGCGTCGCTGGTCAGGCCCTGGTCGAACGCGGGGTGGCGCTCGCAGCGATCTCGATGGGCACCGACGGCGCGCTGTTCATTAATCGCAGCGGCGCGTTGGTCGCACGACCGCCGCGACTGGCCCAGGGCAGCACGGTCGGTGCGGGCGACGCCATGGTCGCCGGCATCGCTGCCGCGATGCTGGAGCCCGCCCTCGATCTGGCCGGCTGCGCACGGCTGGCGACCGCGTTCTCGATGAGCCGGCTGCAAAGCGGTGATGCACGACGGCTGGACCCGGCGCAGGTACGCGCATGGGCCGGCGATGTACTGATCGAGCGGTTGGATTGACCCTGTCTGCCGGAGGCACGGCGGCTGGCTTCACGCCGACCGCAGCGCCTTCGGCAAGGACGAACCCGAAGAATTCCAGGAGTTCCCATGCACGCTTTCACCGTAGTCATCGCCGCTGGCGAGCGCAGCATCGAGGCGGTTCTTGCCGCCGAAGCGCTGCGCCGCGCCGCCCGCCAGCGCGGGCTCGAGCTGATGATCGAGATCCGCAGCGACCAGGGCGTGACCGGCGCACTGCCTGCATCGAACGCCGCCGCCGCGACGCACCTGCTGCTGGTGGGTGGTGGTGAGCCGGACATCGCGCGCTTCGCCAATGCTGAGATCGCGCATGCCAGCTTGGGCGAGGTACTGGACGACCCGATTGCGGCGCTCGCACCGCTCGCGGCCGCACGGTCGAACGACGCCGGCACGGATGCGGGCAAGCGCATCGTTGCCGTTACTTCCTGCCCCACCGGCATTGCTCACACCTTCATGGCGGCTGAGGGGCTGCAACAGGCCGCCAAGGCGCTGGGCCATGCAATCCGGGTCGAAACCCAGGGCTCGGTCGGCGCGCAGGACGCGTTGAGCGACGAGGAAATCGCGGCTGCTGACCTCGTCCTGATCGCCGCAGACCGCGAAGTCGATCTGTCGCGCTTCGCTGGCAAACGCCTGTTCAAGAGCGGCACCAAACCGGCGATCAACGACGGCCAGAACCTGATCCGCAAGGCGCTGGCCGAGGCCGGCATGCAGGCAGGTACGGCAACTTCAGGGCGCACGACCGAAAAGACCAAGGCCACCGGGCCCTACAAGCACCTGATGACCGGCGTGTCGTTCATGCTGCCGTTCGTCACTGCCGGCGGCCTGCTGATCGCACTGGCATTCGCACTCGGCGGCATCTATGCCTTCGACGATGCCCACAAGGGCACGCTGGCCTGGTCGCTGTTCCAGATCGGGGCCAAGTCCGGCTTCATGTTGATGGTGCCCGCACTGGCCGGTTACATCGCTTACTCCATCGCCGACCGCCCCGGCATTGCGCCCGGCATGATCGGCGGGCTGGTAGCAGTGAACATGGATGCTGGCTTCATCGGCGGCATCCTGGCTGGTTTCATCGCTGGCTACGGCGTGCACTGGATCAACCGTGCGCTGCGCCTGCCGCGCAGCCTGGAAGGCCTCAAACCGGTGCTGATCCTGCCGGTCCTGGGCACGCTGCTGGTCGGCCTGTTGATGATGTACGTGATCGGCACGCCGGTCGCCGGGCTGCTGGCCTGGCTGACCGACTGGCTGCGCGGCATGCAGGGCGGCAGCGCGATCCTGCTTGGCCTGCTGCTGGGCGGAATGATGGCGGTGGACATGGGCGGGCCGGTCAACAAGGCGTCCTACGCGTTCTCTACTGCATTGATTTCCAGCCAGGTCTACACGCCGATGGCGGCGACGATGATCGGCGGCATGACGCCGCCGCTGGGTATTGCACTGGCGACATGGCTGTTCAGCAACCGCTTCACCGCCGAGGAGCGCGGCACGGCCGGTGCTGCCGGCGTGCTTGGCCTCAGTTTCGTGACCGAAGGCGCGATCCCCTACGCCGCGCGTGATCCGCTGCGCACCATTCCAGCGCTGATCCTTGGTTCTGCCGTGGCAGGTGCAATCTCGATGGCCGCTGGCGTCGAGCTGAAGGTGCCGCACGGCGGCGTGTTCGTGCTGCCGATCCCGAACGCAGTCACTCACCTCGGCATCTACCTGTTGGCACTGCTGGCCGGCGTGGCCGTCACTGCGGTCGCGCTGCGCATCCTCAAGAAGCCGGTCACCACGCCGGCCTGATCCACCCCATCGCCAAGCCCCTGCCACCTCCCCTGCGCACGCAGGGGCGCAGCGACCTACGCCCTGCACAAGGACCCTCGCCCATGACCCGCTCTTCCCGACACATGTTGCCGATGGCGATCGCGCTTGCCCTGCCATCCCTGGCCGCCACCGCAGACGCGAGCGACGTCTTCACTCCCAGGCTCGCCTACACCGGCGAGGCGGCCGCCACGCTTGACGGCGGCAAGCGCAGCGGCACGGCCTATGCCGGCCAGCTGATGTTCGGTGCCGACGTGGACCTGGACGCCGCGTTCGGCTGGCGGGGCGCAACGATCAAGGCTTACGGCATCAACCGCCACGGCACCAATCTCGCCAACAGCAGTACGGGCAACAGCACCTCGGTGCAGGAGATCTACGGTGGCCAGGGAACGCGCCTGGCCAATCTGACGATCGAGCAGAAACTGCTCAACGACCGACTGGTGCTGGAAGCAGGGCGAAGCGTCGCCAACATCCATCATCTCGGTTCGGAGTGGTGCCAGTACTTCCAGGGCAACTCGGCCTGCGGCAACCCGACCTATGTGTTCCGCACCAGCAGCTTCACATGGTGGCCGGTATCGAGCTGGATGGCTGATGCCACGGCATGGGTGACGCCGGATGTCTACGTACGCGTGGGCGCGTACCAGGTCGACCCGAGCCAGGCCGAAGATGGCCAGCACGGCCTGAAATGGAGCACGAACCAGGCCACCGGCTGGGTCGTGCCCTACACGATCGGCTGGCGCAGCCCCGCGTCGGCGCGCTTGAAGGCCCGCTACGAACTGGGTGGCTGGCAGGACAACTCGACCTACCGCGACCCGCTGCGCGATGCCAACGGCATGTCGGCGCTGCTCAGTGGCCAGGAGTACGCGACACGTCATGGTCGCTCCGGTGCGTTCGCCCGGTTCGAGCAGCAGCTCAGCAGCGATGGCAGCGGTCGTGGCCTGACCCTCTTCGGTGCCGCACTCAAGGGTACCTCCGGCCAGTTGATCGAGGATCACTTCCTGCAGGCCGGCCTGGTGCAGAAAGGCACGTTCGCCAGCCGGCCGCAGGACAGCATCGCCTTCGTCGTGACCCAGCAGAAGTACAGCAGCATCGCGCTGGAGAACCTGCGCCTCGCCCGTGCCGCGGCGGGTGGCAGCGGTACCCCGCACGGGAGCCAGGTGATGATGGAACTGAGCTATGGCATCCAGGTCACCCCGCAGCTTCGGGTCGCACCCAACCTGCACTACATCGTGCATCCGGACCAGTTCAACGAACCCGCACGCCAGCATGATCTACCGAATGCGCTGATCGCCGGCCTGCGGGTCGATTGGAGTCTGTAGGAGAATCCGTTTTCGTCCACGCGATTGCCGATCAACGGCTCGTGATGCCCACGCAGTCCATTTTGCCCTGTGGGCGGCAGCGAGCGGCTCTGGTCAATGACCGCACGTCTGTCCGGCAGCGTGGATTCGATCGACGCCGGCCTCAGCATCACGCTGGTGCATCCAGCCGCTCCCGCCAGCCGTATGTAGGATGCCCGCGCTGTGCGGGCATCCTACCGAGGAACGCACCGTGAACGCTCTTCAGCGCATCGCCGCCGCAGTCAGCTTCGCCGTACTCGTCTCAACCGCTTCCGCCAGCTTCGCCGCAGATACCGTGATGGTTGGCGGGGCCGAGATGTACCCGACCAGGACCATCGTTGAAAACGCTGTGAACTCCAAGGATCACACCACCCTGGTGGCAGCGGTCAAGGCCGCGGGCCTGGTCGATACGCTCAATGGCGCCGGTCCCTTTACTGTCTTCGCACCCACCAATGCCGCCTTCAACAAGCTTCCAGCAGGCACGGTCGATGCACTGGTCAAGCCTGAAAACAAGGCACAGCTCACACGGATCCTCACCTACCACGTGGTGCCAGGACGCTTCAGTTCCGCCCAGCTCCTGGCCGATGCCAGGAAGCACGGTGGAAAAGCCACGCTGAAGACTGTGCAAGGCGAGCCGCTTACCGTCGCACTTCATGACGGCATGTTGTGGGTGATCGACGCCAAGGGCGGCAAAGCAGGTATCAGCATCGCCGACGTCAACCAATCCAACGGCGTCATCCACGTTGTTGATGCTGTGCTGATGCCGAAGTAGTGGCACGCCCTGCCACTCCGGCCAGCAGCATGAAGTAGTGGACGAGGAGCCGGGCACAGGCCCGGCTCCTCCCTTCACTGAAGCGCCTGGGCCAGTTTGAGTACATCCGCCGGGAACGTCGCGTAGTCATCCAATGGAGCGCGATGGGTGTCGCGTCGGTGGATGAGGCGCACGGCAACCACCTGCTGTTGCGGAACGATGACCAGGTGCTGGCCCAGGTAGCCATTGGCGGCGTAGGCAACGGTTGGGCCGCGTTGGATGTCGAACATGTCGGAGAGCTTGAGTCCACGACCGGTGATCTCGCTGCCATAGTGCTGCGGCCAGTCCGCCCCAAGTCGCTCGGCCATGTACGCAATCAGTGCACTCCTGCTGTCGAATGCCCTGCCCTCGGTGGCCAGCAATGCCTGCTGGACCGGATCGCTGACTTCATGCTGCGCCAGGAAGCCGGCCATCTGGCCTTTCAGCTCATAACGCTCCCATGCTGGAATGCGCCACCACAGGAGACCAACATCCGGCGAGCGGGCACTTGCTGCCGTCAGCAGCGCCACCGACCGCTCGCTCAGCACGCGCGTACCCGCCTGGGTGACGCCGCCATCAAGCAGCAGCTGCCCGATGGTCGCCAGATCGCGGGCGCTCAGCGACAATCCGGCCATGCCCAAGGGCGTGCCCGCACCGTCCTTCAACCACGTATATCGGGCAATGCCCAGCGGCTTGAAAAGGCGCGCCTCAAGGTAGGCATCCATCGGTTCCCCTGCCAGACGCTCGACAATGCCGGGCAGCAGATTGGTGGCCTTGTTGTTGTAGGAGAACGTGGTGCCTGGATCGCTGCTCAGCTCTGCAGCCAGCGCAAGCTTGACCAGGTCCGGCGCAGCTTCCAGCTCTTCCCCCGCGTTGGCCAGGTTCTGCAGGCCAGAGGTATGGTCCAGCAGCATGCGTACCGTGATGTCCCGTTTCCGCCCCTGCTTCCACTCCGCGAAGATGTTGCTTACCGGCTCGTCGAGCGAGGCCAGTTTTCCCTCGTCCAGCAGAAGCACGATGGCAAGCGCCACCACCGACTTGGTGGCCGACATGAGGTGAACCGGTTCATCGCCCGTCCCTGGCCGGGGCTCCAGCAGTGTTCTTCCATCCTTCCAGACAAGTACCGCGTCCGAATGCGCGGCACGGGCATTGTGTTCGATTGTCGCGACGGCGTCGGCCGTGGTGGTCGTGGTGGTCGTGGTGGCCAGTACAGGGACGGCCAGCATCAAGGCCGCGAAGCTGGACAGCCATCGTGCAGTGTTCATTGGCATCTCCTACGGTGAATGCCTGCTTACATTGACTACAGGTGTAGTCATGACCGAGTGCCTGAAGTCATGCCCGACCACATGGCAGCATCATCACGGCGCCACACGAATGGCCCCCGCAGCCCGCCAAGGGAACACGCGAACTCGATGGCCCTCGCCGCCGGCCTGCGTTCTGATCCAATCCGGCGGGTGCAGCCGTACGGCGAGCGCAACGCCGCCCGATTTCGTTTCGCACTGCAGCAAATGCGGCGTGCCAAGCGGCACTGCTGATCGCTCAACTGTCTGATTTCCCAAGCTTCTGGTCATCCATCGTTCATTCTGATTGACAGCGTTGTCAGTCGGCACTTACAAGAGCCCACGTCCGGCGCACGGCGCGGGAACGTCCAGACATCATCTATGGGGAGAGAGGGACCCTATGACCGTCCATTTCAGGAAGAGCACACTCGCACAGGCAGTCCTTGCCACCATCGTCACCGCCACTGCGGCGCTGCCGGTGGCGGCGCAATCAGCCAAGGAAAGCAGTTCCACCGCCGCCAGCGAGGCACGGGAGGCCTCGACGCTGGACGCCGTCATCGTCACCGTCGAACGCCGGGAACAGGACCTGCAGAAATATGCAGGTACCGCCCAGGCAATTTCTGCGGACGACACGCGTGCGCTGGGCATCAACAATGAGCTGCGCAACATCCAAGCCCTGGTGCCAGGCATGAGCATGGCCAACCAGGAAGGCAACCTGGAGATCTTCATCCGCGGCGTGGGTTCTTCGAACAACACCGAGCTGGGTGATCCAGGCGCCGCGCCCCACATCAACGGGGCCTACATTGCACGACCGCGCGGCTTGGGCGGGATGTTCTACGATGTCGAGCGGGTGGAAATCAACAAGGGCCCGCAGGGCACGCTGCGCGGCCGCAATGCGCTGGCCGGCACGCTGAACATCATCACCAAGCGCCCTGACCTGGAAGCGTTCGGCGGGTACGTCCAGGCCGAGGCCGGCAATCGTGACCATCGCGGTGGCGAATTCGCCCTGAATCTTCCGATCGGCGGTGGCGCGGCCTTCCGGGTGGCTGGCTACAAGGTGGAGAAAGACTCTCCGTTCAAGAATGCTGGACGCGCGCAGGACCTGGAACCGGCTGGCGTGCAGGACGACCGGGGCGCACGCCTGTCGTTCCTCTACCAGCCAGATGACAAGCTGTCGATCTTCGCAATGGCCGACATCGGCAAGGAGGGCGGTACGGGCTATCCAGGCGCCAACGTCTACACCGCCGCCAAGGCCGGCTACCTGCCGGACGATGTCGACCTGCGAAAGATCATCTACCGCGGCGCGCAGGGCAAGCTCGACAGCACCAACTGGGGGGCGCAGACCAGCATTTCCTATGACTTCGGCAAGGTGGCGGTGGAGTACAACGGCAGCTACCGCAACGTGGACTACCGCCAGACCAATGCGCAGAGCGAAGGCATCCTCTGGCCGGGCCGCAACATCGATCCGGTATCACCCAGCAACCCGGGCGGCATCGACTACGACAACTACTCCACGCAGTATTGGCTGACCGAGTCGGAGTCGCAGGTACATGAGCTGCGGTTCACGTCCGACCAGGACGAACGGCTGCGCTGGACCACCGGCCTGTTCCACTTCAATGAGGACCAGCGGGTGGGCTACCTTTCGCTGGTGGACAAAGGGCGCTGGTATTCGGGCACTGAATTCACCATGCCCAAGGTCAATGGCAAGTCATCCGCCGTTTTCGCCGACGGTACATTCGACGTCAACGATCGCCTGCGCCTGAAGGGCGGCCTGCGCTACTCCGAGGAGAAGAAGTCGCGTTACGGCATTGGCGGCAACTGGTCGCTGGGCCTGCCTGGCCAGGGCGGGGACTTTGCCACGCGCCTCGGCACGCCCGGCTTCGAGCCGGCTTTCATGAGCCGTCCGAACTTTGACGTCAGCAACATCAACTCGCAGGCGGAGATGGCCCGCTTCCTGCTGCAGGGTGTGCTGCGACATGGTCGCAACGACACCTTGCTGCAGCAGATCGGCGCGGTGCCCGATGGCGGCCCATTCGGTTGCGTGGATCGCCCCGACATCGGTGGCGATACCGTCGATTGCCCGTACCAGAGCTGGGCCCAGGTCAGCGCGATTCCGGCCCAGCAGTTCGGCAAGAGCAAGTTCAGCTTTACCGACTGGCGCGCGGGTTTCGAGTACGACGTGAGCGATGACAGCCTGCTGTACGGCCTGGTGTCGACCGGCCACAAGGCGGGGGGTTTCAACGACACGTTTGATCCGAAGGAGATTCCCGAGACCTTCAAGCCCGAATCGATCATTGCCTACGAGATCGGCAGCAAGAACTCCTTCCAGATGCTGGGTCGCACCTCGACCTTCAACGTCAGCGGGTTCTATTACGACTACAGCGACCAGGTGTTCCAGGACCTGGCGGTGATCGCCACCAACCCGACCACCGGTGAAGCCACCGGCTATGCCCTGGTCAACCGCAACGTCGGCAAGTCCGCGGTGTACGGCCTGGAGGCGGAAAGCACCTTGCGCTTTCCGCACAATTTCATGGTCAACATCAACGCCCTCTGGATGGACAGCGAGATCAAGCGTGGCACCGTCGCCGATGTCCGCAGCCAGAACTACGACGCCGGTGGTGCCACCTCGCTGATCGACCTGTCCGGCAACGAACTGCCGCTGGCGTCGAAGCTTACCTTCAACGTAAGGCTGCAGCATACGACCGAGCTGCGCTTTGGCACCTTCGACTGGCAGTTGCTGGCCTCGTACCGCTCGGCCTTCTACCTCACCCAGTACAACAACCGGGACGTGGAGTTCATCCGACAGGATCCAGCAAGTGGCGAGCTGGTCCATGACCGTACCGAAAGCGCCGCTGCGGCCGGCTTCCCTGACCGCCAGAAGGGCGAGACCACCTTGAACGCGGGCATCGGTTTCACCTCACTGAGCGGCAACTGGCGCGTGGAAGCCTGGGGCAACAATCTGTTGGGCAACGATGTCTCGCAGAAGGCCCTGGTGGGTTCCGGCATCAACGTCCGCTTCCTGAACGACCCGCGCAGCTACGGCCTGCGCCTGCGTTACCAGTTCTGAGCAGTGCAGCCTTGAAGGAGGGCCGGTTTTGCCGGCCCTCCGCGCGCAATCACCACGTCCTGCCCTGTGCGACAACGCACGGGGCGTCGTCCTGTCCGTGATGACACGAGAATCATGAAACACACAACCCGCTGGTCGCAGTTCGGTGTACTCATCACCGTCTTTTTCTTCTGGGGTTTCGTCGCTGCAAGCAACGGCATCCTCATTCCGGTGTTCAAGAAAGCGTTCCATCTCAGCCAGGCGCAGAGCATGTACGTGGCGATGGCGTTCTACGTTGCCTACACCGCCGGTTCGCTGATCTACATCGCCATCTCCCGCGCCATCGGCAACGACCTGCTGCATCGGGTGGGCTATCGCAACGGTATCTGCCTTGGCCTGCTGGTGTCGGCACTCGGTGCCCTGCTCTTCTATCCGGCGGCCAATACCGGCTCGTTTGCACTGATGCTGTCCGGCCTGTTCATCGTGGGCCTGGGCTTCTCGCTCCAGCAGATCGCAGCCAATACGCTGGCGGTGATCATGGGTGATCCGGCCACCGGATCGCAGCGCCTGACCATGGCCGGCGGTGTCAACAACCTGGGCGCAACGGTAGGCCCACTGCTGGTGAGCATTGCCATCTTTGGCAGCGTGTCAGCGGGCAACACAGAGGCGAGCATCGAGAGCGTAAAGACCCCATACCTGGTGCTGGGCGCCGCCTTCGTACTGGTCGCCGTACTGCTGCGGTTCTCGAGCGTGCCCAATCATGTCGAGCTGCGCGCCACGGTCCCCGCAGCTGCGACCGGGACGAATCACCAGGCTGATCGCGGATCTGCGCTCTCCTACCCGCAGCTGGCGATGGGCATGATCGCGATCTTCCTCTACGTCGGCGTGGAGGTGTCGACCATCGACAATCTTCCAGCCTACCTTGAGCAACCCCTGAGCAAGGGTGGTCTAGGCCTGGAAACCTCCGTGATCGCCCCGTTCGTGTCGCTGTACTGGGCCAGCCTGATGATCGGTCGCTGGGGAGGGGCCGCCGGAGCCTTCGACGTGCGCGCAGGCGCGCAGAGGCTGCTGATGCTGGTGTTGCCGTTCATTGCATTTGCGATCTACCTTGCCGTCAACGCGATCTCTGGCCACAACTCCGCACAGTTCTTCCACTACGCACCGGTGATCGCCCTGATGATCATCGCCACCCTGGCCAGCAAGGGCAATCCATCGCGCATGCTGCTGTACTTTGCCGTGTGTGGCATCGGGGCGCAGCTGGTCGGCATGTTCACCACCGGGATGACCAGTGTGATCGCCTTCATCAGTGTGGGGCTGTTCTGCAGCACGATGTGGCCCTGCATTTTCACCCTGGCAATCACGGGCCTGGGCCGCCACACCAACCAGGCAAGCAGCCTGCTGATCATGATGATCATGGGCGGCGGCATCGTCAGTTGGGCGCAGGGGGCACTGGCCGACAAGGTCGGCGTGCACTACAGCTTCATCATTGGCGTGCTGTGTTTCTGCTATCTGGCGTTCTACGCGTGGGCGGCCGGCCGTACGCTGCGTCGCCAGGGCGTGGATCTGGAGCGATTGGCCACCGAAGGCGGCCACTGAGCCGCGCCCCTGCCTGCCAGCATGGCGTGCCGGCCGCGTCGGCACGCCATCGCGCCTGCGTTCAATCGTGACGGGCCGGTCCCGTGGATCGCCGGACCTGCAAGGCATAAGCAATATCGACCACGCCACCGCTGCCGAGCTCGCGCACTTCCTTGATCAGCTCCATGGCCGCGCGCCGGCCCATCTCACGGGTGGGCTGGCAGACGGTGGTCAGTGCCGGATAGATCTGGCGGGCGATCGGCGTGTCATCGAAACCGCAGACCGAGATGTCGGATGGCACCGTTAGGCCGTGTTCGAACACCGCACAGATGACGCCTGCCGCCATATCGTCGTTGGCGGCGAAGATGGCGGTCGGCCGATCAGGCCGATCAAGCAGCGCGTTGGCGCCGATGTAGCCGGATTCGTATGAGAACTCGCCTTCCAGGACCAGGCTGGGGTCGTAGCGCAGGCCTGCCCTGCGCAGGCCTTCGCGATAGCCTGCCAGGCGCCACATGCTTGCGCCATGCGCGGCGTGTCCCTTGATATGGGCGATACGGGTATGGCCCAGCGAGGCCAGGTGTGCGATCAGCGCCACCACCGCGCCGATTTCATCCACGACGACGCCCACGTTCCGGTTCTGTTCCTTCGCCGAAATGCTGGAATACGGGATGCCCAGGTCGACCAGGCGTTCCAGCAGGGCGGTGTCGTCTGTCAGCGGCGGCGTCAGCACCACGCCGTCGAGCTGCGACTGCATGATCAATGACTCGACCTTTTCCACGATATCGGCCGCATCGTAGATCAGCGGAGCGAGCATCAGGTTGTAGTGCTGTTCCATGCACGCGTCCAGCACCCCCATCTCGATCTCCATCAGATAGTTCGAGGACGGGTTATCGAAGAGCATCGCAATGAGGTAGGAGCGCCGGCCAGCGAGGACCCGTGCCGAGGGCAAGGGGCGGTAGCGCAGTTTTTCCACCGCCGCCTCCACCCGGGCCCGGGTGCTCTTGGAGACGTTCGGCTCGTTGTTGAGCACCCGCGAGACGGTCTTCATCGAGACCCCGGCCGTTGCCGCGACATCCTCGATCCGCACGCGTCCCGGCCTGCCTGCGAGCACCTGCTCAGCTCCCGGCATCCCCCGCCCTCTGCCCGTCATAGCCTCACCATCTTTACCGGAATCCTGCACCACGGGATGTGGATACAGATGCAACTTTATCCTCAAATCCCATGCCGCTGTGCAGCAAGCATTCGTCCCACGGGCTGGGTATGCTCGGTTTTGACTGACAACGCTGTCAGGTTGCTTTCCGGCCGCCGAGCCCACCCAAGCCACCCTTCCGAGATGATTGTTCCGATGAACATCCGTCATTCCGATCGTGCGAAGCGCAACCCCGTGTTCCGTCCCCACCGCCTGATGCTGGCTGCGGCGCTTGCCATGGCGCTGGTACCTGCGGCCGGTGCGGCCCCTGCCCCGGTGAACGACGCAGGCACCATCACGCCCGCGCACTGGCCCAGGGCAACCTGGCCGCTGGCCGACGATCCGGCCATGGAACGACGCATCGACGCGCTGATCGCATCAATGACGCTGGAAGAAAAGGTCGGCCAGATCGTGCAGGGTGATATCGCCAGCATCACGCCCGATGACGTGCGCAGATATCGATTGGGTTCAATACTGGCAGGCGGCGCATCCGACCCAGGTGGCCGCTACAACGCAAAGCCCGCCGAATGGCTTGCGCTGGCCGACGCGTTCTGGGAAGCCTCGATGGACACGCGCAACGGTGGCAAGGCCATTCCCATCGTCTGGGGCATTGATGCGATGCATGGCCAGAGCAACGTGGTGGGTGCCACTCTGTTCCCGCACAACATCGGCCTGGGCGCAGCGCGCAACCCGGAATTGCTGCGCGAGATCGCAAGGATCACCGCGGCCGAAACCCGCGTGACCGGCATGGAATGGACCTTCGCGCCGACCGTGGCCGTCCCGCAGGACGACCGCTGGGGGCGCACGTACGAGGGCTACTCGGAAGATCCGGCACTGGTGGCCAGCTATGCAGGGGCCTTCGTCGAGGGCCTGCAGGGCAAGGCGGGGGCCGCGGACTTCCTCGACGACCACCACGTGATGACCACGGTCAAGCATTTCCTCGGCGATGGCGGCACGGGCAACGGCAAGGACCAGGGCAACACCACGGTCAGCGAGGCCGCATTGCGTGACATCCATGCCGCTGGATACCTGCCGGCGATCAATGCGGGCGCGCAGTCGGTGATGGCGTCGTTCAACAGCTTCCATGGCGAGAAGATGCACGGGCACAAGCCACTGTTGACCGATGTGCTGAAGGGCCGGATGGGTTTCGGCGGCTTCGTGGTCGGTGACTGGAACGGCCATGGCCAGATCAAGGGCTGCAGCAACACCGACTGCGCGAAGACCTACGTCGCCGGCCTGGACATGGCCATGGCACCGGACAGCTGGAAGGGGATGTATGAGAGCACGCTGGCCCACGTGAAGGACGGCACCCTGCCGGAGGCGCGGCTGGACGATGCCGTCCGCCGCATCCTGCGGGTGAAGATGCGCATGGGCCTGTTCGACAAGCCCAAGCCCTCCGAGCGCGCATTGGGCGGCAAGTTCGAGCTGCTCGGGGCGCCGGCGCATCGCCAGGTGGCGCGGCAGGCCGTGCGTGAATCGCTGGTGCTGCTCAAGAACCAGAACCAGCTGCTGCCACTCTCGCCGAAACAGCGGGTATTGGTTGCGGGCGATGGCGCCAACGACATGAGCCGTCAGGCGGGCGGCTGGACGCTCAGCTGGCAGGGCGACGGCACGCGTCGCGAGGACTTCCCGAATGCGGAAACGATCTGGGAAGGTCTGCAGGCACAGGTCAAGTCGGGCGGCGGCCAGGCCGAACTGGCCATCGATGGCCGTTACCGCAATCGCCCCGATGTAGCCATCGTGGTGTTTGGCGAAGATCCCTACGCCGAATTTCAGGGCGACTTGCCCAACCTGATGTTCAAGAACGGCAAGTCCGGAGACCTGGAGCTGATGCGACGCCTGAAGGCAGACGGCATTCCGGTCGTGGGGGTGTTCCTGAGTGGGCGCCCGCTGTGGCTGAACCGCGAAATCAACGCCGCCGATGCCTTCGTGGCTGCGTGGCTGCCGGGCTCGGAAGGTGGGGGCGTGGCCGATGTGCTGCTGCGCGGCGGCGATGGGCGCGTGCAACACGACTTCCGCGGAAAGCTGAGCTACTCCTGGCCACGCCGCGCCAACCAGTACGAGAACAACGTGGGGCAGAAGGACTACGACCCGCAGTTCGCCTTCGGATACGGCCTGACCTATGCCGACAAGGGAAATCTACCTGCGCTTTCCGAGGACCCCGGCATTGATCCGGACGCCGCGGGTAGCGGCACCCTGTTCGAGCGTGGTGTGGCCGGCACCGGCCTGATGCTTCGCCTGACTGCCGCCAATGGCGAATCGACCGATGTCGTGCATCCCAATGCAACCACTGCCGACCAGTCACTGGCGATGGTCGCGATCAACACCGATGTGCAGGAGGGCGCACGCCAGTTCAGTTTCCGGGCGCCGGCCACGGTGGCCTTGCAGGCCAATACTCCGCTGGACTGGTCGCGCGAGACCAACGGCGAGCTCTCCGTGGTAGCGACCGTGCGTGTCGAGCAGCTCCCTGCGGCATCCGCAGTGACACTGGGTACCGCCTGCGGGGCGGCGTGTTCTGCCGAGGTTGCGCTGGGCCCTGCGCTGTCGGCAGCGCCGCGGAATGAGTGGCTCAGGTTGGGCGTTCCCCTCAAATGCCTGGCCAAGGCCGGGGCAGACATGAGCCGCTTGAGCGTACCGTTTGCACTGCGCGCCGGAAAGGGCACAACGCTTGCGATCACCTCTGTCGTACTGGGCACCGAGTTCGATCGCAAGGTGGAGTGCGCGACGCAGTAGGCGCCGTGTTGAATGCCTTGGCGCGGCCGTCACGGACCGCGCCGCGCCAGGGCATTCGCTGGGCAGCCGGCACGGTATGATGCTGCAACCCCGGCACTTGCACTGATCGCAGCGGGCGCCTGCACGCCGATCACATACGCCGGGGAACCGGCGGCGGGGTCGATGGACGGCACCGCGCACGCCCCACTCCATGCTCGCTTCCCATTCTTCGCTCATCATCTGGATGGCGGTGGCCGTTGCCACTGTCGGCCTGCTGTTCCGCCCGTTCCGCATCCCGGAGTACGTGTGGGCGCTCGGCGCGGCCGCGTTGCTTCCGCTCAGCGGCACCGTGTCGTTCGGCACCACCTGGCACGCAGTCGCCGAAGGCCGCGACGTCTACCTTTTCCTGGTCGGCATGATGGTGCTGGCCGAGCTCGCCCGCCGCGAAGGGCTGTTCGACTGGCTGGCGCTGTATGCGGTGCGGCATGCGGGCGGCTCGGGGCGGCGCCTGTTCGACCTGGTGTTCCTGGTCGGCACGCTGGTAACGGTGTTTCTTTCCAATGATGCGACAGCCGTGGTGTTGACCCCGGCGGTCTACGCGGCCTGCAAGGCGGCCCGCGCCAATCCCCTGCCCTACCTGTTCGTCTGTGCCTTCATCGCCAATGCGGCCAGCTTCGTGTTGCCCATCTCCAACCCGGCCAACCTGGTGGTCTACGGCCAGCACATGCCACCGCTGCTGCAGTGGCTGGCGCAGTTCGCACTGCCCTCGCTGGCTGCGATCGGTGCGACCTATCTTGTGCTGCGCTGGGTGCACCGGCGCGAGATCGCACAGCCGCTGGTGGCCGCGCCGCAGCATCGCCCGCTGACCGAGGGCGGGCGCCTGAGTGCGCTGGGTGTGCTGTTCACCGGCAGCGTGCTGCTGGTGACCTCTGCACTTGACGGGCCGCTGGGCCTGGCCACGTTCTGCGCCGGTGCCCTGAGCGTGGCGGCGGTGGTGGTTCGCCAGCGCCGCAGCCCGCTACCGCTGCTGCGCCACGTAGCCTGGGGCGTGCTGCCGCTGGTGGCCGGGCTTTTCGTGCTGGTGGAAGCGGTAGCGCAGACCGGCGTCATCCAGACTGCGGCCAGCGCGCTGCAGGCGCTGGCGAAGACGTCACCGCAGCAGGCCAGCTGGCTGGCAGGTGGCGCGGCCGCACTGCTCAGCAACGTGGCCAACAATCTGCCGGTGGGCCTTGCGGCCGGTTCGCTGGGCCAGATGGCTGAACTGCCCGCACAGACCCGTGCCGCGCTGCTGATCGGCGTGGACCTTGGGCCGAACCTGTCGGTGACCGGCTCGTTGGCCACCATGCTGTGGCTGGTGGCGTTGCGTCGCGAAGGCGAGCATGTCAGCGCGCTCGACTTCCTGCGCGTCGGCGCGCTGGTGATGCCGCCTGCACTCATCGCTGCGCTGTTGCTGCTGTGACCAGAATGCAGGCGGCGGCCCGGCTCTAGAAGGCCAACTGCAGCCGGGTATTGAAGGTGGTGCCTTCATCCCTGCCCGCGGCACTGCCGCTGCGGTGGCGGGTCTGCCAACGCACGGCTTCGAACATCACCCGGCTGAAATCGTTGAGGTACCAGTTCGCGCCCAGTGTCCACGCGTGGCCGGTACCGCCACTGGGCAGTTCGGCATAGTCCACGTCCTCATAGCGGCCCTTCAGCTCCCACGCACCGCTGCCGCCGCGCGTCACCGGATCGGCCACCTTCACCTTGCCCCACGTGCCGGCCTTGCCCGAGTAGGACGGCAGCGCGCCCGCCAGGAACCAGCCGGCCGAGATCGCCCACGCCTCGTGGTCGCGACCATAGCGCCCGCTGGCATCGGCCCCGCGCAGGCTTCGCGTACCCCACTCGCCGGTTGCCCACGCCGGGCCGAAGAAGCCGGCCAGTTCCGCACCGTAGGCGGTGCTGCGCTCGGCACCCAGCAGTGTGCCCGGCGCGATCTTGACCAGATCGTTGAAATGCCCTGCGATGGCCGAACTGCGCACCACGCCGCTGGCCCCAGCGGGAATCTTCTCGTGGAAGGCCCATGCGCCCAGATGCACCGTGGCGTCAGCGGTGTCCAGCGGATTCCAGTGGACGCGCGTGGCCCAGGTCTGGCTGTCGTTGTCGGTGCCGGCGTTGTTGAGGTCGTTGCCGGACACCGACAGGCTGGCGTGCCACCCCTTTCCATGCACGCGCTCGGTCAGCCCGACACCAAACAGGCCGCGCTGCGGCAGCATCAACGTGCCGACCACGTTGCGTTCCTGGAACGGCGTGTTGGAGGTGCTGCTGGAGCCATCGATACCGCGATCGTTCAAGCGGTTGCCCATCGTGAGATCGGCCGGCAGGCCGAACAGGGTGTGGTCCAGCGTGGCGTAGACCGACTTCCAGGCCACCGCGTTGTCGGCGAAGTCACCCTCCACCACCCAGCCCAGGGTTCCGTAGCGTCCCTCTGCCCCCAGGCGCACCGAACGGATCTCGGTACCCGAAACATTGCGTTCGGCGACCGCGGAACCGTCAGTACTTGAGGCATCGACGAACAGGCGGCCGCGGGGACGGAACACCGTATTGCCGTCGGCACTGCTGAACTCCGGTGCGCCCTTGGCCCAGGAGACCTTGGGCAGCTTGGACTGTCCCGATTCCAGTGCGGCCACCCGCGTCTCCAGCGCAGGTGCGGGCGGCGTGGGCGTTGCGGCCGCAGTGCCCTGCCCGCCCTCCACGGCGCGGAGGCGAGCTTCCAGTTGCTGGATCTGCAACGCCTGCTGCTGCACCAGGTGTGACAGTTCGGCCTGGCTCAGTGGTGCGGGCGGGGGCGAAGTAGACTGGGCGCCTGCGTGACCGCTGGCCAACAGCAGGCCGAGCGCGACCGACAGCGCTGCCAGCGGCAGCACGGTGGAATGATTCATGGGCTCTCTCTCCGGCCAGCCGGCCCCCTGGCCCGGCGCTGGCCTGTTGCGGTGGTGCGGGGGAAGATCGGGGGAAGGAGTGCGCGCCGCCGGATCGGTCCGGCGGCGGCAGGCCGGCTCAGCGCGGCCGGTTCAGCTGGTGGCCTGTGCCTGGGCGTTGGGACGCCAGGTGATCAGCTTGTTCTCGACCACGTCCAGCAGGGCGTCGATGACCAGCACGAAGGCGGCCAGGATGATGATGCCGGCGAACACGCCCACGGCATTGAAGTTGCCCTCGGCCTGCGCGATCAGGTAACCCAGGCCCGCCGAGGCCCCGAGGTACTCACCGATGATCGCGCCGACCACCGCGAAGCCCACCGAGGTGCGCAGCGAGGACAGGATCCAGCTGGCTGCTGCGGGGAAGTAGACATGGCGCAGCAGGTCGCTGCGGCTTGCGCCCAGGATGCGGGCATTGGCCAGCACCACCGGATTCACCTCGCGCACGCCCTGCATGGCATTGAAGAACGTGGTGAAGAACACCAGGGTGACCGCCAGCGCCACCTTCGACCACAGGCCCAGCCCCAGCCACAACACGAAAATCGGCGCCAGCACTACGCGCGGAATTGCGTTGAAGCCTTTGATGAAGGGATCGAGGATGCGCGCCGAGCGTCGGCTCAGGCCCAGCCACACGCCGCCAGCCACACCCAGACCGGTGCCGATGATGTAGCCCAGCGCGGTTTCGGTGAGGGTGATGTAGACGTGCTGGTAGAAGGACGTATCGGACAGCCAGGTCCAGGCCTGCTGCACGATCGCCGTCGGCGAAGGGAAGAAGAACGGATCGATCACGCCCAGCGCGATACCGCCTTCCCAGCCGCCGAAAACGGCGACTACCAGGGCCAGCTGGATGAATTTGTCAGTCTTGGCGTGCATAGCTCTTCTCCACTTCGCCGCGCAGGCAGGCCCAGATGTCGCGGTACAGGTCGGTGAAACGGTCATCCAGCTTGATCTCGGCCACGTTGCGCGGCCGTTCCAGATCCACGTCGAAACTGCGCACGACACGGCTGGCCGGGCCGGAGGACAGCACCACCACGCGATCCCCCAGGGCGATCGCTTCTTCCAGGTCATGGGTGATCAGGATCACCGAGCGCCGGTCCTCCTGCCACAGACGCAGCAGCTCGTTCTGCATCAGGTGCCGGGTGTGGATGTCCAGCGCCGAGAACGGTTCATCCATCAGGATCACCTTCGGCTCGACGATCAGCGCCTGCGCCATCTGCACCCGCTTGCGCTGGCCACCGGACAGCTGGTGCGGGTAGCGGTGCTCGAAACCGGCCAGGCCGACCTTGGCCAACCACGCGTTGGCCTTGGCCTTGCGTTCGGCTTCGGGCACGCCGCGGAAGCGCAGGCCGAGTTCAACATTCTGGTAAGCCGTCTTCCACGGCAGCAGCGCATCCTGCTGGAACAGGTAGCCGACCGACTCCTGCACGCCGCTGACGGCGCGGCCGTCGATGCTGACCTGCCCGGAAGACGGCTTCAGCAGACCCGCCACGGAATTGAGGATGGTGCTCTTGCCGCAGCCGGTCGGGCCGACGATGGCAAGGAACTCGCCGTCACCCACCTGGATGTCGACATCACGCACGGCGGTGAATTCGCCGAAGGACATGGTCACCTTGTTGATGGCGACCATGGTCTGTGCAGGCTCCAGCTGCGGTGCGCCATTGAACTGGCGCACGGTGGCATTGAGGGCCATGGGGTTACCTCCGCTTACGGTTGGGCCGCCGGCGCCGCAGCGTTGGCACGCTCGACGAAGGCATTGGTGTAGGTCCTGGACAGATCGATGTTGGCCTTGGCCACATCCGTGTTGAACTCGCGCAGCACCTTCAGTGGGGTTTCCAGGTCGGCCGGCGTGAAGTGACCGTACCGGGTAAAGATCGCGCGCGCGTTCTCCACCGCGCGGGCATAGGTGGCGCGATCGCCGGAGACGTAGCTGTCCGGCAGCGCGGCAACGATCTCTTCGGCACTGTTGTCGGCGATGAACTTCAATGCCATCTGCTCGGCACGGGCGATCTTCTCGGCCGCTTCGGGGCGCTTGTCCAGGAAGCTCTGGTTGGCATACATCACCGAGGTCGGGTACAGGCCACCATAGACCTGGCGGGCGCCGTCGTCGCTGCGCGCGTCGAGGAGGATCCTGCCGACCTTGCGCTCGGTGATCAGGGTGGCAGCCGGGTCGTAGTTGACCAGCAGGTCGATCTTGCCCTGCTCCAGGGCGGCAACCGCTGCGGCGCCGGAGCCGACGCCGATCAGCGAGATGCTGTCGGCCGGAATATCATGCTGGGCGAGGAAGTGACGGACGAAGAAGTCTGACGAGGAGCCCGGCGCGGTGATCCCGACCTTCTGGCCCTTGATGGTTTCCGGCCGGGCCGGATCGAAGGTGGCATCCTCACGGCCGGCCATCACCAGCCCGGAATTGCGCGAGAGCAGCACGAAGGCGACGACGTCCTTGCCCTTGGCCTGCATCTGGATGGTGTGGTCGTAGAAGCCGACGGCCACATCTGTGGAATTGGCCACCAGCGCCTGCAGTACCTTGGAGCCGCCCTGGGCGAAGTTCTCGGTCTTCACTTCGAGACCGACATCCTTGAAATAGCCCTTGGCGTCGGCGATGAAGAACGGCAGGTTGTTGAGGTTGTAGGAGCCGACGCTGATGCGCACCGGTGCGTTGTCAGCGCTGCCTGTGGTCGCACCTTCGGCGCGGCCGCTGTTGCTGCACCCGGCCGCGGCCAGGCCGGCCGCGCACAGCGCGGCCATCAGGAACTGCTTGTACATCATCCCTCCCAGGAGTGAAGCATCTACGTTGTGGTGGCGGGGCAGGCACGCCTGTGCCGACCCAGCCGGTTTCAGATCATGCCGCTGACGTCCATTGGCGGTCTTGGGTGGTACTGGCCGTGGCGTGCGCGGGCGACGTTGCATATACCCGACCGTCGAACAGTCGGCGTGCGGTGCGCACCACGCTGGCAATCACCGGCGTATCGTCCGAAATGCGACTGAGACTCACCTCCAGGGCCCCGCTCGGATGTTCGAGGGTAATGCTGCCGGGAACGGACAGGCATCCGACCAAAGTGTGGGCCAGCGTGCCCGGCGTGACGGCGGCGGTGGCCAGGCCGACCGCGCCGGTGATGGCCAGTGCGGTGTGGCATTGGTGCGGCATGAAATAGCGCACCTGCAGATCGCCCCCCTGTTGCGGCGCCGACAGCAGCACCGGCTTGGGAATGACCTTGTTGCCGGCGTCGGCGATGCCCATGCGGGCACCTGCCTGGATGCGCAGCGCTTCCAGCCGGCGCATGAACGTCGCGTCCGCGTTCAGTTCGGCGGGCGAAGCATCACCCCGTACGCCCAGGTCCTCGGCACGCACCAGCATCATCGGCATGGCGCAGTCCACCAGGCTGACCGGGACGCCATCGATGGACTCCTGCGCGTGCCCGCTGGGCAGCAGCTTGCCGGTGCGGGCGCCCGCGGCATCAAGGAAAGAGAGCCTGACCGGCGAGGCCGAGCCCGGCGCACCGGCAATGCGCGTATCACCGCGGTAGACCACATTGCCGCCAGGCGTTTCCACCGTCGCGATGATCAGCTTGCCGGTATTGACGTTGTGGATGCGCACCTCGGTCTGCGGATCCTGAGCCTGCACCAGCCCCCGCTCGATGGCATACGGGCCCACCGCCGCCAGCATGTTGCCGCAGTTGGGAGACGTGTCCACGACCTGCTGCTCCACCCTTACCTGGGCGAACAGATAGTCCACGTCGGCATCTGCCCGGCTCGATCGGTCGATGATGGCCACCTTGCTGGTCAGCGCGTTGCCACCACCGATGCCGTCGATCTGCAGCGGATGACCCGACCCCATCACTTCCAACAGCAGGCGATCGCGTTCGGCGGTGTTCGCCGGAAGGTCGCTGGCCAGGAAGAACGGGCCCTTGGAGGTGCCGCCGCGCATGAGTACGCAGGGAATGCTGAGCAGATCGTTGGACATACGTGTGCTAGATTGATGCGTATAGGGGATGAATGACCCCTCTGTGATTCGATACTGGCATGACCCCAATTAATCTGTGAATTGCTGATTTTTGGATGATTGATACCTGATGAGCATCAATTGCGAAATTCTCGATCTACGCGCGTTCCTGCTGGTATCAGAGACGCGCAGCTTTCATCGGGCGGCGGAGATCCTGCATGTCTCCCAGCCGGCACTCAGCCGCCGGATCCAGAAGCTGGAGCAGGCCGTGGGTTCGCCGCTGCTGGAGCGGACCACGCGCAGCGTCAGCACCACTGCCGTCGGTGAGAACCTGCTGCCGCTGGTGCGTCGCATGCTGGAGGAATTCGATGGATCACTGTTCTCACTGCGCGGCCGCGAAGACACCCGCGGCGCTACCGTCACCATCGCGTGCCTGCCGACGGCGGCGTTCTACTTCCTGCCCAGCGTGATGGCGCGTTTCCACGAAGCGCATCCCAACGTCCGCTTCCGGATCCTGGATATCCCGGCGACCGAGGGCCTGCAGGCGGTGGAACGTGGCGAAGTCGAGTTCGGCATCAACTTCATGGGCGCCAACGATCCGAATCTCGATTTCGACGTACTGGCCGAAGACCCGTTCGTGCTGGCCTGCCGACGCGACCACCCGCTGGCCCGCAAGCGCAAGGTGGAGTGGGCCGACCTGGCCGAGCATCAGCTGATCACCGTGCATCGCACCAGCGGCAATCGCACGCTGCTGGACGGCGCCCTGGCGCGCGAGAACCTCAAACTGAGCTGGCACTACGAAGTGACCCACCTGTCGACGTCACTGGGCATGGTCGAGGCCGGCATCGGCGTTTCTGTTCTGCCGAAAATGGCGACGCCGGACGGGGATCATCCCACCCTGGTGACGCGCTCGATAGGCAACCCTGTGGTGTCGCGCACGATCGGGATCGTCCGTCGCCGAGGCGCCCTGCTCTCGCCTACTGCGGAACGCTTTCTTCAGATGTTGATGAGCCAGTGGCGCGGGGAGAGCTGAACATCGTTTGATGGACCGGCGGACCCGAGATCTGGCGGAAAGTGATGGCCGGGCATGGCTCGGCCCTACAGAGGCGCCAGCTCGCGCGCCAGAAACGGCGCCGTCCGGCTGCCCTTGGCACGCGCCACCTGATGCGGCGTTCCCTTCGCCACGATGGTGCCGCCCGCGCCACCTGCGCCCGGGCCGACGTCGATCACCCAGTCGGCCTGCGCGACCGCACGCATGTCATGCTCGATCATGACCACGGTGTTTCCTGCCTCGACCAGCCGCTGCAGCTGTACCAGCAGCCTGTCCGCATCGGAGGCATGCAGGCCGGTGGTGGGTTCGTCCAGCACGTAGAGCGTGCGCCCGCGCTGGCTGCGCTGCAGTTCGGTGGCCAGCTTGATGCGCTGGGCCTCGCCCCCTGAAAGCTCGGTGGCCGGCTGGCCCAGCCGCAGGTAACCCAGGCCGATTTCCTGCAGCAGCTGCAGCGGTCGGGCGATGGGCTCCTCCCCGCTGAAGAACGCATGCGCCTGGTCCACCGTCATCTGCAGGACCTCGGCGATGTTGCGGTCATTCCACAGCACCTTCAGCGTGGCTTCGTTGTAACGCGCGCCGTGGCAGGTGGGGCATGGGGCGTAGACACTGGGCATGAACAGCAGTTCGACGCTCACGAAACCCTCGCCTTCGCAGGTCTCGCATCGGCCCTTGGCCACGTTGAACGAGAAACGGCCCGCATCGAACCGGCGACGACGTGCGGCCGGCGTCGCCGCGAACAGCTTGCGAACGTGATCGAACAGCCCGGTATAGGTGGCCAGGTTGGAGCGTGGCGTGCGGCCGATCGGCTTCTGGTCCACCTGCACCACGCGTTGGATGGCGTCCACATCCCCGGCCAGTTGGCCTCGGGTGGTTTCGATCACCGTCGGCCCGTCGGTCGGCGATGCCTCGGCACCATCGTCCGCGGGTTCGTGCCCCAGATGCAGCAGCATCAGCTCCGGCAGTGCCTGCGCCATCAGGCTGGACTTGCCCGAGCCGGAAATGCCGGTCACTGCCGTCAGCAACCCCAACGGCACCTGGGCGTCCACGCCCTGTAGGTTGTGGCGATGGATGCCCTGCAGTTCCAGCCAATGCCTTGCGCTGCGCTGGCGGCTGGCGGGTGCCGGCACCCGGTCGAACAGATACTGGGCCGTGCGCGAATCCTGCACCTGGCGCAGGCCGTCGGGCTCGCCGCTGTAAAGCACGCGCCCTCCCCGTTCGCCGGCCTCCGGCCCCACGTCCACCAGCCACTGCGCGCGGCGCATCAGCTCCAGATCGTGCTCCACAACGAACACCGAGTTGCCGCCATCACGCAGCCGATCCAGCGCGTCGTACAGCGCCTGGCTGTCGGCCGGGTGCAGGCCAGCCGAAGGCTCGTCGAGCACGTACAGCACACCGAACAGCAGCGAGCTGAGCTGGGTGGCCAGCCGCAGGCGCTGCAGTTCGCCGGCGGACAGCGTTGGCGTGGCGCGGTCCAGCGAGAGATAGCCCAGGCCCAGCTCACGCAGCTGCCGTACACGCGCCATGACCCCAGCCGCCAGTCGCTGTGCAGCCAGCCGCTTCTCTTCCGAAAGGGCCGAAGTCAGGCGGACATCCGGGGCCGCAGCATGGACGGCGCGCCCGCTGGCCGCACGCTGGTTGCGGTCGCGGCGCGTGGCGTTCCTGCTGGTGGGTTCGCCCCGGCTGTGCGCGCTGAAGTCACCTTGCGCGATGGGCTCCAGCAGATCCGCCAATTGATCCAGGGGCAGCCGCATGAACTCGCCGATATCCACGCCCGCGAAGGTGATCGAGAGCGCTTCCGGCTTCAGTCGCTTTCCGTGGCAGGCCGGGCACAGCTTGCCTTCCATGTAGCGGGAAACCCGCTTGCGCATCAACGCGCTCTGGGTATTGGCAAAGGTCTGCAGCACATAGCGGCGCGCGCCGGTATACGTGCCCATGTAACTCGGCTCGAGCTTCCGCTTGAGTGCGGCCCGGGTCTCGGCCGGCGTGAAGCCGGCATAGACCGGCACGGTGGGTGTTTCCTCGGTGAACAGGATCCACTCCCGGTCCTTCTTCGGCAGCTTCTTCCACGGCACGTCGATGTCGTAGCCGAGCGTGACCAGGATGTCGCGCAGGTTCTGGCCATGCCAGGCTGGCGGCCAGGAAGCGATGGCGCGCTCGCGGATGCTCAGCGACGGGTCCGGAACCATCAGCGCTTCGGTCACCTCGTACACATGCCCAAGCCCGTGGCAGGTGCTGCAGGCGCCCTGCGGCGTGTTGGGCGAGAAGTCCTCGGCGTACAGCATCGGCTGGTTGGCCGGGTATGCACCTGCACGCGAATACATCATGCGCACCAGGCTGGACAGCGTGGTGACACTGCCCACCGATGAACGTGCATTGCTCGCGCCGTGCTGCTGCTGCAACGCCACTGCCGGTGGCAGCCCGTCGATGGCGTCCACATCGGGCACGCCGGCCTGGTCGATCAAGCGCCGCGCGTAGGGCGCAACGGATTCAAAGTAGCGCCGCTGCGCCTCGGCGAAGACGGTGCCGAAGGCCAGCGAAGACTTGCCGGAACCGGATACCCCGGAGAACACCACCAGTGCATTGCGCGGGATGGAGACGTCGACATTCTTGAGATTATGCTCTCGCGCACCGCGCACCTCGACGCAACCGCTGGCAGCGGCGGCACATGACGATTCACCAAAGGGGGGCTTGGACATCTTCGCGATCCTGCGGGCAGTGAACGGCGCGCGTCGAAGCGCGCCCAATGGTGCATTCTCGCTGCTGCGGGGTGAAGGTGGGGGATGGCGCGGTCAGGCCATGGGTGATTCCCAACTTTCATAGGCGATACATGCTGCCTGCACTGTTTGCCGCCAGCCTTTCAACGCGGTCGGCCATCGGCAGGCCCTGCGACCATCCTGCCGCCATGGCCAGCGCGTCGCGCATTGGGTCGGATGCCCTGGCGCGCTCGTTGCGGATACGACAGGTTTCAGGGTCGTTGGCGAACAGGCCGCGCGCGAACATGCGGCCCTGCTCTGCCAGCCGGGCAGTCTTGGGGCCGCGGATGGTGGCGAAGCGCAGCAGTACCTCTTCCAGGCAGCCATCGCCCCCGCCAATGCAGCGTGCCAGGTGCCAGGCGTCTTCAAGTGCCTGGCATGCTCCCTGCCCCGATGTTGGCAGCGGCGCATGGGCTGCGTCCCCAATGAGCAGCACGTTTGCGCGGCTCCAGGTGTGCAGCGGCTCAAGGTCGTGCACGGCGACCCGCTGGACGGCGTGCGCCGGCGTGGCCTCGATGAGGCGGTCGACAGGCTCGGGCCATCCTGCAAACAAGCACCTCACTTCGTCGTGCATGCCCGCGGCGGGGGACGCCGCAGGGAGTGGGCGCGCCTGCGCGGCCGCCCAATACACCCGATCTTCGCGGACGGCGACGCAGCCGAAACGATCCCCGGCACCCCAGTAGTCATCGATCCTGATGTCGCTTGCCAGTGCCCTGCCCTGTGCAACCCCGATCCAGTTCACGAAGCCCTGGTAGATCGGCGTGTTGTCCCCCGCGACGAACCTGCGCGCCACCGAATCCATGCGCCCGTCCGCGCCGAGCAGCAGATCCGGGCGGATGCTGTGCCCATTGTTGAACCGCGCCACGGCCTTGCCGCTGGCATCCAGCTCAATTGTTTCGGCGCAATGCCCGAACGCCACCGGGATACGCGCTCGCATCACATGATCCAGCAGAACCGCCTGCAGGTCCCTGCGCAGAATCGTATGGGTCGGGTATCCCATGATCTGGTCCAGCAACGTGATATCCAGGCCACCCAGCGGGTCACCCGCTGCATTCCAGCGGTGCACGGATGTCGGCCGGCCGCCGACTGCACCCATGTCCTCCAGCAGCCCGAATTCCTGCAGTACGAAGCCGGCGTTGGGCCAGAGTGTCACGCCGGCGCCCATGGTTGATGGTGCGGTGCGGCGCTCGTATACGAAGCAGCTGTGCCCTTGCTTGTGGAGGGCAAGGGCCACGCTCAGGCCTGCGATGCCGCCACCCAGGATTCCTACGTCCATTCCAACACGCCTTTTTATCAGCCCCGGGTACGCCATTGCGGAGCATCCATGGGGCGGGAGTGCAGTCTGGACTCTGCCAATGCTGGCAACTAGCATGCAGAAGTGAGAGAAGTTCATACCTTGGACGGGATAGTCATGCGCAGTAGTTTCGACCTGAACACCGTCCGTGTGTTCGTGGCCGTTGTAGACGAGCAGAGCTTTTCGGGTGCGGCGCGCCTGCTGGCCCTGCCTTCATCCAACGTCAGTCGCCATGTCGCTTCACTGGAGCGCAACCTGGGCGTTCGACTGCTGGAGCGCAGTACCCGCCACCTGCGCATGACCGAAGCCGGCACCTTGCTATACGCGCGCGCCAAGCCCCTGCTCGATACCCTGCTGTCCACCGAGGAGGAGCTCGGCGCGGTGCAGCGCGAACTGAAGGGTCCTCTGAGGATGTGCATTCCGACCGAAGCGCCACGGCTGCTCGCGCCCATCCTCGCCGAGTTCTGCAGTCTCCACCCCGGCATTGAATTGGAGTGCGACACGCGCCTGACCGGCCTGGAAGTGCTGCGCGAAGACATCGATCTCTCCCTGTTCTTCCACCGTGGCCCGCAGGATGACAGTGCGTTCATCACCCGTGTTCTGGCGACATTGCCCAGCATTGTGGTGGCCGCGCCGGCGTTGCTGGCCAGGACTGGCGTGCCGCATCGGGTGCATGAACTCAAGCGCTTCCCTTGCATCACCACCGCAAGTGCCCTGAAGGGGCAGCCCTGGCAGTTTCTCGACGCCACGGGAAACATCGTGAAGGTGTCTGTGCGCAGCCGCTATCGGGTCAACAGTGGGGAGTTGGCCGTTGCGGGCGCACGCCAAGGCCTGGGCTTTGCCATCGTTGCGGCCCATCCGTGCCAGGACGACATTGCCGACGGCCGGCTGCAGGAAGTGCAACTGGATCTGCTACCTGCGCCGCTGCAACTGCTTGGAGCCTATAGCCATCGCCATTCGGTCACGGCGCGGGTCCGGGCGTTGCTGGAATTCATCCAGGCCCGGCTGCAACCGGCAGCGCCTGTGTTGCGTCCCGATCAATCCGGGCGGTGACAGCGGCGGGCAGTCAGCGCCCGTCCGGCCGAACCGGCTCGCGAGCACCTGTTCTGGGAGCAAACGCCACCTTCTCTCCATTGACCAGCTCGACCACGAGCTGGTTGGAGTGATTGAAGCCGATGGTACTCGCCCAGGCGAAGTGCGAGACGGTACGCCGAAGCTGCGATGTGCGGCGATACAGTTGACCCAGGGTGACGGTGCGGACCAAGCGGCCACGATGGTAGAAAAGCAGCACCGGCTCGCTCAACCTCACGTCAGCCGGAACCAGGTTCATGCCCTCGTAGCCGACCACGACCGACTCCCCATCGTCCGACGGGAACAGCCAGCGATGCCACCCGGGTATCAGCCAGGCCTCTTGACCGGATGCCTGCGGCGTTACCCGTGTTGAATTCAAGGCCGGATCGGAATCAGCACAGAGATTCCGCGCGGAGGAGCATGCCGTGAACCTCTCCGGCGGCGGCAGCGGGGCATCGGCAAGCGCCGGGCCCGCAGCCAGTGCAGCAATGAGCGTGATGAGAGCCTTCATTTCACTGCACACCTCGATCAAGTGGCCGCCGAAGCGGAAACTAAGCGGCGTGTACGTAGGGCGCTACCGCCGCAGCAAGCACATCGATTCCCCACGCGGAGCCTGCGATTTCCTCGGGCTGGCTTCTCTTGAAGCGTGACCAGTCGGCCCTGGCAAGTCGGCCGACCAGAAGCTGATCGGCAGGAAGCTGGTGCATCGACCAATAGGGAAACTGGCGGGTAGAGACGCGCCCGCGGGCCAGCTCCACGACATCCGTGTGGCTGGCCGATTGCAGCACGCGCTCGTAGACGCTGGCCACGCCATCTTCCGGGCCTTCGAAGTACTGCACGAATCGCGTGCCGTCGTGCAGCAGCACGCCTGTCACCCCTGCAAGCTTGTTGAACCTTGCAGCATCGGCCACGAGCGCCTTCAGACGATCAATCGAAAGACCTTCGGCGGCCTGGCTTGCGTATACAACGGCCCTGATGGGCATGGACATCCGCCTTGAATGTGGCGCCACGTCGGCACCTATTCACACTCTAGCATCCGGTACAAGCCCGGGCCGTGATGCGTATTCTTAATTCTTCAGAATAAGGACGGTCGATGGCTGCGCCGTACGGCACGCCAGACGGCATGATGGGCGCCCCAAACGTTCAGGGCATTGTTCATCTTCATGCGAGACATCGGACAGTTCTATGTAGTCAGCGTCGAAGGAGTGGCGCGTGAGGATGGCACCCTGCTGCAGGTCACCCGGATTGATTGCTCCTGCCTGAAATGCTCAAGGCAATTCCGGGCCATTCCTGGTCATGGGCTTGTCGACCTCAACGGCGCTGCTTCGCTCAGCTGCCCGGGGTGCGGCAACCATCAGTCCGTCAGCCGTGCGCGGTTGGAGGAATTCACATTGCGGACTGACCCCTGAGTGGACCCGCACCGCTTCTCGACGCCGCGCCAACGCGCCCGACACCTCTGCATCGATATCTTCCCGTAGTAGACCCACAACGGCGTTCCAATGAGTCATACCGGCATATTCAAGATCACCGACCTCACCTACAGACCGGGCGCAGAGGGCGACCTGGCCCGGGCCCTGCAGATAGAAGCAACCTGCACGGCGTGCGGCGCAACCAGCGTCTGGGGTGAGCAGGAGATGGAGCATGTGAGAGGAGGCACCGTGCTTGCGTGCCGCGCGTGCGGTACGCGCCAGGCCATCAGCAATGCCGGCCTGATCAGCTGCCCGTCCGAGATACGACACCGGCAGGGCTGACCGGGACGGGACCGGGCAACCACGTGAACTGCCCGGCCGCCATGATTGACCTGTCAGCGGCGGGCAACCGACGCCTGCGCCCGATGCCGTTTGATCCAGTCCAGTGATTGGGCAATACCACCGAACGGGAAGAAGTGCGGGCTGGCCAACCCGTGGGCCTCAGTCAAACCGCTCACCAGGTGGTCCACGAATACTTCCGGCCCCGCGGTTCCGAGCAGTCGTCCGATCGAGATGCCGTACTTTGCCAGCATGGATGCACTGGCACCCACCCCGCACATTGCGGCGTAGCGTGCCAGCCGCGCGATGCTTGCCGGACCCGGCACGCCGACCAGTACCGGAACATCGATGCCACGGGCGCGCAGCGCGTCCAACCAGGCCAGAACGACGTCGGCATCGAAGGCGAACTGCGTGATGATCATCGGCGCCATGCCGCGTGCTTCGATGGCTCGGCACTTGTGATCCAGCACCTGCCAGCACTCGTCACTGCCCATCACCGGATGGCCCTCGGGATGACCGCCGATGGCGACGACCTTGATGCCGCCCCTCTCTAGAAGCCCTGTCTGGATGATCGAAGCGCTATCTGCAAATGGGCCGGCGGGCGTAGCCAGATCGCCGGCGATCACCAGGTACTGGGCGACACCGGCCTCGCTGGAGGCACGCTGCAGGAACCGCTCAAGCGCGGCACGCGACCCGATTCGGCGGGCCGGGAGATGCGGCATCGGCTCGAAGCCCAGTTCACGCACCCTGCGCGCCGCTGCCAGGCGTGCGTCGTCGTCCTCGCTGGCCAGCCAGGGAATGGAAATCGTCGTGCCACGCGGAATGCGGGCGGCTTCAGCAGCCAGCGCCGGCATGGCCTTGGCGCTTACCTCCAGCGAAAACGCATCAAGGAAGGCCTGCGCCCGCAGTGACGTAGGTGCGGACATTACTTGCCCATGCCTGCACTGCTGGCCAAGGGCGAACTGTTCCGCGCCAGGTCGATGAAGGCCTCCAGATAGTCGATGCCGGTGTCGGCCTGGCGCGCACCCAGATAGATCTGCTTGGGAATGCCCTTCGCACCGAGGCGCACCGGTACCACGTCCATGCGCGCGGCATACTCCTCCACCAACCAGCGTGGCATGGCGGCCACGCCACGACCGCTGGCCACCATCTGCATCATGATGTCGGTGGTTTCAATGGCCTTGTGCCGTCGCGGGGTGATGCCGGCCGGCAGCAGGAACTGGTTGTAGATGTCCAGGCGCTCGAACGGCACCGGGTAGCTGATCAGCACTTCCTGGGCGAGCTGGCGTGGCTTTACATGGTCGAGCTTGGCCAGCGCATGATTGCTGGCCACCACCAGCACCTGCTCGTAGTCGAATACGGGAATGAACTTCAGGCCCGGCTTCAGCAGCGGGTCCGGGGTGACCAGCAGGTCGATCTCGTACCCGAACAGTGCACCAATGCCGCCGAACTGGAACTTCTGCTTGACGTCCACGTCCACGTCCGGCCACGCGGCCAGGTACGGCGAGACGATCTTCAGCAGCCACTGGTAGCAGGGATGGCATTCCATGCCGATGCGCAGCGCACCCCGCTCACCCTGTGCGAACTGGCCCAGCCGCTCCTCGGCCAGGTCCAGCTGTGGCAGCACCCGGTTGGCAACCGCCAGCAGGTACTGCCCGGCCTGGGTCAGCCGCAAGCTGCGGCCTTCGCGCAGCCAGACGTCGGTGCCCAGCTGCTGCTCCAGCTTCTTCATGCTGTGGCTCAGGGCCGACTGGGTCAGGTTGAGTACGCCGGCGGCAGCGGTGAGAGAGCCCTGCTGCTCGACCTGCTGCACGATGCTGAGGTGGATCCGCTCCAGCATGATGATGAATCCCGCTCATGGATTGGTGAAGTAATACCATTTTACGTCATGGAAGGGCGTGGCTAGCATCGGGTCATGCTTTCACCTACCCGCCCCCTTCGAATCGTCGCCGTTTCCGGCGGATTGCAGCGCCCCTCCAGGGCCGCGGCCCTGGCCGAGCATCTGCTGGACCTGATGGGCGAGGACATCCATAGCGAGCAGCACCTGGTTGAACTGGGCGAGCTGGCCCCGCAGCTGGCGGGTGCGCTCTGGCGTTCGCAGCTGCCCGACACGGTGGAACGCCAGTTGGCCGCCGTCGAGCAGGCCGATGTGCTGGTGGTGAGCACGCCGGTCTATCGCGGCTCGTACACCGGGCTGTTCAAGCATTTCTTCGACTTCATCCACCAGGACGCACTGGTCGACACCCCCATCCTGCTGGCCGCCACCGGCGGCAGCGAGCGCCATTCGCTGGTGATCGACCATCAGCTGCGCCCGCTCTTCAGCTTCTTCCAGGCGCGCACCCTGCCGCTGGGCGTCTACGCCACCGACCGCGATTTCGTCGACGGCCACGTGCACAACGATGCCCTGATCGAGCGGACGCGGTTGGCGGTGCGGCGGGCCCTGCCGCTGCTGGCCCTGCCCCGCCACCGCGCCGCCGCCCTTGAGGCCGCCCCAGCACATTGAATGCCGGATGCCTTCGCCCGCATCCGGATGTCACCCCGCACTACGGAACGCCATCCATGACGACCGACACCTTCACCTTCAGCATCACGCGCATCCCCTTCAACGAGGATTACCAGCCCGCCGATGGGACGCGCATCACCACCAATTTTGCCAACCTGGCCCGCGGCGCGTCGCGCCAGGAGAACCTGCGCAACACGATCAGCATGATCAACAACCGCTTCAACGATCTGGCGCACTGGGACAACCCCAGCGCGGATCGTTACGCGGTCGAGCTGGACATCATCTCGGTGGAGATGCACATCGATGGCGGCAATGGCAGCGATCCGTTCCCGCTGATCGAAGTGCTGCGACCGACCATCGTCGACACCCGCACCGGTGCCCGTACCGAAGGCATCGTCGGCAACAACTTCTCGTCCTACGTGCGCGACTACGATTTCAGCGTGGTGCTGCCGGCCAGCAACGAAGGCAAGGCCACCTTTGGCATTCCGGAAGGCTTTGGAGACCTGCACGGCAAGCTGTTCAGGCATTTCCTGGAATCTGACGCCTACCGTGCCAACTTCAGCAAGGGGCCGGTGATCTGCATCAGCGTATCCAGCAGCAAGACCTACCACCGCACCGAGAACCACCACCCGATCCTGGGCGTGGAGTACCGGCAGGGCGAGTTCTCTCCCACTGACCAGTACTTCGACAAGATGGGCCTGCAGGTGCGCTACTTCATGCCGCCGGGCAGCGTCGCACCGCTGGCGTTCTACTTCCAGGGCGACCTGCTGGGCGACTACTCGAACCTGGAGCTGATCGGCACCATCAGCACGATGGAGGCCTTCCAGAAGATCTACCGCCCGGAGATCTACAACGCCAACTCCGTGGCCGGCAAGGTCTACCAGCCCAGCCTGAAGCACCAGGATTACTCCTCCACCCGCATCGTCTACGACCGCGAAGAGCGCAGCCAGCTGGCGGTCAAGCAGGGCAGGTTCACCGAAGAACACTTCATCAAGCCATACCGCGCCGTGCTTGAGCAGTGGGCCGCCCGCTGATCCATCGATTCCCCACTCGCCCCAGGAAACAAGACGCAATGTCGACGAAGAAACTGCTTCCCACCTCCACCGCAGGCAGCCTGCCCAAGCCATCCTGGCTGGCCGAGCCCGAGAAGCTCTGGTCACCCTGGAAACTGCAGGACGATGGCCTGATTGAAGGCAAGCAGGACGCGCTACGCCTGTCCCTGCAGGAACAGCAGCACGCAGGCATCGACATTGTCAGCGACGGCGAACAGACCCGGCAACACTTCGTTACCACCTTCATCGAGCACCTCAGCGGTGTCGATTTCGAGAAGCGCGAAACCGTGCGCATCCGCAACCGCTACGATGCCAGCGTGCCGACAGTGGTTGGCGCGGTCAGCCGCCCGAAACCGGTGTTCGTGGAGGATGCGAAGTTCCTGCGCCGCCAGACCGCGCAACCCATCAAGTGGGCCCTGCCTGGCCCGATGACCATGATCGACACGCTGTATGACGCCCACTACAAGAGCCGCGAAAAGCTGGCCTGGGAGTTCGCGAAGATCCTCAACGAAGAGGCAAAGGAACTGGAGGCCGCCGGCGTGGACATCATCCAGTTCGATGAGCCCGCCTTCAATGTGTTCTTCGACGAAGTGAACGACTGGGGCGTGGCTGCGCTGGAGAGGGCCGTCGAAGGCCTGAAGTGCCAGACGGCCGTGCACATCTGCTACGGCTATGGCATCAAGGCCAACACCGACTGGAAGCAGACACTGGGCTCGGAATGGCGCCAGTACGAAGAATCGTTCCCGAAGCTGCGGACCTCCAGCATCGACATCATCTCGCTGGAATGCCAGAACTCGCACGTGCCGATCGACCTGATCGAACTGGTGCGCGGCAAGAAGGTGATGGTGGGCGCCATCGACGTGGCCTCCAATACGGTGGAAACGCCGGAAGACGTGGCCAACACGCTGCGCAGGGCGCTGCAGTTCGTGGATGCCGACAAGCTCTACCCGAGCACCAACTGCGGCATGGCACCGCTGGCGCGTGAAGTGGCACGCGGCAAGCTGCGCGCGCTCAGCGCAGGGGCGAAGATCGTGCGCGAGGAGCTTTCGGCGTAGCGCGGCCACCCGGCGGGCGACTGGGTGGAGCCTGGTCTGTGGTCGACCAGGCTCTGCCATTTTCCTGCACATCAGGCCGCACTGCCATCGGCGGCCGACGGGGCGCGAGCGCCTCCTTGATCCGCCTCACCTCCCCCGCTCCCGCCTCAGCCAGGCGGCGGGCCTGCTGCCGCTGCTCGCGGGAGAGCGGTGGCGTCCCCGCACCTTGCGTGCCGGGCGTTGCATCCACCAGTCGTGCCACTGCATCGCGCAGTCGCAACTGGGGGCAAAGCCGAACGGCGCACCAGCGCTCGGCATAGCGCTTGGCCTGGCGTACATTCGCCGCAGCGACGACCTTGCTTCGTGACATCCTGCGCGCATCCAGGCATAGGCGGATACCGAGTACGGGGTGTGCCATGATGTGCGCCACCGAACGGCCGTTCCACCATAGATCCCAGCGCCCGCCGTTCTGCACCCAGCCGGAAGGCTGGAAGTCGATCATGCACGCAGGATGTTTGAACGAAGAAGCCATCGCTGGAAGGATACAAACGCCGGTCGCATGCCTTGAGACCGGGCCAGCATCTACGCGACAGGCTCCTGGGCAGTCAGTTAACGTGACGCGTCACGATCGATAGTGCTTTCGATCCAGTCAATGTAGCGGGACACGCGAACGCTGTAGACCACTTGGCCATAGTAGCCGGCTTCAAGTGCGTGCTCGGAAACGGCAGTGATCCAGGACCCAAGGCCGACCAGCTTCCACACGCCTTGATCCTCGATCAGCAGCGGGCCGCCGCTGTCGCCGTTGCCGAGCACGCCTTCAAGGGGCAGGCCCTGCGGAGGCGGGTCGAACCGGTACCAGAGATAACGCGTGTTGCCGCCGGTAATCGCGTTGTAGGCCCGCCGCAGCGTCGTACGATGCGGCCCGCCGGGCACCAGTCCAGTCGCACCGTTGCCGGTGGCGCCTTTGCCGATCAAGGTGGCGATCTGGGTGACCTCGGCGCTGCCACGATAGAGCGCCAGCGGCTGCACGTCGCTCACCGGTGTGGCAAGTCTGATCAGCGCAATGTCATCCGACGCCGCCAGAAACGCGTGGATTTTCGACGCACTCCCCGTTGCCATCGCCTCCATGCCCAGCGCCTCGGGCATCCTCCGATAGCCGGGGTGCAGGAAGACACGCTCGACACCATAGCCCTTGCCATCGATGGTGATGGTGGCGCCCATCCCCTCCATCGGTGCGGCATGCGCGGCGGTCACCACCCATCTCGGTGTAATCAGGACGCCGTGCCCCTCGCCCGGCATGTCTGCCAGTGCCGGGAATTCCGTTGCGTCTATCTGGTACCTGGCATCGTCAACATCATCGCGGATGACCACGGCACCGGCGGCGAACGGGAGCGCGGCAAGCGCGAGGAAAAGCCAGCGGTTCATGGAAGCCTTCGTCCCTGCGGTCAAGTGACAACAGCCTAGGGCATCGCCTCCCACGCAGGGAGGTCGTGCGACCAGCCCTGCTGATGACCGACGAACGCGGGAAAACGGCGACTGAAGCCAGGCGGGCCTTGCCCTACCTGCGACCACGATAGGGTTCGCAGCCCACGCCATCATTGTCGCGATCAAGGTGCGGCCCATACCCCGGATCACCACGCCGTACCGGCGCTGCTCCGGCGGCGCGGGCCTCCGTGCAGTTGGCAAACACCCCGGACCTGCGCGCAGAACCGGGGGCGAAACTGCTGCGCGGGGTGTCGACATATCGAGGCGCTGCTGGAGCGCCTCGATGGCAGTGGTAGTCACCGGTCTTGCGGTTGGTGTGGCAGCCATTCCTGTCGAGCCCGCCGGGATGGCCGAGGGCGTTTGCCGACAACAGCAATGCGAGCAGGCCGAATGCGAGCCATGCGATTGAAAAAGCGCGTCGGATGTCCATGCCCTCCCCCTGTCAGGCAGTCCTGCCAGGGCGAAGGCTAGCATGGGGTTGCAACCGTCGATCAGGTTCGACACTACAGCGGTTGTTGCCTTCAGCGCTGGTAGTTCTTCAGGAACATCCAGGTGATCAACGTGGCATCCGGGCCCTTCGGGTCGGTGAACGGCAAGCCCGACTGGCTGCCACTCCACGCATGCCCCATGCCCTGTACCACATAGTGCTGTGCCAGCGTGCGACCGCCATAGGCATAGGTGTCCACCGTGTAGGCACGCCCACCCGGCACCTGGCCATGGTAGGTGCTGGTCGGCAGGTACTTCACCGAGTCGTTGTCCAGGCCGTCGTCGGCCAGGTCGTTGGTCTGCAGGAACTGGCGCACGGCCTGCTCACCGTTTACCGGGTTGACGGTGAGGTCGGCGCTGCCATGGAACACCAGCACCGGCAGCGGGCGCGGCATCGGTGAGCCCGAGCACTGCCAGGCCAGCCGACCGTTGCTGTCCGGCGAATGGATGCTGCCGGCCAGCAACGCGTAGGCGCTGCCGGAGATGGTGGTCGCACCCTTGAACATGCCGCCGGAATGGATGGCACCAGCGGCGAACACGTCCGAATAGCAGGCCAGCATGATCGAGGTCATAGCACCGCCGGCGGAAATGCCGGTGACGTAGACCCGGTGCGGATCGACGCTGTAACCGGCCTTCACCTTGTCCACGATGCCGGCCAGGATCGACGCCTCGCCGCTGTCACGGGCCTGGTTGATCGGCAGCTGCCAGTTCCAGCAGCGCGCCGGGTTGGAGGTCACGTTCTGGCGCGGATAGACCACGATGAAACCCTCGATGTCGGCCACATCGTTGAAGCCGGAGGCCTCGCCCATCAGGTTGGGGCCGTTGACGCAGCCGTGCAGTACCAACAGCAAGGGCAGCGGCTGCTGGTCGCTGTAGCCGGCCGGCACCCAGACCTGGTATTCGCGGGCGCCGAACAGGTTGCCGTACAGGCCGATGTCCCAATGCCCGGCAGGGCCCGCGGCGAGCACGCTGCCTGCCGACGCCAGCCAGCAGCACAGCGCCAGCACTACCGCCTTGATCGAATCGATTCCGGAATTCATGGCCAGATCCTCATGCGTGAGTCGTGGATGAAGTAGTACCGGGGAGCGCGTCCGGCTGAGGGCACGCCCAGTATCCGCATCCGGCGGCCACTGCCGACTGGACCTAGGTCCACTCGCCGCTGCCGGATGACACCGCTAGCCTTCGCTGCAGGGGTGGCAATGGGCCATCTGTGAGCACTTGCCTGGGGGAGGACCGAATGAAACGGAATTGCCTGAGTCTCATGATCGGCGCGCTGCTGGCCTCCGGGCCGGTACTGGCACAGGACACGCCACAGGCCGTGCCGACGGCAGGCAGGACCGCTTCACCCACAAACCTGGACAGCATCAAGGTCACCGCACGCAAGCGCGAGGAAACGCTGCAGGAGGTACCGGTCGCCGTCACCGCCTTCACCTCCGAGGCGCTGGACAGGATGAATGTCCAGGACATCAGCGACCTGGATGCGCAGGTACCGAACCTGACCATCTACGCCGCCCGTGGCGCCAGCAGCACGGTTACCGCCTACATCCGCGGCATCGGCCAGTCCGATCCCACCTGGGGCGCCGACCCGGGCGTAGGCATCTATCTGGATGACGTTTACATCGCGCGGCCGCAGGGGGCGCTGCTGGACGTGTTCGATGTCTCGCGCATCGAGGTGCTGCGCGGCCCGCAGGGCACGCTGTACGGCAAGAACACCATCGGTGGCGCGATCAAGTACATCTCGCGCGGCCTGCCCACCAGAACCGAGGGCTTCGCCCAGGTCACCGTGGGCAACTACAGCCAGCTGGATGCCAAGGCCGCCATCGGTGGTCCGATCGGTGGTGCCGACAGCGGCCTGCGTGCCCGCGTGGCGGTGGCCAGCATGAACCACGATGGCTTCGGCGAGAACACGTTCAACGGTCAGCCGGTCAGCGACAAGCAGATCAACGCGGCGCGCGTGAACCTGGGTGCGTACGCCGGCGATGACTTCGACGTGCAGTTCGCACTGGACTGGATCGACGACCACTCCGGCATGCGCGGTTCGAAGATGCTGGCGCCCAATCCGTTCCTGCGCGCCTACCCGCCAATGGACAGCCGTTATGACATCCGTTCGGGCATGCGCAATCTCAACAACGTGGAAACCAAGGGCGCGTCGGCCACGGTGAACTGGCGCCCGAACGAAGATATCGCGGTGAAGTACGTGGTGGCCAAGCGTGAATCCGACAGTGAGGCCAACATCGACTTCGACACCACGCCGATCAAGCTGGCCGACGTGGGCGGCACTTACCACGACGAGCAGGTCAGCAACGAGATACAGCTGAACTACGATGCCGGCGGACGGGTGCGCGGCGTGGTCGGCCTGTACCAGTTCAGTGGCGAGGCCGGCGGCCAGATCCAGAACAACTACTTCAGCGCCCAGTTCGCCGACAACCAGGGCAAGGTATTGACCGACAGCATCGCGCTGTACGCGGATTGGACGTTCGACCTGACCAGCAGGCTCAAGCTTGATGTGGGTGCCCGCTACACCGACGAAGACAAGCGCGCGATCGTGCTGAACCGCCTCTATGCTGACCCGGGCTTCAGCCGGCCGGTGGCGGTGACGGCGGACTTCGACAAGAAGACCAACTTCAGGAACGTCTCGCCCAAGGTTTCGCTGGACTACCAGATCACCCCGGACATCATGGTGTACGGGCTGGCCACGCGCGGTTTCAAGTCGGGCGGCTACAACATCCGCGCCAACGCGGTGGCGGTGCCACGCTCGGCCGAGCCCTTCGACGATGAGACCGTGGACAGCTACGAGGTCGGCAGCAAGATGGCCTTCTTCGACCAGCGCTTCTTCCTGAACCTGTCGGCGTTCTACAACAAGTACAAGGATATCCAGCTGTCGGTGTTCACCGGCCTGGACACCAATGGCGATGGCATCGACGATTCCTTCTTCGGCGACTTCACCAATGCCGGCGCCGGCACCGTCAAGGGCCTGGAAGTCGAGTACCAGTACCTGCCCAGCCAGCACTGGCTGATCTCCGGCAACCTGGCCTGGCTGGACACGAAGTACGATGAGTACATCGATCGCGGCGTCAACGTCGCCAGGCAGATGAAGTTCACCAATGCGCCGGAATTCTCGGGTGCATTGAACGTGGAGTACCGCACTGACCTGGCCAACGGCAGCAACCTTTCTGCACGGGTGAGCTACAGCTACCAGAGCGAGGTCTGGCCCACCACCGACCTGAGCCCGGTGATCCGCCAGGACGGCTATGGACTGGTCAATGCCGGTGTGATCTGGCGCCTGGATGACGCCTGGACCTTCTCGCTGCAGGGCACCAACCTGGCCGACAAGGAATACCGCACCACCGGTTACAACATTCCGGCGGTCGGCACGCTGATTGGCTTCTATGGACCGCCGCGCCAATATAGCCTCAGCGTCCGTTACGATTTCTAGCGCATCCGTTACGATTTCCAGGAAGCCCCTGCATGATGCAGTCCTACGTAGATCTGTACTGGCACAGCAATGATGGCCTGCGCCTGCATGCGCGCGACCATGCACCGGGTTCGGGAACGGCACCGCGCGGCACCGTGGTCTGCATTCCCGGCCTGACCCGCAATGGTGCCGATTTCGATGCGCTGGCCGATACGCTCACTGCCGGCGGCTGGCGCGTGATCGCGGTCGACCTGCGGGGGCGCGCGGGGTCGGAGCGTGCGCATGATCCCACCAGCTACAACCCGCGCACCTATGCCGACGACCTGGTAGCGCTGCTGCGCTCGCAGAACATCGACCGGGCGGTATTCGTCGGCACCTCGCTGGGCGTACTGGTGACCATCACCCTCGCCTCGCGCGCGCCGGAGCGGATCGCGGGTGCGGTCCTCAACGATGCCGGCCCCAAGGTGCCGCGTGAGGCGCTGGCACGGATCGGCAAGTACGCGGGCAAGCCGGTGCCGCCGATGGATCTCGAGCAGGCCACTGCCTATGTGGCATCGATCGGCAAGGCCGCGTTCCCGCGCTTCAGCACCGATGACTGGCGACAGATGGCGGTGCGTACCTTCCGCACGCGCAGCGATGGACTGCTGGAACTGGACTACGACCCGGCGGTGATCCGCACCACGCGACCGTGGGTGCTGTGGCTGCTGCGGCCGGTGCTGTGGCGCGCGGTGCGCGGGCTGACCTCGCGCGTGCCGGTGCTGGTGGTGCGTGGCGCCCTGTCCGACATCCTGCCGGCCGACGTTGCACGGCAGATGGCGGCGACGTCGGAGAGTGCCCGGCTGGTAGAGGTGCCGGATGTCGGCCACGCGCCCATGCTGTCCGAGCCTGAGGCGCGTGGTGCGATCCTGGCCCTGCTGGAGCGTGTGGAATGAGCCCACAGGACACCGCCGCCGCCCTGCCGGCGGCCCTGCAGGCGTTGCAGCAATGGGTGGCCAGCGAGCGGCTGAGTGGCGCCACCCGCATCGCCCAGTCGCGCATCGACGCCTTCGCCGATGCCACCGGCGACCACAACTGGATCCATGTCGATCCGGCGCGGGCGCAGGCACAGCTGGCGGGTGGGCGCACCATCGCACATGGCTTCCTGCTGCTCTCACTGACCGTGGAGGACGACGTGGCCGCCCTCGCCGGCTTCCCCGGCATCGCCCACGTGCTCAACTACGGTTTGAACAAGGTGCGCTTCCTGGCGCCGGTGCCGAGCGGTTCGGAGGTGCGCGTCCGCTCGCGGCTGCTCTCGCTGGAGCTGCGCCAGCCCGGGCAGTGGCTGCTGACCCAGCACAAGAGTGTGGAACGGCTTCCGGAGGGTGATATGGCACTGGTTGCCGAGCAGCTGTCACTGATCGTGATCGCAGCCTAGCGCCGTCACGCCCGGCTTCTGCCTACACTGGAGCGATGTTGACGCCCTCCTTCGTGCTGCTGGCCTGCATTGCGTGGACCGCACTGCTGTTTGGCGTGGCCCTGTGGGGCGAGCGCCGGGGGCATCGGCTTTCGAAGGCATGGCCGCTCATCTACGCACTGTCCCTGGCGGTGCACTGCACCGCATGGACATACTACGGCGCGGCATCGCAGGGGCTGCAATGGGGCTTCCCCATTCCACCCACCCTCGCTGGCATGGCGCTGATCTTCGCGTTCGGCCTGCCGTTCCTGCACCGCCTGGGGCGACTGGCCAGGCAGCACAACAGTGCCACCATCGCCGACCTGGTAGTCGCACGGCTGCGTGCGGATCGCGGCCTTGGCTTCACCATCACCCTGGTCGCGCTGCTCGGCATCATTCCCTACATCGCACTTCAGCTGAGAGCGGTCAGCCAAGGGCTGGGCGCACTGTTGGGTGATCGTTTCACAGCTGCCGGCTGGCAGCTGGACATGTCGTTCTGGTTCGCATTGACGATGGCCGCCTTCACCCTGCTGTTCGGTGCCCGCAAGGCATCGGCCACCGAACCGAACCGCGGCATCGTGGTCGCTCTGGGCCTGGAATCGGTATTGAAGCTGACCGCCCTGCTGGCCATCGGCCTGTATGCCGCGCTGTCGGTGCACGCGGCCGGCACGCCGCTGCTGGAAAAGATGGCACAACTGCCGCCACCGGCCATCGTGCCGGACTATCTCACCATGGTTGCGCTGGGCGCCATCTCTGCATTCACCCTGCCGCACCAGTTCCATGTCGGCGTGGTCGAGCTTCGCCAGACCTCGGACCTGAAGACGGCACGCTGGATGTTCCCGGTCTACCTGCTGTTGATCGGGCTGCCGTCGGTGCCGATGGCATTGGCCGGTGCAGCACAGCTGCCGGCATCGGTATCTCCGGACCTGTATGTTCTGGCCCTGCCCCAGGCCGGCGGTCGTCACCTGCTGGCACTGCTGGCCTACCTGGGCAGCCTGAGCGCGGCCACCGGCATGATGATCCTCTCGGGGCTGACCCTGTCGATCATGCTTGGCAACCATGGATTCGGGTCGCACCTGCTCGGCGGCATCGGTGGCGGCGTGGCCAATGCCGACCTGCGCCCGCGTGTCCTGGCGTTCCGACGTGCAGGCATCCTCGCCGTGTTCCTGATGGCGTGGCTGTACAGCCGCGCGATGAGCGATACCGAGGCACTCAGTGATTTCGGCCTGATGTCCTTCACCGCCCTCTCGCAGCTGGCACCAGCGGTGCTGTTGGCCGTGTACCGCCCACGCACGCCGTCCCCGGCCATCATGGCCGGCATCGTGCTGGGTTCACTGGCCTGGCTGTGGCTGGTATTGCTGCCGATGGTGATCCCGGCCGCGACACCGTCAGCCAGTCCCGACGGACTGCACTGGCTGGCCGTGGTTTCGCTGCGCGTGCAACCCGGCCATATCGCGCTCAGCATGGGCGCCAGCCTGGCGATCAATCTGCTGACGGTTGCCCTGGTGTCGCGCGCCGTGCGTCCGCCGCTGCCCCGGAGGCGGGATGCGGTGGCTGCCGCTTCCCTGCGCAGGACCGCCGGACGCTTCCTCGGCCAGGAGCGTGCGCGCCAGCTGCTGGAGGGCCACGCCGGGCAGATGCTGGATGATGACCGGGTCATCGCCATCGAGCGCGAGCTGACCGCCGTGGTGGGCGCGGGCATGGCGCGGCTGCTGGTCGAAGCCGCACGCGAGGGTGGCGCCGCGCCGCTGGATGCGGTGACCCGCGCGGTGGGCGAGGCAACGCAGGTTCTGCGCTTCAACCAGCGGCTACTGGAGGCGGCGCTGGAAAACATGAGCCAGGGCATCAGCGTGGTCGATGCGCAGCTGCAGCTGGTGGCCTGGAACAGCCGCTACGCCGCGTTGTTCAGGTTCCCGCCGGAGCTGCTGCAGGTGGGGCGCCCGGTGGTCGATCTCACCGCCTGGGCACTGGGCCAGCTGAAGATTGGCGACGGCCCCGGCGACACGTCCGACAGAGCGCTGCAGCGCCGCGTCGCCCACATGCGTCGCGGCACGCCGCACCTGTCCGAGCGCATCTTCCCCGACGACACCATCGTCGAGATCCGCGGCAACCCGATGCCGGGTGGCGGCTACGTGGCCACCTTCACCGATGTCACCGCGTTCCGCCGGGCGGAAGATGCACTCAAGCGCAGCAATGAAACACTCGAGCACCGCGTGCAGGACCGCACCGCACGGCTGGAACAGGCGGTGCAGGAAGCCGAGCGCGCCAACGTGGCGAAAACCCGCTTCCTGACTGCCGTGGGCCACGACCTGATCCAACCCCTGCATGCCGCGCAGCTGCTGACCGATGCGATGTCGCAGCACATCGAATCGGAGTTCCTCGACAGCTTCCTGCGCCAGATCCGTGGTGCGCTGGATTCCACCGATGACCTGCTGTCGGGCCTGCTGGACATTTCTCGACTGGAGGCCGGTGGGCTGGTGGCCGATCCGCGACCGTTCCCGGTGTCGAACGTGCTGGATCCGCTTGCACAGGAGTTTGCCGTGCTCGCGGCAGCCCGCGGCCTGCAGTTCGGCTATGTGCGAAGCCACGCCTGGGTTTACAGCGATCCGCTGTTGCTGCGCCGGGTGCTTCAGAACTTCCTGGCCAATGCCATCCGCTACACCCGCCGTGGCGGCGTGTTGCTGGGGGTGCGCCGCCAGGGCCGGAGGCTGTCGATTGGCGTGCATGACACCGGCCCCGGCATTGCACCGGAGCAACAGGCGGTGGTCTTCGAAGAATTCCATCGGATCGATCGCAGCAATGGCCAGGGCCTGGGGCTTGGCCTGACCATCGCACACCGTATTGCCGGTCTGCTGCATGCCCCCCTGCACCTGCGCAGCGTGCCGGATCGCGGCTCGACCTTCTCGCTCAGCGTGACACGCGCTTCGCGGCCGGAAGCGCCGCGCGGCGGAACCATGGCCAATGGCAGCACCGCCCTCAAGGGCATCCGCGTGCTGGTGGTGGACAACGACCCGGTTGCGCTGGAGGCGATGCAGCAGCTGCTGCACTCCTGGGGCTGTGATGTCATTGCGGCAACGGGCGCCGATGTGATCGGAGCATCAGCACATGAGGCCGCGCTGTGGTTGTTCGACTATCACCTGGATGACGGCGATACCGGTGTCGCGCTGTGGAAGCGACTGACGGCCATGCATGGGCTGCGGCCGACGGTGATCCTCAGTGCGGACACCGGCAGCGCGACGCGCGATGCAGTTCGTGGCGCGGGGCTCTCTTTGTTGAGCAAGCCGTTCAAGCCGCTGGCACTTCGCTGGGCGATCAACCACCTGCTGTCCGCGAGCTCTGCGGCCACGCCCTGATCCATCAGGGCCCGGGCGCTTCTTCGATCTGCCGGGATGGATCGGCCAGTCCCATTTCGTGCAGTACGCGGATGGCCTGCGCGCGGTTGCGCACCCCCAGCCGCCCCATGATGCGTGTCATGTGTGCCTTGACCGTACGCAGCTGCACACCGAGCCGGTCCGCGATCTGCTTGTTGAGCAGCCCTTCGGCCACCAGGCCCAGTACCTTGTACTGGTGCGCGGAAAGGCTGGCCAGGCGCGCGGCCAGGTCGGCGTCCCTGCTGAACGGCGCCACGCGCGCCACTGGCTCCCGCAGCAGGGCCGGAATCCAGCGTTCGCCCTCCAGTACCGACTGCAGCGCTGCCTGCAGCTCGTGCAGGCCCGAACTCTTGGGCAGGTAACCGGCCGCACCGAGGTCGATGGCACGCCGGATCACCTGCGGTTCCTCATTGGCCGAGACGATGATGATCGCCAACCCCGGCTGCAACGCACGAATGGTCGCCAGGCCTGCAAGCCCGTGGTTGCCCGGCATGTGCAGGTCCAGCAGCATCAGGTCGATCGACTGCCCCTCAAGCGCATCGAGCACGCTGTCCAGCGAATCGGCTTCGCAGATCTGCAGGTCGGCGACCGCCTCTTCGGCCGCGCGATGCAGCGCCGCGCGGAACAAGGGATGGTCGTCGGCGATGAGCAGGGTCGGCATGTCCAGGCGAGATTAGCAAATCGCCCGCGGCTGGGCACAGGTACCTAGGTACGCTGGTACGGGCGGGAGGGATGGCTAGTGTGGCCAGGAGAAGACCGGCCACCGACATGCTGCCACGAGGAACCCTCATGCCATCCGCCCCCGCTACCGATGCCGCTGCCTATCCGCTGTTGATCAAGCAACTGCTGCTGACACCCCTGGCGGTGTCCCCCGGGCAGGAGATCGTCTACGGCGATACGGTCCGCTACGACTACCGCACCCTGCATGCCCGCATCGGCCAGCTGGCGGGGCTGCTGACCTCGCTGGGCGTGAAGCATGGCGATACGGTGGCGGTCATGGACTGGGACAGCAACCGCTACCTGGAAGCCTACTTCGCGGTACCAATGATCGGTGCGGTGCTGATGATGGTGAACGTGCGCCTGGCACCGGAGCAGATTGCCTACACACTGAATCACAGCGGTGCACGGGTGCTGCTGGTCAATCGCGAGTTCCTGCCGCTGTTGGATGGAATCGACGGACAGCTACCCGATCTACGCACGCGCATCCTGATGGAAGATACCCATGGTCCGCTGCCAGCCGGTTTCGTCGCCGAGTACGAAGCCGGGCTGCGCGACGCTGCAGCGGCCAGTGAATACCCTGATTTCGACGAGAACACCCGCGCGACAGTGTTCTACACCACCGGCACCACCGGCTTGCCCAAGGGCGTCTCCTTCAGTCATCGGCAACTGGTCCTGCATTCACTGGCGGGGATGGCTGCCCTCGGCAGTGCGCCCAGCCAGGGACGGCTGCACCGCGACGACGTCTACATGCCGATCACCCCGATGTTCCATGTGCACGCGTGGGGCCTGCCCTACGTGGCCACGCTGATGGGCATCAAGCAGGTCTACCCGGGCCGCTATCTCCCCGCCAACCTGCTGGCACTGATCGCCCGCGAGAAGGTGACCTTCTCGCACTGCGTGCCGACCATCCTGCACATGCTGCTGGAGCACCCGGACGCTGCGCAGGCCGATCTGCAGGGCTGGAAGGTGATCATCGGCGGCGCCGCCCTGCCCCGTGCGCTCGCGCAGCGTGCATTGGCACGGGGCATCGACATCTTCGGCGGCTATGGCATGTCCGAGACCTGCCCGTTGCTCACCATCGCCCAGATCGACGTGGATACCGTGACCGATGCCGATGAGGTGCTGTCACTACGGACCAAGGCCGGGCTGCCGGTGCCGCTGGTGGATCTGCGCATCGTCGACCCGGACATGGGTGATGTCGTCCACGATGGCGTCGCCACCGGCGAAGTGGTGGCGCGTGCACCTTGGCTGACCCAGGGCTACCTGCACGATCCCGAGGCTTCGGCAACGCTGTGGGCGGGAGGTTACCTGCACACCGGAGACATCGGCAACATCGACGTAGGTGGCTACCTGCGTGTCACCGATCGCATCAAGGATGTGATCAAGACCGGCGGCGAGTGGATCTCCTCGCTTGCGCTGGAAGACATCATCGCGCTGCACCCGGCAGTCAGCGAGGTCGCGGTGATCGGTATCGCCGATACGAAATGGGGTGAGCGGCCATTGCCGCTGGTGGTCAGGAAGCCGGGAAAACATGTGGCCGAAGCGGAGATCATCGAACTGGTCGCAGCACGCAGCCGCGCCGGGGATATCTCACGCTATGCGATTCCGGAGCGGGTCAATTTCGTGGATGCGATCGAGCGCACCAGCGTGGGTAAGATCAACAAGAAGAAGCTGCGTGGGTTGCATGACCCAGCGACTGACTCGGGCCGTGGGTGATCTCCGCCTGATCGCCGAGGTCAATGTTCGCACGGCAAGGTATGAAGTGGCGCCCCGGGACCATGATCTCCCGGGGCACCACTCTCCTGCAGCAGACTCAGCGCTGTTCTGCCAGCACAGGTCGCCCTCAGTCGATGCAGGGTCCCTTTGCAGCGATCGCCGTGTCGGATCCCTTCGCACCGATGCTGGCGGGGCCCTGGCATGCATCAAAGCTGTACTTGATCAGCTTCCACGCCCCGCTCGACCACCGGTATGTCCACGACTCGGAAGCGCCGCTCGGCAAGGTATTGGAGATCGAGATGACCTCGCCCTCCACGCCACGCGCAGGCAATGGAACAGGCGGGCCCGCCGCACCGGCCAGCTTGAGACTGCCAGCAGACTGATAGCTGTGCGAGATGGCCAGTTCACCCGTCTGCAACGCCGGCGCGTAGGCGGGCGAATTCCGTTTGATCCAATCGACGATGTAGCCGGCCTCCAGCGAATCCGACGCGTACGTGGCCTTCGCAACCACAGTGGCGGTCGCGGTGCCCGCGATCGGTCCTGCATTGACGCTTCCCCCGGGGACTCCACTCAGTGCCAGCACCAATGGCAGCGCCGCGCCCAACAGCGAGAACTTCATACCCTGCTCCTTGTGTGTATGCAGCTTTCTCAACGGGCCGTGTATGACCCGGGGGCAGTGTAGGCATTGCGGACACGCTGGGCATCGCCGCAGTCATGCCCATTTCTCATATCCATCAGGCGTCGAGCGCGATCTGCCCTGCTGAAGGTCGCAGCGCCGATTGTGTTGAACGCGGCACTCAGATCCGCGTCGTGGCCATGAACCGTTCGCGGTCCTGCTGCGTGCGGCGACGGATCTCCTCCAGCGCCTGGCTTTCGGTCGCCTGCAGCATGGCTTCGAACAGGCGCTGGAAGTGATGGCGCATGGCATTGCGTGCGGCCATCGGATCACGCGCGCGCAATGCTTCGAAGATGGCCATGTGCTCGTCGGCGCGGTTGGCGCCATCATCATGGCAGACCCGGGCATAGACCTCGGTCACCCGCGGCAGTTCGCTGCGCATGCGCCAGATCTGCTGCACGAAGAATTCCACCACCGGATTGCCGGAAAGCCGTGCGATGGCCAGGTGGAAACGGCGGTCGTACTCGCCGGCTTCCGCGTCGCTCAGGTCGCGACGGCACAGCGCTTCGGCCAGCGCCTGCAGCTCGGCAATGCCGGCATCATCCAGATTGCTTGCCGCCAGAGCGGCGGCCTCGGCCTCGAATACCGCGCGCGCAGCGGTAAGGTCGAACGCACTGACATCCGGCAGTCCACCCGGAACCTGCGTCGGGCGCGGCTTCACATGCACGCCCGAGCCAATGCGGATCGCGATCCAGCCCTGGGCCTCCAGGGCAATTTCAGCCTCGCGGATGGTCACCCGGCTGACACCGAACCGTTCGGCCAGCTCACGCTCACCTGGCAAGCGCGAGCCCGGCGGGAATTCGCCGTCCTCGATCAGCTTGCGGAGCTTGGCAGCGATGGTCTGGTAAAGGCGGTTGGCGGACATGCGGCTGACCCTTGGCGATTCCTTCCGGGTCCCTGCCCTGCCACCGCGGCCGGCAAGGGTCCGGTTGGAGCGACGGCGCGACCACTGGCCGCGCCGCCCTGTTCAGAACTTGTATCGTACACCGAAATACGCACGCCGCCCGTAGGTCACCACTTCGCGGAAGTTGCCATAAAGCGGCTGGTAGGCCACGCGCGGCTCGTTGGTCAGGTTCATCAGCTCCAGCGACAGCGACAACTGCTTGTTCACCCGGTAGCGCAGGCGCAGGTCCACGCTGGTGTTGCCATCGTAGTAGCGGTTCTGCTGCGCGGTGTTGCCGGTGAAGTCCTGGTAGTAGTGCGAGCGGAACTTGCCGATGGCCTGGATGTTGAAGCGCCCGACGTCCCAGTAGATCGAGCCGGACAGCACGTGCCGTGAGAAGCCGCTGAGACCCGCCGGCGGCACGATGGCCGGAATGATCGTGCCGTCACTGGCCAGCTGCTCGCCCAGTCGCGAGTCCTGGGTCTGGTAGTCGGCATCGGCGTAGTTGTAGCTGACCTTGAAGCCCAGCCCGTCGAACGGCTTGAGCAGGTACGACAGTCGATGGGTGGCGGTCAGCTCGAAGCCGGTCAGCGTGCTGTCCTCGTCGGTGGTCACCTGCTGCCGCACCGGCACGGTCACGCTCCGGCCGTCGATGGTGTAGGTTTCAGGCACCAGCGCGATGGCGGTGCCGCCGTTGAACTGCTTCCAGTACACCGCGCCGGCCAGCATCGTGTCCGGGTTCGGGTACCACTCCAGGGAAAGGTCGCCGTTCCAGGACATCAGCGGCTGTGCCGCCGGGTTGCCACTGGCGCTGATGTCATCCAGCGCGTCGGCCAGATTGCCGTAGGTGGCATCACTGCTCACGTTGATGGTGCGCCCGGCACCCAGCGCGGCGATATCCGGCCGTGACATCGCGCGATATGCACCCACCCGCAGCAACACGTCCGGGCGCAGTTCAAAAGCCGCGTTGAGGCTGGGCAGCAGCTTGTCGTTGCCCGCCTTGAACACCTGCGTGCTGTACTCGCCGGTGGGTTGCAGGCGGATCGTCCCGTCACCGTTGTCCTCGATACGCAGGCCGGTACGCACGCCTTCGGAGCGAACATCGGTCTTGACCCAGCGCAGGCCAAGGTTGCCGGTCACCGGCAAGCCGAACAGGCTGCTGCTGAACTCACCCATCAGATAGAGCGCGCGTGTCTTCTCGGTGATGTCGACATTGTTCGGATCCTGGAAACCCGGATCCAGGCCGCTGTCGAGGCTGCCGCGGAACGACTGGTACAGGCAGTCCGGATCGAAGTACGCCCACGAGGAGATCGTGTTGCCGCTGGCGGCATCCATGAAGTCATCCTGGGGGAACGGTGCGCGGCAGGCCTGGTTGGCGGCGATGATCTTCGCCTTGTCGGCCGCCACGCGCTGGTCGTAGTCGGTGACCAGGGTATTGTCGCGCAGGCGGTAGTCGGCCTGGCTGGCGCGCACGCCGCCCTTGATGCGGCTGAAGAAACCGGACTCGGGCATGAAACTGGCATCGAAGCGGCCGGCCTTGATCCTGTGGTCGTTCTCCGTTGCGCTTGAGGTCACCCGCGCCGCCCCGGTGTAGGCGTCCCAGTTGGTGGGGTCGAAGTTCGGCGCCAGCGCAACACTGGGCACTTCGCCGTGCCAGTCCCAGTCATAGTCCACGTAGCCGGTGGCACCACTGCTGATGCCGGGCACGGCGGCATTGTTGACGTCGCGCTGGTTCGCGCGCAGGCGGGTCATGCGCTCGCTATCGAGGCGATTGGTGTGCGAGTACGAAAGATCGGTGGACAGCTCCCAGGCCGGGGTCGGTCGCAGGATCAGGTTCAGGCCACCCCCGGTGTATTCCTCGCCACGCCAGTAGCGGTTGGAGGTGGAGTCGATCGAGGTGCTGCCATGCAGGTGGCGCACGATGCCCTCTGCGTCCACGTCGCGCTGGGTGATGCCGCGACGTGCGTTGGACAGGCTCAGATCGCTGCGGTTCTCGTACCAGTTGCGCTCGGTGTGTTCGAAGTCGAGATTCACTTCAACCACGTCATTGGGCCGCCACTGCAGTGCGGCGAACTCGCTCTGGCGGTCGTTGCGCTCCTGCTTGAGCCGGTAGATGCGGCTGCTTGGCACCAGGTAGTACGGCGCGCCGTTGGCGATGGCCTGCGCGGACACTTCATTGCAGTTGGCATTGCCCACGTTCTGCGTGCCATCGCAGGCATACCAGGTGGAACCGCTGGTGATGCTCTCTTCCGGATCAGTACCATCCAGGCGCTGGAAACCCAGCGAAATGCCCAGCTTCTGTCCGTTGCCGAATTCGAACTGGTCGATGTAGCTGGCGGTGCCGCGGTAGCCGATGCCGTCGTCGTCGCGGTACTTCTTGTCATACTCGGCCCAGCTGCCACGCAGATCGATCTGCGCCGCCCGCTTGCCGTACTCCAGTGGGCGCACCGTTTCCAGGCCGATGGTGCCGGCCACGCCGCCTTCGATGATGTCGGCGCGCTAGGTCTTGTAGATGGCGACCGTATTGATCAGCTCGGCGGGGAACATGTTGAAGTTCACCGAGCGGTCGCCGCTGCCGTTGGTGATCTCGCGACCGTTGAAGTTGGTGCTGCTGAGGAAGGCGCCCAGGCCACGGATGGAAATTTCCGAGGCCCCGGTCTTGTCGCGGGTCGAAGCGGCGCCGGTCAGGGTTTCGATCGCGTCGGCCAGCGAGGGCGCCGGCAGATCGCCGATGTCATCGGCCGAGAGCACGTCAGCAATGACCGTGTCGTCGCGCTTCTTGTTGATCGAACTCTGCATCGACTCGCGGATGCCGGTGACCTGCACCTGGTCCAGCGTGGTGGGATCCTGCCCTGCCGCGTCCCTGCTGGATTGCGCCTGGGCCGTGGGCAGGCCCGCCAGCACGGCGAGCAGCGCCACGATCAGGGGTGTGGGGGACAACGAGATGCTGTGCACTGCTCCGGCGGGTCGCCGCATGGTTTCCTCCTCCCAAAGGATCGCCTGCATGCCAGGCGTGGGACGCAGCTTCGGCACGTCGACATGAAAATGTCAACCAATTGGTATGTCACTGCGCAAATGCCTTTTATCCATACCAGTTGATCGCAATTTAATGTGCTTCTGCAGCATGACTTTGCGCGAAAGCTGGCTTACAACAGGCCCGAAAGTGGTATGCAGACCCACCCTGAAACGACGGCCGGGCCGTCCCTGGAAGGATTTCATGCGCATTCACTCGCTGGCGCGTCACCCGCACAACAATTCATCACTGTTTTGCCTGGCCACTGGTCTGGCCATGTGCCTGACCACTTCAGCAGCAAGTGCAGCCAGCTGGCTCGTCCACGATGTCGCTGAGTTCGCTACCGCCGCCTCGGCGCTGCAGCCCGGCGATGAGATCGTGTTGGCTGACGGCATCTGGACCGACGCCCGGTTGCTGCTGAAGGCCCAGGGCACGGCAGCCGCGCCGATCGTGCTGCGCGCGCAGACCGCCGGCAAGGTCGTCCTCAGCGGGCGCTCGGACCTGCGCCTGGCGGGGAACTACCTGCAGGTGTCCAACCTGGTGTTCCGCAACGGCTATACGCCGGGTGATGCAGTGGTCGCGTTCCGCGAGTCGAGCAAGGCCGTCGCCAGCAACAGTCGCGTCACCGGCCTGGTGATCGATGACTACACCAACCCGGATGCCAGCGACCAGGACTACTGGGTATCGCTGTATGGCAGCAACAACCGGTTGGATCACAGCCAGTTGCGCGGCAAGACCAACGCCGGGCCGACCGTGGTGGTGGTGCGCGATGCCACCCAGGGCCTGGACAACCAGCACCGCATCGACCACAACTGGTTCGGGCCGCGCCCGTCGCTGGGCGTCAACGGTGGTGAAACGATCCGCGTCGGCACCAGCGACAGCTCACTGAGCGATTCCAACAGCACGGTGGAGAACAACTGGTTCGAAGGCTGCGACGGCGAGACCGAGATCATCAGCAACAAGTCCGGCGGCAACACTTACCGCGGCAACGTGTTCTACCGTTCGGCCGGCGCGCTGACCCTACGCCATGGCAACGGCAACCGGGTGATCGACAACGTCTTCCTCGGCGATGACAAGGCCGGCACCGGCGGCGTACGCATCATCAACGCCGACCAGACCGTCAGCAACAACTACTTCGAACGGCTGGCCGGGTCCAGCAACCGTTCGGCACTGGCGGTGATGGATGCGCAGGCCAGTCCGCCGCTGTCCGGCTATGCGCCGGTGGTGAATGCCACGATCAGCCGCAACACCTTCGTGGACGTGGCGAAAATCAGTTTCGGTGTCGGCCATGATGAAACCAAGGGCATCGTGGTTGCCGCCAGCAACAGCCGCTTCACTGGCAACCTGATCGTCAACCGCACTAGCAGCAACCCGCCCAATACCGCCAGTTCGCTGGCCGGCATCGACTTCAGCGGCAACGTGCAGTCGCCGGCAGCCAGCACCGTGTTCCCGGGAGGCGTAGAGAGCCGAGCCGTCAGCCTGCAGCAGGCTGCCAGCGGATTGTGGGTGGCCACGCCTGCCATGCCCGCCGTGGGTGCCGATCCTGCCCTGGCGATGACCGCGCGCGAGGCGATCGGCGTCGACTGGTATCCCAAGGTGGGCGAAGTTGCCCTGTCACGCACCCGCAATGGAGTTGATCGATGAGGTTGCAGCCGCTGTTCGTTTCCCTGGCCTTGGCCGCCCCCTTCGCCCTGCTGCCGAGCGCATCGCTGTTCGCAGCCCCCGCTGCTGCCGTGCGACAGGCCGAGGCCGCGCCGGTGCTGGTCACCGCCGCACAGTGGCAGCAGATGGCCAGCGAAGGGCGCCGCTACCCGTGGTTTTCCAAGGAACAGGCGCGCACCGAGGCGACGCTGAAGAAGATGATGAAGGCCGGTATCGACGTGCCGGTACCCAAGGACAAGGGCGGCGGGCGCACCCATGAACAGCACAAGCGCAACTACCAGGCGCTGCTGGCGGCGGGCACGCTGTACCGGCTGACCGGCGACAGGGCCTACGTGGACTATGCGCGCGACATGCTGCTGCAGTATGCCCGCCTCTACCCGGCGCTGGGCCCGCACCCGGAAGGCCGTGGGCAGATCCCCGGGCGCGTGTTCTGGCAGGTGCTCAACGATTCGGTATGGCTGGTCAACGCCATCCAGGGCTACGACGCGATCCATGACGCACTGTCCATCGGGGACCGCGACACCATCGAATCGAAGGTGTTCCGGCCGATGGCCGAGTTCCTCGTCAGCGAGCCGAAGAACTACGACCAGATCCACAACCACGCCACCTGGGCGGTGGCCGCCACCGGCATGACCGGCTACGTGCTGCGCGACCAGGAACTCGTGGAGAAGTCCCTGCGGGGCAGCCAGAAAGATGACCGGTTCGGCTTCCTGCGGCAGATCGACCTGCTGTTCTCGCCCGATGGTTACTACGAGGAAGGCCCCTACTACCAGCGCTACGCACTGGCGCCGTTCCTGCTTTTCGCCAATGCCATCGAACGCAACGAACCGCAGCGGAAGATATTCGCGCGCCGCGACGGCGTGCTGTTGAAGGCCGTGGATGTGCTGGTGCAGTCCAGCTACAACGGCCTGTTCTTCCCGATCAACGACGCCATCCTGGACAAGGGCGTCGACACCGAAGAGCTGGTGGCCGGCATCGGCATCGCCTATGCGCGCACCGGCGATGACCGCCTGCTGTCGGTGGCCCAGCAGCAGAAACGCCTGCTGTTGTCACCCGACGGCCTGCAGGTGGCGCAGGCACTGGCCGCGAACAAGGCCAGGCCCTTCGACTACCGGCCGATGTTGCTGCGCGATGGCCCCGACGGCGAACGCGGCGGCTTGGCGATCCTGCGCATGAACGGCGAACGCGGCCAGGCACTGGTGCAGAAGGACACGATGCAGGGCATGGGCCATGGCCACTTCGATAAGCTCAACTGGCTGTTCTACGACAACGGCAATCCGGTGGTGACCGACTACGGTGCAGCACGCTTCCTCAACGTGGAAGCCAAGCGCGGTGGCATCTACCTGCCGGAGAACCGCAGCTGGGCCAAACAGACCGTGGCCCACAACACCCTGGTGGTGGACGAGCAGAGCCACTTCAAGGGTGACTGGAAGCGCGGCGAGGAGCACGCCCCGCAGGTGCGCTTCTTCCAGGCCGATGCCGATACCCAGATTGCCTCGGCAACGATGAGCGATGCCTATCCCGGCGTGGTATTCACCCGCACCCAGGCGCTGCTGCGCCACCCCGACCTGGGCCTGCCGGTGGTGCTGGACCTGCTGAAGGTGCACGGGGACAAGGCCGCGCGCTACGACCTGCCGCTGCACTTCAATGGCCACATCGTCACCACCGGCTTCGAGGCCGAACACTTCCCCGCCCAGCGCCCGGTGCTGGGCAAGGACAACGGCTACCAGCACCTGTGGCTGGATGCACGCAGCAAACCCGGCAGCGCGCCGCGTTCGCTGGCCTGGCTGCTGGATGGGCGCTTCTACACCTACCGCTTCGGCAGCAGTGCGCCTGCACAGGCGCTGCTGGTGGAAAGCGGCGCCAACGATCCGGAGTTCAACCTGCGCCGCGAGCCGGCCCTGCTGCAACGCGTGGAAGGCCAGAAGGACGTGACCTTCTTCAGCGTGCTGGAGCCGCATGGCGAGTACAACGGCACCGCCGAGTACGTGCACGGCGCCGACAGCCGCATCAAGGACATCGTGTGCACCCGCGGCAGCGATGCCGAGGTGATCGAACTGCGCCTTGCCAGTGGAGCGCGCATCGCGCTGGGCGTGTCCGATGACAGCAGCGCCAAGGGCGAGCACAGCGTGACCGTGGACGGCCATGCCTACCGCTGGAGCGGCAGCCACGCGCGCATGGACCGCAGCAAGGGTGACGCAAAATGAACGGCCCTGCGGTGGTGGCCCAGCTGCGCAAGGTGCCGGTGCGTTCAGCAGTGCGCTGGCTGATCGTGGGCCTGATTGCCGTGGCCACGGTCATCAACTACATCGACCGCAATGCACTGGCGGTGATGTGGCCGGAAATCGCCAAGGAAGTGGGGGCGACCAAGGATGACTACGCCCTGCTGGTGACGGTGTTCATGCTGTTCTACGCCGCCGGCCAGTTCCTGTTCGGGCGGTTGTTCGACATGATCGGCACGCGCCTGGGTTTCGCGTTGTCGATCAGCGTGTGGTCGATCTCCATCGCCCTGCATTCGGTCACCCATTCGATGCTGTCCTTCGGCCTGGTGCGGGCGATGCTCGGCATCAGCGAAGCAGGCGCGTGGCCGGGCGCGGTGAAGGCCAATGCCGAGTGGTTCCCGGCGCGCGAGCGCGCATTGGCGCAGGGCGTGTTCAACGCAGGTGCGTCGATCGGGGCGATCGTCTCCGCACCGGCCATCGCCGGCCTCTACTTGTGGCTGGGCTGGCGCGGCACCTTCGTGCTGGTCGGTGCAATCGGTTTCCTGTGGCTGCTGCCGTGGCTGTTTGTCTACCGCGCCGGCCCGGACAAGCATCCGTGGGTGAGCGATGCCGAGCGCCGGCTGATCCAGGAAGACCAGGCCGGGCAAAAGGCGGTGGTGGCGCCGAAGGCCAGCGTTCGTGAGCTGCTGGCCCACCGGCAGAGCTGGGGCATGCTCGCCTGCCGCTTCCTGCTGGACCCGATCTGGTGGCTGTTCGTGTCCTGGCTGCCGATCTACCTGGCTGAAACCTTCGGCTTCGACATCAAGCAGATCGGCCTGTTCGCCTGGGTGCCGTTTGTCGGCGCGATGCTGGGCAGCCTCAGCGGCGGCTGGCTCTCCGGGCGGATGATCCACGCCGGGCACAGCGTGGACCGCGCCCGCAAGCTGTCCATAACGCTGGGCTGCGTGGTCATGGCTCCTGCCCTGCTGGGTGCCGTGCTGGCCAACCAGCCGCTGCTGGCGGTGCTGGCAATCGCTGCGGTGCTGTTCGGCTTCCAGGTGGCCATCGGCAACATCCAGACCCTTCCCGGCGATCTGTTCGACGGCCGCTCGGTGGGCACGCTGGCGGGCCTGGGGGGCCTGGCCGCAGTAGCCGGCACCTTGATCACCACTTGGCTGGTGCCGGTGCTGACCCGCCACTCCTACGCCCCGATCTTCATCCTCGTTGCCGCGCTGGTGCCGCTGTCGCTTGCTGCGCTGTGGTGGTGGACCGGGCCTATCCACAAGCTCGACCGCCGCGGCGGTTGAGCCTGCATCTCTCTTCAATTCCCGCGCAAACCAAGGAGTTTTCCGCATGTCGTTCCAGGACAAGGTGGCCATTGTCACCGGCGGTGGCCGCGATATCGGTCGCGCCGTTTCGATCAAGCTGGCTGCCGCCGGCGCACGCGTCTGCATCAACTACGCCAATGATGAGGCCAGTGCCCAGGAAACGCTGGCACAGATCCATGCGGCCGGTGGCCAGGCCATCGTGCATCGCGCCGACGTCACCGACGCCACGGCCGTCGCCGGCCTGGTCGCTGCGGCACAGGCCGCGTTCGGCGAGCGCATCGACCTGTTGGTGAACGTGGCCGGTGGCATGGTGCAGCGCCGGCCGCTGGCCGACATCGACCCGGTGTTCTTCCACACCGTGATGGACCTGAACCTGACCTCGACCTACCTCACCACCCACGCAGTGGTGCCGCACATGCGCGAAGGCGCGGCCATCGTCAACTTCGCCTCGCAGGCAGGCCGTGATGGCGGCGGCCCGGGCGCATCGATCTACGCCACCGCCAAGGCGGCGGTGATGACCTTCACCCGCGCCATGGCCAAGGAGCTGGGGCCGAAGGGCATCCGCGTGAACGCGCTGTGCTGCGGCATGATCGCCACCCGCTTCCACGACGAATTCACCAAGCCGGAAGTACGCACGGCCGTTGCCGGCGCCACCCCGTTGCGCCGCCAGGGGGCGCCGGACGAAGCTGCCGACGCTGCGGTGTTCCTGGCCTCGGATGCGGCCGCGTTCATCACCGGCGCGAATCTGGACGTCAACGGCGGCACTTACTTCTCCTGACACCTGACCGGACTCCTGCCCATGCAGCGCTGGACACTTCTGTTTTCATTGATGCTCTGCTCCGCCATGACGGCGCCCGCTGCGTGGGCCGCACCCGTGTGGGTCACTGCCTGGACGGCCGCGCCCGCGCCCGACCGCAAGGACGGAACGTCCGATGCGCCGGTACAGTTCGCCGCACAGACCGTGCGCCAGGACATGCGCATTGGCAGCCGTGGCGATGCGCTGCGGCTGCGCATCAGCAACGAACTCGGCACGGCGCCCCTGCGCGTCGAGGACCTGCGCGTGGGAATGAAGAACAGCAAGGCCGCGCCACTGCCGGTAACGGTGGACGGCCGCGCGATCATCGAGGTGCCGGTCGGGGCCGCGCTGCTGAGCGACCCGGTGCGGATGCCGGTGGCGGCGCTGCAGGAAATCAGCGTGAGTGCCTATTTCCCGCAGCCCACCCGTCCCGCCGTGCGCCGCACCGAGCTGCGGGTAGCGGACGGCAGGCAGGCAACCGTTGCCGACAGCGTGCGGCTGAGCTACCAGCAGAACGTGTTCTCGGCAGTGATGGTGCAGCGTGATGATCGTCCCCAGGTAATCGTGGCGCTGGGCGATTCCATCACCGAAGGCGCCACCGCACGTCGCGGCACCTTCAACCAGTGGCCGGAGCGGTTGGCGCAGCGCCTGCAGCAGGCCTGCCCCAACCGCTTCGTGGTGCTCAACCAGGGCATCAGCGGCAACAAATTGCTTGACCATGGCCGCAGCCACAGTGCGCTGTCACGATTGGATCGCGATGTGATCGCGGTGGCTGATGCCGATCAGGTGATCCTGTTCGAAGGCATCAATGACATCCGCCACGGTGGTGGCGCGCAGCCGCTGCCTGGACGCAATGCGGCGGACATGCTGCTGGGCTATCAGCAGGTTGCGGCGCGGCTGCATGCGCACGGCATCCGCGCCTGGCTGGGTACGTTGACCCCGTTCGGCGGTTCCGAGCGCTACGAGCCCGTGTCCGCAGCGACCCGCACCGCGATCAACCAGTGGGCACGCGGCGGCAACAGCGGCTTCGACGGCATCATCGATTTCGATGCCGCGCTGCGTGACCCGAAGGGCGCCGAGTCGTTGCCCAACGAGATCACCCGCGACCATCTGCATCCCAACGACGAAGGCTACCGGCGCATGGCCGATGCCATCGATATGCGCATGCTGGGCTGCACCACCTCCGAGTGAGAGAGAACCGATGAGCCGCGTCGTTTGTTTCGGTGAGTTGCTGCTGCGCCTGGGCGCCCGCGGTCGTGAACTGCTGCTGCAGACGCCGCAGCTGCAGGTTCATGTGGGAGGCGCCGAGGCCAATGTGGCGGTCTCGCTGGCCTGCCTGGGCCACGATGTGCAGATGGTCAGCACGGTACCCGCTAGCGCGCTGGGCCGGCACGCCGTGGCCGAGCTGCGGCGGCATGGCGTGGGCGTGGCCGGCGTGCGTGAAGTGGAGGGTCACCGCATGGGCCTGTACTTCCTGGCGACCGGTGCGGTGCAGCGCGCCAGTGAAGTGGTGTATGACCGCGCCGGTTCTGCATTCGCAAACAGCAGCGCCGAAGATCATGCGTGGCCCGCCCTGCTTTCCGGCGCGCACCTGCTGCATGTTTCGGGCGTCAGCCCGGCGCTGGGCGCCAACGTGGCCGAGTCGGTGCTGGGTGCCGTGCGTGCGGCTCGCGCGGCCGGTGTGCAGGTGTCGTTCGACGGCAATTACCGTCCCTCATTGTGGCAACGCTGGGATGGCGATGCAGCGCCGATCCTGCGCGAGCTGTTCGCCGAGACCGACATTCTCTTTGCCGATCATCGGGACATCGAACTGGTGCTGGGGCTGCGCTTCCCGCAGGACGATGCGGTCGCTCGAACCGAGGCCGCTGCGGCCGCTGCCTTTTCTGCGTTCCCGCACCTGCGGTGGCTGGCCTGCACCCAGCGCGAGGTGATCAGCGCCGACCATCACGTGCTCGGTGCGCTGCTGCTGGGACGCGATGAAACCCGCGCGCAGGCCGCTCCGAGGCCGCTGCCCGGCATCGTTGATCGCATCGGCGGTGGCGATGCCTTTGCCGCCGGCGTCCTGCACGGATTGCTGTCCGGTCTAGACGCAGAAAGCACCGTCCGCTTCGGACTGGCCGCGGGCGCGTTGAAGCACGCCATTCCCGGCGACTTCAGCCCTGCCCGCGAAGCTGAAGTCCGGGCACTGATGGAGAGCCATCCGTTCGACGTTCGTCGCTGATCCCCCCCCCCCAGGAGAATCCCGCTAGAATCCAACGGGCGCTGGAATCGCGCAGGGATCGCCCATGGATTACACCGGATACACGCGCAAGTTTCCCAACAACCGCCCGCTGAATGCGTTTGATCGCGAGCACCGCCTGCTGCAGAAGAAGCGGTTGGATGTCGTGCCGTTGGCGCATCTGTGCGTGGTGAAGATGAATTCGAACTGCCTGGTTTCGGTGGATCGCTGGTTCGCCGCGCGTGGCTTTGCAGCCCTGCTGGGCGCGATCGGCATTGCCTTCGGGCTGGGCGGCGTGCTGATGCTGCTCTGGTTGCTGATCGTGAACAGGCTACCCAACGAAAATGGCCTGTGGGAGGCGATATTCATCGGCATGGCGATGCTGGCCGCCTTCACTGCAGCGAGCATCTGGGTGGCCTGCCTCGAGCTGTTCCGCTGGACCTACTATCCGATCGCGCTCGATCGCAAGCACCGGCAGATACACGTGTTCGGGCTGGATGGCACCACCCTCAGCGTGCCCTGGGACCAGGTCTATTTCACGCTTGGCCGCGGAACCGGAACCTTCGGATGGTACAACTGGGATGTACGCGGACTGATCCTGGACGCGGATGGCGTCACAGTACGGGAGACGTTCGCGTTCTGCATCGCGACCTCTCGCATCGAGAACGCACATGCCCACTGGGAGTTCCTGCGGCGCTACATGGAAGAAGGACCGGCAGCCGTCGTGGACGCGGTGCGCTACTGCATGCCGCTGGACGGCAAGCGCGAGAGCTTCGCGTCCGGCAAGGAGCGCATCTTCGCCGAAGACGCGCAGCTCCCGGGTTTCATGTGGCTCACGATGCTGCCACTCAACTACCTGCACACGATCATGCGCTGGGTGGTGATGCAGACCAGCAGGATTCCGCGGTTTCCACCAGACATCGAGGCGCGCCTGACACCGGACGCCGGTGATCCCTCTGTCCGCGACGCTTCGATGAATCCACCGGACCTGCGCTGACCCAGCGTTGCGTCCGGCAACAGCACGTGGGAATTCCGTGTCATGGGCAGGCGCGTCCTCACAGCGCCAGCAGCCACGCTTCCAGTGCGCGTGTGTCCCGCATGTCGCCGTCAAAGCGACGATCCGGAGCATGCGGTTCATTGGAACCGCGCACCCGGCCTCGGAAAACCTTCATCGGTACGGAAATCCTGGCCAGTCCGCTCGGCAGCCGCTCCGGCCTGACATCCATGTAGAGGCTGTCGGCCGAAGTCTCGACGCCGACCTGCATCGCGCCCAGCCGTTTCCACAGATCGAGTGCATCGAGGCAGGCCGAGCCGCAGGACGCATCGGCCACGACCACCACCCTGCCCTTGCGCAGCGGTGCTGCCGGGCCTGCGGTTGATGCTGTATCTGCCCTGGTATCGGATGGCTCGCGCCACACTGCCTCACCCCGGCCGCGTGCCTGTGCCATGCCCGTCGTCACCGATTCCAGCATGCGACGCAGCTCTGGCGATGCGTCGGACGCCCGCACCAGCTTCTGCAGGAAGCTGCGCAACTGGGCAATGTTGGCCTCGGAGGTCCGCCACTCCACCCAGCTGGGATCGGACAGCCCGTCCACGGCGGCACGGCCCCAGATCAATCGCGCCAGTTCGATGCTCCATTGCGAAGCACCGCCACTGTTGCCACGTACATCCAGCACGACCGACGGTGCCCGCTGCAGCGCTTCGGCTTTTGGAGCAAGCTGCTCGAGCAGCGCGGTCAGTTCCTTGAAGTTCTGCTCCGTAGGGTCGGCATTGAAGCTGCTGGTGGTGATCCAGTAGCCGCCGTCGGGCATGATGTGCCAGCCATTGGCCGGGCGGAAGCTGCGACGGGTATCGGCCAGGCGTTCCTTCCGGGCTGCCGGATCGATTGGCGTCCAACGTAGCGAATGGGCCTGCTCTCGACCATTCACACGGAAAATGCAGCTGCGTAACCTTGGCACGAACGGATTGCCCTGCTCCAGCAGCACTTCGCCGCCACCCTGGATGCGGCTGGCCTGCAGGTTCCAGCGCCCACTGAAGTCACCCACCCGGCGCGCAGCCAGCGTCTGCGCATCGATGCCGTCACAGGACAGCAATCGAGCCCCCAGCGGCGGGTGGCCCGGACCACCGCCCACGGTCATGACCACCTGCGCATCGCCGTCGAAACCGGTCAGGAACCCGGGCCACTGCGCTGGAAGCACGGGCGCGCCGGGAAGTGCGTTGAGGCTGACATGCCCATCGTTGAAGGACGCCGCATAGCCCTTCATCGCCCACCAGTAACCCTGGTAGCTGGAGACCCGATCCGTGCGCGAGCGCGCAAGGGCCAATGCTTCATCCAGCTGCGCGCCGAAACCAGGATTCCGCAGATCCACGGCGCCCGGATGGCTGCCGCGCATGGCCGCGTCGGCTGCATCCAGATCCTTCTGCAGCACGTCAGGCCAATCGATGGGCGGGACTACCGTTGCGGAGGTACCGAGCAGTACCGCGACCAGCATCGTCGTTGCAGACATCCGCGACTCCCGTGAAACGTATCCGGCCTGCTGTCCACGCCAGGAAATGGGCGCCAACCAATTGAACATACAAATAAATCCAGTCAGTCGGTCGCACAAAGTTAAGCCATCGTGAAGTAGCCTTGCGACGCTCCCGCCCGATGCGCGTAGGCGCTCAGATCCGTGGGAGCGACCGTTGCCTCAAGGAATCCAGATGAAAGTCACCCTCGCCGCCTCTGCTCTCGCCTGCACTCTTCTGCTTTCCGGGTGCACCACCAGCGGGTGGTTGCATGCTGCCAGTGGCGTGATGGACGCCAAGGACGCATACGAAAAACAGGAAAGACTGGATCGCATCAATCGCGCGAACGCGGCGGCCGCCCGGGCGCGCAGCAACTGACCCCATCAGGAAACAGCCGCCGCTCGACTTGGCATCGGGCGACGGCCCTGGCTTCTGGCCTCAATGCAACGGCACCTTCAGCACCGAAGGCGCGTTGGCTGGTGAACTGAAGGTCACCGTGCCGCCCAACTGGCTGATGCCGGAATAGCGCAGATCCACCGTATCAACCACCAGGGTCAGGCGGCTGCCAGCCGGAATGTTCCAGCTGCTCGCTTCCAGGCGCAGGTCCAGCGTCTTCGGCTGGCCCGGCGTGGCGCCGCGCAGCGTGTACGGCTTGTGGCTGATCAGCTGGCCGTTGCCCAGCACATCCTCGGCGTACAGATAGGCATACAGCGTGGTGTCGGCGCGGCTGGGCGTGACGGTCAGGCGCACCTCCGGCGCGCCGTCCAGGCGTCGCGCACTCCACTGGACCGGCCCCTGCCAGACGCCGGCCGCGTTGCGGCCCACGAACGGAACATAGGCGCCTGGCGGCAGATTGATCATCTGCAGCGCGCCGGAGGCCATCGCCACGCCCGAATTGGCAGCGGTCAGCAGGCCACTACCGATACGGTAGTTCCAGCCGGTACTGCTTCCGCTCTCTCCCAGGCCGCCGGTGGGCAGCAGCAGCCCTTTGGGCGCGGTCAGCGCATAGCTGATGGCGCCGGCATTGGTCGCCTGCCAGTTCGGATACGTGCTCCAGCTGCCCTTCTGCGACTTCAGCTGCACCGCAGGCTGCCGGTCGATGCCATTGGCTTCACCCTTGAGGTAGTGGTCGAACCAGTCGCCAACCGCGTCGTAGACCTCGTTGGGAATGCCCAGTGCGCCAAAGGCTTCGTTGAGCGCGTGGTCGCCATGGCGCAGCTGCAGCTGCTTGGGGCCCTTCAGGCGGTTGAAGAAGTCCACCAGCTGGCCCGGCGGGAACAGGCTGTCGTTGAAGGCGTTGGCCAGGAACACCGCCGGCAGGTTGGCGTTGATCTCATCGATGCTGGCCCCGGGGCTGCGCTGCGCCGCCACAGGCAACAGTGAGTCCACAGCACCCTGGTAGTTGCCCACCAGCACATTGCGGTTGATGGTGGCCAGTTCCGTTCCCGGACGGCCAGTGGCCAGGCCGGCGGCCACCAGCAGCGCGATGCCCTGTGCGCTGGGGGTATCGTTGCTGTACAGCGAGGCCTGCAGGTCGGCCCAGCCACTCAGTGCCGCCACCGCCTTGATGCGCGGGTCGCGCGCCGCGGCCAGCAGGCTGGTGCCGGCGCCGTACGAGATGCCCGAGACGCCAACACGGGTGGGATCGGCCCGGGTGTTGTCCAGCGCCCAGTCAATCAGCGCACTGACATCCTCGACCGTGGCCGGCCCGGCGATGTCGATGCTGCCGCCGGACTCCCAGAAGCCACGCGAACTGTAGCTGATGACTACATAGCCGCGCCGGGCCAGTGACTGCGCCACGCCCACGTACTCCACGCTGGGCACGGCCCAGCTGCTGGGCATCACCAGCAGCGGATGCCGTCCGCTGCCCGCGTCCTGCGGTTCGATGACGAAGGCCCCGAGAGGCGTTCCATCCCAGCTGGGAATGGTGCGATGGGTGGTCTTGACCGTGGCCGCCCAAGCGGTGGGCGCCAGCCCGGTCAGCAGGATCAACAGCAGCACTACCTTGCGCATCGTGGTCTCTCCCCGTCGGTGGTGGTGCAACGGGTCGGACCGTACCAGTGCGAATGGTGGGTGGCACCTTGCGACGCAGCATGACGCTTTCGAACCCGGCGCCCGGTTGGATCGATGCACGATCACATTCAGGCGCGGTGGATCACCCACGCCACCAGGCCTGCAAGTGGCATCAATGCAAGTGTGCCAACGACGCCCAGGCATCCGGACGCCCCGCGGTGCGGCGCGGAAGTCTGTGGATGCGATCGCAGCCAGGCGGCATGACAGGCGCTGCAGTAGAAGCGCTGCTTGCCGGCGCGCCAGGCGCCACGGGTACGTTCGTCATGGAGGGCGGCGTTGCCGCAGCGCCCACACTTGAAACTGCGATGTGGCGGGCGTCTCTGTCGACGCAGCGCGGCCACGATTGCAATCCCGATCAGGGCGGCAGCAGCGGCCCCTGCAAGCAGTTCACTGTTGATCATTCGCCTTGCCCGATCCCATGGCTCCCGGTCCTGCTGCGCAGGATATCGAGTCGTACACCGCCTGCGCTACAACGCCCTAGCACCCGCGTATGTCACCCACGTGCCGTGTGATCTGACACCTCTCCAGTGCTTGCGCGCGGTCACAGCTTCGTCTTTTCGTCGTTGACCGAAAGACGACAGCTTGTGACGCTTACGACACCGCAGGGCCTCCACAGCCCAACAACGCGGCCACGTCCCACCGCAATCCGCTGCACCCACTCCGCACCGTCTCCCCATGACCTCGCCCTGCCAGGCCGTGGCGGACGGCTGCGCCCTGAACTTCTGCTGGAGAACCGCAATGCGCCTTGCAAGCTTCTTCTTCGCGCTCGTCCTCAGTGCCTTCGCCGGCGCTGCCCAGGCCCAGGTCGTCACCCTCAACAAGGGCGGCTTCGTGCTTACCTACGATTGCAGCATCCACAGCGCCACCCGCTACGAATACACCCTGACCGCAGACACTGGTTCGGCCGCGCGGCCGTCCAGCTTCTACAAGGACCCGGACCTGCCGGCCGGCTGCCTCGGGCAGACCAGCACCGCCTCCTACGCCAGCATCAAGTCCGGCTATGACCGGGGCCATCTGGTGACGTCCAACCACATGGACTACAACGCGACGTACATCCGCCGCGCCAACTACATGACCAACATCGTCCCGCAGGTGTCCAGCTTCAACCAGGGCATCTGGGTGAAGGCCGAGAACGTGGCCGAGTGCTATCGTGACATCGCGCCGGTGGATGTCTACGGTGGCGTCGTCTACGGCGACGCCGCCAACGACTATTTCCTTTCCAGCCACGGCATCCCGACGCCGGAGTTCTTCTGGAAGACGATCATCACCCGCGATCCGAACACCGGCACGGCCAAGGCGATCAGCTGGATCATCCCCAATGAAGCGAACCTGGGCAGCCTGGACAGCTACCTGGTGACCATCGCCGATCTGGAGGAGCTGCTGGGTGCCAGCTACGTGGCGATCAACGCACCTGCCTCGCTGAAGAACATGCTGCCGGCCACCACCTGGCCCCAGCCGGCGGGGTGTGACCTGGGCTGACCGGCCTGCCGGGAATGGGTGGCACCCGGTCCGGGTGCCACGCAAGGATGGCTGTGGGAAAATGGCGGGCAATTGCACCACCGCATTGCCCTCTGGAGCTGTAGATGTCCCATTTCCCCTTCGATGCCGTGCTGTTCGACTGCGACGGCGTACTGGTCGATTCCGAGCCACTGGTCGCCCGCGTCCTCTCCGAGATGCTGACCGAACGTGGCTGGCCATTGACTCCAGCGCAGGCGGGGGAAGTCTTCCTTGGCCAATCCGTTGCCCACCTGGCCGGACTGATCGAAGAACGCACCGGCAAGCCGTTCACCGAGGAATGGCTGGAGGAATTCCGCCAGCAGCGCAACATCGCCCTGGAGCGTGACCTGCAGGCGATCCAGGGCGCGCCGGAAGCGGTGCGTGCGATCGCAGTTGCGACCGAAGGGCGGATTGCCTGCGCTTCCGGCGCCGATCTGCACAAGGTGCAGCTGCAGCTGGGCAAGGTCGGCATCCTCGATGCCTTCGGCGACCACGTCTACAGCGGCCAGGACATGCCCAACACCAAGCCGCACCCGGACGTCTACCTGGCGGCCGCTGCCGCGCTGGGCGTGGATCCGAAGCGCTGCGCGGTCATCGAAGACACCGTGACCGGTGCGACCGCCGGTGTGGCGGCAGGCGCCACCGTGTTCGGCTTCAGCGAGGGCGGCCCGCACCACAGCACGCCCGAGGCGCTGCGCGCAGCCGGTGCCCAGGTGATCTTCCAGCGCATGGAAGACCTTCCCGCGCTGCTGGCGGCCTACGCCGCCGACGCTGCCGCCTGACCCAGCGTCAACCCGCAGTGCCCTGCCCGGCGCTGCGGCACCTGCCGTTGTAGTGCAGCACGAACAGGTACAACCCGGTGAACAGCTGCAGGAACAAGGGCGGCAACGGCGAATAGGTGATCCACGCCGCCGGTTCGCCCTGGCCCAGCCCACGTACGGCGAAGTTGGCGATCACCGCCAGGGTGAACACGATCGAGGTCCAACGATGCACGGGCCGTGCCCAGCCACCGCGGCTCATTGCCGGCGCCTCGCTTCGGAACGGGCTTCGATCATCTTCCAGCCATTGCCCGATGGGTCGCGGAATCCGGCGTCGACGGCGCCATAGCGCTCGATCGGCTGCTGGGTGAATTCAACGCCCTGTGCCAGCCATTGCGTGTAGCGTGCCTGGCAGTCATCGACCGCCAGCACCAGGGGCGGCATTGCGCCCTTGGCTACCAGCTGCTGCAGCGAAAGCGCGGTGGCCGCATCGTGGGTGGGCGGGCCCGGCACGAACAGGCCCAGCTGGAAACCGTCCTGGCCCGGGCTGCGTACCGTCAGCCAGCGGTAGCTGCCATTGCGCACGTCGGTATGCACTTCGAAACCGAGCTTGCCGACGTAGAACGCCAGCGCCTCATCCTGGTCGCGCACATACAGGCCGACCGTGTTCACAGTGTTCGTCATGGGACCTCCCTCAGGTAGGGTCCACGTTAGCAACCGCCTCGCGGCGGCGCTTCTCCAAAACTGCGATCTTCAGGTCCGGGCGCTGCGCGGCGCGTGCATGGCATTCCGGCACGCTGGCCGACGCCGCCTGACCCGCACGCTCACGCTCACGCACATTGCCCGGGCTGTCACCGGTGATGTCACGGAAGATGCGGCCGAAGGTACCCAGGCTGCTCCACCCTGTCTGCGCGGCAATTTCGGTGACCGGCAACTCGGTGTCACGCAACATCGCCACGGCCCGTTCGATGCGCCGGCTGAGGAGATAGCGGTGCGGTGGCAGCCCGAAGGCCTGCTTGAACGAGCGGGCGAAGTGCGCCGGCGACACCGCACTGACCTCGGCCAGGCGCGCGACGGGCCATTCCTCATGGCTGGCCCGATCCATCCGGTCCTTGGCACGCAGCAGGCGCCGCAGCAGTTCAGGGCTCTGGTTCATGGCATTACCGCCCGGGCCAAGTAATGGCGGGCTGCGTGCCGCGCCTCGGCGGCCTGCTCGACCAGCCAGTCACGGAATGCAATGACCTTGGCACTGCCACCTCGCGCCGTGGGTGCCACGAACCAGAAGCCGCGACCGTCGCTGGCCACGCCCGGATGCGCCTGCACCAGCCGCCCGCTGTCCAGCTCGGCCTGGAACAGGATCGGCGAACCAATGGCGATGCCTTGCCCGGCGATCGCGGCGCCGACATCCAGATGCTCGACGGCAAAGGGCGCGACGAAACTCTCCGGTGCCGGCGGTGGATGGTGCCCGTGCGCGGCAAACCACAGGGCCCACCAGTCCGGCCGCCCGAGCAGGGGAATCTCCAGCGCGCTGCTGCCCAGCCCACGCGCCTCGTGCAGCAGCGCCGGCGCACACAACGGTGTGAACACGCTGGGAAACAAGGGAGTTGCCTGAAGACCCGGCCATTCGCCCTGGCCATTGCGGATGGCGGCGTCGAAGTGGCCGGCGGCCAGATCCTGCGGCGCTGCCGACAGGTCCAGTTCCAGCACGAATTGCCGGTGGCGGGCGCGGAACGTGCCCAGCCGCGGCGTCAGCCAACTGGTGCCCAGCGTCGGCAGCACGGACAGGCGCAGTCGCGCCGCATCCCTGTCAGCGGCGCGCATGAAGCTGGCGCGCAGTGCATCGAATGCCCGGGTGGCCTCCTGGGCGACGCTGGCACCCGCCACCGTCAGTTCCACGTGCTGTGCGTGGCGCAGGAACAGGCAGATCCCGGTCTGGGCCTCCAGCCGCCGCACGTGGTAGCTCACCGACGCCGCACTGGTGTCAAGCTCTTCGGCGGCGCGCGCGAAGCTGCCCAGTCGCGCCGCCGCCTCGAAGGCACGGATGGCGGCAAGCGATGGCAGTTGGCGTTGGGTGACCATAAGTGTGACTTAGCCTGAGCCCCGATTTCTGCGTGGTCAATCCCCTTGGTACGCGCAACGATGGAGGCACCTTCGACAGGGGATCACGCACATGGATCGACGGCAGTTCCTGGCAACCCTGGCCGCCGCGGCAGCGTCCACGGCGCTGCCCTCCGGGTGGGCCCTGCCCGGCCACAGCGAAGACTGGAAATGGTTGCAGGGCAACTGGCAGGTCCGGCACCAACGCCTGAAGGAGCGCTTGGTGGGCGATACCCGCTGGGAGTCTTTCACCGGCTCCAGCGCGGTATGGCTCACCCTGGGCGGACTCGGCACCATCGATGACAACGTCATGGCGCTGCCTTCGGGCCCCTACAGGGGCCTGGGCGTGCGTGCATTTGATCCGGTGTCTTCCCTGTGGTCGATCTGGTGGATCGATGGCCGCAACCCTGCCCGTATCGAAGCCCCCGTGCGCGGTGTTTTCGAAGGCAACGCCGGCAGCTTCCATGGCACCGACCGGATCGACGGGCGCCCCATCGATGTTTGGTTCCGCTGGCATGACATCCACGGCGAGGAGCCGTGGTGGGAACAGGCGTTCTCCGATGATGCCGGTGCGCACTGGGAAGTGAACTGGCGCAACTGGTTTCGCCGCACTGCTGCGGCCCCCTCTCCGCTTCCGAAGCTGCCGGATGCACCAGGCGACTTTGATTTCCTGGTGGGCCATTGGAACGTGCGCCATCGTCGCCTGCGCGCTCGGCTGGCAGGCAGCGATGCGTGGGACGCGTTCAACGGCACCCTGCACAACTGGCCGGTACTGGGAGGATTCGGCAACGTGGGTGACAACCTGATGGACGTGCCTGGAGCACCGCTGCGCGGCATGGGCATCCGTGCCTGGAATGCGGCGGAGCAGCACTGGCTGAGCTGGTGGCTGGATGGCCGGGAGCCGACCCGGATCGGCGCGCCGCTGCGCGGTGGCTTCGAGGCCGGTGTCGGCCACTTCTTCGGCGAAGACCAGCACGACGGTCGATCAATCCAGACACGGGTGATCTGGTCACGCATTACCCCGCGTTCGGCGCGCTGGGAACAGGCGGCCTCGGCCGATGGTGGGCGCAGCTGGGAAACCAACTGGGTCAGCGATTTCGAGCGACAGGCATGAAGACGCTGTTGGCCGTGGTGCTGCTGGTTGCTGCGTCGCCCCCCCGCGTCTCCATCAAGGGGACTGCAGATCGTCGGCCCGGCCGAGCGCTTTGCCCCGGGCGTTGCATCCACGCAGTACGACGAGATTCGACTGACCTTGAGCCCCGACGGAAAGACCGCGCTGTGGTTCAGCCGCAACCGGCCCGGCGGTCCGGGCGGGTATGACATCTGGGTCTCCCGCCACGATGGGCAGCGCTGGCGGCTGGCGACGCCGGTGCCGTTCAACACGCCGGGGCGCGACTTCGATCCCGCCTTTTCCGCCGATGGCCGCGTGGTGTACTTCTGTTCGGATCGCGCAGGCGGCCAGGGCGGCGGCGATCTGTATCGGGTCAGCATGGGGAGCGACGGTCGATTCGGGGAGCCGATCAATCTTGGCCCCGCAGTGAACAGCGCAGCCGATGAGTTCGCGCCGATGCTTTCGCCGGATGCAGGCACGTTACTGTTCTCCAGCGATCGCGCAGGCGGTGCGGGTGGCCATGACCTCTACATCGCAACGATGGTCCGTGGCGTCGCGGAGCGTGCCCGGCCGCTGGCGGGAGACCTCAATACCGTAGCGCAGGAGTTCGATGCCACCTTCCTGGGCGACGGCCGGACGCTCGTGTTTGCCCGCGCCCTGGACTTCGGAAGGGCACCGGTGCGCCAGTTCATTGCCTACGAGCGTGGAGGCCGTTATGACACGGGCCATGCATTGCCCTCCCCCTTGAACGAGGTCTCCGGCGACAGCTACGGCGCGATGCTGGATGGCTCGCAACCCGGCACCTTGACCTATTCGGCGCGGCGCGCGGACGGTGCAGGGTTGGACCTGTACCGCATCCGCTATCGGATGACGCGCCCCTGAAGGCGGATGCCGTCGATTTCCGGCGCCCCGGTTCGTCGAGAGGATGACCACCCCAGGAGAAAACGAAGATGGCCTCACACCAGTCCCTTGCCTGCGCCTGCGGCCAGGTGCGCCTGACCGCCACGGGCCAGCCCATTGCCACCGTAGAATGCTGCTGCGACAGCTGTCGCAAGGCCGGCGCCATGCTGCAGTCGATGCCCCAAGCACCGGCCGTGCTGGGCCCGCACGGCCAGACGCTCTTCGTAATGCATCGCAAGGATCGCGTCAGCATCGATGCCGGACATTCCATGCTGCGCGCGTTGCGATTGTCCAGCAGGGGCGGCAGCCGCCGCGTCCTAGCGGGCTGCTGCAATACCCCTCTCTTCCTTGAGTTCAGCGGCGGCCATTGGCTGAGCCTGTATGGCCTGTTGTGGCCGGCATCGGCAAGACCCGCCGTGGAGATGCGGACCATGGTCAGTGATCTTCCGGATGCGTCTGTCCTTCCCGACGATGTGCCGAACCTGGAGATCCGGTCGTTGCAATTCTATGCCCGGTTGATGAAAGCGTGGATCGCCATGGGCCTCCGCAGCCCACGCATCGAAGTCGCGGGAGATACCCATGTCTGAGCACGAGCGGATCGAGATCGAGAGCATCACCACGCCCGGGCACATCCAGCACGTGGATCGTGCCAAGTATCTGGCCATGCGCCATGCCTTGCTGAGGGCCCTGCCGGCACAACCGCCCGGCCTGACCGTTGCGCAGGCAAAGCAGGCACTGCTGCCACATCTACCCGCCGCGCTGTTCCCGGCAGGTGCCACAGCCGGCTGGTGGCTGAAGGCCGTGCAGCTGGATCTTGAAGCCAAGGGCGTGATCGAGCGCGTCGCGGGCAAGCCGTTGCGCCTGTTCAAGCACCTGGCGACCGGCTGATCAGCGCTGCGCGGGCAGCTCCAGCCGGTGCTTGCGGCACAGCCGGTACACCGTCACCCGCGAAATCTGCATCTGGCGCGCACATTCGGAGACGTTGTAGCCGGTCTGGCGCAGGGTCTGAAGCAGCACATCACGTTCGGCCTGTCCACGCGCATCGTGCAGCATCGCGCCGGGTGGGGCCGGCACCGGTGCGCCCAGTTCCAGGTCCCGCTCGCTGATCAGTTCCCCTTCGGCCATGATCGCAGCGCGCTGCACCCGGTTGAGCAGTTCGCGGACATTGCCCGGCCAGTCGAAGCGGCGCATCGCCTGGATCGCCGCCGCCGAAAAGCCGCGTGCGCGAACCGTGTGACGCAACCGGAAGCAGCGCAGGAAGTGCTCGGCCAGCAGCTGCACATCGGCACCACGTTCGCGCAGCGGCGGCATCAGCAGCCGCAGCACGTTGAGGCGGTAGTAGAGATCACTGCGGAAACGGCCATGGGCCACGGCGTGCTCCAGCTCGACGTGGGTTGCGGCAAGCACCCGCACGTCGGCGCGCAACGGCTGGCTGCTGCCGACCCGCTCGAAGGTGCCTTCCTGAAGCACCCGCAGCAGGCTGGTCTGGGCCTCCGCCGGCAGGTCGCCCACCTCATCGAGGAATACGGTGCCGCCCTGGGCCGTTTCAAACACGCCGATCTGGCGCTTGTCGGCACCGGTGAACGAGCCGCGCTCATGCCCGAACAACTCCGACTGCACGAGGTTGGCCGGGATCGCACCGCAATTGACGGCGATGAATGGCCTGCCCGCGCGCCCGGACAACGCATGCAGCGCGTGCGCGGCCAACTCCTTGCCGGTGCCGGTTTCACCGGTGACCAGCACCGGCAGTTCCACCGGAGCGAACTTGTGCAGCACCGTGCGCACGGCATGCAGTGCGGGGCTCTCGCCGATCAATGCGCGCGGCCCCTGCCCGTTGCACGCGCCATCAGCAGAGGGTTCATCCGCATCGAACTGCTGGCGCATCGCACTGACCAGGTCCTGCAGGCCGAACGGGAGCGTGAAGCGCGCCAGGCAGAACTGCAGCAGCGGCAGCCATGCCGTTGGCGTGGCCCCTGCGCCGGGCGGCAGCACTGCCAGCCAGGGCAGATGCTGGTGCTGTTCGATCCACGGCATCAGCAGCTGAAGCGCCGGCCCGTCCATATGGCGTAGATCGACGACGGCGAGCAGTCGATCGCGTCCACGCAGGCCAATGGCCATGCCGGGATCGGGATGGATGCTGCGTACACACCAGCCTGCGGCCGCCAGCGCGCTGCGCTCGCCTGCCAGCGGTTCGCCGAACCAGAGTACGCAGCGCGATGTTGAAGCCTCCGGGACCGCCGCCATGCTTCCCCCAGCATCCGGACACCGTCGGCGGACTGTCAGGCAATCACCGGCGTGCCGCCCCCCGCCGGGACTTCTTCGGCCACCGGGGCGGCCTTTGATGGGCGGATGCTAGCGCTGCGCTAAACGGCAGCGCAATGAGCAGCGCGTCAAGAAATCACCGGCTGAAGCGGCACCGTTGCAGTCGGCGATGTCACCTGTAACAACAATGCGACAGTCGGGCATCCGCCTTGCCCTGTGGCAGCTGCGGGCTGCGCAATCCCCACAATTTCCCGACGCCGTTGTAACGCCCTGGCGCCACCCGGCCGCGCCGCACCCCGGCCGCCGGTTGCGGCACGGGCCTCCGGCACTTGGCACGGTTGATGCGTAGTTCCGCCGCACCCACCGCGGAAGATCGGCATGGACGGCACCACCCTCATTCGTGACCTGGCGGCACCCCTGGCGCTGGCCCTGTTGTCGGTCGCCATGAACGCAGCCGGTTCCGGCGCGCGCCAAGCGGTGAAGGCACAACCGGGCGAAATCGTCCTGTTGCGCGATGTGTCGGCGCGCCCCGCCTACCGGATGGCGCCACCGGGCATGGCGCTGATTGCCGATCCAAAGCCTCAGCGCGAGATCGCCGCCGCGCTTGGCACCCGCGCCGGTAGCGGCGCAATGGACGAGCTGAGCGACGAGGACTATGCAGGCATGGGTGCAGGGCACGCCGCTCCGGCTTCGGCGCCGGGGGGGACGACGGTCGAGCGCGTCACGCAGCAGGCCCTTGGTGGCACGCTCGGCCGCAGCAGCGACGGCATGGCCGGCAGCAGCCTCGGCGGCGCCATGAGCGGTCCGCTGGGCGCGGTGGGCAACAGCACACGCGGCATTGGCGATACGGTGCGCGGCGCCCTCGCCCAGTTCCCGCTGCAGGGTCCGGCCCCGGCAGGTGGCAAGTGAAACGCCCTTGCCTGCCGCTGCTGATGCTGGCGATGGCGCCGTCGCTTGCGCACTGCGACGAGTACAGCGGCATGCTTGCCTATCTGGATGTAGCCCGTATCGACGGCCGCGCATTGGCCGATGCCAATGGCGCGATCGCGGTGAACCAGGCCGCCGGTGACCTCAACCAGCAGGCCAACCTGCGCGGCATCGCCACCGGCGAGCGCGCCGATGTGGCGATCAGCGCCCAGCAACTGCTGCCTGGCAACCGGGTGCTGTCGGCGCCATTGCACGCACGCGCCGGTATCGACGGCGATGCACTTGCGGGTGCCAGCGGCATCGCATCCATCAACCAGGCCAGTGGCATCGCCAACACGACGCTCAACGTCGTCAGCGCGACGCTGGCCCGACAGGGCATACGCGAAACCGACGACTTGGCCTTGGCCGCCGAAGGTTCCGCGTTGGCAGGGGGGCGGGACGACGCCGGTCGCGGCGTTGCGACGGGCACCCGTAGCGTTGGTGTGGCCAGCACCGCGCTGCGGGGATTCGACGGGGTCCTGCAACTCAATCAGATAGCGGGCAGCGGCAACGACACGGCCAACGTACTGGGCCTGGTCGTGCAGGACCGCCCGTGACAACCACCCAACCGATGCACCACCTGATGAGAGAGAGGGCACCATGAAAGCGACCGTCAAACAGACCATGCTCGCCATGGCGATTGCCACTGCCTCGACCGCCGCCGCGGCCAATGGCTGGGACAACCAGAACGCCAACGCGAACATCAACCACAACCATACCGTCAGCGAAACCCGCAACGACACGCACAACCACACCGACAACGATGTGCGCAACCGCACCGTCAACGTCAATGTGCAGAAGCACAGCAACATCCAGGCCGACGAACGCAAGGAAAAGAACAACCACGGCGTCGACGTGAACCTGGAGAAGGACCTGCGGTTGAGTACCGACATCAACTTCTCCGGCGACCCGAACATCACCGGTGACATCGACCTCGACTCGGCCGCCATCGCCGTGATCGACAATCGCCAGTCGATCAGCAACAACGCCACCAGCAACAGCCTGGTCACCAACAGCGCCTCCATCGGTGACAGCGTCGGTGCCGGTGCATCGGGCAATCTCGGCTTCAACGTGGTATCGGGCGACAACAACGCGCAGGACAACGCCGCGTCGCTGTCCGCTGCCGATGCATCCTTCAGCTTCGGCATGGCCGACGCCGAGGTGTTCGTCAACCAGGCTGGCTTCGGCAACGCCACCATGAACTCCGGCGTCACCAACGCCGCAGGCCTGGGCGGCAATGCCTTCGGCGGCGCGTCCGGCAATATCGGCGTGAACATCGCTTCGGGCAACAACAACGAGCAGAAGAACGCGCTCGCGGCCTCGGTAGCAACCACGGCGGTGGCGCAGTCGAGCATCAGTTCGAACCAGGTCTCCACCGGCAACACGGTCAGCAACGCCGGCTTCGTGCAGTCCTACACGGATACCGTGCAGGTCGGCATGCGTGGCGGTGTCAGCGGCCTGACCCTGGCCTATGGCGCGGGCACCTACCGCGGCACCGGCAACGCCTACCAGATGGCGAACTACTATCTGGACACCTGGAATGGCGAACTGCCGCACCCGAGTGGCAACAGCACCGGCCACATCGACCTGGACAACCAGATCCAGAACGCCACGATGAACCCCAACCGGCCGGGGGTGGGCGGCCTGGGCTTCGATACGCGTGAGAGTGGCACCAGCCAGTTCGTCGAACTGGGCGTGGCCGACCTGTATGCCAGCCTCAGCGGCACGGTCAGCACCACGCGCTGGGTGAACGTCAACGCCACCAACACTTCGGCATTGTCGGGCAGCGCCTTCTCCGGCGCCTCCGGCAACATCGGCGTGAACGTGGCGTCCAGCACCGGCAACCTGCAGGCCAACAGCCTTGCCTTGGCAGTCGCCCAGCCCAGCACCGGCGGTGGTGGCGGCAGCGGCGAGTAAGCGCAACACCCCGGCCGTCCGCCAATGGCCGGGTTCCCGGGAGCCCCTGTTCCTCCTCCCCCTTGGGACAGGGGCTCCCCCCTGCCGCCGGAGACCGTGATGATCCGTTGCCGTCTTTCGATGCGCCTGCTCTCGTGCCTGTTGCTGCTGGCCACTGCATCTGCGTGGGCGGGCGACGTGCGCTTCAGTGGCGTGCTGCCCAATGGCGCGCTGCTGCAGCAGACGGTGGAGAGCATGCAGGAGCGGCGCTACCGCAACGTGGTACGCCAGCACACCGACTACAGCTGCGGGGCTGCGGCGCTGGCGACCATCCTGCGCCACGCCTACCACCTGGACACCGACGAGGCGACGGTCATCGAAGGGATGATGGGGGTATCCGATCCGGCGCTGGTCGCCGAACGCGGCTTTTCGCTGCTCGACATCAAGCGCTACGTGGAGTCACTGGGCATGCGTGGGCGCGGCTACCGCATCGACGAACAACGCCTGCGCACACTGCGCGTTCCCGGCCTGGTACTGATGGACGTGCGCGGCTTCCGCCATTTCGTGGTGCTCAAGCAGGTCCGTGAGGGCATCGTGGAAGTGGCAGACCCGATCCTCGGCAACCGCAGCCTGGCCCTGCCGGAGTTTCTGGCCGCCTGGCCCTCACGTGCCGTGTTCGTGGTGATCGGCAGTGATTTCGATCGCAACACGGTATTGCTGCAACCCAACGAACGGCCCAGTGCCCGCGCGCTCTTCGCGCGACAGGGGCCGATCACCGATGCCGAGCTGGTCGACTTCGGCTTCAGCCATGCCGACCTGTTCTGAAGGAGGCCTCGCCATGTTCCGCCGCCCCTTGTTGATGGTCCTGCTGCTGGCAAGCCCTGCCCTGCCCCGGCTTGCAGCCGAGGGCGCGCCAGGACGCGGCCTGAAAGAGATTCCGGATCCCGAACTGAACCTGATGCGTGGCCGCTACACCGTGGGTGGAAACACCGTGGCCTGGTTCGGGGTAACCATGGTCTCGCAATGGCAGGCCGGCAACGGCGCCGCGCTGCAGGGCGCGCTGACGCTGGGCATGGACTTCCGCGGCGGCGGCCCCCCGAAGCTGAGCTTCCAGCCCAGCGTGCATGTGACCGCCGCCGACGCCCCGTTACCGGACACGCACGGCCGCAGCATCGACAGCAGCGGCCTGGCCAACGCCAGTGGGCTGGTGCAGAGCGTGCAGGTGGCCGGCGATGGCAACGTCGCACGCAACGCCACCACGCTGGTGGTGCGTGACGGTGCCGTGCCCGTGGCGACATCCGACGGCGCTCATGCGGCCAGCGCACAGCAGGCCGGCATCCGTGCCAGTGCCGTGCTGGACGGCAACCAGGCACGCCTGATGCTGCAGGTGGACGGCCAGGGGCTGGTGCAGCAATGGATACGCAATGGCAGCGTCGGCCAGGGCATCGCCCTGGCCGGTGACGGCCAGGCAGCCAGCAACCAGCTGCGGCTGGAACTGGTGAGGAACACCGCGGGCGGCAACCTGCCGTTGAGCCAGAACGTGGCCCAGGCAATCGCGCTGAACCGCGGCATGGGGCCGGGCCAGTAACACGGCGCGGCATTGGGGGACGCGTTCCACAACGCAGGACACGAACATGCACACCCTACTGAGGATCACCCCGGTGGCGCTGGCGGCGCTGGCGGGCACCGCCCTCGCCGCACCTCCGGCGGCGGCCGACGACAATGCGGATGTACAGGCCTTGGCCAACCAGCTGGAGCAGCTCAAAAGCAACTACGCCCAGGAGGTTCGACGATTGCGCGAACTGGACATGCAGGTGCAGGCCATGCAGGCGCGATTGAGTGGCCGGGTTGGACCAATGGATCCGGCAGTCGCAAATGCTCCGGCAACGGCAGTAGAGCGCGGCACGGCACTACAGGCCGGTGCAGGTGCAGCCGTTCCACCACGCAGCGAAGGCTACGCCAGCACGGCGGCCGAGGCGCAGCAGGCGAAGCAGGAGTCGCGACGCAGCGTGGATGATGTGAAGCAGCAGCAATCGGCCCTGTTTTCCCGCCGCTTCACCGTCGAAAACAGCCTCAGCTACGCCCGCTACGACCGCAAGCAGCTCACCCTCAACGGCTTCCTCGCACTGGACGCGATCTTCCTCGGCAATATCGCCATCGAGAACGTGGAGTCCGATTCCCTCACCTACAACCTGGCTGCGCGCTGGGGCGTCAGCCCGAACCTCACCCTCAACCTGGACGTGCCCTACCTCGCACGGCGCACGGTTTACCAGAAAGGTGGGGCGGGCGGCGCAGCTGCTGCCATTGCACAGGAAGAGACCAATGGCAACGGCCTGGGCGATATCGGCCTGAGCGCCAACTACCGGCTGTTCGGGGAACGTGGCTGGCGGCCCGAGACGGTACTGACGGCAGGCGTGACCGCGCCCACCGGTCGCGCGCCCTACGGCCTGGACTGGAAGGTGATCGAGCGTGATGACGACGACTACATCCGCTTCGCCGTGCCGCGCGAACAGCCCACGGGCAACGGCGTATGGCAGGCCAACCTGGGCCTCTCGATGGTCAAGACCGCTGATCCGGCGATCCTGTTCGCCAACATCGGCTACGTGCACTCCATCCCGCGCGGGTTCAACGATATCGACAGCAATCCGGATACCGTGAACCCGGGTGATGTGAAGCTGGGCGGCTCGGTGTACTTCGGTGCCGGAGTTGCCTTTGCGTTCAATGAACGCACCAGCCTCAGCCTGTCCTTCAGCGACCGCATCAGCGCCCGTGCCTCGACCCGCTTCCAGGGCGGCAAGTGGACGAAGGTGATCGGCAGCGACGCCAACGCGGCGTCACTGAATCTGGGCGTGACCTACGCGCTGAACCAGCACACCACGCTGGTCACCCTGCTGGGCATCGGGCTGACCCCGGATGCGCCGGACTTCACCTTGGCGTTCAAGATTCCGTACATGCTCTAGCGGCCACTGCCCATGGCATGATGGGCGCCCTGCGGCCAGCGGACGTCCATCATGCGCATCGGATTCCTGGGACTTGGAGTGATGGGAACGCCCATGGCGGCCCATCTGGCTCGCGCAGGTTACGAGGTACGCGGCTGGTCGCGCTCAGACCGCAACCATGCTGCCGCGCGCGCCGCCGGCATCGACGTCTGCGAGGCAGTGGACGAAGTATTCGCGGCCTGCGACCACCTCATCCTGATGCTGGCCAACGACGATGCCATCGACAGCGTGCTCGACCGCCATAGCGCGGCGTTCGGCGAGCGGGTCGAGGGCCGCCTGCTGATCAACATGGGCACCAGCTCGGCAGCGTACTCGCAGGCGCTGGCCGAGCAGATCCGTGCCGCGGGCGGCCGCTACGTCGAGGCGCCGGTGTCCGGCTCACGCGTACAGGCCGAAGCGGCGCAGCTGGTGATCCTGCTGGCCGGTGCGGATGCCGACCTCGCGGCAGCCGCCCCACTGGTTGCACCGATGGGCAGGCAAACGGTGTGCTGTGGTGCAGTGCCGTCCGCGCTGCGCATGAAGCTGGCGGTGAACCTGTACCTGATCACCCTGGTCACCGGCCTGGCCGAAGCGGTGCACTTCGCCGAAGCCCACGGCATCGAGCTGGACCGCTTCGCGCAGGTGCTCAACGCAGGGCCGATGGCCAGCGAAGTATCACGCATCAAGCTGGACAAGATGGTCCGTGGCGACTTCAGCGTGCAGGCGTCGATCACCGACGTGCGCAAGAACAGTGGGCTGGTAGCCGCTGCCGCCCATGAGGTCGGCATGCATGCGCCCTTGATCGACGCCAGCGACGCGCTGTTCGCACAGGCACTGGCGTCCGGGTCGGGGGCGCTGGACATGGCGGCCGTGCTGCAGGCTGTACGGGCCGGGCCAACCGGCACGGGCCGGCGCTGATCCGGATTCATGTTCCGGCACCACTGCCGCCCCCCACCGCTGCTATATTCAGTCCAGCTCGGCAGGCACGGTGCCTGCCCTCGAATCACAGGGAGTTGGACATGGGTCTGGTACAGGCGGTGAAGGGTGCGGTTGGCGGTGTTCTGGCCGACCAGTGGAAGGACTTCTACACCGTGCCGGCGGGCCTGCCGTCCACGGCGGCCCTGTTCGCGGCGGTGCCGCAGGGCACCAATGCCGGACGCGGCTCCAACACCAGCGGCTCGTCCAACATCATCACCAACGGCTCGAAGATCATCGTGCCCGAAGGCTACGGCCTGCTGCTGTTCCAGGACGGCGCGATCACTGCGTTCGTCGCCGAACCGGGTGGCTATGAGTGGCGCTCGGACGATCTGAACTCGCAGTCGATCTTCGCCGGCGACGGCCTGGTCAGCACCTTCATCAAGCAGAGCTGGGAACGCTTCAAGTTCGGCGGCCAGCCCGGCTCGCAGCAGGCCGCCTACTTCGTCTCGCTGAAGGAGCTGCCCGACAACCGCTTCGGCACCCAGTCGGAAATCTACTGGGACGACGGCTTCCTCAACACCCAGGTCGGCGCGGTCACCCGTGGCTCGTACACGCTGAAGATTGTCGACCCGATCCTGTTCGTGAAGAACTTCGTGCCGGCCAGCTACCTGCGGCCCGGCCAGGTGTTCGACTTCACTGATCTGGACAATGCCGCCGCCAACCAACTGTTCAATGAAGTGGTCGGTTCGCTGGCCCCGGCCTTCAGCCTGTACACCAACGACCCGGGCAAGGGCAACCGCATCACCAAGCTGCAGCAGGACTCGCTGGGCTTCGCGCAGAGCCTGTCGGCCGCGGTTGAACAGGGCTACCAGTGGAAGTCGGACCGCGGCCTGGCCATCGTCAAGACCGCCATCGTCTCGATCGAATACGACGCCAACACCCGCGAACTGCTGAAGACCGTGCAGCGCGCCGATGCGCTGTCCGGTGCGCGTGGCAACTCCAACCTGCAGGCCAGTGTTGCCCAGGGCATCCAGTCGGCAGGCGAGAATGGCGGCGCGGCAGGCCTGGTCGGAGTCGGCATGGCATCTGGCATGTTCGGTGTCGGCGGCATGCAGCAGCCGGTGGCCCCGGCTGCGGACGACCCGGTCGCCAAGCTGAAGAAGGCGAAGGAAATGCTGGACCTGGGCCTGATCACCCAGAGTGACTACGACGCGCTCAAGGCCAAGGCACTGGGCCTGTAACCGGCAGGACGCATACACCACATGTCCGATCCCCGAAACGGCCCACCGCCGCTGCCCGGATCCGTGCCCGCGACGCCGCCGCCCCTGCCGGCGGCGTCGTTGGATCGGCCGGGTTCGCCGCAGGACGTCCCTCCCCTGCCCGGCAGCTTCCCGCTGGACACTTCGACGCTGCCGCAGGCGATCCGCGATGAAGTGGAAGCGCCTGATCCGGTTGCCATCGACACCTCGGCCAGCGAGCTGAAGGATGGCCTCAACCGCTGCCCGAAGTGCGGCGCCACCGACATCCGACCCAAGGCCGGCACCGATATCCTGGTCTGCCTGTACTGCCGTCACGAATGGCATGGCGCGCGGGTCGAGGAGGAATTCGGGCTGGGCGAGGCCATCGACCAGCTGCGCGGCACCGTCATCGCCTCCGGCGCACGCGACATCGATGCCAACACCTCGGCGTTGATGACGTTCAAGTGCACCGGCTGCGGCGCCGAAGTCATGGTCAATACCGAAAGCACGATGACAACGCGCTGCCACTGGTGCCGCCACGTCTTCGGCGTCAACGAGCAGATCGCCAACGGCGCGGTGCCAGATGCCGTGCTGCCCTTCCATATCAAGAAGGACGATGCGGTCGCACGCATCCGCCAGTTCGTCGACAAGCGCCGGATGTTTGCGCTGAAGGCGTTCAAGGACCAGTTCACCCCGGAAAACGTGGTGGGCGTATTCCTGCCCTACATGATCGTCGACAGCAATGTCAGCGCGGCCGTGGCCGGCAAGGGCGAGATCAAGACGCGCGAATACACGGTGGGCAGCGAGAAGAACAAGCGCACCCTGTACGACGCCGATGTCTACCAGGTCGAGCGCCAGGTGGATTTCACCGTCGATGACCTGCCACTGGAATCCTCGGCCGAGCGCGGCAATCTGGATACTCGCGCCAACACCAACAACATCATCAACACCATCCTGCCGTTCGACACCAAGAACGCGGTGAAGTGGAACGCCTCGTACCTGGCCGGCTTCACTTCGGAGAAGCGCAACCTGGATGTGGAAAGACTGCGGCCGCGGCTGGAAGACCAGCTGCTGTCGATTGCCCGCGCACAGGTGGAAGGTTCGGTGAAGCGCTACAACCGTGGCGTGCGCTGGGAACAGGAACAGCTGGAGGTGCATGGTACCCGCTGGGTATCGATGTACCTGCCGGTGTGGCTGTATTCCTACCATCAGCCGGGAAAGAACGGCGGCATGCTGCATTACATCGCAGTGAATGGCCGCACCGGCGAGACCATGGGCAGCGTACCCGTGCAGCAATGGAAGATGCTGCTGGCGGCACTGGCCACCGGCACCGTCATTGAAGCCCTCGCAATAGCATTCCTGGTGGCATCGACATGAGCGACGACAGTGGCCTCTGGCTGTTGGCGGCAGGTCCGGCCGGCGCAACCGCGCTGTACTGGGCGTTGTACCGCTATTACCGCAACACCGACAAATCCCACTCCTTCGAGCATGAAACCGAGATCGAGGCGAAGCCCGTCACCGGCTCGGACCAGCAGGTGGGCAGGGTCACCGGTACCGAGGAGAAGCGCATCCGCGGTGACAATGTGTATGAGTACCGGAAACGGGTGGTGCGGGTAAAGCCCGACCCGTAGCGCCAGGCCCTGCCTGGCTGCGGGTAGTGCCGGCCGCTGGCCGGCATTCCTTCGGTCTCTGGGCGCCAAAGAGGAGCCGGCCGGCGGCCGGCACTACCCTTCAGCAGACAGCACCCAGCCTTCGCTGGGCTGCCCCAGGGCACACCCTCACACCGTCTCCCGCCCCACCGGTTCGATACTCGCGCGGTCCACCCTTCCGAGGATGCTGCAATGGCTGCCGTGCTCGCCCGTACCTGCCTGTCCGCGTTGTGCTGCCTGGCCCTGCCCGCCCTCGCCCAGGACGCCTCGTTCGGCTTCGGCGGACAGACCACCCACACCGACCAGACCACGCAATCCAGCAGCACCCAGACCCAGGGCAGTGGCGCGGTGACCACCCAGACCACCACCAGCGGCATCTCGCAGTCCGAGTCACGCAGCGGAAGCAAAGAGATCGTCGTGGGCTTCGGTTCCCACGACGACAACGACGACTGGCGCCAAGACCGCCACCGTGGCGGCCGCGATTTGCGCGACAGCGACCTGTTCGGCAGCTGGACACTGGGCCAGGAGAACGGCAGCACCTGCACCATCGAGCTGAAGAACATCGAGTGGTTCGGCGGCTACAATGCCTATGTGCCTGCCGGCTGCCCGGATGGCTTCTTCTCGGCCAACCGCTGGGTGCTGTCGGGCAACCAGCTGCAGCTGACCGACACCAGCAACACGGTGTTCGGGCGGTTCCGCGCGTCGGGAGGCGGGCGTTGGACGGGGTACCGTGAATCGGATGGGGCGCGTTTGTATCTCAATCCCAAGGGACGCTGATCGCACCGTGCACGCAGTGGGCACGCGCTGAACGGGAAGATCAGGCGTCCGCCTCACCCCGCTGCCGAAATGTCCGCTCCCACCGGTTCCCGCCTGGTCATCTATGCCGCACTCGCCGGCAACCTCGCCATTGCCATCGCCAAGTTCATCGCTGCCGGCATCTCCGGCAGCTCGGCCATGCTCAGCGAAGGCGTGCATTCGCTGGTCGACACCCTTAATGAACTGCTGTTGCTGTATGGACTGCGCCGTGCCCGCAAGGCGCCGGACCCGGTCCATCCATTCGGCTATGGCCGCGAGCTGTACTTCTGGAGCTTCATCGTCGCCCTGCTGGTGTTCGCCGCTGGCGCCGGCGTCTCGGCGTACGAGGGCATCCAGCACATCCGCCGGCCGGAGCCGGCCACCAATCATGCGTTGAGCTACAGCGTGCTGGGCATTTCCATCCTGTTCGAGGGGGCCTCCTGGTGGGTGGCGCTGCGGGAGTTCCGGCGTACCAAAGGCAAACTTGGCTACTTCGAAGCCTTCCGCCGCAGCAAGGACCCTTCCACCTTCACCGTACTGCTGGAAGACAGCGCTGCGTTGCTCGGGCTGGGCTTCGCGTTGATCGGCCTGGTGGCCGCGCAGGTGCTGGATATGCCGGTGCTTGATGGTGTGGCGTCGCTGTGCATCGCCGGCGTGCTGGCCGCAACCGCCTTCCTCCTGGCCCGTGAAACCAAGGGCCTGCTGGTTGGAGAGCCTGCCCACCCCGCGGTGGCCGAGCGGATCATGGCGGTGGCCGAAACCGATCCGGACCTGCGCCGCGCCAATGGCGTGACCACCATGCAGATGGGCCCGGAACAGGTGGTGGCCATGCTCAGCGCCGAGTTCGAGGACGATCGGCAGACCCCACAGATTGAAGCCTGCATCACCCGCATCGAAACGGCGGTAAAGCGCGAGTATCCGGAACTGGTGGCACTGTTCATCAAACCGCAGACGCCCGAGGTCTATGCCGCCCGGCGCGCCACGCTGGCGGCGCCGCCCGCGCCGGAATGACGCTGCGCCTGCGCCCGTTTCACCAGTCCAATGCCACAGTCCCACCAACATTTGCCCGAGCCTGCCTCTACCGTGCCGGATTGGTTGCCCGCCTCTCTTCAGATCCTCCCGCGCAGCTTCTACCGGCGCCCGCCCGTCGAGGTTGCGCCCGAGCTGCTCAACAAACTTCTGGTCCGTAACGATGGCCGAGCCGGTCGCATCGTTGAAGTCGAGGCCTACGCGGGCAGCGTCGATCCGGCGGCGCACTCCTATCGGGGGCAGACGCCGCGCACGGCCAGCATGTTCGGTGAGGCCGGCCACCTGTATGTCTACTTCACTTACGGCATGCACTGGGGCAGCAACGTGGTCTGCGGAGAGGTCGGTGACGGCGTGGCGGTGCTGCTGCGGGCCGTCGAGCCGCTGGCAGGCCTTGAGCGCATGCACGAGCTGCGCCCCACCGCGCGCCGGGACCACGATCTGGCCAGCGGCCCCGGCAAGCTCTCGCAGGCATTCGGGCTGGACCGCAGTTTCGACGGCGCCGACCTGGTGACCGGCAGCCATGGCATCATGATCGCAAGCGATGGGACCCCGCCTCCGTCCGACCCGGTAGTGGGTCCACGCATCGGCATTACCCGCGCTGTCGATTTCCCTTGGCGCTGGCACATACGTGACAATCGTCACGTATCGATCCAGCCACGTCGTACTCCCGCCCCTGCGAGGAAACGATGATGACCCCGCTCGACAAACCACTGCGTCGCGAACTGGACATCGATGGCCGGCCCTATACCCTCACCGTGGACCCCGAAGGCCTCAAGCTGGTCGGAAAGGGGCGACGCAAGGGCATCACGCTACGCTGGCAGGACTTGCTATCCGGCGATGCCGCACTGGCCACCGCCCTGCAGGCATCGCTCCAACAACACTGAGCGGGCGCGGCCACCTCACATCGGCATCACTCCGCCATGGCGATACATATCGCCGTGCGCACAAGCGTAGCGCCAGCCAGCCGCCGCAACCGCCCTCGCTACCCAGCCCTGAAAAGCGCCATGGACGAAGCCGAACGTCTGCTCGAAATCGAACGACTGCACCTGCTGGATACGCCCCCTGAGCCAGTGTTCGATGCCATCGTCGCCGCCGCCCGCGCCGCGACCGGCATGACCATGGGACTGATCACCGTGGTGGCCGAAGACCGGCAGTGGTTCAAGGCCAATATCGGGCTGGAGGGCGTCACCGAAACGGCCCGCGAGATCTCCTTCTGCACGCATGCGATCCGTCACGACGAGCTGTTCGAAATACCCGACGCGCGCCAGGACCCTCGCTTCTCGACCAATCCCCTGGTGACCGCCGGGCCGCGCATCCGGCACTACGCCGGCATCCCGCTGGGCTCGGCCCATGGTGCACGCATTGGCACGCTGTGCCTGCTCGACCCGATGCCCGGCGTGCTGTCTCCCTCCCAGCGCGAACTGATGGTGCATCTGGCGCGGGTCACCACCCAGGTCCTGGAGCAGCGCAGCACGCTGATGGCCCAGGTTGGACAGGCCAAGGCCCTGCATCGAGAGCTGAAGCGCAGCGAGGACTTCCTGGAACGCACCAACCGCGCAGCACGGGTGGGTGGCTGGGAGATGGACCTGGTCACCAACGAAGTGCGCTGGACCCGTGAGACCAAGCAGCTGCACGGCGTGCGCAGCAACTTTGAACCGACGCTCGACACCGCGCTGTCGTTCTATCGCGAAGACAGCCGCAACATCATCCGCGCGGCAGTGCAGCGTTGCATCGACGAAGGCACGTCCTGGGAGGTGCAGCTGCCAATGACCACCGCCGACGGGCGCGCGATCTGGACCCGGGTGGTCGGTGGGCGGCAGCAGGTAGATGGACGCCCGCGGCTGGTTGGGGCCATCCAGGACATCACCGAAGAGCGCGCGGCACTGGATGCCCTGGAAGCCAGCGAAACACGCTACCGGCGCCTGTTCCACTACAGCCTTGGCCTGATCTGCACCCACACGCTGGACGGCGTGCTGACATCGGTCAATCCGGCCGCCGTGCAGTGACTGGGCTTCCATGAGAGCCAGATGATCGGGCGCAGCCTGTGTGACCTGATGCCGCCGGACAAGCGCGCCGCTTTCAAGGCCTATCTCGAGCGCATTGCGGTGAATCACACCGATGCTGGCGTCATCGAGCTGATCGCTGCGGACGGCACCCGGCATTTCTGGGCCTATCACAATGTGCTCGACAACGAGGCCAGTCCGCCGTACGTGCTGGGCCATGCGCAGGACGTGACGGCGCTGCGGATGCAGGAACAGCAATTGCGCGAGATGTCCTTCAAGGACCCGCTCACCCAGAGCTACAACCGACGCTTCCTGCCTCGGCTGGACGCATTGGCGGACCAGCCATGGGCCTGCCTGATGTTCGATCTGGATCATTTCAAGCGGATCAACGACACCCAAGGCCATGCGCGGGGTGACACGGTGCTGGTCGAGTTCGTCGCTTTCCTGCGTGGCCCGCTGGGTGCGGCGGAGCACGTGGTGCGCATGGGCGGCGACGAATTCATGGTGGTGCTGACCGCGCCGGAACCCGGACGGCTGGCCGCGCTGGAACTGTGGTATGTGCAGAAGGCCGGACAGTCACCGACGCCGTTCTCGCTCGGTTCGACCCACCACACCCCGGGCGAATCGGTGGCCGATACCCTGCAGCGTGCCGACAGTCGCCTGTATCGGGAACGCGCGCGGGTGCGCCAGCATCCCCGGCCGGCGCCCTGATACCTCGAGCCCCCGGCGTGGCGCTATGCTCGGCAGCGGCCACCGTCGGCCTGGGGGAACACGTATGATCCGCAGTGTCTGCCTGGCTCTGCTGCTGTTGCTCCTTCCTTTTCCTGCGATGCCAGCACCAGCCCCTGCACCGGTTGAAGCACGGGTACCCTTCGCGCCGACGCCCTTCGTCGGCAGCGACGGCCTGCGCCATCTGGCCTACGAGCTGCACATCACCAACTACTACGGCGATACCGGTGCGCTGCTGCCGCAATCGCTGCAGGTGTTCGGCGACGATTCCAGCATTCCGCTGCTGAGCCTGGATGGCCCTGCCCTGCGCCACTGGGTACGGCCATCGCCTTCAGAGGATGGGGCGATATCCATTGCACCGGGCAAGCGCCTGGTGGTGTTCCTGTGGCTGTCACTGCCCGCCGCCGATCGCGTGCCGCATACCCTCCGGCACCGCATGCTGCTGGGCACCGAGCACCACGGCAGCGTGGCGCTGGACGGCGCCCTTGTTGCGGTCAGCGCGGCGAAGGTGATGGCGCTCGGCCCGCCCCTACGGGGTGGCCGATGGCTTGCCCATGAAGGGCCCGGCGCGGCGCAGTCACACCATTGGGGCAGCCTGGTGGCAGTGAATGGTGACCTGACCATTCCGCAGCGCTTCGCGCTCGATCTGGTCGGCGTCGACGAACAGGGGCGCGCCGTGCGCCCAACGGCCAGCGATCTGGAGCACACCCGCCATTCGGATTGGGTGGGCTACGCAGCACCCGTGCTGGCCGTGGCCGACGGCATCGTGCGCGCGACACGTGACGGGCAACCCGAACATGCGCCCCTGACCGCGCAACCGGAACCCGCCTCGCTCACGGCGGATGGCTTGTTTGGCAACTACGTTGTCCTGGAAGTTTCACCGGGCATCTTTGCCAGCTACGCCCACCTGCGCACCGGCAGCATCAAGGTGGAACCCGGGCAGCGCGTCCAGCGCGGACAGGCGCTGGCCCAGCTTGGGCAGTCGGGCAACTCCGCCGCCCCGCATCTGCACTTCCAGCTCTCCAACAAGGCAACGTTCGAAGGCTCCGAGGGCATCCCCTATGTCTTCCAGGCTTTCAACGATTTCGGCCCTGAAAGCGAAGCGCAGCTGTTCGGCCAAGGGGAGGCCTGGACACCCGGCGCGACCGCGCAGCATGGGAGTCAGCTGCCGCTGAACGACATCGTCATTGAGTTCCCGCCGCGCTGACACACCCACCCCGCCGCCAGCGCCGCTCCTGTAGAGCCGAGACCACGCTCGGCTTGCTGCGCGCGGAAGAGGCCGAAGAGCAGCCGAGCGCGGGCTCGGCTCTACAGGTTCCAGCAGCGGGTGCGGCCCTATTCGGCCGCCAGCGCCTGGATGGGGTCCAGTTGCGCTGCACTGCGTGCCGGGAAGTAGCCAAAGCCCAGCCCGATTGCCGAGGAACACGCCAGCGCAGCCAGCACTGGCCCGGCGGTGAACAGGAACGGCACACCCAGCGACAGCAGGCTGGACAGCGCCCCCACGCCGAATGCAAGCAGCACCCCCAGCACGCCGCCGAACAGGCAGATCAGCACCGCCTCGATCAGGAACTGGCGCAGGATGTCACCCTGCCGCGCGCCCACGGCCAGGCGCACGCCAATCTCGCGCACGCGTTCTTTCACCGACACCAGCATGATGTTCATCACCCCCACCCCACCCACCACCAGCGCCACCGCAGCAATGGCGGAGACCAGCGCCGCCAGGGTCTGGCTGGACTTCATCACTGCCCTGCGGATCTGGTCGGCGTTGTAGATGAAGAAATCGCGGCGACCATGCAGGCGCTCCAGTTCGGCACCCAGCGAGGCCTCTGCGGCGCTGGTAGGTACATTGTCGCGCACGCGTACGGTGATGCTCTCCAGGCGCTGGCTGCCCAGCAGTCGCGACGCCGCCGAGGTGTAGGGCACGTAGACCGTGGGGGTTGCGCCGCCAGCGAATGCATTGGCCCCCACCACGCCGATCACCTCCACCGGCATGCCACCCAGCAGCACCGTGCTGCCGATCGGGTTGCCCGTGAACAGCGCCTTGGCGGCCTTCTGGTCGACCACACCCAGCGCACGATGCTCACTCACTTCAGCGCCGGTGAAGAAGCGCCCCGCCTTCAGTCGCAGTCCACGCACGCGCAGCATGTCGGCCCCCACGCCCAGCACCTGGGTGTTGGCACGACGGCTGCCCTGCAGGGCAGCCACTGATCCGGTCAGGTTCGGGCTGACGCTGTCCACGTAGCTCAACGCCCCAAGATGATCCGCGTCGCCGACCACCAGTGTCTCGATCTCTGCCGAGCGGGGGTCGCCGAAATCGGCACCGGGGAAGATCTCCAGCGTACTGGCACCGAGTTCGTTTATCTGTGATTCCACCTGCGCCTGGGCGCCCTTGCCCAGCGCCACCACCGTCACCACGGCCGCCACACCGATGATGATGCCGAGCATGGTCAGCAGAGTGCGCAGGCGATGGGCCAGCATCGACCGCACGGCCATCCGCGTGGCCTCGCGTATGGCGTCCATGCGTGCGCGGCGCTCGGTAACTGATGGAACACCGCGATCGGGCGCGGTCACTACAGATGCAGAAGCCGGGCCACGCTCACCGCGGTCGGCCACCACCCGGCCGTCTGCGATCTCGATCAATCGCTTGGCGTTGGCCGCGATCGCCGCGTCGTGCGTGACCAGGATCACCGTGTGGCCTTGTGCATGCAGGCGCTTCAGTTCGGCCATCACCTGCTGGCCACTGGCATGGTCCAGCGCCCCTGTCGGCTCATCGGCCAACACGATGGCGCCGCCGTTCATCAGCGAACGGGCAATGGACACGCGCTGCTGCTGGCCACCGGACAGCTGGCTCGGCCGGTTCGCGGTGCGCTCACCCAGGCCGAGCGTTTCCAGCAGCCTGCGCGCGCGGGCCGTGCGTGCTTCCGCCTCCATGCCGGCATAGACCGCCGGCAGCGCTACATTCTCGGTAGCGCTCAGGTTCTCCATCAGGTTGTAGCGCTGGAAGATGAAACCAAAATGCTCGCGGCGCAGCCGTGCAAGCGTATCCGGAGCCATCTGCTCGGTGGCCTCGCCGTTCACCCGATAGCTGCCCTCGGTCGGCCTGTCCAGGCAGCCGAGGATGTTCATCAGCGTTGACTTGCCCGAACCCGACGGGCCGATGATGGCGATGAATTCACCGGCGTCGATGCGCAGGGAAACGTCCTTGAGCACCACAATCTCGCCAGCACCCGAGCGATAGCTGCGCGATACGCCATGCAGTTCCAGCAGTGCGTCGGTCATGTTCACATCCCAAGCAGGCTGGTCGGTTCGGATTCACCGCCGCTGGGCGCCTGGCCGATCACCACGTTCTCTCCCGCCCGCAGGCCGCTCAGTATCTGCACGGCGGTGGCCGTGCGCAGGCCGGTCGTCACTGCACGCTTGCGCACTCGGCCCTTGGGGTCGACCACGCGCACGGTGCCGCGGTTGCCATCCATGTCGTCCGGCGCAACCAGCGCCGTCAACGGTACCTGCAGCGCATTGGCGGCGCGCGCGAGCTGCACGGTCACCTTCACCGTCATCGATGGTTTCAGTTTCAGGCCGGGGTTGGCCACATCGAACAGGCCGGCGTAGTACACCGCCTTGGGCGACTGCGCCGAGCCGCCTGCATTGCCGGTAGCGACGTCGGCAATGGAAGATGGCGCTGGCTCCAGCTGCTGCAGGTGGGACTCATAACGGCGACCGCTCGGCCCCAGGGTCGAGAACCACAGCGGTTGCCCCGGCGCCACCAGTTCCACGTCAGCCTCGGCAATCTCGGCACGCACCGTCATCGTGTCCATCTGCGCCAGCATCACGATGGTCGGCGTGGTCTGCATCGAGTTCAGCGTCTGTCCTGCCTTGGTCACGATGGCCACGATGTAGCCGTCGCTGGGCGAGACGATGCGGGTATAGCCCAGGTTGATCCGTGCGGTTTCCACCTGGGTCACTGCCTGGTCGATCTGTGCCTGCAGCGCGGCCACTTCCGAACGCGCCGCATCGCGTGCCATGCGCGCGGCTTCGAAGCCCTCCTGTGACACCAGTCGCGACGCCACCAGCTGCGACTGCCGCTCGTAGACACCGCTGGCCTGCGCATGGCGCGCCTGGCTGGCGGCATGCTGGGCACGCAGTGCATTGGTGGCTGCCTCGGCGCTGCGCAGCGCGATGCGCTGCGGCTGCGAGTCGACCTCGGCGATCAGTTGGCCGGCCTGTACCCGCTGCCCCAGCACCACATGCAGGCGCTTGACCTGGCCGGACACCTGCGCGCCCACCGCAACCAGCTCCTTGGGATTGACCCGGCCGACCGCCTGTATGGTCTTTTCCAGATCTGCCACCTGCGCCGGCGCGGTGATCAGCGCGGCATCCCCGTCTTCGGCCAGCGCCCACCATCCGGTGCCCGCGACCAGCGTGGCCACGGTACCGGCAATGATCCAGATCCTGCGATTGCTCATCGAAACGCCCGGCTGCCTGCAGTCGCCCGATGCGACCGCCGAGACTGCAGTCTGGAAGCCGTGGATGGACATTCCTTGGAGCCATCGTGGAGATTGCATGGAGATGCGCCGGCCGTTCAGGCATCCCCCCCCGCTCCTGAACGCCGTGGCCTGCGTCCACGCAATCTCGACACAATCTCGACCGAGTCTCCATCAACGGTCGCTAGCCTCGTCGGCCTCGCCGACTGCGCCCCCGCCGTGTCCCTGCCGTTTCCAGACCTGCCTCCCATCGATGTCCGCCGCGCTTACCTTGCCTGGTGCGCGCCTTCGTCGCTTGCGCTGGTGCTGGCGTCGACCAGTGCCTGGATGCCTGCCAGCGCGAACCCGGCGCCGCCCATACTGGCGGGTGCCGGTGCCGCCGCGCTGGTGTGGTTCCGCAGCGAAGGCCCGCGTCACGCAGGCCGCGCGGGGGCTCCGGCATCACTGGCCCTGATTGGCCTGGCCGTCTGGGCGGCGGCACTCCCCACCGCCAATCCTGCCACCCTGCAGCGCCTGCTTGCCTTGGCTGCGGCACTGGTTGTCATCCTGCTGGCGCTGCGCCTGCACGCCGTCGTGGGCATGGCGCGCAGGCTGCAGGCCCGGGTTGAGGCGACGCCCATGGCATCGCGCTGGAGCAAGCTGCCGGCTTCTGTATCCGCGCTGATGGTGCAGCAGTTGCACGACCTCGGCGCAGTCGAGCCCAGCCTTCAGCGCACGCTGGTGCTGGCCACCCTGGCCTGGGCAGCGGACGAGGAAGCGCAGGCGATGGAGCAACGACGATGACGCTGCCCTGGATGCCGCCACTTCCCGCCCTTGCCATGACGCTGCAGAACGCAATGAAACACGATCTCCGCTCCCGACAGGCACCCCTGGTGCTGATTGCCGAAGATGAAGGCGAAATTGCCGACATCCTCGGCGCCTACCTGGCTCGTTCAGGACTGCGCAGCACCCGCGCTGCCGACGGCGAGGCCGCCCTCGCCAGCCACCGCCAGCTGCGCCCCGACCTGGTGCTGTTGGATGTGCAGATGCCCAAGCTGGACGGCTGGCAGGTGCTGAGCGAACTGCGCCGGCGCGGCAACACGCCGGTGATCATGCTCACCGCGCTCGACCAGGACGTGGACAAGCTGACCGGCCTGCGCGTGGGTGCCGACGACTACGTGGCCAAGCCATTCAACCCGGCCGAGATCGTGGCACGCATCCAGGCTGTACTGCGCCGCAGCGCCCGTACCGTGGTCGAAGAACCCAGCGGGCTGATCCGCCAGGGGCCGTTCGAGATCGATCTGCGCAGCCACGAGGTGACGGTGCGCCTTGGCGAGCAGGTTCATGCACTGAACTTCACCCTCACCGAGTTCCGCCTGCTGGTGCACATGGCCCGCGCCCCACGCCAGGTGCATGCACGCGTTGACCTGCTGCATGCCTGCCTGCCCGAAGGCGATGCGCAGGAGCGCACCGTCGACAGCCATGTCAGCAAGCTGCGTCGAAAGCTGGAAGACGTCGGCGTGATCGGCATTCCCGCCACCATCCGTGGTGTTGGCTATCGTTTCCTGGACTGAATGATGAACCCCAAAGGCAAGAGCATCGGCCGCCAGATCACGCTGTCCATCACGGTCGCCTCGCTGTGCTCGACGGTGCTGTCGATCAGCGGCTTCTACCTGTTCTACTATTTGATGGAGGTGTTCTATCCGCGCTGGTATGACGAGCCGGAAACGATCATGCCGTCCGGGCTGGAGTGGTTGTGGATCGGCCTGACCGCCACCGTGGTCGTCATCTTCGCCACGCTGGTCGCCTCGCGCCTCACCCGGCGCATCATCACCCCGTTGAACTCGGTGGCCGAGAGCCTGCGCCGGGTCGCCAGTGGCGATCTGGAGGCCCGCGCGCGCGGCGGTGACACCTCGATGACCGAAGCGGCCACCCTGGTCAGCGATTTCAATTCCATGGCAGAGCGGCTCAACCGCATGTCGGAGAACCGGGTGTTCTGGAACGCGGCGATCGCACATGAACTGCGCACGCCGATGACCATCCTGCGCGGCCGCCTGCAGGGTATCGCCGAAGGCGTGTTCGAGCCGGGGCCCGAACAGTTCAACAGCATGCTCACCCAGCTGGAGGGCCTCACCCGCATCATCGAGGACCTGCGCGTGGTCAGCCTGGCCGAGAGCGGCCATCTCGACCTGCGCCTGCAACGCAGCGACGTCAGCGTGCAGGTGGCTGCGGTGGTGGAGGCGATGTCCGAGGCGCTGGCCGAAAGTGGCTTCTCGGTGAGCCTGGACGCGCGGCCGTCGCTGGCGGACTGCGATCCGGCCCGCATCCGCCAGGCGGTGCTGGCGCTGCTGGAAAATGCACGACGCCATGCCATCCCCTGCCCGCTGCGGGTACGCGTCACCCTCGCCGAGGGGCATTGCACGGTGGCCGTGGAAGATGGGGGGCCTGGCGTGCCGGACGAACTGCGCGACAGCATTTTCGAGGCCTTCCAGCGCACCGATGTCTCGCGCTCGCGGCAGAGCGGCGGTTCCGGGCTCGGCCTGGCGGTCGTGCGTGCGATTGCCGTGGCCCATCACGGAACCGCGCGGTGCCGGGCTACCGAACGTGGCGGCAGTTCATTCGAGATCCGCTGGCCGGTACATGCGCGGCGTTGAGATTGCTCAAGGGTCCGCCTCGATCATCGCCTTGTAGAGCCGAGCCCATGCTCGGCTGCCATTCGTGCGCCCCGCGCGCAATAGGTGGGTCTCATGGATACCGAAACGCAGCTCAGCGCAACGCGCAGCCGAGCATGGCTCGGCTCTACAGAAAAGCGGCCATGCGTTGCAGTTCTTCGTCCAACGCGCCACGAAACACCTTGTCACGGGCCAGCGACTTGCCGGCATAGCCCACGCTGGATGCCAGCTCACCGTCACGCATGCTGACGTTGGCCCAGCCCACCACCTGGTCGTGCCATAGCACTGGCAATGCGTAGTAGCCGTACTGGCGCTTCGGTGCGGGTGTGTAGGCTTCGAACTTGTAGACCCAGCCCCATAGCAGCTCGAAGCGGCGGCGGTCCCACACCACCGGGTCGAACGGTGCCAGCAGGCGCACCTGCTCGTCCGGTGCGTGTCGGCGCGATCGCGGGTTCTCGTTGGCTGGCCAGTACCAGGTCGTTCCATCCAGCGTGCAGCTGGCCAGCTGTTGCTTGGCCAGCTTCAGCGCCTGCCGGCTCTGTTCGGCCAGATGCGGTGCACCGTAGCCCAGCAGCCGCACCAGATAGGTCAGGCTGGCCGAGGGCAGCGGCGCGTACTTGCGCACCACCAGGTCGATCAGGGCGGCCGCGCGTTCGACCTGCGCTTGTTCGCTGGCATCCAGCTCGGCATGCTCGGCCACTGCATAGATGCGGGTGCCACTGTCGCGCCGCTGCACGCGCAGCAGGCCACGGTAGTGCATGCCATCCAGCAGATGCGTACTGGCATTGCTGGTGCCGCCCCAGTAGTTGGTCACCCGCCCATGCGCAAACGCCTGGTCAACCTCACGCGGGTGCACGCTGCCGCGCTCGCGCACGAACGCCAGCACGTCGGCCGCACGACGATGGGTCTCGGCGTCCCACTCGCGCTTGGACACGCGCGGGTGCATCAGCGCCAGATGCTCGCGCGGCAGGAAGCCGTAGTTCACCAGGCAGTCCTCTTCCACCGGCAGTCGCGCATAGCGCCGCTCAAGATCGCCTGCACGGTAGTCCTTCACCCGGTGGCGCAGGGTCAGGTCCTGTGCCCGTGCCGGTGCGCGGATCGGGTCGGCCTGCACGAAACCCAGGCGCCGGATCGCGGCCAACAGCGTGGTGGGTTTGAACAGCGTGCGCGCCACCGCGTGGCGGCGCAGATCATCGAGGGTGGGCGTGGCAGGCATGGCCGCATTGTAGATCCGCGCCATGCGTGGATGGGGCCCTGACGGACCGTGTGCCGGTATCCACGCATGGCGTGGATCTACCGGACGCCGAGTACGTCCAGCGAGCCGATCACCAGCGCACGCATGCCCTGCCTGAACTCGGCAATCACTTCCTCGTCCTGCACGCGCCGCCCGGTCAACGCTTCGGCCTCGTCATCCACCAGCCCATACACCGTGTCCGCACCGGCAATGCAGTAGAACGCAATCGTGGCCAGCACCCAGCGCGCCTTGTCCAACGGCAGGCCGAATACTTCGGCCACATGGGCCTGGTGCGAGGCGATCTTTTCCAGCATCGGCGTGGTCGCCACCGAGCGCCGCAACAGGTAGGGCGGCAATCCAGGGTGCGCTTTCACCACCTCGCACAGCGATTCCACGAAGACCATCAGGTAGCCCTGTAGCCCACCCGGCGCCTCGACCGACGCGCGCGGAATCTGCCAGCGCTGGAACACCGTATCGGCCACCAGCCGCTTCAAGGCCTCCAGGTTGGCCACACGCTTGTAGAGCGCGGCCTGGGTCACCGCCAGCTCGGCGGCCACGTTGGCCATGGTCAGGTTCGGCAGGCCCAGCTTGATGCCGATGTCAGCCAGACGCTCGGGAGTGATGGTGGGCGGGCGGCCACGGGCCGGCGCCGGGATCTCGGGTTGCATGCTCATACCGTCGCGAGGGTGCCAGTAAAAGGACCCTCTTGTCCGCTTCATATGATTTAGTTTATTTTACTCAACTAATTCGGAATGCGTCTGGGCCGCACCCCGCCGCCATCCGGAATCGAGCCCGTGGCTCACTTCCCGCCAGGTCCCCACCCAGCCGACAACCCTGCGCTGCGCCCTCCCGCGTGCTTGCCGTTGGCAACGCGCCAGGCGCGTTCGCACCTGCGATTCACAGGAATCTGGCATGACCGTGTTTGACCTCCCCTCTTCGCCCATCCGTCCGGCCGTGGCAACTACCCGGCTGCCGATGCAGCCGCCCGGCCTGGCCCGGCGCTATCGCGTTTCGACCCTCGCGCTGGGGCTGCTGGCCTCGTTTGCCGCGCTGGCCGACTCCGCGCCGTCCACCCTGCCCTCGGTGCAGGTGCAGGAACAGCGACGGGCCACCGCCGACTATGCCGGAGGACAGGTGGCGGGCGGCGGTCGTGTTGGCCTGCTGGGCGACAAGGACTTCATGGACACGCCGTTCAGCACGGTCAGCTACACCGAGTCGTTCATCCGTGATCGCCAGGCCAAGGACCTCACCGACGTCATCGCCGCCACCGACCCGACGGTGTTCAGCAACGGCGTCACCGGCGCGTGGAGCGAGAACTATGCCATCCGTGGCTTTGCCTCCAACACCAGCGACACCACCTTCAACGGCCTCAGCGGCATGGCGCCCTACTACCGCACCTCGCCGGAGATGTTCGAGCGCATCGAAGTGCTGAAGGGGCCGTCCGCGCTGCTCAACGGCATGCCACCGGGCGGCTCGGTGGGCGGCGCGGTGAACCTGGTGCCGAAGCGCGCTGGCGAGCAGCCGCTGCTGCGGGTCAGCACCAACTTCGCCTCCGATGCGCAGTTCGGCGCCCACGTGGACATGGGCCGTCGCCTCGGCGCAGGCAAGCAGTTCGGCATCCGCTTCAACGGCGCCTGGCGTGATGGCGACGGCGCCGTTGGCAAGCAGAGCAAGAAGGTTCAACTGGGATCGCTGGCACTGGACTGGCG